>JAVBPG010000055.1:0-33211 GCA_031549685.1 Bacteroidales bacterium | reverse complement strand
CGTTCTCACTTTTTTAAAAAAATTTTTTCTTATTAATAAATTTATTCCCCCCTTGTTGCTTTTTCCTCCACCTTTTGTTTCGTTTTGTGGTAATATAATTTGTGGGTGTGGGTGGGTGGTGGGGGGCGCCCCCCCCAACGTCCCTCCCTCTCCCTCTTCTTCTGTACCGTCATTCCGAACGAAGTGAGGAATCTCCTCGCAAACGTTGATAATTATATTTCTTACTATGCTATATGTTTGAAATAAAGGGAAATGCAGATGGGTGTTTCCGTTGTTTTCTAACGATACTAAAGTATAAATACTATTTTTTGATATGTCACAGAAACCTTTTTACAACCTCGGCGTCAGCCAAGTCGAGCAGGAGTTGTCCACCTCTTTGGACAAAGGGCTTAGCACCGAGGAGGCCCGCAGCCGGACGGAAAAGTACGGCTTCAACGAGTTCCAGAAAAAGAAAAAGAAGAGCCTGCTGGTCAAATTTTTTGAGCAGTTCAAGAGCTTCATGATTATCGTGCTGCTGGTGGCGGCGGCCATCTCGGGCGTAATCGGCTACCTGCACGGCGAGGGCTTTACCGATGCCATCATCATTCTGGCCATCGTTATCATCAACGCCATTATAGGCGTGGCCCAGGAGGCCAAGGCCGAGCAGTCGCTCGAGGCGCTCGAAAAGATGACCGTGCCGCAGTGCAAGGTGCTGCGCGACGGACGGGTACAGGTGGTAGAGTCGAGGGTGCTGGTGCCCGGCGACGTGGTGCTGCTCGATACGGGCGACGCCATCCCCGCCGACCTGCGCCTGGCCGAGGCCATCAACCTCAAGGTGCAGGACTCGGCGCTGACCGGCGAATCGGTTCCCGAGGAAAAGTTCACCGACGCCATACAGGAGGAAAATGTTCCCCTGGGCGACCGCGACAACCTCGGATTCTCCTCCAGCATCGTTACCTACGGGCGCGGCAAGGGAATCGTTATCGGCACGGGCATGAACACCGAGGTGGGAAAAATCGCCTCGCTCATACAGTCCGTCCCCGACATGAAAACGCCCATGCAGCAGAAGCTCGACCAGCTGGGTAAATTCCTGGGTATAGGTGCGTTGGGTATCTGCGTGGTAATATTCGGAGTGGGGCTGCTCAACGGTAAGCCGCTGCTGGAAATGTTCATGATGGCCGTGAGCCTCGCCGCTGCCGCCATTCCCGAAGGACTGCCTGCGGTATCAACCATTGTGCTGGCGGTGGGAGTACAGCGCCTGGTAAAGAAAAATGCCATAGTGCGCACCCTTCCCTCGGTGGAAACGCTGGGGAGCACCACCATCATCTGCTCCGATAAAACCGGCACGCTTACCCAAAACCGCATGACGGTTGTCAAAGTTTTTATCAACGGGCAAACGCTGGAGCTGCAGCCCGAGGTGGGCCTGGGTACCGCCGAGCTGCGGCAGCTCATTGAGGTGGCTGCGCTGGCCAACGACACCAAACTCTCCTTTGAAAACGGTGCGCACAAAACCGCCGGCGACCCCACCGAAACGGCGCTCATTGACCTGGGGCTGAAGTACGGCATCAACAAGAACGACCTCGATACGGAGCGCAAGCGTGTGGCCGAAATCCCCTTCGACTCGGAGCGCAAGCTGATGACCACCGTGCACCAAAATGGGAAAACGCTGGAGGTTTGCACCAAGGGCGGGCTAGACGAGCTGCTGGCGCGCTGCACCCACATCATGCTGAAGGATGCCGTAATTCCCATTACCGAGAAGCACAAGGAGGAAATCCGCAGCAATAACCTGCAAATGGCGCAGAATGCGCTGCGCGTGCTGGCAATGGCCTCTAAAAATATTGATACCGTGCCGGAAAAAGCTACTCCCGATACGGTGGAGACTGGGCTTACTTTCATAGGTATGGTGGGCATGATTGACCCGCCTCGCTCCGAGGTAAAGCCCGCCGTGGCGCTGTGCCGCACGGCCGGCATCAAGCCGGTAATGATTACGGGCGACCACAAAATTACGGCTACGGCCATTGCCACCGAGCTGGGCATTATGCAGCCGGGCGAGGAGGCCCGCACCGGCGCCGATGTGGAGCAAATGAGCGATGAGGAGCTTTGCGGCAACGTGCATAAGATTGCCGTTTACGCCCGCGTTTCGCCCGAGCACAAGGTGCGTATCGTAAAGGCCTTCCAGAGCCAGGGCGAGATTGTGGCCATGACGGGCGACGGGGTAAACGATGCTCCGGCGCTTAAGCTGGCCGACATTGGCTGCGCCATGGGCATTACCGGCACCGATGTCTCGAAGGAGGCCGCCGACATTGTGCTTACCGACGACAACTTTGCCACCGTGGTTACCGCTGTGGAGGAGGGCCGCCGCATTTATGACAACATTCTGAAGGCAATTCAGTTCATGCTATCGACCAACATCGGCGAGGTGGTGGTGCTCTTTATTGCCGTGCTGGCCAACTGGGCTACTCCGCTACTGCCTATTCACATCCTGTGGATTAACCTGGTAACCGATAGTTTACCTGCGCTGGCGCTGAGCATCGACCCGGCGGCGCCCGATGTGATGCGCCGCCGCCCTGTCGATTCCAGGCAGAGCATTATGAACCGCACCTTCTCCATACGCGTCTTCCTGCAGGGCACCATGATTGGCCTGTTGTCCCTGGCAGCTTTCCGCATCGGTATGCAAACCAGCGTTGAGGCGGCGCAGACCATGACTTTTGCCGTGCTGGCCTTCTCGCAGCTGGCGCACGTGTTCAACGTTCGCTCAACCTACCGCTCGGCCTTCTCGAATCTCTTCAGCAACAAGCACCTGCTCGGGGCAATCCTGCTGGTGTGCGCCCTCATGCTGACGGTGCTCGAGGTACCTGCCCTGCACAACGTGTTCCACCTGACTACGCTTACCGGCGAGCAGTGGTGCTGGGTGGCGGCCCTGTCGCTGCTTCCCTTGCCCATAATGGAAATAGCAAAAGGCATCAAAAGGTTGCTCACAAAAAAGTAGCGCCATGACCCTAACAGGGGTTCAAAACTCTGTTAGGATTTAGCTGGATAGCCGGCCTTCGTATAAAAAAACATGTAAATCATGTCTAAGAAAATCCATTTCGGGCTATGGATATCATTCATTGGATACTGACGGGCTGCTATGCGCTGCTGCTTGCGGTAACGCTTTGGCTCATCTTTACCGATAGGTCGAACTCGAATCCGAGCAAGTCGCTGGCGTGGCTGGCGCTGATTGTCTTCCTGCCCGTCCTCGGGGTGCTGTTCTACTACGTCTTCGGCTTCGACCGCAGGCGTATCGGCGATACGGAGAAAAACCGCCGCAGGTTTTTTGAGAAGGTGGTGCCCTTGCTGCCCGGTAACGTGGAGGCCTACACCAAGGAGTACAACGGGCATTTTAACCTGATTGACCCCCGCTACCACCGCCTGGTAACCCTGCTGGCTGGCAACAACCACTCGCGGGTGCTGCACGGCAGCCGCGTGGAGATTATTACCGACGGCAACCGTAAGCTGGAGATGCTCATCGAAGACCTGGAGCGCGCTAAGGAGCACATCCATTTCGAGTACTTTCTTTTTCGCCGCGACAAAATTAGCCGCCGCATTCGCGAAATATTAATGCGCAAGGCTGCCGAGGGGGTCAAGGTGCGCTTCATTTACGACAACATTGCCAACATTGACATCCTGCCCGCCTACTACAACCGGATGCGGCGCAGCGGGGTGGAGGTTAACCCCTTTTTCAAACTCTCCCTCTCGAGCATTCACCGTAGCCTCAACAACCGCAACCACCGCAAGCTGGTGGTCATCGACGGGCGGGTGGGCTACGTAGGGGGCATGAACATTACCAGCCAAACCCAGCGCTGGCGCGATGCGCACCTGCGCCTGCACGGGCAGGGGGTACACGGCCTGCAGCTGAATTTTTTTCAGGCCTGGTGCGACTCGGGCGGGGAGCTGCCCGGGGAGAGCCTGGCCGACTACTTCCCCGTGCAGGAGAAGTACTCGGACAACCTGATGCAGATTGTTCCCGAGGCGCCCGACTCCGCCTTCCCGTACTACGCCCTGGCCGTGGTCAGCGCCATTGAGAATGCGCAGAGGTACATCTACATCCAAACGCCCTACTTCCTGCCCACCGACCCGGTGATGCGGGCGCTGAAAACGGCCGCGCTGGGCGGTGTGGAGGTGCGGCTGATGCTGTCGCGCAAATCCGACTTCGCCTTCATGGACTGGGCCATTCAGGCGGGATTTGACGAGGTCCTCGCGGCGGGCATTCACATTCACGAAATAGAGGGCTACTTCAGCCACGCCAAGAGCATGGTCATTGACGACTACCTCTCCATCATCGGATCCTCCAACCTTGATTACCGCAGCCTGGAGCTCAACTTCGAAATCAACTCGTTCATGTACGACCCGGAGGTGGCGGCCCGCAACCGCGAGATTTTCCTGCGCGACATGGAGGGCTGCCGGGAGCTGTTGCCCGAGGCCTGGGCCCGCCGCCCGTGGTGGAAAAAGGCCGTGCAGGTCATCATGCGCTTCTTCTCCCCGCTGCTGTAGCGCTCGCTTTAAAAATCAAAAAAAACATACTACCAGCTGATGCGCCTGCTCTCGCCGGCCTTGAGCGATACCTCGCGCTGTGCTTCGCCGTAGGCTAAGCGAATGCTGCCGCCGGATTTCGAGAAAAGGCTAACCTCCCGTAGCCGGTGGTTTTTCCACGAAAGCGACAGCTCGAAGCCGCCCCGGGCGCACAGCCCACGCACCGTACCCCTGTCCCAGGCATCGGGCAGGGCGGGCAGCAGCCGGATTACTTGCCCGTCCGACTGCATCAGCATTTCGGCCACACCCGCCGCCGCCCCGAAGTTGCCGTCGATTTGGAAGGGCGGATGCGCATCGAAAAGGTTCGGGTAGGTGCCGCCCACAAACTTAAAGCCTTTGATTTGCGCACCGTCGGGAGCAACGTATTGCAGCAGGCGGCGGTACATTTTGTAGGCGTGATTCCCATCGCCCAAGCGTGCCCACAGGTTGATGCGCCAGCCCATTGCCCAACCCGTGGCGTCGTCGCCGCGCAGCTCGAGCGTGCGGCGGCAGGCGGCCGCCAGCGCGGGCGTTGCTGCCGGCGAAATGTGACTGCCCGGGTAGAGGCCAATCAGGTGCGAGGTGTGGCGGTGCGCAGGCTCGGCCGTAGCCCAGTCGTGGTACCACTCCTGCAGCTGGCCCTGCGCCCCTATTTTGTAGGGATGCAGGCGGTCGAGCGCCTGCCTGGTTTCGGCTGAAAAATCGCTGTCGATGCCCAGCACGCTGCAGGCGGCAATAACCTGAGGAAATAGCTCGCGCATCAGCGCCAGGTCGGAGGTGGCGCCGTAGCTTACCGAGCCCGCGTACCCGTCGGGCAGCCGGTAGTTGCACTCGGGCGAGGTGGAGGGCGAGGTAAGCAGCGTACCGTCGGGCCCTTCAATGAGGTAGTCAAGGCAAAAGCGGGCTGCTCCCTTCATCAGCGGGTAGGCTTTTTGCAGAAATGCCGTGTCGCGCGTGTACGAAAAATGCTCCCATAGGTGGGTGGCCGCCCACACGCCTCCCATTCCCCATTCGGCCCACACGGGGTTGCCCCAGCCGAAATCGCCTGCGGGGTTGCTCATGGCCCAAATGTCGGAGTTGTGCCCCGCCGCCCAGCCGCGGGTGCCGAAGTAGTCGCGGGCGGTGCTTTCGCCCGTTTTCGCCAGCCTTTCGACGAAAGTCAGCAGCGGGCTGTGCATTTCCGAGAGGTTGGTGTTTTCGGCCAGCCAGTAATTCTCCTCAACGTTGATGTTCATCGTGTAGTTGCAGCTCCAGGGCGGGCGAACGTAGGGGTTCCAAAGCCCCTGGAGGTTGGCCGGTACGTCGGGCGTACGCGAGGAGGATATCAGCAGGTAGCGGCCGTACTGGAAGTAGAGGGCTTCAAGCCCCTTGTCGTCCGCCCCGCCGGTGTAGCGCTTCAGCCGCTCGCCGGTGGGAAGGGTGGGGGCGGGGGCATCGCCCAGGCTTAGTGACACGCGCCGGAAGAACGACCGGTAATCCTCCATGTGCGCCTCTCGGAGCGCTGCATAGTTTTGCGAAAGCGCGCCGTTCATGCGCCCGGCGGCTAAGGCCGTGTGGTCGGCCCCGTCGGCCACAGGGTCGCGGTCGAAGCCGTTGAAGCTGGTGGCCACCGCCACCAGCACGGTTACCTCGGAGGCATTCCTTACGCTGAGCGTGCTGTCGCCCGCCTTTATCTCTCCATCGGTATTTTGAAGCTGGATAAGCGAGGTGAAGCGCGTACCCCGCTTCGGGTCAAAGCGCACGGGGTTGTCCGTCTTGCGGTAGGAGGGCTCGGCGTGGTAGGGGGCGTAGCCCTGCGCCCGGAGCATTGGCCCGTCGGCCTGCGTGTGGTGCGGCAGCGGGCTGTCGAAGCGCAGGTCGAAGTTGAGCGCTCCCCTGCGGCTTGCCGTAAGGCGTATTGCCATTACCTGGGCGGGGTGGGAAACAAAATATTCGCGCGTATATTCGACCCCGTCAACGGTGTAGCGCGTTGTTGCAACGGCCTTGTCGATGTCGAGCTCGCGGTAGTATGCGCGGGCGGTATCGCTGTGGGCAAAGTCGAGGCGCATTGTCCCCACCGGCGCGTAGGATTGCGAAAAGCGGCCCTGGCGCTGCTTGCTTAGCCGGTCGGCCAGCCGGTAGTTCTCCTCTGCGAGCGCTTGGCGAATGGCGGGAATTACCTTGTACGCATCGGGGTTGACCGGCTCCTCAACTGGGCCGCCCGACCAGAGGGTAATGTCGTTCAGGTCAACCTTTTCGGAGCGTACCCCGCCGTAAACTGTGGCGCCCATACGGCCGTTGCCCAGCACGAAGCTCTCCTCAAAGTATGCGGCCGGCGTGTCGAACCACAGCTTCAGGTCAGCCGCCTCCGGGGCGGGTTTAAAGCAGGCGGTCAGCAGCAGAGCGCCTGCCGCCATGGTAGCTTTTTTCATCGGGGGTATGTTTTTGTTAGGAAGTAATCCTGCGAAAAATAGCGATATTTTTTGGGTTTTGAAAATTAGAGCAAGCTTTAAGTCAATCAAGGAAAACCCTAACAGGGTCTCAAAACCCTGTTAGGGTCAAGGTGCTACCTGGAGTGAATAAGCAAAGCCGCCGCAGAAAATATCTACGGCGGCTTTTTGCTACAGCGCTGTTAAAGCAAGCTACAGCTTTACTTCTTCGGCTTGTTGTTGTCCTTTTCGGGCTTGAGGAAGTAGTCGAGCGACCTCAGGGCGTGCTCGTTGGTAGGGTCAAACTCAACAGCCTTGGTAAAGCTTTCAATCGCTTTTTGGGTATCGCTTTCGGCGTAGTAGGCGCCAATGGTGGTGTAGGCCTCCGATATTTTAGCGCGAACCCTTTCTTTGGCCACTTCCTCTGGCTTCTCGCTTACGACCTTAATGTAGTCGCTAAAGTATTCTACCGTTCTAACCTTTGCCGAGTCACTTATAATGCAGCGGTTGAGCCTGGCCCGGTTAAAGTAGGCGTCCTGCGTTTTGGGTGCCTCGGTGGTTACCTCGCCAAATACGCTGTCGGCCTTAACTATAATGGGCTGAAGTTGTACCTGCTCCGCCGAATCACGGTTGGCCACGTTGTAAAAAACGGAGTTGGCAAAGTAGAGTTTATCTATCAGCGCGCTCTTAGGTGATTTGATAAGCACCCCAAACAACTTGGTGGCGTTGGTGTAGTCTTGCACTTTAAAAAATGCTATACCTAGCTGGCTGAATTCCTTATCAAGCACTACCTCCTTGGCTATGGCCAGCGAAAGGCTGTTGAGCATTTGCTCAAACATTACGCTATCAAGCATAACACCTTCGAGGGTTACGGCTAAGTTTCTGTGAGCACGGGCCAGGTAAAGGTAGTCGGTACCTACCACGCGCTTAGGTTCAACCTTTGATATAAATTCGTTGATAGCCTTTATGGCTTCCTGGTAGTTTCCGTTCTCGTAGGCCGAGTAGCCCAGGTACCGCAGTATGCGCGGGTTTACCTTATCCAGCTTTTGCATTTCATGCGCTTCTTTTTCCAGCGCTTCGTAGTCCTTGGCCAGAATCAAGAAGTCGGCGTGGCGCATGCGCGAGTTGAGCGACTGGTCGGTGTGCTGGAGGTACTGCTTGTAGTAGCCCAGCGCTTTTGCAATGTACTCCTTGCGGTGGTCGTTCTCCACCGATGACCACAGGTAGTAGGTTTCCGCCAGCTCGCGGTAGGCGGGGCCGTACTCGGGGTTAATGGCCAAAATATCGTTGATGGTTTGCACAGCCTCATCAAAAGCGCGTGAGTTTTTGGTAATCACGGCCAGGTGCAGCTGGGCGCGCAGCAGGTCGTTGTCGAGGTCGTACGCGGTGCGGTAGGCGCTGTATGCTTCGCTGGCGTTGCCTAAGTTGAACTCGGCATCACCCAGTATGAGGTAGGCCTGCGCCAGCTTGGGGTTAATGGCAGTGGCGCGTTTGGCATACTCGGCAGCTTTGGCGTAGTCGGGTTTGTACGATTGGTTGTAGGCGCGGGCAATGTACATCAGCTCCTTGGTGTCCTTTTTGCGCACCTTTTCCAGCGCCTTACCAAAGTATTTTGCGGCCGAATCGGGCTGCGCTTCGTCAAGGAAAAACTGGCCAATGCCCACGTAGTTCAACTTGCCGTCTTTCTTCCGCGTAGCTCCTTTTTTGTAGGTGCTGAGGGCCAGCTTATCTTCGCCGAGCAGGAGGTACATGTTTCCCAGGTGAAAGTAGTTTTCTCCCTGTAGCGAGTCGGTTTTCACGAGCTCCTCGAGCATAATGCGTGCTTTTTCGTACTGCTCTCCTTCAAGCGCTTTTTGCACATCTTTCAGATTTTGGCTGTAAGCATTGAGGCTGGTAGCCGCCGCCAAAAAACAAATCAGTAACTTTTTCATTCTTCTGTGGTGTTTTGTTTATTGTATTTGGTTGTTTATAACTATTTCTCGCTTGGGGTAGCTGACAGGCACCAACCCCGATTTCAGTATAATACGCTGCCCCACGCTGCCGGCCATAAAGGTGGAGAAACCCAGGCCGAGGCCGGCCGTCCCCTGCGCGTTCACAATGCGTATTTTACGAATAAAAGGGTAGGCGCCGAGCGCTATGTCGTTTTGCGTGGGCTTGTAATACCCCTTCTCGCTCCCAACACCCATTACCCGCACTTTGTCAACGTACGGCTGCAGGGTGCTATCGGGTTCGTACAGCCAGTCTATGCCAATGAATCCAATGGTGTTGCTGTGCGTGGCTACATACCGTATGAGCTCGGCGTTGCTGCTCAGTGAGTAGACGTTCGATAAATTTTCGATTTCAGCAAAATTTTTCATGTACTGCACCGTGCTCGATTGCGAGTGGTCAAACACCAGCGTGTAGCCGCCGGGGTTGGCTGCTCCGGTAAGTATTTGCTGTAGCTCGCTTTCGCTAATCTTTTGCTTTTTCTGCCCTTTGTTTACAATAAGGGCAATGGCATCATAGGCAAGGTCGGTGGTGCGCGGAATCAGCTGCTTGCTCTCAAAGTGGGCAAGTTCGCCGGCGGTCAGCTCGCGCGAGAGGATGGCAATGCGTGCCGAGTCAAGCGTTAGCTGACCGGCAATCTCGTGCTCGGGCAGCATAACGATGTTTATGTCTGCGTACTTGTACAGGCTTTCAAATACCTGTACCTGACCCTCCACCATGGGGTAGAAGGTCTCGTCAACCAAAATCGTTACGTTGCCACGCGTGGGCGATTCGACCACTTTTACTCTCGGCTTGCATGAGAAAAGGCTGGCGCAGGCAAGGCTAAGCAAAAGGTAGCTAACGTGTTTCATTGGGTGTTTTTACTCCTGTTTGGTAAGTCGGTATAGCCTGAAAACGGCGTAAGCAACGAGCACTATGCCAAATCCTACTCTGAGCACCGGCGATAGGTTGAAGGGAATGTTTTTCATAAATATGAACACCAATCCCAACGCCAGGTACATGGCAAATATGCCGATGCCCAAAATAAAGACTATTTTTTGCTTGCCGGTTTTTTGGCTGAAGTTCATTCTACTGCATGGTAATAGTAATCGGAACCACGTATGCCACGCGCACGCTTTTACCGTTAATCACACCGGGCTTCCACTTGGGGCAGCGCTCCAGCACGCGTACGGCGCGCTTGGCAATATCGGGGTAGCC
This sequence comes from Bacteroidales bacterium, assembly GCA_031549685.1. GTDB lineage: Bacteria > Bacteroidota > Bacteroidia > Bacteroidales > UBA932 > JAITMY01. The sequence goes on along the minus strand of JAVBPG010000055.1, from coordinate 23,090 downwards.
GCCGTCGCGCAGCACCTGTATGTCGGTCAGGCGCCCGTCTTTTTCAATCACAAACCGTAGCAGCAGCGGCAGCTTCTGCACCTCCACTTCAATGTGGCCAAGTTCGTCTACAATGTACTGGGTAAACTTAGCCATGCCGCCCGGAAATCCGGGGGGAACTTCTACCGCCTGGAATACGTGTACTTCTTCGTCCTCAATAATGGCCTTTTCCTGCACCACCTCCACCGGCGTTTCGTCAATCACAATGTCACCATCGTCGCTGGCCTTTACGTCCTGGGCTCCGGCTTTTTTGGTTTTAAGCTCCTCCTGCGACACAATTTCCTCTACCACCTCCTCCTCGGGCGCTACCACGGGTGGGGTAAACTTTTTTACCTCCGTGAGCGACTTCATTTCGGGTGGGGCGGCGGGTGGAGCTATTTCCTTTAGCTGCTCATTTTTGGGAGGAGGTGGCAGCGTTACCATGGTTATAACCTGGTCAATGGTTTGCTTCTTTTTGAGGCCCAGCGTATCTCCGTATTTCTTGAGAAGAACCGGAAGGCTAATGAGGGTAACAAAAAGCGCTGCTCCGATAATGAGCGCCCTGATTGTCCTCCTCGACTCTCGGCTTCGCAGCTCGTAGGCACCGTACTCCTTGTTGCGGGTCTCAAACACGGTGTCTATCCAACCTTGGCCAAATAGGTCTATCTTGGAATTCAGCATATTTTTTACTTGTAAAATAGTTTAAAAACCTATGTATGCAATGTTGTGTAGTCTGTCAGCTTTGGGCTTAACGGTTTTACACCACACTACTGGTTGTTGGCGGCAATCCCTTCGGGGCTCGTCCCTTCATCGCTGTTCAAGCCTTCGGCCTCCAGCATCTTTACTTCGTCGGGTGAAATATCAACAATGGCGTAGGTTTTTACACCCGTAATGGCCATTTCGTCCAGCGCATCCACCACGTTGTGGTACTTGGTCTTTTCGCTCGGCTTAATGATTACGATCAAGCCCTTTTCCAAGTCCTGCGTGTGGGCCAGCACCTGCTGATTTTTGGCGAGCAGCACCTGCCGGATGCCATTCTTGCCGTAGCCGGTAACCTGTGGTCCGTCGAGAGGCTTTTTTGCCTCGCCCATGTACCACACCAGCTGATTTTTGGTTCCCAGCAGCAGCGTTATGGTACGTTGGTCGGACACCTTAGTCTCATTTTTCTTGCTCTGCTCCGTTTTATCGGGCATGGCAAGATTCATTGATTGCGGCTTTGAAAGCGTAGTAGTAAGTATGAAAAACGTGATAAGCAGGAAAGCCAAGTCCACCATTGCCGTAAGGTCAACGCCGGCGCTCATTTTTTTACTTCTTACCTTTTTACCTTTACCACCGCTATCGCCTGTATTTAGTTCTGCCATTCTTTACATTTTTTTCGGGTTAAAAATCTTCACCTCTCAGGCCGGTTACCAGAAAGAAGTTGTTCTTTCCTTGCTCCTGCAAAATATCAATTACCTGTTTTACGGTTGGATAATCGGTATCTTTGTCGCCCTTAATGGCAATGTCCAGATCGGCCTTGTTAATCTCCTTGGTGGCAAGGCGTGCGTTCAGAATCCACTCGCGAAGCTGGTTGTTTGCCGAGTCGCAGGGAATGCCGGGCTGCAATCCTTGCTTGTTGCGCTCCGAGCCGGGGAGGGCAATAAGCTGCTTCATCTGGTGAATATCAACACCAAAGAAGTCGATTAGCGAAAACGCATCAGCCTCAGCAGCGGTAAACGAAATACCATACTTTTCCGACATGCGCTCAAGCATGCGCCTGCGCACTTCCTTGCCGGTTACGCCGAAAAACACCTTTCCTTCGCCCACGGTAATGGTACCCACGTTCGAGTCGGGCAGCTTAGTCTGCACCGTAGAGGAAGGTGTATCAACCGGGAAAGGCTCGGGCAGCTTGGCGGTAGATGTCATAACAAAGAAGGACAACAACAGGAAAGCCACATCGCACATGGCCGTCATGTCGATCGTTGTCTTCTTCTTTTTCATTTTTACTTTTGCCATAGCTAGTAATTTTTTATTGTAAATACTTGCGCTAAAAAAATTACTTGCTCTTCAGCTTGCGGTACGTCTGGGTAATAACGGCACCTGCCTCGTCAATGAAGTAGGTAAGCGTGTCGATTTTAGAGGTAAAGAAGTTGTAAGAGATAATGGACAGAATGGAGGTGCTGATACCGGTAGCGGTGTTGATCAGAGCCTCAGAAATACCATTTGCCAGCTGCGCTTGGTCGGGGGTTCCCGATACGGCCAGTCCGGCAAAGGCCTTGATCATACCGGATACGGTTCCGAGCAGACCGAGCAGCGTACCGATGGATACCAGCGTGGCGATGATGGTCATGTTCTTTTCGAGCGTGGGCATTTCAAGCGAGGTGGCCTCCTCAATTTCGGCTTGAATCATTTCCGATGCTTTTTCCGAGTCAAAGCCTTCGGCGCGCACGTCCTTATACTTTACCAGCGCAGCGTTAATAACGTTGGCCACCGAACCCTTTTGCTTGTCGCACTGCTCCAGCGCTTCGTCAATCTTACCGGCGCTGATGTTAACCTGAACTGCGTTGACAAACTTACCCAGGTTGCCCTTACCTTCGGCCTTGGTAATTACAAAGAACCTTTCAATGGAAAATACAATAGACATAAGGAGCAAGCCCATAAGACCGGGCACAATAACACCCCCCTTATAAATTTGTCCAAGGAAGTTGCCCGGTAGCGGGTGTCCGTTGGGGTCGCCGCCTTCAAAGTTTGAAGGGTCACCCATGACATACTTCCACATCAGAAAACCAATTGTTATACAAAGAACAATGGTAGCGCCCGCAAAAATGTCTGCGATTTTCGACTTGCTCGATTTTTTTGTTTTTTCCATGATTTAAAAAAAATAGTTTGTTAAAAAAATGTTGAAAAAGACGAATTTGTAGTGAAAAAACACAAACCCCACACGCATAGCGCGTGTAGTGTCCGAAAAACGCTCGGCCTAACCGAGCGCCTTAAATATTATGGGCAAATATAGCGATATTATCGAACTTTGCAACAGGATAGCTGGAGAAATATTCCCTTGTGCAATTTTTTTTAGCTTTTGCCGGAGGCAAAAGCCCTTACCTGCCGAAATGTAAGAGCAGCTACGCCATGCTGTGGCCCACAAGGCAGTCGCCCCAGCGCTCGCCGATGTAGCTGAGCAGCGCAAAAATTTCCTCGGGTTCCTCCGAGGTTACCAGCTTGAGCCGTGTTTCCTTAAACTCGGGCAGGTACTTGAAGTAGGTGCTGAAGTGCCGCCGCATTTCGAGTATGGCGTGCTTGCCGTTTTTGTACTCCAGCGATTTTGAAAAGTGCAGCTTGGCAATTTCTACCCGCTCGCGCACGTTGGGGTCGGGGAGCGCCTCGCCCGTTTGCAGAAAGGTGCTTATTTCCTTAAAAATCCATGGGCGGCCGTAGGTGGCGCGCCCCACCATCACGGCGTCCACGCCGTAGCGGTCAAAGGCGTTTTTGGCATCCTGTGCGCTTTTTATGTCGCCGTTGCCAATAATAGGAATGGCCATACGGGGGTTGCGCTTTACCTCGCCGATGAGCGTCCAGTCGGCCTGGCCTTTGTACATTTGGTTGCGGGTGCGGCCGTGAATGGTAAGCGCGGCAATGCCTACATCCTGCAGCCGCTCGGCAATTTCCACAATATTTTTGCTGTCCTCGTCCCAGCCCAGGCGGGTTTTTACGGTAACGGGCAGCTTCACGGCGTTGACAATTTGCCTTGTCATCTCCACCATTTTTGGTACATCGCGCATCATGCCGCTGCCCGCGCCGCGGTTGGCAATTTTCTTCATGGGGCAGCCAAAGTTGATGTCAATCACATCGGGTTGCGCCTGCTCGGCAATGCGCGCTGCCTCCACCATCGCGTCGATGAGGTGGCCGTAGAGCTGAATGCCCACGGGGCGCTCGTGGTCGTATATGCGCAGCTTGTTTACGGTGGTTTCGGCATCGCGAATGAGGCCGTCGCTCGATACAAACTCGGTGTACACCATGGCTGCGCCGAAGTGCTTGCACATGTAGCGAAACGATGCATCGGTAACCTCGTCCATGGGGGCGAGAAAGGCGGGCTGCTGGCCGAAATCTATGCTGGAAATTTTCACGTCAAACAGTTAATAATGAACAATGGAGAATGAATGGGTAATCATGAGCAGCGGAGAAAGAAGAGCCGTAGCTTATCACATTATATGATTATCCCGAATTTTACCCCTTCCCACCTATTAGTATGAGTATTCAGCCCGCAAGGCTGTCAGCATGTAGCCAGGGGTGAAGCCCCTGGAAATCATGGTAAGCGGTGCATTTTGCGCGCGGAGCACAGGTGTTTTTTCAAGGGAAAAGTGTGCTCCGCGCGCCACACGCTATGCTACATCAAGCCACCAGGGGCTTACACCCCTGGCTACAAGGTTGTCACGCCTCTGGCGTTAGGTGTTCTGGGTTACCGTATGGTTACAATGTAGGGATAAAATTCGGGATAATCACTAAAATATATTCCCCGCAGAGAGTAGAAAGTCTTTTTCTAAAACTCAAAACAGCTTCTTAATTCTCCATTCTCCATTGTCCATTCTCCATTCTCTAAAGCTTATCGCCGTAGGCCAGGTCGCCTGCGTCGCCGAGGCCCGGCACAATGTAAGATTTTACGGTCAGCTCGTCGTCAACGGCGGCTACCCATAGCGAAACTTCCTTGTGCGCACCAAGATTTTTTTTGAGAAACTCTATCCCGTCCTTGCTGGCTATAATGCTTACTATGTGGGCTTTATTAGGCATGCCGCGCTCAATTAACGCGCGGTATGCCAACTCGATAGAGGCTCCTGTGGCGAGCATGGGGTCGCACAGGATAATGGTTTTTCCCTCGGTGGAGGGGCTTGACATATACTCGAACGAAATGGTAAATTTGTTATCCTTTCCGTACTTGCGGTAGGCCGAAATGAAGGCATTCTGCGCCTTGTCGAAGTAGTTGAGCATACCCTGGTGCATGGGCAGTGCGGCGCGCATAATGGAGGCAATGACCACCTCCTCGTTGGGCACGCAGGTTTCGGCAACGCCCAGCGGGGTTTGTACCGTGAGCGGTTGGCAGCTCATTTCTTTGCTGATTTCGTAGGCGAAAATTTCGCTGATGCGCTCAAGGTTGCGCCTAAAGCGCAGGCTGTCTTTCTGAATTTCGGCATCGCGTATTTCCGCAATGAACCGGTTAAGCACGGAGCTGCGCTCGCCTAAGTGGTGTACCTTCATGGTGTGGGGATTTTGGTACAAATATAAGGCTATGATTTCAAATTTCAAATTCCAAAAATCGGATTACCTTTGCAAGCCTATGGATGAGTTAGAAAATATGCAGGATGGCGGATTTGAGCGCTTCTTGGAGGGGCTTCCGCTGAAGTTTAGGGTAATGGACATTAGCCTGGGCGTGGATACGCAGATGGAGTTTTTGGAAATGCTGGGCAAGGTGGACGAAAGCTTCAGCCACGATTTTTTTAAGAAAAACGAAGCCCGCCTTTTCAGCCCCGATACTCCGTTTGCCGAGCTCAAGCAGCTGCTGGTGCACCTGTCCATGGTGGACAGCGTGGAGGCCATGCGCAGCCTGGAGCGCTACGTGGAGCAGTGCCCCGGCGAGGTAAAGGAGTTTGCGCAAATGGCCGCCTACCAGAGCAAACTGTTTTTGGAGGCGTCGATTTTGGGCGAGAATCAGGTGCTGGTGGCCAGCGGCATGGGTGGCGAGGGCGAGCGCATGCGCTTTTTTGTGGCGCTGATGTCGCGCAACCGTGCGCCGCTTAGCGGTGCGCAGCAGCAGCTGGTACAAAAGGAGGTGGAGTACCAGCTAAAGCAGAGTGGGGCAACCGTTGAGAGCGTAACGTTTGAGGGCGGCTACGTAAGAATTTTTGCGCTCATACCCATGCGCACCAACGTGAAGCGCCTGCTCGAGCGCTGCATAGCGGAGTGCAACGAGCTGGGCAGCTTTATGGATCAAAATATGATTATTTCGACGGTAAAGCCCCTAAGCGTTGATGAGCTGGATAGGATAGTAAACGAGCGCTCGGCCGATGAGCGATAAAAAGGAAAACGGCTGCTTCCCGCGTTGGGAGCAGCCGTTTTTTTTACTACTTCAAGTCGTCGAAGCTTACGCTGGAGTAATCCGATGCGCTTTGCTGTTCGTTGCTGCGCGGCTTTACCTCAGGGGCATTCTTTTTTATGTAGTCAATTACCTCCTGCATTCCTTCCACAAACTTGTCAAAGTCTTCCTTGTACAGAAAAATTTTGTGCTTGTCGTAGGTAAACTTACCATCGCGGTCAACCTTGCGCTTGCTCTCGGTAATGGTAAGGTAGTAGTCGTTTTCGCGCGTGGCCTTAACATCGAAGAAGTAGGTACGCTTGCCTGCTTTTACCGGCCGTGAAAAGATTTCGTTATCCATCCTTTCGTCGTCTCTTTTTTCAAAATCCATAGCTGTAATTTTAAGATGCTACCTTGGGTTGAAAATCTCATGTGGATTAGCAAAAGCAAAGATAAAAATACTGCCCGTAATAACAAGGCGCTGCAATGGAGTTTTGGGATTTACCGCCAGCTAACAAGTTTAGCAAGTTGTAGTTAGAGTGATTTGTTAAATTTTGTAAATAATTAAGGGACAAATGGTTGTATTGCCTTTTTGGATTGATGCAGGAGCTGTTTTGCCCCGTCATTTACACCTTCTTAGCGCGTAGCGTGCTCCAAATAAAGTAGCCTATGAGCAGCGCGTACATGGCCAGCCCCAGCACCTCGGCCGCATGCGACCCGGCCCACTCGGGGTTGATGTAGTTGAAGCCAAGGTAGGTAAGCAGCGCGCTGAACACGCCGAACAGCGCTCCGCCGGCAATAAAGCCCGAGGCCATGAGCGTGCCGCGCTCGTTGCGCGATTGGTTCAGCGCGGCATCCTTGCTGCGCGTGCTTACGTACCAGCTCACAATGCCGCCCACCAGCAGTGGGGTATTCAGCTCCAGCGGAATGAACATGCCCAGCGCAAAGGCCAGCGCCGGAACGCCCACCATGGTAAGGATAAGCGACAGCACAGCTCCCGCAAGGTACAGCAGCCAGGGCACGCTTTGGCCGCTCATGAGCGGCTCAATGACCGCGGCCATGGCGTTGGCCTGCGGCGCCACCAGCGCGTTGCTGCCCGTAAAGCCGTAGGTTTTGTTCAGTATCATCATTACGCCGCCCACGGTGGCCGCCGAAACCAGCGTGCCGAGAAACTTGAGCGATTGCTGCTTGATGGGCGTCGAGCCCAGCCAGTAGCCAACCTTGAGGTCGGTAATGAAGCCGCCGGCCATGGATAGCGCCGTGCACACCACGCCGCCGATAACCAGCGCGGCCACCATGCCGGCCGTGCCCGAAAGCCCCACGCCGGCAAGGATGAGCGAGGCCAGAATCAGCGTCATCAGCGTCATGCCGCTGACGGGGTTGGTGCCCACAATGGCAATGGCGTTGGCCGCAACGGTGGTGAATAAAAACGCAATGACGGCCACTATGAGCAAGCCCACAATGGCGTAGGTGAGGTTGTGCACCACGCCGAAGTAGAAGAACACGAAGACCAGAATAAGGCAAATCAAAATGCCGATGGCAATAACCTTCATGGGCAGGTCGCGCTGCGTGCGCTTGTCCACGCCGGCCGACTTGTGCTTGCCGCCGATTTCCTTGGCTGCTAACCCTATGGCCGATTTTATGATGCCCGATGAGCGGATGATGCCGATTACGCCCGCCATGGCGATGCCGCCAATGCCGATGTTGCGCACGTAGGTGCGGAAAATTTCCTCGGCGCTCATGTCGCCCAGCAGCTGGGTAACGCCTGCGCCCACGGCAATGGTTTGCCCATCGACAAAGTGGGCGAGCAGCGGAATGAAAACGTACCACGACAGGAACGAGCCGGCGCAGATAATGGCCGCGTACTTCAGCCCCACAATGTAGCCCAGGCCGAGCAGGGCCGAGCCTACGTTGAGCTTAAATACAATCTTGGCCTTGTCGGCCACCATTTCGCCAAGGGCGAATACGCGGGTACTGAATACCTCGCTCCACGCGCCGAAGGTGGCCACCACAAAGTCGTACAGGCCGCCAATGAGCCCGCTGATGATGAGCAACTTCGCCTGTCCCCCGCTCTTCTCGCTGCTGGCCAGCACCTGCGTGGTGGCCGTGGCCTCGGGGAAGGGGTACTTGCCGTGCATGTCGCTCACAAAGTACTTGCGGAAGGGGATGAGGAAAAGAATGCCTAAGCATCCGCCCAGCAGCGAGCTGAAGAAAATCTGGCCGAAGTTGACCGTGAGCTCGGGGTACTTGGCCTGCAGAATGTACAGCGCGGGCAGCGTAAAAATGGCGCCGGCCACAATCACCCCCGAGGCCGACCCGATGGACTGGATAATGACGTTCTCGCCCAGCGGATTTTTGCGCTTGGCAGCGCTCGATAAGCCCAGCGCAATAATGGCAATGGGAATGGCAGCCTCGAAAACCTGCCCCACCTTCAGGCCCAGGTAGGCGGCTGCCGCTGAAAACAGCACGGCCATGACTACGCCCCAGGCAATAGACCACAGGTTTACCTCGGGGTACTTTTTGTTGGGCGACATCACCGGCTCGTAGGTTTCGCCGGGCTTTAGCTCACGATTAGCGTTTTCTGGTAGCATAATTTTTATTTAAAGATTCAAAATTCAAAGATTCAAGATTCAAAGATTCAAGTTATTCGTAGTTCATGCATGGAGATTCCTCCACGCGCTTGCTCGTACCTCGCTCGTTTGGTCGGAATGAGGATTGCCACTTTATCTTTAATGGAGGGGGAGCGGCATAGCCGCTCCCCCTCCATTTCTTTACCTTACGCAATCGTCATTCCGAGCGAACCCTGAGCGAAGCGCAGCGAAGTCGAGGAATCTCCTGACAATAGCACTATTTTATATTTTCCGTTCGGCGTAGGCGCCGGCTAAAGTTGTGCCCCTTCGTGTCGTGTGTATTTATATCTCTTCCTCCACCAGGTACTGGTTCCGGTCGCCGGAGCTGCGGGCGATGAGCTCGCCGAGGTAGCCCGAAAGGAAGAGCAGCGTTCCCATTACCATTACCGTGAGCCCGATGTAAAAGTAGGGGCTGCTGGTTACCAGCGGCGCCGATGCTCCCTTGCTCATGCAGATAATTTTGTTGGCGCCTAAGTAAATGGCCATGAGCAGGCCGATGAAGAACATGAGCGTACCCATTACGCCGAAGAAGTGCATGGGCTTTTTGCCGAATTTGGTAACAAATATGACCGACATCATGTCAAGAAATCCCGTCATGAAGCGCTGCCAGCCGAACTTACTTTCGCCGTACTTGCGCGCCTGGTGCTGTACCACCTTTTCGCCTATTTTTTTGAAGCCCGCCTGCTTGGCCAGCACCGGTATGTAGCGGTGCATGTCGCCGTACACCTCAATGCTTTTTACCACCTTTCGCTTGTACGCCTTGAGGCCGCAGTTCATATCGTGCAGCTTAATGCCCGTAACCATGCGCACGGTGGCGTTGTACAGCTTGCTGGGCAGGCGCTTGCCCAGCGGGTCGTGGCGCTTCTTTTTCCAGCCCGACACCACATCGTAGCCCTCCTCGCTTACCATGCGGTACAGCTCGGGAATTTCGTCGGGGCTGTCCTGCAGGTCGGCATCCATGGTAATGACCACGCTGCCCTGCGCTGCCGCAAAACCGCAGTAGAGCGCGGCGGCCTTGCCGTAGTTGCGCTGCAGGCGAACGCCGTGCAGCATGTCGCCGTACTCCTTCTGCAGGCCTTGCACCACCTTCCACGAGCGGTCGGTGCTGCCGTCGTCAACCATTACCACCTCGCACGAGAGCCTGTGCTGGTAAACCACGCGCTTGATCCAGGCCATGAGCTCGGGCAGCGACTCCTCCTCGTTGTATATGGGTACTACAATTGAAATATCCATGTGATTTCGGATTTCAGACTTTAAAATTCGGATTTAGAAGCTGGGGTTGGGGTTTTCCTTTTTTATGAAAATAGAGGTTACGAGCGAAACCAAAAAACCGAGAATGGAGTATGTCAGCATGGAAATGAGCACCATGCTTAGGGGCGTGGTCATGGAGCGCGACATGCTCATGGCCATGTCAATCTGATCTTCGGTGTACGCTCCGCTGGCGGCCATGTTCTCAGCCACGATGTCGAAGTTTTTTTCGAGGTAGGCCGGGTCGATAAAGTTGACCAGAATGGCCATGTACGCCCCGAGTATGACGGCGGCAAAGGTGCACAGCATGGTGCCGAACCTTAGCGCCTGTCCGTAGCCGATGTATCCGCCGAGGGCCTTGCTGCGGTAGGCCAGGGTGGCGCCAACAATACCTCCTATAAATACGGCGTAGCTTATGGCGTTCATAAACGACGAGGTGCCGTACATATTGAGCATGTAGTCCACCAGCGAAACGGCGACCAGGGCTATGCCTAAGTACGCGCCGTAGGTGGCGGTGTATTTTATGAATCCGTCCGATTTTTTGTCCTGCGTGTTTTCCATCTGTAGGGTTGTTTTTTTTATTCGTAGGCACAAAGATAGTTTTTATTTGCTAAAACGTAAAGAATTGCTACCTTTGCATCCGCTTTGGGGTAAGTCTTATACGACCAGCTCCTGCTGAACTCCCCCAGGACCGGAAGGTAGCAAGGGTAGGTGGTTGTAGCGGTGCGATATAAGGGGCTTGCCCCTTTTTTTATTGATGAATTTCTGGAATTGCTAATTAAGTATAGATTTTACCATAAAGAAATCACGAGGATTTACAACAAAATAAAGACACAAACTTGTTAATCCATTTCACGTTTTTGATAATCAACATGATGGAAAAAACTTCTATCGTCGTTTTATAGACAGGATTTACAAGATTGGCTTCGCCGAGCTTCGGTTAACATGAAAGACATCCTGTAAATTTTGTAAATCCTGTCTATATCTATACTTTATGACCAAGGCCCATTAATCATTAACAATTAACCATTATCCATTACTTCTTAAATCCTTCCTTTACCAGCAGCGCGTCCACCGTGGGCTCCTGTCCGCGGAAGCGCTTGTACAGCACCATGGGGTGCTCGCTGCCGCCTTTCGAGAGAATATTCTCGCGGAATGAGGTAGCAGTTGCCTGGTCAAAAATCCCGTTCTTTTTGAACAGCGAGTAGGCGTCGGCCTCCAGCACCTCGGCCCACTTGTAGCTGTAGTAGCCGGCCGCGTATCCGCCTGCAAAAATGTGGCTCAGCGCCGTGCTGATGCTGGTGCCCTCCGTGCGGGGCAGCAGCTGCGTGGGGGCAATGGCTTTTACCTCAAAGGCATCGATGCTGCCCGTAAGCGGCTTGTCGATGGAGTGGTAGTTCATATCCAAAATGCCGAATGAGAGCTGGCGCAGCGTAAGGTAGCCGGCCAGGTAGTTTTGGCTGGCCACAATTTTTTCGACCAGCTCCACGGGAATTTTCTCGCCCGTTTCGTAGTGCACGGCAAACATGTCGAGGAACTCCTTTTCGGTTGCCCAGTTCTCCATTATCTGCGAGGGCAGCTCCACAAAATCGCGGTACACGCTGGTGCCCGTGATGCTGGGGTAGGTACCTTGCGAGAGCATGCCGTGCAGCGCGTGGCCAAACTCGTGCAGGAAGGTAGTTACTTCGTCGAACGTGAGCAGAGCGGGCTTGCTGTCGGTGGCCTTGGTAAAGTTGCACACGTTGACAATGTGCGGGCGGGTGTCCACGCCGTTCTTCCTGCTTTGCAGCTGAATATCGTTCATCCACGCACCGTTACGCTTACCTTCGCGCGGGTACAGGTCGGCGTAGTAGAGCGCCAGGAAAGAGCCATCCTTGTCGAACACCTCGTAGACTTTTACATCGGGGTGATATACGGGGATGCTTTTATTTTCCTTGAACGAAATGCCGTACAACTTGTTGGCCAGCGCAAAAATACCGTTGGTTACGTTGTCCACCTTGAAGTAGGGGCGCAGCAACTCCTCGTTGATGCTGTACTTTTCATCGCGCAGCTTTTCGGAGTAAAACGACCAGTCGTAGGGCTGAATTTCGAAGCTGGCTCCGTTGCGCTTGGCGTAGGCCTGCACCTCGGCCACCTCCTGCTTGCCAAACGGCTTGGAGGCGTTGAGCAGGTCGGTGAGCAGCTTGGTTACGTTGGATGCATTTTCTGCCATGCGGTTTTCAAGCGCGTAGTCGGCGTAGGTTTTGTAGCCCAGCAGCTGCGCCATTTGCAGGCGCGTGTTTACAATCTGGCGCACCACCTCGTTATTGTCGTAGGCGTTGCCCTGATTGCCCTTTACGTTGTAGGCGCGGTAGAGCTGCTTGCGCAGGTCGCGGTCTTGCGCGTACTTCATAAACGGCAGGTAGCTGGGCTGCTGTAGGGTAAACACCCAGCCCTCGAGCCCCTTTTCCCTGGCGGTTTTGGCGGCTTGCTCCACCGCCGCTGCGGGCAGGCCTTGCAGCTTGGCCGAGTCGGTAATGCTGAGCGTGTAGGCGTTGGTTTCAGCCAGCACATTTTGCTTAAAATCAAGGTTTAGCTTCGAGAGCGTTTTCGACAGCTCGCGGTACTTTTCCTTGTCGGCCGCGCTGAGGTTGGCGCCGCTGCGGGTAAAGTTTTTGTAGGTTTTTTCCAGCAGCATGGCCTGCTCGGGGGTAAGGGCGCTGCGGTCGGCCGCTTCGTACACCGCTTTTACGCGGGCAAACAGCTGCTCGTTCAGGTTAATGTCGTTATTGTACTCGGTGAGCAGGGGCATTACCTCCTGCGCCATCTTTTGCATTTCGGGGTTGGTTTCGGCCTCGTTGAGGTTGAAAAAAATGCTGCTGGTGCGGTTGAGCAGCGCACCCGCGTAGTCCAGCGCCGCAATGGTGTTTTCGAAGGTGGGCGCCTCGGGGTTGTTCACTATGGCATCGACCTCTTTGCGGCCTTGCTCCATGCCGTAGGTAAAGGCGGGCATGTAGTGCTCGTTTTTGATTTTGTCAAAGGGCGTGGCGCCATGCGGTGTTTTGAATTCGCCCAGCAGCGGGTTGTCGTTGCCACACGACGAGGCCACGAGGGCCATTGCAGCAGCAGTCATTAGTAGTACGTTTTTCATTTTTTAATAAGTGATTAGTGACGAGTGATTAGTGGTTAGTAGATTACACGTTAGTTTTTTGTTTAATAAAGTTTATCAGACCGGACAACATTTTTGCAATTGAAGTGTATTGTTCTTCGCACTGCCGTTTTTCTTCAAGATTTATAAAACCTAAGTTGCGAGCTATTATTGTCTGCGTTTCCAACTCAGATAATGAGCCCATCGCAATGTATAAAAACTGAATAAACTCCTTATTTGATTGGCGACCGGCGCCTTCTGCAATATTGGATGAAACGGAAACAGCAGCTCTCCTCATTTGATTGGAGAGTCCATATAATTCTTCCTTCGGAAATTTTTGAGAGAGTTGATAAATGGTCGTAACCATTTCGACAGAACTTTTCCAAACTTCCAAATCTTTATGTGTTTTCATCTTCTCCGTATTTCTTGTAACCTGTAACTCATCACTTTTCACTCGTTACTCATCACTCCTTTAGCTCGGTATAATTCTTGCAATACGTTTAGCCACGCGCCTCAGGCGCAGCTTGTCGCTCTGCGACACCACCCACCGCAGCCAATCGAAGTAGAGGGCTACGTAGAGCAGGGCGGTGCCCAGCCACAGCACGCCCACGTTGAACCACAGCGTATCAATCTTTAGCTTGCCCAGCATTTTGTACGGCGCGTAAAAGTGGGCGCGCCCGTTGTGCGCCTGCGGCTCGCGAAAAATGGGGTCTTTTACCTGTATCAGCCGCCCGTCGGCAATGTACATCTTGTCAAAATCATTCTGGTTGAGCACCACCTCGGCTAGCGCGTTGTTGTGGTACCTGCGCTTGAGCTCCACCAGCGCCTGCGTGCCTCCCAGCTCCTTTTGCAGGGCCAGCAGGTGCTCGTTGCGCTGCTGCGATATGGTGCGCGATCTCTCGGCCAGGGCCAGACGCAGGGCGGCCAGCTCCTGCCTCAGCCGGTCGGCGTAGGCGGGCGTAAAATGCTCGAGGCTAAGGCTATCGTTGGCTTGCGAGCTGCTTAGGCCAAATTCGGCGGCCACGCGCTGTACCTGCGGCAGCTCGTTGCGTAGCAGCTGCAGGCGCTCCTGGGCTGCCTCGGTATCATGGTGGATATCGCGCTGCAAGGCCGAAATGTTGACCTCCAGCTGCGGTATGTAAAATCCGGCGGCGTACGACAGGCGGCTTATGGGCATGTCGTAGTCAAAAAATTCGCGCTCGTACTTATTGTCCTTAAACTGCTCCACGGCAAGCGCTTCATACGCCCAGCGCGACACCATGGCGTCGGCTATGATGGGGACGTACACGTTGGCCGTGTAGGCCTTGTGCAGTTTTTCGAAGCGCACCACCACGCCGCTAAACAGCAGCTGCGGTACCAGTATCAGCGGTATGAGGATGTAAATGGCCACCTCGGAGTTAAGCGCCGACGAAATGTTGAGCCCAATGAGGTTGGCGCATACCGAGGCCGAAAAAAGGATAACAAAGTAGGGCCACAGCATGCCCTGTATTTCCAGAATGTAGTTGCCGATAAGTATGAACGACAGCGCCTGAACAGCCGAAATGAGCATCATTACAAACACCTTGGACATGAGGTAGCTGTTGCGGCTGAGGTTAAGGAAGCGCTCGCGCTGCAGCAGCTTGCGGTCCCTGATAATTTCCTGGGCGCTGGCCGACAGGCCAAAAAACATAACCGCCACCACGCACATGAAAAGGTAGGAGGGTATGTTGGAGTTCTCGCTGAAGATGTACTCGTTGGGGTTGTCGGGCGTGCCGGCAATAAACTTGGTAAAGTACCCCAGTATGAGCGCCAGCAGGGGCGCCTCGAGCAGCGATATGAGCATGTACTGGTGGTTGCCCAGCTTGGCCTTGATGTTGCGCTGCATAAAAATGCGCAGCTGCTTTACCTTACCGGGAATCTTAAAGTTGTTCTTGGGCAGCTCCGATTTGGGTGGGATTTCGCTCCAGATTTTCGGATTTATCTTCATCATGTACTGCCGGTACCACTCGCTGGCTGTGCGCTTGCGCTTGCGCGTAAGGCGCCCGTACTCGTTCACCACGCGGGCCTCCACCACGCGCAGAATGAGGTCGGTGTTCACGTTGCCGCAGGCGGCGCACTCGCTCTCCTCGGGGTTCAAAAAGTGTGCGGCCTCCTTAAAATATACAATGGCGTCCATGGGGTTGCCCTGAAAGATAACGCGCCCGCCGTGGTCCATTATCAGCACGCGGTTGAAGAGCTTGTATAGGTCGCTTGACGGCTGGTGTATATTGATAACCACCAACTTACCTCGCATTGACTGCTTCTTGAGCAGCAGCATTACCTTTTCGGAGTCAATGGACGAAAGCCCCGAGGTAGGCTCATCGACGAAGAGCACCGAGGGCTGCCGCAGGAGCTCCAGCGCTATGTTGAGCCGCTTGCGCTGCCCGCCGCTGATGAACTTGTTGAGTGGGTTGCCCACCTTGAGGTCGCGCGCCTCCACCAGGTCAAACTGCTCAATGGCGCTGTCGATTTCCTTGGCTATTTGCTCATCGGTGTAGTCGCGAAAGCAGAGTAGGGCGTTGTAGTACAGGTTTTCGTACACGGTCAGCTCCTCCACCAGCATGTCGTCCTGCGGCACGTAGCCTATCACACCCTCAATGCTTTGGGCCTCGGTGTGGATGTCGTACCCGTTGATGCTTATTTGCCCCGAGCGCGGCTTGAGGTGCCCGTTGAGCAGGTTGAGCAGGGTTGATTTACCCACGCCGCTGCCGCCCATAATGGCCACCAGCTCGCCCGAGCGCGCATGGAACGAAAAGGGCTGAACGCCGTTGGTGCTGCCGCTGAAGCGGTAGCTGATGTCGTGCGCCACAAAGGCTACGCCATCGTTTTCCACGTTTTGGTGAAAGGTGGAAATAACCTTATTGTAGTAAATGGGGTCGATTTTCTGGCTACGGATAACGCCGCCTACGCCGAAAATGTAGGCGCGGCCCACGTTGAGGTTGCGGCCGTTGAGAAAGAGGTTTCCTCCTCCAAAATATTTAACCATCAACGTGTTAGTGCTTTCAACAAGCAGCACGTACACCTTGCCGGCCATTTTTTTGTTTTCCAAAAAGCGCACCGGTGTACCGGCGCAGCCGTTTTGTCCGGCCACCAGCAGTAGCTTTTCGTTGAGCGGCATCGACTTTTCGTTGCCCAGAATGAAGCACATGCAGTTGTTGAACTCAAACTCGCTGATGCGAAGCATGCGCGAAAAGCTGCGCGCGGCCTCCAGTATATCGGCCGTGCTGACCTTGAGGTCGCCCACAAACTCAATGAGCTGGAGTATGAGCCACACCTTTTGGTGCTGCTCCACCTCGCGGTTCACGCCGTCGGCCAGCTGGGTGAGGCTGGTTTGAAACACGTGCTTGGTCTCGACCTGCAAATCCTCCAGCTGCTTTTGGTTTTGCTCAAAGCTTTTGAAGTTGGCGTCGAGCTGGCGCATGAAGCGCACCGACTGGTCGTCGTTCAAATCCTTATTTTCGAGGAAACGGGCAAAAACCTGCTGGGCGCTGTTGAGCGCCACATCGGCCCGCACGGCAAAGAGCGCAAAGAGTCGGGTAAGCGTTTCGAGAAGGGATTCGTTCATGTATTTGCCTTGGGCTTTACTTTAAGCCACGCAAATTTACAAAATAAAACGGCCCTTGCGCTGTTATTTTTTAAGAAAAACGAAAAAACAGCCTACGACAGCAAGGCGCTGGCGGGAATGTGCAAGCCGTGATGGAGCGAGCAAGCCATTTTGTAGGTTAACGGACGTTTTCTGTTTAGAATTTCGCTTACCCTGCTTCTTGTTCCTAAATAGGGAACAACATCAGCATTACTTAACCCCATTTGCTCCATCCGGAACTTGATAGCCTCAATAGGGTCGGGTGGGAGAATGGGGTAGTGACGCTCCTCGTAGGCCTCCACAAGGGTGGCTAAAATATCCAACTCATCGCCCTTGGGGGTGTTGGGCGTAGCACCCCACAGCTCCTCTATTCGATTCAGCGCCTTCTTGTAGTCGGTTTTGGTGTGGATTGGTTTTATGTTCATAGCTAAATATTTTTCGCGTCAATTTTATCGTACTCGGCATGCGTGCCGATAAAGCGGATGAAGACTATTTTAAAGCTATAGTCAACAGCAACGACTAACCTAAATGCATTGCCTTTAATATTGAATACCACCCGGTTATTACCAACGACACTCGCATGCTTGTACAACTTTTTTATGTCGTTCGGATTGCTCCAGCTTGCATTCTTCACCTCCTGAAACCACGCTCTAAGCGGCTGCTCAGCCTCCGCATTCACGGGCTTCTTCCAAAAATCTTTTAGGGTTTTAAACGCAATTATCCTCATGAAGCAAAGATAGCACAAATTTCCCAACTTGGGAACACCTTATGAGTTTTTCAAAGTTCAGCATCCTCCAAGGCGCTAACCGACAAAAATAAAAAAGCCGAGGTCGTAACCCCGGCTTGCCAGCTAAGCTGAAACGCGGAACCTGAAGCTACAACAGCGACTTCACGCACTCCAGCGCCGCATCGTAGTTGGGCTCGGTGGTTACCTCGGGCACGTACTCCACGTAGCGGATTACATCGTTTTTGTCCACCACCACCGTGCCGCGCGCCAGCAGCCGCAGGTCGGGCATAAGGAAGCCGTACTTGTTGGCAAAATCCAGCTTATTGTGGTCGGAAGTTACCACCACGCTATCAATGCCTTCGGCGGCGCAAAAGCGGCCAAGGGCAAAGGGTAGGTCGCACGAAACGGTAATAATTACCACCTCCTTGCTCAGCTCGGCGGCGCGCTTGTTGAATGTGCGTGTTTGTGCAGCGCACACCGATGTATCAACGGAGGGAAACGCTGTTAGCACCTTTACCTTGCCCTTGTAATCGCTCAGCTTTACGGGCGACAGGTCTTTGGCCAGCGTGGTGAAATCGGGGGCTGCAGCGCCCACCTTTGCTTCGGTTCCTGCAAGTGTTACAGGGTTGCCTTTGAATTTTACAGTTGCCATAGTTTTTTGGGATTTATGATTTATAATTGAAAATTTATGATTGAAATACAAGAGTAAAGATAGGTATTTTACAAGCCGCGGCTCCTGTTTTTCCACTCTATGGCGTTATTTATCGGATTTTAAAAGACAAGGCGGAAGTGGTAAATTCCGGTTAACAAAGCAAAAAAGCGGAGATTATGCTCCGCTTGTTCCTCTTGCTGTCATTGCGGGCTTTGACCCGCAATCCCCTAACAAAATAATGCTTTAGGTGGGAGATCCCGAATCAAGTTCGGGATGACAAAGCTTAGTATGAGATTGCTTTTGTCGTTCCTCCTCGCAATGGCGCCTTCGATTAAACCTTAAACTTTAAACTTTAAACCTTAAACCTTGAACCTTAAACTTTAAACCTTAAACTTTAAACCTTGAACTTTAAACCTTGAACTTTAAACTTTAAACCTTAAACCTTGAACCTTGAACTCATTGCAAGGAGCGAAGCAAGCTCAAGCTCGCAAAATGTTACCAAAAAAATTATATCTTTGCCCCCATAACATTCAAAAAATTATTTGCCTATGAAGTAGCGCAGCGTAGCCTTACGCGCATTGTAAAAACATATTGGAAAAAGCGTTTCGCTTTTATTCTTGTTCTTGAAATCTCGACAGTTTCGGAGCAACCAGGAGTAAAGCGTAAATGCTCACGCCACGGCGTGGGCTTTACTCATTTATTTGGTTGCAAGGTAGTCGAGAACCTCAAGAACAGATAAAGAGTTTTGTCCGCGCTTTTTTTATGCGCGTATGTTGAAGGAGGGGAGAGGACAAAAATAAAGAGGATTTTTTTTAACACAAAAAGAAAACAGGCTATGAAATTACAAATTTTGTATAAGCTAAAAAAGATAGGGGTGCTGCTGGCGGTTGCCGCTATGGCGCTGGGCGCAGGCTGCGGCGGCGCAGCCACCGAGCCGATCGGCCCGATTAATCCGATCGATACAATCGACACAAGCCCCAAATTTAAAATCGTTCGCTTGGATTTTACCGCAAAATACAGCACACGCCCAAGGGTCCAGACTGTAACCGATTCATTGGCAAACGGTGCGGATTCGGTTTACTTGGTATCAACAGAAAACTTTCATCTTATGAGCACACATACACAAGTTCACCTGGCGCGCGATGACGCACAGGAATTGACTGCCATTTCGCCACGCGTTCGCGGCCGCGGTATTATCAATCCGACAATTGCGGTTGATTCAACGGTTTCAATTGATTGCAAATCAATTTTTGAATCATGTGGATTTCAATATATTCCGGGGTATATAAAGGCCAACTAGTTTTTCTTAGCAAGTTAAATCGGCCACGCCAAGGCGTGGCCGATTTTTTTATTACAATCCCCTAAAAAAATCTTCGCTGAACGGCTCCATGCAGGCAAAGCGAAGGGGCAGGTCGGAGTAGGTTTTAGTAAACTTTTTATACTTGCTATACAATACCTTATCCATGCTCAATTTGGCCTCAATGGCATGTGGAGTGGCGGCCAAAGGCAGCACAAAGTCCACCTCGTTTTTATCGGCGGTACGCCAAAAAAATATTTCATCAACCGGATGCAGGTCGGCTAATAGACGAAAGCAGGCATTTTCCCAGAGGTCGCCTTTGTCCAAGCGCAAAGGTATTGGTTCAAAGTTGCCAATTAAGCAGTTGCGCAGCCCGGTATCCATAAGGTAGGCCTTGGGCATTTTGACCAACTCCTTGCTCAGGCTCCGAAAGAAAGGCCTGATTAGCGACAAATGAAAGCACTTTTGCAGTACAAACAGGTAGTGCTGCACCGTTTCCTCCTTTACGCGCAGCATTTTGGCCAACTCCGAGGCGTTGAGCAAGCTGCTCGACTGGGCAGCCAGCATTCTAAAAAGGTGGTAAAAAGCGGTTTCGTTTTGCACACCGGCCTCCAGCACATCCCGCTTTACGTAGGAATCGCGAATTTCCTTCAGCAAATTTCCTTTTTGCTTCGATTTAGCAAATACATGGGGCAAATTATCGGATATTTTACCCTGTGTATGGGGTAAATTATCGGTTTTTTTAAACAGAAAACGGAGATATAGGCTGTAGCCTACGCAAATAGAACGACCGAGGCATGAGCCTCGGCCGAACACGGAGATTGCGGGTCAAGCCCGCAATGACAGCAAGAGGACGAAATAAATCGGCAGCCCCTTGGCGTAACCGATAATTGAACCTTAAACTTTAAACCTTAAATTTTAAATTATTCCACCCTTACCGCCACGTTATCCTTGGCCTCGTTCAGCGTTACCACAATTTTCTTTTGTCCCTTGTGGTCGCTGCCAATAATGGCTTCGGAAATGTTGTCCTCCAGGTAGTGCTGTATGGCGCGCTTAAGCGGGCGGGCGCCAAAGTCGGCATCATAACCTTTTTCGGCAATAAAATCCTTGGCGTCGGGCGCAATTTCGAGCGAGCAGTCAATCTTAACCAACCTGTCCACCAGGCCCTTGAGCTCAATGTCGATAATCCTGAAAATGTCCTCCTTGCTTAGCGTGTTGAACACAATAATATCGTCCACGCGGTTGATAAACTCGGGACGGAAGGCCTTTTTCAGCGCCTTTTGTATAATGTCCTTATTTTTATCGCTCACATCCTTGGCCGTTTTTTCGGTGGTAAATCCAATGCCGGCGCCAAAATCCTTCACCTCGCGCGAGCCTATGTTGGAGGTAATGATGATGATGGTGTTGCGGAAGTCCACCGTGCGGCCGAGGCTATCGGTCAGGCGGCCTTCGTCCAGCACCTGCAGCAGCAGGTTGAACACATCGGGGTGCGCCTTTTCTATTTCGTCCAACAGCACCACGGAGTAGGGCTTGCGGCGCACCTTTTCGGTAAGCAGTCCGCCCTCCTCGTAGCCCACGTAGCCCGGAGGCGCGCCCACCAGGCGGCTCACGGAGAACTTCTCCATGTACTCGCTCATGTCGATGCGAATAAGGTTGTCGGTGGTGTCAAAAAGATACTTCGACAATACATTCGCCAATAGCGTTTTACCAACGCCCGTAGGGCCCAAAAAGATGAACGAGCCGATGGGGCGGTTGGGGTCTTTGAGGCCAATGCGGTTGCGCTGAATGGCCTTTACCACCTTTTCCACCGCCTCGTCCTGGCCGATTACGCTGCCCTTGAGCGACTCTCCCATTTTAAGTAAGCGTTGTCCTTCGCCCTGCGCAATGCGCTGAACGGGCACGTTGGTCATCATGGCTACCACCTCGGCTACCTTCTCCTCGTCCACAATTTCGCGGTTGGCCGACAGGGTGCTCTGCCACTTCTTTTGCTCCTCGGCCAGCTCCTCGGTCAGCGCGCGCTCCTGGTCGCGGTGGCCGGCGGCCAGCTCAAAGTTTTGCGCGGCAATGGCTGCCTTTTTTTCCTCGGTAATCTGCGCCAGCTCCTTTTCTATTTGGCTAATGCGCTCGGGTACTTTGATTTGCGAAATGCGTACACGCGAACCCGCCTCGTCCATGGCGTCCACCGCCTTGTCGGGCAGGTAGCGCTCGGTAACGTAGCGCTGGGTAAGCGTTACGCAAGCGCGAATGGCCTCGGGCGTGTACGTTACGTTGTGGTGCTGCTCGTAGCGCTCCTTAATGTTGCTGAGGATTTCAATGGTTTCGTCCACGCTGGGCGGATCGACCATGATGCGCTGAAAGCGGCGCTCCAGGGCGCCGTCCTTCTCAATGTACTCGCGGTACTCGTTGAGCGTGGTGGCGCCAATGCACTGTATGTTGCCGCGGGCCAGGGCGGGCTTGAGCATGTTGGCCGCATCAAGCGAGCCCGAGGCGCCACCGGCACCCACCATGGTGTGTATTTCGTCAATAAACAGGATGATGTTGGGGTTCTTCTCCAGCTCGTTCAGGATGGACTTCATGCGTTCCTCGAACTGGCCACGGTACTTGGTTCCGGCCACAATGAGGCCCAGGTCGAGCGTAACCAGGCGCTTGCCGAAGAGCACGCGCGAAACCTGCTTTTTGGCAATGCGAATGGCCAGCCCCTCCACGATGGCGCTCTTGCCCACGCCGGGTTCGCCAATGAGTATGGGGTTGTTTTTCTTGCGGCGGCTCAGGATTTGCGCCATGCGGTCAATCTCCTTCTCGCGGCCCACCACGGGGTCGAGCAGGTCCTTTTCGGCCGACTTGGTCAGGTCCACGCCAAAGTTGTCGATTACCGGCGTGGCAGAGGCCGATTTGCCCGCGGGGCCGTGCGCCTCGCCTCCGCCCTTACTCGACGATGGATGAAAGGTGCTGCTATCGTCCTCATCATCATCGTCCTCCTCGGCATCGGCGCTGTTTTCGATGGGGTCTTCGCCCTTGAGCAGCTTTACAATCTTTTGGTAGCTTACGCTTTGCTTTTCAAGCGTCTGGGTTACAAAGTCGCCCTCGTCGTGCATAATGGCCAGCAGCAGGTGCACAGTGTCCACCTCGGTGGCCTTGAGGGAACGCGCCTCGAGCTCCTGCATTTTGAGGGCGCGGTGCGATGATTTGTACAGCGAGAGGTTGTCCATTTCGTCGAGGCCCAGCGGGTCGCCGCCCCGCACGTTGTCCTCAACCGTTTCCTTCAGCTTGGAAATGTTTACGTTCAGCATTTTGAGCACATCCACGGCGGAGTTGTTGCCGTCGCGCAGCATGCCCAGCAGCAGGTGCTCGGTGCCCACGGCGTGGTTGCCCAAGCGCACTGCCTCCTCCTTGCTATAGGTCAAGATATCCTGTAATTTTTGTGATGGGTTGGTATTCATAAGTATAGTTGAATCGTTGAACTGTTTAATTGTTGAACCGAGCGAAGCGAGCTCTCGTGAGCTTCGCTCGAGTAATCGCCGAACTGATTGTTGTTGAATTGTTTAAGATTGTTTTATGCGCTTCGCGCGTTTGAAGTTGTATGACACACTCTGCGTTAAAAAAACAGGTATTGTTAATTTAGTGTAGATTTTAATAAAAATCGAACCCTTGTCATTCTGAGCGGAGCGAAGAATCTCATGTTGTGAATATGAAGCCCTGTGCGAACTTGAGATCCTTCGCTTCGCTCAGGATGACATAACCATTAAG
>JAVBPG010000059.1:0-21384 GCA_031549685.1 Bacteroidales bacterium | reverse complement strand
AAAAAGATAACGCACAACAGGTGGGTTTGCTCTATGGATAAAAGAGTAGAAGATTTTAACGATTGGGTACGTTATACCCCAAAGGAACAAATCAAAGCGGTTTGTAAAATTATTGAAAATATTTATTAGACTTTATATAATGGGTAAATTTGTCGGCTTTACTTCACTCTTTTTTCTTGATAAAAAAGAGCCAAAAAATCAAGAACGGCGAATCTTCCACCCGCCGCCGTGAAAAATCAGGCTCGACCGGTAACGTCCGCTCGTCGCCATTTTTCTACGGCTCTTTCCTACTCCGGATCGTCGCCGTTCCGGACAGCGCGCCATTGCGTTGTTAGCGCAAGTATGGCCAACACATAAGCGCTCTCTTGGACTTGTGTGTAAGCGTGCGTAGGCCTGACCGAATAGCGGGCCGGCGCTGGAAAGAGCGTAGCAAAATTATGAGCACCAGCCGTAATGGCGCGAAATAGATTTTGCACGCGGCGGGTGGAAGCATTATTCGGTCTTGATTTTTTGATTCTTTTTGGTCAAGCAAAAGAATAATTAAAAAAAGGGTATTGTTAAGTTAATATAGATTCCATGATTTACAGCACTTGATAGTTATGTCATCCTGAGCGAAGCGAAGGATCTCAAGTTCGCACAGGGCTTCATATTCACAACATGAGATTCTTCGCTTCGCTCAGAATGACAAGGGTTCGATTTTTATTAAAATCTATACCGAATTAACAATACCCAAAAAAGTAAGTAACATGATCATAGTAACTAAATCCAACCCTCACCCTTATGAAATCCCTTATTCAACTGCTGTTTAAAGGTTACGCCGGAATGCTGCTGCCGCTGCTGGTAGTTTTTATCCTGCTCGAAAAGTTGGCGCACCTGCTGCGCCCCGCGGTGCATACGCTGGAAAGCAAGCTGCAGCTCAAAAGCCTGCTGGGCGTGGCGGCGGTATCGGTAATCAGCATAGCGCTCATGCTGGCAATGGGAGTGGTGGCAGGGCTGATTATGAAAAGTCCGCTCGTCCGCCGCTGGATGGAGGGATTTGAGAACGTATTTTTGCGGCGCATACCCATATACAACCTCCTTAAAACAATGGCGCTGGAGCAAACGGGAGAGGCCTCATCGCAGGCCTGGCAGCCGGCGCTGCTGCACAACGAGGGCGTGTACTCGCTCTGCAAAATTATAGATGAAAGCGAGCGGTTTTACACCGTGCTGCAGGGAGCCGTTACGCTACACGCTACGGGCGAGGTAAAAGTGGTGCCAAAGAATTTGGTGGTAAAGCTAAGCATGAGCATGCTGGAGTTTGACAAGTACGAAAAGGTGCACGCCAAAAACTACGCAACGCTGGTAGAAAAGTACGCAACGTAGCGCGCTACACCGGAAACCAGTAGCTCTTTCCGTTGACATCAATCAGCACGTTGCCCATACTCCTCCATAGCGGCGAGCAGGTTTGGGTTTGCTCCCAGTGGCTAAAAATCTCCTTCAGCTCCTTGAGCTTTTCGGGTTTGGCTTTTGCCAGGTTGCGCTGCTCGCTCGGATCACCCGACAGGTCAAACAGAAAGTATTCCTTACTCTTATCGTTCATGTACAGCTTCCAGCCATCCACCAGGCAGGCCCGCACGTAGCCATTTTTCCAAAACAGGCGCTCGTGCGGCGCGTACGCCTGAGCGCCGCTCAGGTACGGCAGCAGGTTCACACCGTCGTAAACCCTGTTTGGCGGAAGCGAAACACCGGCTGTAGCAGCAATGGTAGCGTAAATATCGAGCAGCGAAACCGGATGGCTGTACACCTGCCCCACGCTCAGCAGGCGCTGCGGAAAGTGCAGGTAAAACGGTACGCGTATGCCGCCGTCGAACAGCGTGCACTTGCCCCCGAGCAGGGGGCCGTTTTCGGTGGCGCGGGTGTACGATGCGCCGCCGTTGTCGCTGGTAAAAATAATGAGCGTGTTATCCCACTGCCCGCTCTCCTCCAGCGCTTGCCACACCTCGCCCACCGCATCGTCAAGCGCCTCAATCATGGCGTAGTACACGCGCTTTACGGGGTCTTTTTCATCAATGCGGTTGTAGTGCGCTCGCGGCGCCTGAAACGGATCGTGCGGGGCGTTGAAGGTAAGCGTTACGAAGAAAGGATTATCCTTATTTTTTCTGATAAAATCGGAGGCCTTCTGCGCCAGCGAGAAGCTAAGGTAGCCCGTATCCTGCACCACCCTATTGCCCTCCATAATAGCCGTGGGGCCCGAGCGTTTCTGCCAGGCGGGCAGGTCCGAGAAAGCCCAGGGCAGGCGCACGCCCACGTAGCGCGCGCTGTCCACCGGGTCGTCGACGTAGCGGGTAAGCGCCCCCGAAAAGTAGTAGCTGTAGTCGTAACCGTGCTCCTCGGGCGTGGTGCGGAGGTTCGACCCCACGTTCCACTTACCTATGAGGGCCGTTTTGTAGCCCGCCTCGTGCAGCAGCTGGGTAATGGTAATCTCGCTCGCGGGCAAGTCGGTATCCTTCGACCGGTTGAGCAGCAGGTTGGGCTTTAGCGCCTTCAGCCCCTCGGGCTTCCTCTTAAAGGGCATGTAGTAGGAGGCCATGCTGCGCATAAATCCGCCCTGGTAGCGGTCGTAGGGCATAAACTCGCAACCAAAGCGGTTTTGGTACCGACCGGTGTAAATACCCGCCCGCGACGGCCCCGATATGGGCGACGAGGCGTAGGCGTTGGTGCAGCGCGCCCCCTGCTCGCCCAGGCGGTCGATGTTGGGCGTGCGCACCTTGGCGTTGCCGTAGGCCGCCAGGTCGCCAAAGCCCAGGTCGTCGGTTACTATCAGCAGCACGTTAGGCTGCCGCTGCGCATGGGCAGCGGCCACCGCAAGCGGCGATAGCAGCAAAAGCAACTTTTTTCTCATCCCGGACATTTTTACAAAGCGCAAAAATAAGCCAAGATTTTAAATGTTGGTAAAGTATCCTTAAAAAAATATGATTATCCGCAATCGTGGCAACATGCGCTACCTCGTTCGGCCGAGCTTGCTCCCAATGTCATTAAGTTAAGGATTCTTCACCTTTCTCCGGAGGCTACAAATGTTGCCTGAGCGTTCGACCAAGGTGGTAGCTACCTACTATTTTTTCTCACACTTCCCCACGCTTGCAGGCGCAGCCTGCTCTGATAGACCGACCGAGGCACCCGCCTGATCCGCAGAGCGGGCAGGAAGCCTGCGGCCGAACTCCGTAGCGCTTTACAACCTCCGCCGAACTGGGAACTGGGTGGTACACTACCCCATTAAAACTACAACTGAATTGGTCTATAACTTAATGCTTTATCTACAACCTCCTCTATTGTTGGGCTGTACTTTGATAGATCGTCTTTTCGGGCGTTAAAATCCTCCGGATAATAGAATAGCCCCGCGCCTTTAGGATGGGGTACATTTTTGTTGAATAACTCTATCAATGTAGCTATTTCCTCTTCCGTACCTTCACAATTAACTATTTTTTCCCCTAGTTCAATAAGTTCTTCTCTTGTCATCATAATTTTATATATTTAATAACCATACCCCGTTCGGCCAAGGTTGTACCCAATGTCATTAAGTTAAGGATTTTTCTGTTTATTTTTTAGCATTTTGTCCATATTATTAGCTTTTTTGGATTTTTAGCGGTTGCTTTGTCCTCCAAAAATCCCATGCACGCGAGCAACGTACAAGTAGTAGCAGATTTGAAACTTTTTCTACATACCCTTAGCAGCGATCCTGCCCTGCGCACCAGCTACGTAAGTAGCCCGGGTGCCTTTACGCGCCGCCGTAGCCTCCCTTTTGGCACGGTGGCGCTGCTGGTGGTCAACCTGCTCAAGCGCAGCTTAAGCGTGGAGCTGAGCTCCTTCTTCGGGCTGCTCCAGCGGCAGGCGTGCAGCAAGGCAGCCTTCTGCCAGCAGCGCGCTAAGCTCAGCGCCCGCTTCTTTGCCGACTGGAACGGCGTGCTGGTGGAAAGCTTCTACCGCCACTACGGGGCGAAAGCCAAGCGCTGGCGAGGCTTTACGCTGCTGGCCATAGACGGCTCCACGCTCACCCTGCCCAATACGCCCACGCTTCGCGCCGCCTACGGCTGCTGCTCCAGCCGTCACGGCGAGCACTCCGCCACCGCCCGCAGCGCGGTGCTCTACGACGTGCTCAACGAACTGGTGGTGGACGGCTGCCTGCACCCCTACCTGAGCTCGGAGCGCTCCGCCGTGCTGCCGCTGCTGGAGGGGCAGCCCACCGATAGCCTGCTGCTGTTCGATCGCGGCTACCCCAGCTACGCGCTCTTCCACCTGCTGATGCTACAGCAGCGCCACTTTGTGATGCGCCTGCGCACCGACTTCAACGCGCCCACCGTAGCGTTCATGGGATGTGCGCAGCAGGATGCGCCGGTAAGTTTCTCGCCTGGAGGAGAGGCCCGGGCGCAGCTCAAGGCCATGGGCTACCCGCTGTCCAAGGAGGCCTCGCTGACGCTACGCATGGTAAAGGTAACGCTACCTACTGGAGAGGTGGAGCTGCTGGCCACCAACCTCTACGATGGCCGCACTTTCACTTCGCTGGACTTAGCCGAACTCTACCGCCTACGCTGGGGCGTAGAGACGTGCTACGGAACGCTCAAAAATCAGCTCCAGCTGGAGGCCTTCAGCGGCCTGAAGCTGCTGTGCGTGGAGCAAGATTTTTATGCTCACCTCTTCGTGCTCAACCTCCAAAGCCTGCTGCAAAAGCAGTGCCAGCCAGGCGTGGATAGGGCAAACAAGCGCAGGCGGTTAACCTACAGGGTAAACAAAAACCGCAGTTGGGCTACTCTAAAGGATAGGATTGTACAGCTATTTTTGGAGCGCGAGGGTGAGCATCTCCTGCTTGAGCTGCAGGCCCTGTTTGAGCAGCACTTGGAGCCCGTCAGAAAAAACAGGAGCTACCCCAGAACATGTAAATCAAAGAACGCCAACGGAAAATATGCTACCTACAACAACTATAAAAGAGCCATTTAAGCCTTAACTTAATGACATTGGGTTGTACCTTGGTCGCCGTATCTGTGCTGGTTGTACCTACAAAAAAATTGCGCTGCAAATCAAACAGTTTACAGCGCAAATATAGTTGATTATCTGCAATTTGAAATGTAAAATCTGGAATTTTATCTATTCCACACCCCGCCAAACACAATGTAGTAAGCTATGGTGCCATCGCTGCCAAAGGCCAGGTCAACGCCCATGCGCAGCTTCAGCTTGCGGGCTATGAGGTAGCGGAACCCTGTGCCGCCGGCGTAGGCCAGCTCGGCATCCGAAAAGTTGCTGTAGCCGTCAAACGCCTTGCCCGTGCCGCCAAACAGCATGGCGCTCCAGCGCGGGGTAACATCCCAGCGCCCCTCCACCTCGCCCAGCAGCACCGAGGTGCCCTGGTAGCGCATGGCGGCAATACCGCGCATATCCACAAAGGGGTTCATGTAAAATGGCACATCGTTCCACACCTGCTGCAGCTCGGCGCGCAGCCCAAGCGTAATGCCTGGGCCCAAAAACGAGTGGTAGTAGGTAGCCCAGCCCTGCAGGCGCTGAAAGTCGTAGTCGCTACCCAGCCAGCCGGCTGAGAGGTCGAGGCGCGCGTGCGCCTTGAGGCCGCTGTTGGGCGTAAACGTGTTGTCGCGGTTATCGTACTCGCCCAGCAGGCCCAGCTGGCTTACGGTGCTGCTCAGCTCGCGGTTGCCCAGGCCCGACAGCGGTTCGGGAATGCTGTCGAGGTTGTTTTCCAAACCTACCTTAGGCATCAAAAACAAGTATTGTAACCCTGCAAAAAAATTAGACCCTTTAAATTGGTGGCTCACGCGCGCCACGGCCGCCACCGACTTCATTCTCATATCAGCCTCCAGCACGTCGGAGCCCAGCAGGTTAATAATGCGGGCATCGCTCAAGTTTTTGTAGAACGCCATATTCACATGGCCGTAACCTCCACCAACCATGTACCTTATGCGGGGCTTAACCCAGGTGCCGCTGCGGCCGCCTCCGGCAAACCACGAGTTGTTGAGCGTGTAGCCGGCAAAACCGGCGGTAATATCGGGCGGGATGGGCGCCTCGCCCGGATGCTGCGCGTAGTAGTCGCGCCCCAGCTTTTTGGGTGCAATAAATACGGGCGCTACCCCACCGCCAAAGCCGCCCAGGGCAGGCTCGGTTATGAGTATGGGGACGGGAATAAAGCCGTGAAAGTTGATTATGAAGTCGCTCAGGTCAAAGGCACCGTCCTGCGCATCGCGAAAGGAAACCTTGGGCTTTTGGGCGGGCTCAACCTGGGCGGAATCGGAGGTTTGTGCAGCAAGTAACGTACTTGTTATCAAAAAGATAAAAAACACAACAAGTAGCTTTTTCATAAGCTGTGTAAGTTTTTGTTTCCTACAAAGTTAGGGCTTGCCTACCTTAAAATCTCTTGCTTTTCCAGGAGCTTGATAGAAACTCTTTTAAATAAACCTAAACACCCTATTCCACCGGATATTCATGGGGAATTTGCGGTCGGGGTCAAGCGATAGCCACACAAACGAAGCCTTCCCAACTACGTGGTCCTCGGGCACAAAGCCCCAGTAGCGCGAGTCGAGCGAGTTGTTGCGGTTATCGCCCATCATCCAGTAGTAGTTCATTTTAAAGGTGTAGCTCGTGGCCTCCTCGCCGTTCACGTAAATTTTTCCGTCCCTTTGCTCCAGCCGGTTGCCCTCGTACACCGCAATTACGCGCTGGTACAGCGGCAGCGAGGCGCTATCCAGCGCCACGGTGGCGCCCTTTTTGGGAATCCAAAGGGGGCCGTAGTTATCCTCCGTCCAGGCGGCAGCCAGGCGGTCGGGGAAGAGGGGCAGCGGGTTCAGGCTCGGATCCACGTTATCGCGCTTTACGGCAAGGGTTACCACGCTCAACTTTTGCATCTTTTCAAACTCGCTTTCCGTCAGCGGCATATCGTAGGTGCCGCCGTAGGTAAGCTGGCGGTCCTGCTTGGGGATACGCATGTCGTCCAGCAGCTTGCCGTTTATTCTCTGGCCGTTGGTGCGCAGGTAGTAGTTGCTCTGCATGTAGGGAAAATGCTCCTGCGCCACTCCATTCACAAACAGCTGGCCATGAATAACCTGTATGGAGTCGCCCGGCACGCCCACGCAGCGCTTGATGTAGTTCTCGCGCTTATCGACGGGGCGCACCAAAACATCGTAGTTTTTCCACAGGTACTCCCGGCCAAACCTCTTGACCAGCATGTAGTAGCTGCTGTTCTGCTCCTGCGCCACCACCGTATCGCCCTCGGGGAAGTTAAACACCACAATATCATTTCGTTGCACATTACCAAAGCCTTTCAGCCGGCGGTAGGGATTTTGAATAATGGTTGAAAACGAGGGGGTAAACTTGGTAAACGGCAGCGTGTGGTGCACCAGCGGAAAGGCCACGGGCGTGTTGGGCACCTTGGGGCCGTAGGCTACCTTGCTCACAAACAGGTAGTCGCCCACCATCATGGTTTTCTCCATCGACGAGGTGGGAATGGTGTAGGCCTCAATGAAAAACATGCGGATAACGGTAGCCGCCACCACCGCAAAAATAATGGCATCGACCCACTCCAGCGTGGCGTTGCGCTTCCCTTTTTCGCGCTTTCCGTCCTTGCCGCGCCGGGGTTTCCAAAAGGCCCAGCGCACCTTTTTCGAAATGTAAATATCAAAAATGATGACTTCGCCAATCAGAAACCAGTAGTTACCCAGCCAGATAACGAATAGCAGGTAGAGCAGCGCCACCATGGCAAACCTGAACCAGCGGTTGCGGTAAACGGAAAGAAATTTGTTCATTTATAGCTATTTATATTGAATACTTAGTTTGCCCTGTTGCTCTCTTGATATTTCAGTATTGGCAGGCCAATCCACTTTAACAAGCTGCGGCACTATTTCTACCGGATACCCCTGCTTATCATATGTATAAGCCATTTCTGTATGATCAGGGTCATAATCCTTCTGCACTTTTACTACGTTGTGAATGAACGAGTAGGAGCCAAAGGCCTTGTAGTGGAACTCCAACCATACCATGAGCCATTTAGGAATTGCAATGGCAACGTTTTTAAAAACCCCCTGCTGATTATCGTAGCCAAACCAGCTACCTTGATCACCGCTCCTTGCCCTTGAAATATTTTTTAAAGAATCAACGGAAAAGGATGCATAAAGTACCAGCGGCGCATCATAACCCTCATGCTCGTAGCAAAACACATACTGTCTTGGAGGATTCATTATTGAGTAGCTAACGCTTCCCCTTTTTAAATTATTTGATTTATCAGTCGTTACCCAACTTTTTTCAACCAATACCTGCGAGTAGTCCGAGGAGTATTGAAATTTACAAGTGTCGTACCACAATTCTCTATCATACTCACTACTACGCTTATAATCAGAGAAAAATATCAGCATCTCCGGATCTCCGGTGGTATCGTTATAGCTCAAGCTACCTTTACGATGTACGGCCGCGCTTCCATCATATCCCGTATAATTCCAAGCAATTAGCCTACCATATGCATCATAAGTGTACTCCGTTGTATTTTTTTCACTTTTAATTTTAACGGGCAAATGCAACAAAACATCTTCTTGAGTGCAAGAGTAGCAGAAGGTTAATATCAATAAAATAGCTATTTTTTTCATCTTTCTATCAATATCGATGATAAGAATCCTCAACATCCCTCTACCTCAATTTGCGCTATAAGCCACCACCGTGCAGCCCCAGCCCCCTTCGCCTCCCTCAAAATGGCAACTCCGGCAAGGATTTACCACCTAAAGCAAGAAACCCTTTTGACACAAAGTTATCAACAATTTTAAACAACTGAAAATAAATACCTTGTAATCAAAAACGCAACTTTATGAACAATACGGAGCGGCTCCCGTTTCAGCTAAAAACTCCCTCTTTTTCATGGCTGTCGGTTAAAACCGACGGCCATGAAAAGGCTACAGCATCAGCATGTCGTCCATGCCGTAGCAGCCCTTTTTGCCCTTCATAAACTCGGCGGCCAGCACCGCCCCCAGGGCAAAACCTTTGCGGCTTTTGGCCACGTGGCTCAGCGTTATGTAGTCCACCTCCGACTCGTAGCGCACGGTATGCGTACCCGGCACGTTGGGCTCGCGCAGCGATACAATGGGCAGCTCGCCCACCGCCTCGGCCGCCTTGTTTATCCACTTTTTCAGCGTTTTAAGTTCGGCCATCATAATTTCGGCCAGGGTAATGGCCGTGCCGCTGGGCGCGTCCTTCTTTTCGGTGTGGTGCACCTCCTCCATGCTGGGGGTATAGCCATCGGCAGCATTCATCATGCTTGCCAGCATCTTATTGATTTTAAAGAAGATATTTACGCCAACGCTGTAGTTGGAGGCGTAAAAAAATCCGCCGTTCTTTTCGGTACAGTCCCGCTTTACCTCCTCCATTTTATCGAGCCAACCCGTTGAGCCGCAAGCTACTGGAACTCCTGCGGCGAAGCAGGCCTTCACGTTGTCCACCGCCGTTTCGGGCGAGGTAAACTCAATGGCCACATCGCATTTTTGCAGGTTCTCCGCGGTCAGCTCGTGGCGGTTGCTTATATCAATAATCAGCGAAATTTGGTGCCCACGCTCCAGCGCAATGGCCTCAATTTCCTTCCCCATTTTTCCGTAACCAATTAAGGCAATGTTCATTACAGTTTAAAGATTTAAAAGTTCACAAGTTTATAAAGCTCAGCGGGTAAAATTTAATCGGGTAAAAGTACGAAAAAAGCTGCACAACATACGCTTGCCGTGCAGCTAATTTACACAAAGCAGCGCGGCTGCCGGGTGGTTGTCGATTTTTGATGTATGATTTTCGATTGCCGTAAGCCGCATTTAACCAGTAAAATACATCAACATTTGTACATAAGTTTCTATTTTTTCACTCATCTAACAGCTAATGGCATTGGTTTTTCTGATTATATGGTAGCAAAAAAGAGGCTGTTCAAAATTTCCTGAACAGCCTCTTTAATAGTTAAATAGCCTAAGCCTATTTTATTCTGCAACAACACAGCGTATGGTATTCCCATAGCAGCGCTTGTCAAAGCCTTGAAGTGCCTCGTCACTATAGAAGGTTAGGTTGTAGGCGTCATCGCTACTCCCCTCTGTACTGCTCCAGTAGAAGCCGTACGTGCCTGCATTGTTGAGCGCACCTGTTTTGTAAGCGCGGAAACCTACAGCAGGAAAAAATACGCTGGCGCCCGAGGTTTTGTCGGTAAACTTCCGGCCGCTTACGCCGTTTTGGGTGATCCACACGCTGGTTACCTTAGTAGCGTCACGCAGCTTGTCAACCTCGGTAATCGTAGGTATCCGCCAGCCAGCAGGAGAGGGGTCATTGGACTTTTCCCAAGTGGTACCGGAGGGAGTGCCAGTATCCCAACTGCTTACGGTACCCGTGCCCGGGTAAGCAACCTTGCGGTTCCACTGGTAAAACATGCCGGCAGCCTCAGGCGTGGCGGCAAAGGTGCCGGGAGCATCAACGTTGCGCGTGGCCCACATAACACCGTTGATTACTACGCCTTTTGTAATAGTTAGCGCGCAGGTGGCGGTTTTACTGCCTGCCGTGGCGGTAATGGTAGCGGCACCCTCGGCCAGGGCGGTTAGCTTGCCGGCAGCATCAACGGTGGCCTTGGTAGTGTCGCTGCTGCTCCAGCTTACGGTTTTGTCCGTGGCGTCGGCAGGGGTTACGGTGGCCGTCAGCGTATAAGCATCGCCAATGGTAAGCGCCAGCGCGCTTTTGTCCAGCGTAATGCCGGTTACGGCCACGCCGTTGCCATCGTCATTGCCATCATTACTGTCATCATCCGTACCGCAGGAGGTAAAGGTTACCGCCGCGGCCGCCATGCTAAGCAGCAGGCAGGCCTTAAAAAAGCTTTTCTTTTTCATGATTTTTCATTTTAATTCATTAATAATTAGAGGCTTGAATTTATTCGAAATGTCTCGCAGAGAGACGCTTAGGCGCAAAGGGGGCCTCGATACCTCGGCGCGCGCCTGTAGCGCGTACCTTAGCCCTCAACATCCACAAAGCAAGAGCATACAAAAACAGTAGCCTTGGGTTTACCCAAGGCTACAAGGTACATGATGCAACAGCATCAAGTTGGCTTAAAACGTAAAAGCGAAATGGCTGCCCAAGGTAGGGCGTTGTGGTAAGGGTAGTACGAACAAATCTATGCATCGCTTTTGCAACTTTTTAAATTCGCCTCAAAAGTAGATGCGTTAGCTAAAAGGGGCTATCTCAATCTGTCAAAACTTTCTCTCGTTCCGTAAATTTTTACGCCAAGCGGTCGGCGTACATCCGTGTATATGCTTGAAAATACGGTAGAAAGAAGATGTGGCCGAAAATCCCGACTCGGCGGCAATGTGTTCAAGCGAGTAGCCGTTGGCTGCATCGGCAAGGAGCGCCTCGGCGTGCTTTACGCGCAGGCTGTTTACGTAGTCGTAAAAGGGCATGCCGTACACCTTGTTGAACAGCAGCGAGAGGTAGGTGCGGTTGGTGTAAAGGCGCGCGGCCAAATCGTCGAGGGTCAAATCCGCTTGCAGGTAAAGCGGCTCCTTGGCCAGCAAATCGCGCAGCCGCCTATCCAGCGCAGGGAAGCTTCCGGTTAATACATCTTGCTTTTCATCAACTACTTCCACTACCTTTAGCGGCGCCACCAGGGACTGCTCGTAGTCCAAATCGGCGGCCGAAAAACGGTTGTTCAGCACGCTCCTGCCCAGCAAAAAGAGCATGACGGCAAAGACGATGTAGGCCACCTCCAGCATGGGTTTTTCGGCCTGGCTGTTTATTACTACAATGGCGGTGTACAGCAAGTTAGACACCAAAAGCGCCAGCGTAATGTAAAACACAAAGTAGTTGGCCGGCTTATTTTTATCGTCCACGTTGGAGTAGTAGCCGCTCAGCCGCGCATCGTACCTCTTCAGCAGGCGGTATATGTAGGCCATGGCCACTACACTTTCCGCTATCACTATGGGGTTAATAAGCTTATACACCACTACAAGCAAAGCGTAATCCCATGTATCCGGTGAAGGCAGGCGAAGATCGAAAAAGTAGTTGCGTATAAAGGTAACGGCGTTAGCCTCGCCTACCGAGGCGTAGAGCAAGGCCAAGGTCAGCGTAACAAGAATTGAAGGGAGAAACAGGCAAAGCGCCGTGCGCAGGCGTAAGCTGCTTTGGGTAAGAAAGCTAAAGTAGGCGGCATGCAGCGGAATAACCAGCAGGAGCAGGGCGTTGTAAAGTATATCGCCCTTGTACATAAGCACGTAGTTATCCTTAGGGTCTATAACGTACGATGCTGCCATGGCCGACCAGCACAGCATGGCCAGCCCCATAACTTTGGCCGAAAAACCCTGTCGCTCCTGCTTTAGCAAAAGCAGCAGCGCAAATACCAGCGCGGTAAAAGCGGGGAGGTATGAGTATAGCGTGATGTGGTACAAGAGTTTACAGGTAGTTGTTTTGAGGTGGTTAGATTTTTTTTGACTTCAGACAGGATTTACAGCATTAACAGGATAAAACAAAAACATGCAAGTCCTGTAAACCGCCAGCTCAGCGAAGCCAATCCCGTCTAAAATATTCGAAGATTATCTTGAGCCAATGGAAATATTTTGGCAGCATGGTTGCTGATAATCACCAAGCAAGCTCTTATCAGCACCTTTCCCAAATCCACTTCGGAATTAAGCGCCAGAGCAACACTACAAAGTTCCAGCGGAAGGGCAGGTAAACCGAGCGTTTTTTTTGCTCAATAGCCCTGAAAATTAAATCGCAGGCCTTATCCAGCGAGATGATGAGCGGGTAGCGCTCGCCGCTCAAAAAGTCGGTATCAATAAAGCCGGGCATGAGCGTGGTGAACTTGATTTTCAGCCCCTCGTGGTGCGCCAGGGCCGCCAGGCAGTCCACGTAGTGCCGTATGAAGCGCTTGCTGGCCGAGTAGGACGGCGCCCAGCGCAGCGCCCGCACGCTGGCCACCGACGAGGTGGCCACCACGTGGCCCACGCCGCCGTGCGCCCTAAAGTAGCCGTAGCCCCACACCGCTAGGGCTGTAAATCCCACTACGTTAGTCTCAACGGTGCGCAGCTCCACCGCCGGATCCAGCGCGCCGTGAATTGATTTTCCCACGCCGGAGTTGATAAAAAGCACATCCAGCCCGCCCATTTCGTCGGCCAGCTGCTGCAGCAGGCCGGTAGCATCTGCGCGGCACACATCCATGGTTTTAACGAAAATATGCTTGGGGTACTTCAGGCGAATTTCTTCCAGCAGCTCGGTGCGCCGGCCTGTAATGCCTACCATATCGCCTTGCTTTGCGTAGCGCTCGGCCACCTCGCGCCCAATACCCGAGGTGGCCCCTATGATGATGATTCTTTTCATGGTAAATTATCTATAAGTTAGAATACTCGCTTTACAATCTGCTCCACGTTATCGGCCTTGCCCATGGTGTAGAAGTGGAGCGCGGGCACGCCGGCGCGCTTCAGCCCGTTGCATTGCGCCACGCACCACTCTACTCCTACCTGCCTGATGGAGGCTGCATTACCATTACAGCGGTTAACCTCCCGCACCAGGTCTTCGGGCAAATCAATATGAAAGGTTTGCGGTAAAATGTTCAGCTGCTTTGCTCCGGCAAAGGGTTTTAGGCCTGGTATAACCGGCACGTTTATACCAATATTACGGCACTCTGCAACAAAATCAAAATACTTTTGGTTATCAAAAAACATTTGCGTTACCACGTACTCCGCGCCGGCCTCCACCTTTTCCTTCAGGTGGCGCAGGTCGGTCTCCATGTTGGGCGCCTCGCTGTGCTTTTCGGGGTAACCCGCCACGCCACAGCAAAAGTCCGACGGGCTTACATGCTGCACCTCCTCGTCCAGGTATTTTCCCGCATTCATATTTTGCACCTGCCCCAGCAGCTCTAAGGCGTGAGAATATCCATTTTTTTCGGGCGTAAAGTGCTTCTCTCCCGGTATGGGGTCGCCTCTCAAAACGAGCACATTGTTAATATCCAAGAAGTTAAAATCAACCAAAATATCCTCTATCTCGCTGCGGTTGTAGCCGCCGCACACCAGGTGGGGCACCACCTCCACGCCGTACCGGTACTTAATTGCTGCGGCAATGCTTACCGTGCCGGCGCGCTTTTTTACAATTTGCTTTTCAAACAAACCCTCGGTGCGCTCCCTGAGCACCAACTCGGCCCTGTGGTGCGTGATGTTGATGTAGGCCGGCTTGTAGGGCATCAGCCTCTCCACGGTTTCGGCAATTTCGGAAAAGCTGTTCCCCCTGAGCGGCGGCATCAGCTCAAGCGTAAAGAGCGTGGATGGAGCGCTGCGTAAGATGTCTGTAACTTTCATAGCTGAATATCCCTCCCTTTTTGTGTTATGGTTTACTTATTGAAAAATAGCGGGCGTGGGGGCTGGCCAGCATAATGCCGCAAAGCGACGAGGCCGGCTTCATCATGTAGGTTTCGGTGAGCGTTGTGCCAATGCGGTTGGTGGCGTCGAGCAGGTCGAACAGCAACTTTTTTTGGCTATGGTCGGGATACGAGGGGTAGCCAACAGCCGGACGAATGCCCTGCTCCTTGTGGTGAAATAAATCCTCTTTGCTAAGCTGCTCATCGGGTGCATAGCCCCACATTTCCCTACGCACCTGCCGGTGCAGGAACTCAGCGTAGGCCTCGGCCAGGGCGTTGCACAGCGTCTCAATCAGCAGCGCGCCGTAGTCGTCGCCGCTATCATAGCGCTCCTGCACCAGGCGTTTATTGCGGGGCTCTACCGAAATTACAAAAGCTCCCATAAAATCATCCATACCCAGCGCCTTGGGCGCCATAAAATCGGCCAGCGACAGGTTGGGCTCGCCGCTTGGCTGCTTTTTCAGCTGGCGCTGCATGGGCAGCACGGCCAGCGGCTCGGTGCGCGCGGCGTTGTACACCACAATGCTATCGCCGTCGGAGGCGGCGGGGAAGAGGCCGACAACCGCCTTGAGCGAAATTTGCTGCTCCTGCTCCAGCTGCTGCAGCAGGCGCAGGGCATCGTCCATCAGCTGGCGTGCGGCCGCACCTTTTTCGGCATGCTCCAGCACCTCGGGGTAGCGCCCTTTCACATCCCAGGCGTAAAAGAACGTTGACCAATCAATGTAATCAAGCAATTGGGAAATCGCCACCTCGTCCTGCACGGTAACCCCCAGCTGCCTGGGGGCTACCATTTTTTCCTTGCTCCAATCTATTTTCAGCGCGTTGGCCCGGGCCTCGGGCAGGGTTAGAAATTCTTTTTTTGCGTTCGCCTCCAGATGCTGCCTGCGCAAAAGCGCATAGCGCTCCGCCTGCTGCTCTTTTTGCGCAGCGTTGCGCACCGCCGGCGCAGCGCGCGAGGCGTCCTTTACGTACGACACTCCGCCCGGGTACAGCACATCGAGCTTTACGGCGGTATGGAGCTCGCTGGTGGTGGCGCCACCCACCAGCAGGGGAATGTTCAGCCCCCGCCGGTGGATTTCGGCGGCAATGTGCTCCATCTCCTCCAGCGAGGGCGTAATCAGGCCGCTCAGGCCAATCACGTCCACCCCGTGCTCCAGCGCAGCTTCTATAATTTTTTCGGTGGACGCCATCACGCCCAAATCCACCACCTCGAATCCGTTGCAGGCTAAAACTACCCCCACAATATTTTTACCGATATCGTGCACATCTCCTTTGACCGTGGCCAGCAGCACCTTGATAGCCTTATGACCGGACGACGAGGCTTTTGCCAGCTCAATATGCGGCTGTAAAATGGCTACCGCTTTTTTCATTACGCGGGCGCTTTTGACCACCTGCGGCAAGAACATTTTGCCGGCGCCGAACAAGTCGCCAACGGCCTCCATAGCGTGCATCAGCGGCTGCTCTATCACCTCCAGGGGGGTGTATTTTTTCAGGGCTTCGGCCACATCCTCGTCCAGGTAGTCCACCACGCCCTTTACCAGGGCGTACTTTAGCCGCTCCTCCACGCTCACCTGCCGCCACAGCAGCTGCCGGCTATCGGTTTTATCGTCCTGCGCCCTCCCCCTTACCTCGTCGGCGTAGGCTATCAGCCTCTCCGTGGCATCAGGGCGGCGGTTCAGCACCACATCCTCGGCCAGCTCCAGCAGCCGGGGCTCAACTTCGCTGTACACCTGCAGCTGGCCCGCGTTGACAATGCCCATATCCATCCCCGCATGGATGGCGTGGTACAGGAATACGGAGTGCAGCGCCTCGCGCACGGCGTCGTTACCGCGAAACGAAAACGACAGGTTGCTCACGCCACCGCTGATTTTGGCCTGCGGCAGGTGGCCTTTTATCCACGCGCAGGCCTTGATGTAGCTTACGGCATAACCGTCGTGCTCGGCAATGCCCGTGCCTATGGCCAGAATGTTGGGGTCGAAGATAATATCCTGTGGCGGGAAGCCGATTTTCTGCGTAAGCAGCCGGTAGCTGCGCTCCGCAACGGCAATTTTGCGCTCGTAGGTATCGGCCTGCCCCACCTCGTCAAACAGCATGACTACCAAGGCCGCCCCGTACTTATGAATCAGGCTTGCCTTGCGCAGGAACTCCTCCTCGCCCTCCTTTAGGCTGATGGAGTTAACAATAGATTTTCCCTGCGCGCACTTCAGGCCAGCCTCTATAACCTCAAACTTTGAGGAGTCCACCATTATGGGAACCCGCGCTATCTCCGGTTCTGAGGCTATCAGGTTCATAAACTGCACCATGGCGGAGCGCGCGTCCAGCATGGCATCGTCCATGCACAGGTCAATAATCTGCGCGCCGTTTTCTACCTGGCTGCGCGCCACGGAAATGGCCTCCTCGTACAGCCCGTCGCGTATCAGGCGGGCAAATTTTTTAGAGCCCGCCACGTTGGTTCGCTCGCCCACGTTGATAAAGTTGCTCCGGCCATCGACCTTCAGCAGCTCCAGGCCGCTGTAGCTGCTCGCCGCTGCTATCTGGGGAATTACGCGCGGAGCGTAGCTGCCCGCCACGCCCGCCAGCAGCCCTATATGGTCGGGGGTGGTGCCGCAGCAGCCGCCCACAATATTTACCCAGCCTTGCTGCATGTACTCCTCCATAAGGGCCACCATTTCCTCCTTCGGCTGGTCGTACTGCCCCAGCTGGTTGGGCAGCCCGGCGTTGGGATGCACGCTAACCCTGAAGGGCGCCGTGCGCGACAGCTCCTCCACAAAGGGCCTCAGCTGCTTCGCCCCAAGCGCGCAGTTGAGCCCCACGCTCAGCAGGTTAACATGCGAAACCGAGCACAAAAAGGCGGCCAGCGTTTGACCGGAAAGCGTACGGCCGCTGGCGTCAGTAATGGTTCCCGAAACCATAATGGGAATGCTGCGCCCGCCATTCTGCGCGCATGCGGCAGCGGCAAATAGCCCGGCCTTGAGGTTGAGGGTATCGAATACCGTTTCAAACAACAAAATATCCACGCCTCCCTCGTCCAGCGCACGGATTTGGGTGGCGTAGGCATCAACCAACTCGTCAAAGGTAACCGAGCGCAGGGCCGGGTTGCTCACGTCGGGCGATATGGAGGCGCTACGGTTGGTAGGGCCAATGGAGCCTGCAACAAAGCGGGGTTTTTCGGGATTTTTGGCGGTAAAGCGGTCGGCGGCCGCCCGGGCAATGGTGGCGGCGGCCAGATTCAGCGCGTGCACCTGCCCCTGCAGGCCATAGTCGGCCATTGAGATCGCGTTGGCACTGAACGAGTTTGTGGTAATGATGTCGGCTCCGGCTTGCAAATACTGCTCGTGCACCTCGCTTACCACCCGGGGCTGGGTAAGGCAAAGCAGGTCGTTGTTGCCCTTTTGGTGGTGCAGGCTGAAGCGAAACTTGTCGCCCCTGAAATCCTCCTCGCCCAGGCGGTAGCGCTGGATTACGGTGCCCATGGCCCCGTCCAGCACCAAAATGCGCTTCGCTAAGATTTCCTGTAAATCAATATTATGCATGAAATTCTGACCTTCGTGTTGGATTTACTTACCCACAAAGAGCACAAGGATAAAGGGCCAAGGGGCACGGGAGAACTGTGTGCTTGTTGTGGGAAAGATTTTCTCTTCAGCAACAAAAATAGAAAAAGGGAAGCAAATGCCTCCCTTTTTCGCAGCTAATTTATATCGTTGTCTAACTTATTTTACTGCATTTACAACGGCCTGGAACGCCTCGGGGTTGTTCATCGCCAAATCGGCCAGCACCTTGCGGTTGAGCTGCACGCCCTTTTGGCTGAGCTTGTTGATGAATACCGAGTAGGTCATGCCCTGCGGGCGCACGGCGGCGTTGATACGCTGAATCCACAGCGAGCGGAAATCGCGCTTTTTGGCGCGGCGGTCGCGGTAGGCATAGGTTAAACCTTTTTCGACGGTGTTCTTGGCAACCGTCCATACGTTGCGGCGGGCAAGGAAGTTACCCTTGGCCAGCTTGAGCACTTTTTTACGTCTTTCGCGCGAGGCGACACTGTTGACTGAACGTGGCATTTTTCTCTCTCCTTTTGTTTGTTAGTGAATGGTTAGCGTTTGCCCTCTTTGCAAATCTTTCCTGCTAAGTCATTCGTTGTTAATTAAAAATAATGTGTAGCCGCGGGCTACTTTACCAGCAGGTTCTTAATTTGCTTAACGTTGTCGATATCAACCAGGGTTGAGTGCGACAGGTTACGCTTTTGCTTGGTGGTTTTTTTGGTCAAAATGTGGCGCAGGTAGGCGTGCTTGCGCTTGATTTTACCTGAACCGGTGAGCACAAAACGCTTTTTGGCTCCCGAGTTCGTCTTCATCTTTGGCATTTTTGTTGTGTTTTTATGGTTATAAATTAGCTGTATTTCTCTTTACTGTGTCATCCCGAACTTGATTCGGGATCTCCATTAGAAGATTGCGGGTCAAGCCCGCAATGACAGCATGAACGTTGTAACTTCCTTACTTCTTGGGCTTCGGCGCCAGCACCATGTTCATGCGCTTACCCTCGAGCTTGGGCAGCATTTCTACCTTGGCCCACTCCTCGAGCTCGCTGGCAAAGCGCGCCAGCAGGGCCTCACCCTGGTCCTTGAACATAATTTCGCGGCCGCGGAAAAATACGTAGGCCTTGACCTTGTCGCCTTCCTTGAGGAAGTTTTCGGCGTGCTTGAGCTTAAAGGCGTAGTCGTGCTCGCCGGTGTTGGGGCCAAAGCGAATTTCCTTCACCTCCACCTTTACGGTGTTGGCCTTCATTTCCTTCTGCTTTTTGCGCTGCTGGTAAATGAATTTTTGAAGGTCAATAATTTTACAAACGGGCGGATCGGCCTGCTCCGTTATCATTACCAAGTCCAGCTCCATAGCCTCAGCCATTTTCATGGCCTCGGAGGTAGCATAAACGCCCTGATTCTCAATATTTTCACCAACTAAGCGGACTTGCGGCACGCGAATATCGCGGTTAATCTTATAGCCCAAGTCGTTTTGGCGCGACTGCGGCATCGGCCTGCCGCCCATGGGGCGCGGACGCGGCGGAAAGCTGGGCTTAGGCCTGTAAGGTTGCTTGTTTATAAGGTTGTCCTCCTAAAACAATTGTTTGTAAATAATTAACTACCAAATAATTATCGAATTACATCGGTTGTATTTCGACAATTAGGGCGCAAATTTCGGATTTTTTTACCAAAAAAACAAGGGCTTGGGCATTTTTTGTAGAAAAAAGACAAGGGAGGGCGGATGCAGGCCCATTTTTCTACGGCGAGTGTGAGGGATATCCCCCGCTGGCGGGGGTGGTCGAAGACCGGGGGTGGATGCATCATGCGGGAGAACGTCCACCCCCGCCTTTCAGGCACCCCCGCCAGCGGGGGATAATCCACGCACAAGCTCCCTCCTCACCTTGTTAGGTGGTATGCTTACGGATAATCACTATAAACAAACCGCCGCAGAACAAATGCTCTAGGGCGGTTTTGCAATCCGAAACCTGCAACCCGAGGTTTACTTCAGCTTCGCCAGCGCCTCCTTCATGCTCTTCATGGCCTTTTCCAGGTTGGCGTCGGAGGTGGCGTACGACAGGCGAATGCAGGTGGGCTCGCCGAAGGCATCGCCGGGAACGCCCGAAACCAGCGCCTTATCGAGCAGGTAGAGGCACATGTCCATGTCGTTTTTGATGGTTACGCTGCCGTCGCTCTTGCCGAAGAACGAGCTGATGTCGGGGAATACGTAGAAGGCGCCCTGCGGGGTATCGCACTTTACGCCGGGCATTTGCTTGAGCCAGCCCATCACCAGGTCGCGGCGGCGCTTGAAGGCCACGGCCATCTCCTTGGTGGGCGTGTTGTCCTGCGTCAGCGCAGCCACGGCGGCGCGCTGCGCAATGCTCGACGGGTTGGAGGTAAACTGCCCCTGCAGCTTGGAGCAGGCCTTGGTAATCCACAGCGGCGCGGCCAGGTAGCCGATACGGTAGCCGGTCATGGCGTAGGCTTTGGATACGCCGTTAATCAGCACCACCTTATCCTTTACGTTGGGGAACTGGGCAATGCTCTCGTGCTTACCTATAAAGTTGATGTGCTCGTAAATTTCGTCCGAGATAACAAAAATGCGCTCGTGCTTGGCCACCACATCAGCCAGGGCCTTGAGCTCGTCGCGGCTGTACACGCTGCCCGTGGGGTTTGACGGCGAGCAGAGGATGAGCATTTTGGTTTTAGGCGTAATGGCCTTTTCAAATTGCTCAGCGGTCATCTTAAAGCCGTTGTCAATCGAGGTTTTCACGATTACGCTCCTGCCGCCGGCCAGCTTCACCAGTTCCGAGTAGCTTACCCAGTAGGGCGCGGGAATCACCACCTCGTCGCCCTCGTCCACCAGGCTCATGATGGCGTTGGCCAGCGAGTGCTTGGCGCCGTTGGCCACCGAAATTTGCTCGGGCTTGTAGTCCAGGTCGTTTTCGCGCTTCAGCTTATCGGCAATGGCCTTGCGCAGGTCCATGTAGCCATCGACGGGGGTGTAGAACGAGAAGTTTTTATCCACCGCCTCCTTGGCCGCAGCTTTTATATGGTCGGGGGTAAAAAAATCGGGCTCCCCTGCCGTGAGGTTCACAATGTCCAAGCCTTGCGCTTGCAAATCTTTGGTC
Organism: Bacteroidales bacterium; assembly: GCA_031549685.1. Lineage (GTDB taxonomy): Bacteria > Bacteroidota > Bacteroidia > Bacteroidales > UBA932 > JAITMY01. The sequence goes on along the minus strand of JAVBPG010000059.1, from coordinate 374 downwards.
TTTTGGTTCATGGCCAGCGTGGCCGACTCCGAGAGGCTTTGCAGCCGTTGCGATAGGTAGTTTTCCATGTGTGTAGATTGTTTTTTATCGGATAGCAAAAGTAGGAATAATTTACGATTTACGGCCGGCGATTTTCATTTTTTTACCAACCAGCTGCCAATCGCAACAACATTGCCGCTTTTTGCTTGAGAATAGCTGTCGCGGCGAGCGTTTTGGTTCGCAAAAGGAAGGTACTTATATAAAGTCTAATATATTTTTACAATATAAATAATAATTGTATCTTTGCATCAAAAAAAAGCGATGTCAAAAGAACGGTTATCGGTACAAGGCTCCTTGTCGAGCATCAAATCCCAGCTTCGCAAGGACGAAAAATT
>JAVBPG010000035.1:0-48765 GCA_031549685.1 Bacteroidales bacterium | reverse complement strand
AATTTTTCGTCCTTGCGAAGCTGGGATTTGGTGCTCGACAAGGAGCCTTGTACCGATAACCGTTCTTTTGACATCGCTTTTTTTTGATGCAAAGATACAATTATTATTTATATTGTAAAAATATATTAGACTTTATATAAGCAGCCGAACGGGGTAATGAGTGACGAGTGACAAGTGCAGGGGCAACCTTAGTAGAAAAGATGAACTATAGCATGTTAACCTTATTGCCTTATGCACACGGTACAAAACCCTCGAAGGGTTCCAAACCCTTCGAGGGTTAACCAGGTATTGAGGGTTAACCGGGGGCCACCTGACGGTGGCAGCAAGCGCCCCGCCTGCTGCGCGAACAGACGGGCAGCCTGCCGGGAAGGCAAAGCCTCGGTCGAGCGGGGAGTATTCGCCCTTGGCTACAAGGTTGTCACGCCTTTGGCGTTAGGCATTTTGGGTTACCGCACGGTTAAAATGTAGGGGTAAGGTTTCGGGATAAACACATTTTTTTATGTGTAAATAGATGTATCATTACCTTCTCTAAAAATCAAAATAACACATAATTTGCTTAAATACAAATATTTATAAAATTATTAGCTATATCTAAATAATTTATTAGGTATATCTAATAAATTATTCTTCCCGCTTTCAATCAAAATGTTACAATGTATATATAAATTTATTATCTTTGTAGAAATATTTTATTAGGTACATCTAAATATTTATCAAGTATGATACAACGTGCTTTTTTACAAAATCTTACAGATAGGATAAAGGAGCCGCGGAGGTTCATTCAGGTAGTGTATGGGCCCCGGCAGGTAGGTAAAACCACCATGGTAATGCAGCTGCAAAAGCAGCTGGCCTACGACTCTATGTTTGTCGCTGCTGATGATGTGCCGGCGGTGGGAGGGGCTTGGATTCAGCTGGTGTGGAGCGAGGCGAGGCGAAAGTTGCAGGACTCGGGCGGGAAGGATTTTTTGCTGATTATAGACGAGGTGCAGAAGATTGACAACTGGAGCAAAGTGGTAAAAAAGGAGTGGGATGCCGACACGCGCGAGGGGCGCAACCTCAAGGTAATCATCTTGGGGTCATCGCGCCTGCTCATCCAGCAGGGCCTGACGGAGTCGCTGGCCGGAAGATTTGAAGCCACCGGCCTTACGCACTGGACGTACGCCGAAATGCGCGAAGCCTTTGGCTGGTCGGTTGACCGCTATATGTGGTTTGGCGGCTACCCTGGCGCCGCCGGTTTGGCGGACGACGAGCCGCGCTGGCGCGCGTACGTAAAGGATGCGCTGATAGAGACCAGCATATCAAAAGATATTTTGATGCTGACAAGGGTGGAGAAGCCCGCATTGCTCAAGCGCTTATTTGAAATCGGATGTAGCCACTCTTCGCAAATAGTGGCGCTGAATAAGGTGCAGGGCGAGCTGCAGGAGTCGGGCAACTTAACCACCTTGGCCGGCTACCTGCACCTGCTGGAGGGCTCGGGGCTGCTGGCAGGCTTGGAAAAATACTCGGGTAACGTGCTGCGTAAGCGCTCGTCGAAACCCAAGTTCCAGGTGTTTAACAACGCGCTGCTCAGCACCCAGGCCAACGTGCGCTTTGAGCAGGCCAAGGCCAACCACAAGCTGTGGGGGCGCGTTGTGGAGTCGGCGGTGGGGGCGCATTTGCTCAACGCCTCAATTGCCGAAAGGTTTGCTATTTACTACTGGAATAGCGGCGATAGCGAGCTTGACTTTGTGCTGGAAAAGGAGGGCAAGCTGATTGCTGTGGAGGTAAAAAGCGGAGCGGACAGCTACAGCAAAGGCTTATCGTTGTTTAGCCAAGCCTATAGTCCCAACCATATTTTTACGGTGGGTACGGGGGGCATGCCGGTTGAGGAGTTTTTATTGTCCAGCCCGGCAAGCTGGTTTGAGCTGTAGAATCGGAGCATTTTTACTACCTTTGCCGACTAAAATTCGTAATTCATAATTTGTAATTCGTAATTGAAGATGACTTCGCAGGAAATCCGCCGCACGTTTTTAGATTTTTTCAGCTCCAAGGAGCACCTCATTGTGCCCTCGGCGCCCATGGTGGTTAAGAACGACCCCACGCTGATGTTTACCAACGCGGGTATGAACCAGTTTAAGGACTACTTTCTGGGCAACGCCACGCCCAAAAGCCGCCGCATAGCCGACACGCAGAAGTGCCTGCGCGTAAGCGGTAAGCACAACGACCTGGAGGAGGTGGGGCACGATACCTACCACCACACCATGTTCGAAATGCTGGGCAACTGGAGCTTTGGCGACTACTTCAAGAAGGAGGCCATTGCCTGGGCCTGGGAGCTGCTGCACGGTATCTACAAAATCGATAAATCGCGCATGTACGCTACGGTTTTCGAGGGCGATGCGGCCAACAAAATTGAGCCCGATAACGAGGCGCTGGCGCTGTGGAAAACGTTTTTGCCCGAGTCGCAAATTATTTACGGCAATAAAAAGGATAACTTTTGGGAAATGGGCGACACCGGCCCCTGCGGCCCCTGCACGGAAATTCACGTTGACCTGCGCAGCGATGAGGAGCGTGCCAAGGTGGACGGCGCCACGCTGGTAAATAAAGGCCTGCCCACGGTTATCGAAATCTGGAACCTGGTGTTCATTCAGTTTAACCGCAAGGCCAACGGTAGCCTTGAATTGCTGCCCGCCAAGCACGTGGATACCGGCATGGGCTTTGAGCGCCTGTGCATGGTGCTGCAGGGCAAAACCAGCAACTACGACACCGATGTTTTTCAGCCGCTGATTGGCAAAATTTCCGAGTTGTGCGGCGTTAAGTACGGCGCGGCCAAGGAGACCGACATCGCCATGCGCGTAATTGCCGACCACCTGCGCGCCATCAGCTTCAGCATAGCCGACGGGCAGCTGCCCAGCAACGTAAAAGCTGGCTATGTAATTCGCCGTATTTTACGTCGTGCTGTTCGTTATGGATTTACCTTCCTCAACTTTAAGGAGCCGTTTATTTGCAAGCTGGTGCCTACATTGGTGGCGCAGATGGGCGAAATGTTCCCCGAGTTGAAATCGCAGCAGTCGCTGGTGGAGAAGGTAATCAACGAGGAGGAGTCAACCTTTTTGCGCACGCTCGAAATCGGCATCCGCATGCTCGACGCCGAAATTGATAAGCTGCAAAAGGAGGGTAAAAAACAAATTGACGGAAAGACCGCCTTTGTGCTCTACGACACCTACGGCTTCCCCTACGACCTCACCGATTTGATGGCGCGCGAAAAAGATTTTACGGTGGACGAAAAGGCTTTTGAAAAGGAGCTCGAGGCGCAAAAAGACCGCAGCCGCAACGCCGCCGCCGTGGAGACCGGCGACTGGGAAGAGGTAAAGGCCGGCGCCGATTTTGAGTTTGTAGGCTACGATGCGCTGGAGGTAAAAACCAGCATTGCGCGCTACCGCAAAATAAAAACTAAAGGCAAAGAACAGTATCAGCTGGTGCTTGAGCGCACGCCGTTTTACGGGGAGAGCGGAGGACAGGCCGGCGACCAGGGTTGGATAATTTCGGGCGACGAAAAAATTGCCGTGGTTGCCACGCAAAAGGAAAATAACTTGACCATTCATATTACCGACACATTGCCCAAAGATGTGAAATCATCGGTAACCGCGCTGGTGGACGAGCATAAGCGCACGCAATCGGCCAACCACCACTCGGCTACGCACCTTATGCATTACGCCCTACGCGAGGTGCTGGGCAAGCACGTGGAGCAAAAAGGGTCAATGGTTTCGCCCGAGGGGTTGCGCTTCGATTTTTCGCACTTCCAAAAGGTAAGCGATGAGGAAATTATGCGCGTGGAGAAAATGGTAAATGACCTTATTCGTCGTAACGATGCGGCTGAAGACCGCCGCTCAATCCCCATGGAAGAGGCGCAAAAAATGGGCGCCATGGCGCTGTTTGGCGAAAAGTACGGCGACAACGTGCGCGTAATGAAGTTCGGCAATTCCGTTGAGCTCTGCGGTGGTACGCACGTAAAGGCCACCGGACAAATAGGGCTGTTCAAAATACTTTCGGAGGGCGCGGTATCTGCCGGCGTGCGCCGTATTGAGGCCGTTACGGGCGAGCGGGCGGAGGAGTTTGTTTACGCGCTGCAGGATGTAATGGCCGAGCTTAAAAGCCTGTTCAACTCGCCGAATTTGCTTGCGGCAATAAAGAAAACCATTACCGAAAATACCGACCTGCAAAAGCAGGTTGAAACTTTTATGCACGAAAAGGTGGCCACGCTGAAAAGCGAGCTGCTGCAACGTGCAAAATCGCTCGGTTCGTATAAGTTGGTAGAGATAAAAGTTCCCATGACCGCCGATATGATTAAGGAGCTGGCATTTCAGCTGCGCAATGCCGAGCCCAACATTGTAGTGGCGGCGGCAAGCGCCCACGATGGCAAGCCATTGATCTCGCTCATGTTGGCCGATGATTTGGTAAAGAGCGGGTTGAATGCTGCGAATATAGTGCGCGAGGCGGCAAAAGAAATGGGTGGAAGCGGTGGAGGTCAACCATTTTACGCTACGGCGGGTGGAAAAAACGTGGACGGATTGAACGCCGCCTTTGATAAAATGATGGCTTTGGTAAAAGAAAAAGTAGGGTAGATTTTTTTGCGTGCTTAAAGGCTTTTCTTAGTGTATATTGGCTTTGTGGCGGTTTTGTAGTTAAGATTTATTAACCAAAAAGTAATATCATTCGTTCTATATAGCCCCTATATTTGTAGTGCGCGAAAGCGCAATAGAGTTTTTTCATAGGTTAAGTTTTAGGTTAGATGGCCCCCTTTACGTGTACTGGGGGCTTTTTTATTGCCCTTGCTTTTAGAAGTACAGTTCGCACAAAAACGTTTCCTTGTTCCCAACTCCATCGGTGGCGGTAAAGGTAAGCGTGTGCTGCGCTCCGGTTTTTACTCTTGCAGGGTCAACCTCGTAGGTCATGTAGTCGTTTTTTACATCGTACTCAAAGAGCGCCCAGCTGCCGTCAATGTATCCGGCGTAGGTTTTAAGCCCGCTGAGGTTGTCCTTTACCTTAAATGTAATGCGGATTTGGTTAGCGCCAAGCCGCGACCCCGGCACAAAATTTACCGGCGTAATTTGCGGTGCAACCGTATCGATTTCTACAAAAAAACTCCCCCAGCTGCGCGTGCTTGCCGTGAAGTAGGGCGCCTGGTAGTCGGTGCCCAGCGCCTCCTTCCCTCCGTTTTTATCCATGCACACTATGGTGGCCTTGCTGCGCAGCGCCTCGGAAACGCTGGCCCTGATGCTTACCGTTACTGCACGGTGTGGTGGCGTGAGGGGCTGCGTAACATTGTACGCCACCGAAGAGCTGCCGCGAGCCGCGTCCGATATGTGCACGGATAGCGGGCTATTCTCGTATAGCACCCCAACCGGAATGGACAGCTTAAAGCCATTTGCCTCGTAGGTGTTGCTTTTATTCCACTGCAAAATATTTTGTCCGCTTACCGCTTTCTTTGCCCTTTTAGCAGCAGCCTGCTTTACCCAAAATGCGAGGACGGATTTATTCCCCGCATCGTCGGTAAGGGTTATGCTTGCCTTAGCCACCTCATTTTTTTTGAGCGAAACAACGCCGCAATTTTTTACTTTTTGGTAAACGCTCAGCTTATTGCCGGGTGCTACGTACAGCCGCACAAAGTTGCTCGGCTTTTTGCTGAAATCGAGCATGGCGTTGGCGTAGCGCGTTTCGTCGAAGCTGAAAATATCCATGCTGTACGAAAATATGAGCGCATCGTTGAGGTGCAGCTCGCACCGGCTTACGCCGTAGGTGCTGCTCGAGCCATTCATCCTGTCGCGCATGTCGAGGGCAAAGTAGGCGGGCCCGCCGATGCTTACGGTGTCGCCTGCCGCAACCCTCAGCGCGCGGTTTTGCTGCTTTAGCGCAAGCGTTTTGTCAATGGCCGAAAGCGGAACGCCCTGCACCGTGTCGAACCGGTACACCAGCAGGCTGCCGGCCGTAGGCGGCGTGTTGTCGGCAATGCTGTAAATACCGCGCTGCACCATGTTAAACGGCTGCTGGCTGCGGTCGCGGATCTCGAAGTGCAGGTGCGGCCCGAAGGAGCGCCCGCTGTTGCCCGAATAGCCTATAAACTCGCCCTGCTTTACGGGAAAGGTGCTCGAATCCAGCTCCGCATCGAGGTAGAAAGATTGGCGCTTGTACTGCAGATTTTTTGCCCAGCTCATTACCTCGGGGGTAAACGATTGCAGGTGCGCGTACACCGACATGGTGCCGTTGCTGTGCCACAGGTACAGCGCCTTGCCGTATCCGTCGGGGCGAATAACGACGCGCCCGATGTAGCCCGGCGCCACGGCGTACACGGGTTCGCCCTCCTTGCCTCCGGTACGAAAATCGACACCCGAGTGCAGGTGGTTGGAGCGCAGCTCGGCAAAGTTGGCCGATAGCGCGAGCGGCATTTTCATGGGAGGGGTGTAGTACGGGGCGGGTTGCGCGGGGGCTGCCGGCGAAAGCAAAAGCAGGAGAAAGGTTGCGATAGACAGCCGCAGCAGGCTTAAAGGTGATGAGTGGCGGGTGACGAGCGACATGAAAAAACGTAAAAAAAGTTGAGCGCTACGGAGCGTCGTTGCCGGGAGGCGCGACGAAGCAGCGATGCTCCTTGCAAAATTTCAAATTAGGGAAAGCAAAAATAGCCATTTTCCCCGCCTTTATTTCTCTTGTTAATATTGTTTTGCAAAAAAAAGAAGGAAGCCTTAGCTCAAGTTTTGGCTTTTTATGCTATCTTTGTAGGGCTAGGGTACAGATACGCTATATTTTTTTCGTAATCAAAGCAATGAGCGCAGAAGTTAATGAGGTTTTACGCGGGTTGAACGGCAAGTTCGAGCAGCTGATTTCGTTGTACGAAAAGGCTCGTGTGGAGCGTGATAAGGCGCAGGATGACAGGGTGCACCTGGAAGTGCGCCGGCAGGAGCAGGAGAAAAAAATGGCGGAGCTGGAAAGCAAAAACAAGAGTTTGCTGGTTACTCAGGCTTTTACCGCCGCCAACGGAGGCGCGCAGGAGGCCAAAGAAAAAATCGGCAAAATTGTGCGAGAGATTGACAAGTGTATCACGCTTTTAAGTAAGTAAAAGCAGCTTTTTAATGGACGAAAAACTCTCAATACGGGTCAACATTGCTGAGCGCTACTACCCGCTAAAGGTGGACAGGAATGACGAGGAGAAGATGCGTGCGGCGGTCAAGTTGATTAACGAAAAGGTGCTGGGCTTCAAGCAGCGCCATGGCAACAAGGATGTGCAGGATTGGCTATCGATGGCGTGCATGTTTTTTGCGCTGAAAGTGGTGGAAAGTGAGGCAAAGCAAGATTTTGAGGAGGCCATGAAGGGTATGAGGGAGCTGGACAAGCAGCTGGCCGAATACCTTGATGATGTGTCGGAAAAGTAGCTCCAGGGGTACGCTGGAAACGTTCTTTACATAGGTTTTTATCGCACAAGCTTTCAATACACACGTTGCGAAAACTAACATTTATTCAACATTGAAGCAAAAACTCGGATAACCCAAGAACAGGCCTCAACCCGTTTCGACGGGTTCCCGCCTTGGCGGGACGGTGGACGTTCGACCTTATCGGCAGCTTCATACATTAACTTTATGGGTTTTCGTCAACCCTTTTATTGAAGGCTTGTGTTTTTTATACTCGGCAAGTGCCGATGAAAAAGTTGAACCATGCGGGCAAGTTTGTCAGGTGACAGCAGCAAACCGGCTCAATTTTTATTAACCCAAATATATACAAAATGTCAGTAACATCAACCATCCTTACCTTTGTAGGGGCAGCCGGTGCCGGCGCCATAGTCTCCTACTTTACTTTAAATACTGCAACAAAACGAAAGCGCAGCAGAATTGTGGCTGAAGCCGAGCAGGAAGCCGAGCTGGTTAAGAAGGAAAAAATGCTTCAGGCCAAGGAAAAATTCCAGGAGCTGAAGCTGGAGCACGAGCGCACCATCAACGAGCGCAATAGCAAGGTAGCGCAGTCGGAAAGCCGCATTCAGCAAAAAGAAACTTCGCTCAACCAGCGCATTGAAGAGGTTTCGCGCAAAAAAACGGAGCTCGATTCGCAGCGCGACAGCCTGAACCAGCAAATGGAGGCCGCCAAGGCGCGCATGGAGGAGCTGGATAAGGCGCGTCGACAGCACATAGAAAAGTTGGAGACTATAGCCAACATGAGCGCCGATGATGCTAAAAATATGCTGATGGAAAACATGAAGGCTGAGGCGAGAACCCAGGCCATGTCGTACATCAACGAAACGGTGGACGAGGCCAAAATGGCCGCCGGCAAGGAGGCTAAGCGCATAGTGCTGCAAACCATTCAGCGCGTGGCTACCGAGGCCGCTATTGAAAACTCGGTAACCGTTTTCCATATCGAAAGTGATGAGGTAAAGGGCCGTATCATTGGTCGCGAGGGGCGCAATATCCGCGCGTTGGAGGCCGCCACCGGCATGGAAATAGTGGTGGACGACACGCCCGAATCCATTCTCATTTCGGGCTTTGACCCCGTGCGCCGCGAGATAGCCCGCTTGTCGCTGCACCAGCTGGTAACGGATGGCCGCATCCATCCGGCGCGCATCGAGGAGGTGGTGGCTAAGGTTACTACGCAGGTGGAGGAAGAAATTATTGAAACAGGGAAGCGCACCACCATTGATATGGGCGTGCACGGCTTGCACCCCGAGCTGATAAAGCTGATAGGCAGCATGCGCTACCGCTCGTCGTACGGGCAGAACTTGCTGCAGCACGCGCGCGAGGTGGCCAACCTCTCGTCGATTATGGCAACCGAGCTGGGGCTGAACGCCAAGCTGGCCAAGCGCGCCGGCTTGCTGCACGACATCGGCAAGGTGTCCACCGAAGACCCCGAGCTGCCGCACGCCATCCTTGGCATGCGCCTGGCCGAAAAGTATAAGGAGAAGCCCGAGGTGTGCAACGCCATTGGCGCGCACCACGAGGAGGTGGAAATGACCTCGCTCATATCGCCCATTGTGCAGGTGTGCGACGCCATTTCGGGCGCGCGCCCCGGCGCCCGCCGCGAGGTGGTGGACTCGTACCTCAAGCGCCTGAAGGATTTGGAAGATCTTGCGCTGTCCTATCCCGGCGTGGTAAAAACCTACGCCATACAGGCCGGCCGTGAGCTGCGCGTGATTGTGGGTAGCGACAAGGTTAGCGACCAGGATGCCGAAACAATCTCGATGGAGGTGGCCAAAAAAATCCAGGATGAAATGACTTACCCCGGTCAGGTGAAAATTACTGTAATTCGCGAAACACGAGCGGTTAACTACGCAAAATAAAGGAAGCGCTTTTAAGCGCGGGCGATTCGTACAGCGAGAAGTAATGACACTTGAAGGGTGCCGTGCTTCCCGCTGTTTTACTATGTTACCATTGCGGGGCAAGCCCGCAATGACAGAAAGAAACAAATCTACCCTATGCTAAACTTTACCCTGACCCTTTCCGATAGCGTACTGCTGGTTATTGCAGTGCTTTTGTTTTTGAGCGTGCTTGCCAGCAAAACCTCCTTTCGTGTGGGAGTGCCTACGCTCTTTTTCTTTATGATTATAGGCATGCTGGCGGGGAGCGAGGGCATTGGAGGCATTGAGTTCAACAGCCCCAAAATAGCGCAGTTCATCGGGGTGGTGGCGCTGAATTTCATCCTGTTTTTCGGCGGATTCGATACCAACTTTAAGGAGGTGCGGCCGGTGCTTAAGCACGGGGCGCTGCTGTCCGTTTTCGGGGTGCTGTTCACCGCCATTTTTTTAGGAGTATTTGTCTGGCTTGTCGTGCCCGGCTTTTCGTTTGTAGAGGGCATGCTCCTGGGCTCCATTGTGTCCTCAACCGATGCGGCGGCGGTGTTTGCCGTGCTGCGCTCGCGCAACATGGGCCTGCGCAGCGGCCTGCGCCCCATGCTGGAGTTCGAGAGCGGGAGCAACGACCCCATGGCCTACCTGCTTACCATTACCTTTTTGAACATGGCCATGCACCCCGGCGAGAGCCTATGGGCGGAGGTGCCCATGTTTGTGGTGCAAATGGTGGTGGGCGTGCTCATGGGCTTGGGCATGGGCTGGGTGAGCAAGCGTATTATCAACCGCATACGCCTGGAGTACGACGCGCTCTACGCGGTGCTGGTCATAGCGCTCATGTTCTTTACCTACTCGGTTACGGGCGTGGCCTACGGCAACGGCTTTCTGGCGGTGTACGTTTGCGCGCTGTACTTGGGTAACCAGAAGCTGATTCATAAGAAAACCATTGCCAAAATTTTTGACGGCCTTGCCTGGATAATGCAAATCACCATTTTTATTGTGCTGGGCTTGCTGGTATTTCCGAGCCAAATGGTGCCGGTAATAGGCGTTGGGCTGATCATATCGGCCTTCCTCATGTTTGTGGCGCGCCCGCTCAGCGTTTTTATCAGCCTGCTGCCGCTGAAAGTGCCGTTTAACCGCCAGCTGTTTATCTCGTGGGTGGGGCTCAAGGGGGCCGTGCCCATTGTGTTTGCCACCTACCCGCTGGTGGCCGGCCTGGACAAGGCCAATACCATTTTCAACATCGTATTTTTTATTTCGGCCACCTCGGTGCTGGTGCAGGGCACCACGCTGTCGCGCGCGGCAAAATTGTTTGGCGTTTCCATGCCCTTTAAGAAGGCAAAAAATATTTCCATTGATATTGACCTTACCGACCACGAGGATGTGAAATCGAAGTTTGCGCAGGTGGTGCTGCCCGCCGAATCCGGCGCCTTGGGTATTCCGCTGGTGGAACTGGCCTTTCCGCAAAAGGCAATGATTTCGCTCATTATCCGGGGTGGAAAATACATTACGCCTCACGGCTCAACCATACTGGAGGCGCATGATAAGCTGCTGGTGGTGGCCGAAAACTCGGGAAGCATGGCCAGGGCCCTGGAGCGCCTTGGGGTGGAGGAGCAGGTAAATCTGGTGGAGTAAAAAAGAGGATGGCTGCGCTCTCTTTTGAGCGGCCGCAGCTCTTACAAGTTCCCGGCCTCCATTACCACTTTGGCGGCAGCTTCGGAGGGCATTAACCCGTGAGGCTTGAGTCTGGCCAACTGCACCTTGGCCTCCAGCACTTGCTCCTCGCGCAGCGGCGCGCTCTCCCACATTTCCATTGCTTTTGCGGCGATTAAATCGGCGCGGCAGCTGGTGGTGGTGAACTCGGGAATAATTTCCTTATCCGCTAAAATGTTGATGAGGTTGGCCAGCTTGATTTTTACCAGCAAATTTGCCAGCAAGTTTGTAAGCTTGCTAAACGTGTAGGCTATCAGGTGCGGAGTGCCGCAGGCCGTGAGCTCCAGCGACACGGTGCCCGATGCAGCAATGGCCATTTTTGATGCGGTAAAGGCGCTGTAGCGCGATTGCTGTCCGTGCACAATGGTGTGCGGAATTTGCAGCTTCGCAAAGTGCGATTTGACTTCATCAGCCATGGCCTCAACCGTAGGAATGACGAGGTGTATGTTGGGATACTTTCCGGAAATAATTTTCAGCGCATTGACGAATACGGGGGCAAGCCTTGACACTTCGCTGTGGCGGCTGCCGGGTAGCACGCACATTATTTCGCGGTCGGGGGCAATGCCGTATAGCGTGCGGAAGGTTGCGCTGTCGTCCGTTACGCTGGCCGTATTTTCGATAACGGGGTGCCCTACAAAGTCGCACTTGAGGCCGTGCTTTTCGAACAGCTGCGGCTCAAAGGGGAGCAGCGTCATGAGGCGGTCAACAATTTTTGGAACTTTTTTCGCACGGCCTTTTTTCCATGCCCATACCTGTGGCGCCACGTAGTGCACCTTGGGAATGGCAATGCCCTCCTTCTTCAGCTGCTTGAGTACGCTGTTTACAAATCCCCAGCTATCGATGGTAACAATCACGTCGGGTTGCAGGCGCTTTATGTCCGCCACGGTGCGGTTAATGAGGCCAAGAATGCGGCGCAGCCTGGGCAGCACCTCAAAGAATCCCATTACCGAAATTTCGGCAATGTTGAACAGGCTTTTCAGCCCGTTTTCCTGCATGAGCTCTCCACCCACGCCTGCAAACTCCACATCGGGACGTTGCCTGCGCAGCGCGGCCATAAGGCGCCCCCCGAGCAAATCGCCCGAAGGCTCGCCGGCTATGAGGTACACGCGCTTGGGGTTGGAGGATTGCATGAAGAAGTATTGCTAAATTTAAGCCAAGGTAAAATCGTACAATGATGCTCTTGCTTAGCCGTTTAATGAGATTGCTTCGCTTCGCTCGCAATGACGACAATGATTGATGGTTACGAATAACCCTAACAGGGTCTCAAATCCTGTTAGGGTCTTGGGATAGTTGGCTATCTTACCTTTACGCCAATGATAAAAATCCCAGCCTCGTCGGCCATGCGGATTACCTCGTCCTTTTCGATGAGCAAAATTCCTCCGGCCTCCACGGCAATACCCCGCATACCGTATATCTTCAGCTGCTCCACGGTTTGACGGCCCATGGCGGGCATGTCGGTGCGCACTTCCTGCCCGGGCTTTTTGATTTTTACCATTACGGGGCCTTTTCCCGCGCGCTTTACGCTGGCCGCGCGCGACAGCATGGCGTCGGTACCCTCCACGGCCTCCACGGCCAGCACTATTCCCTCCTGCACCACCACCGCCTGACCCACGTCAACGGCGCCGAGGGCTTTGGCCACCTCTATGCCGCGCATAATATCGCTCATGTCATCCTCCGATGGCTTTACCTTGCCGTAAATGCCGTCGGCAAAAAGCATTTCGGGCACCACATCCTCAATGCCCACCAGCTTGAATCCGTAGTTTTCCACCTCCTTAATTACGGTGCGGAAGAGCGAGTCGTCGCTGAGGGTTTTGAAGGAGATTTTTGCCAGCAGCTTTACGCCCTCCCAGTCGGGGATAAGCTCCTTGAGCGATGGGCGCTTAATGCCGCCCGCCATGACAATTTCCTGCACTCCGTAGTCGCGAAGAGCCTTCAAAATTTTGCCGACTTCGCCCATGCGGGCAAAAATGTGCGGAGCGCCCTCCACGGTTTTTTCGTTGGCAAAAGGTTCCAGTCCTACCACAAAAATATCAATGCCTTTTTGCTTGCAGTGCTTTACGATTTCGATAGGCATTTGGCCGCTACCGGCTAACATGCCAAGCTTTTTGATTTCCATAATGTTCGAAAAATTATTGTTGTAAAAACGAAAGCCAAGATACGAAATCTTGGCTTTGCTTGTTTTATTCCACCCATTTTTTTACATCCTCAGCGGTGGGATTTTGCAGCCCCATCTTGTGTTTTTTGTTCATTCCGCACAGATCATTAAAGAGTTTCCCGTGCGTAATTTTTTTCATGGCCTCCACGGTAAAGTAGCCCATTTTTTGGATTACGGGTATCCACTCGGCGGGTATGCCCAGGGCAAGGAAGCTCTCATCGTCATCCTTTACCACCTTTTTTTCGGGGCGCATTTGCGGAAAAAGGAGCACATCCTGTATGGATTGCGAGTTGGTCATAATCATGGCCAGGCGGTCGATGCCCATGCCGAGGCCCGCGGTGGGCGGCATGCCGTACTCAATGGCGCGGAGAAAATCCTCGTCCAGCAGCATGGCCTCCTCGTCGCCGCGCTTGGCCAGCAGCAGCTGCTCCTCAAAGCGGTTGCGCTGGTCGATGGGGTCGTTGAGCTCGCTGTAGGCGTTGCAAATTTCTTTGCCGTTGCAAATAGCCTCAAAACGTTCTACCAAGCCGGGTACAGAGCGGTGCTTTTTTGCCAGCGGCGACATTTCCTCCGGGTAATCGGTAATGAAAGTTGGCTGGATCAATTTTGCCTCGCAGCATTCGCCGAAAATTTCATCGATGAGCTTGCCTTTACCCATGGTGTCGTTGAGCTCCACGCCTACCTTTTTGGCGGTTTCGCGCAGCTCGGGTTCCTCCATTTTCGAAATGTCAATTCCCGTAAAATGTTGAATGGCCTCGAACATGGTAAAGCGCTTCCACGGGCGCTTGAAGCTAATAACGTTGTTGCCCACCTGCACATCGGTGGTGCCGTGCAGGTCGAGCGCAATTTTTTCAACCATAGCCTCCACGGTGTCCATCATCCAGTTGTAGTCCTTGTAGGCCACGTACATCTCCATTTGCGTAAACTCGGGGTTGTGGAATCGGTCCATGCCCTCGTTGCGAAAATCTTTGGCAAATTCGTACACGCCGTTAAATCCTCCTACTATCAACCTCTTGAGGTATAACTCATTGGCGATACGAAGGTAGAGCGTCGTATCGAGCGTATTGTGGTGCGTTTTGAAGGGCCGCGCGGCCGCGCCGCCGTACAGCGGTTGCAGTATGGGGGTTTCAACTTCAAGTAATTCCTGCTCGTTGAGGAATTGGCGCATGGAGTTGATGAGCTTGGTGCGTTTTATAAAGGTGTCGCGCACGTGCGCGTTGACCACCAAGTCCACGTAGCGCTCGCGGGAGCGCTTCTCGGGGTCGGTAAAGGCGTCGAAAGTTTGCCCGTCTTTTTCCTTTACAATGGGGAGCGGCTTAATGGATTTGGCCAGCAGCTTCAGCTCCCTGGCGTGTAGGGAAAGTTCGCCGGTTTGCGTGATAAAGGCAAAGCCCTTTACGCCGACAATATCGCCAATGTCGAGCAGCTTTTTGAACAGCGTGTTGTAGCTTTTCTTTTCCTCGTCGTCGGCGGGGCAAATGTCGTCGCGGCGCACGTACACCTGCAGGCGGCCGTGCTCGTCCTGCAATTCGAAAAACGACGCGCTGCCCATAATGCGGCGGCTCATAATGCGTCCTGCGATGCTTACATTTTGAAAGTTATTTTTCTCGGGAGAAAACCCTGCTGCGATTTGCGTGCTGGTGGCGTTCACATCGAAGCCCTCGGCGGGGTAGGGATTTACACCCATTTCGCGAATTTTGTTAAGCGATTCGCGGCGTACAATTTCCTGTTCGGATAGCTCTATCATATCTATGTTTTTTTTGTTATTCAAATTTTTCTTGCCAAATCGGTTCTGTGTGCCAGCTATTCACAAAGCCCATTTTGTAAATGGGAATGTTAGGGCATTTTTCAATTAGGTGTAGTATCTGCGATTTTATTCTATTGTCAGGGATTATGCTATTACACATGTAGATGACACATGAAATAAGCAAGAATGGCTTTTCAACTTGTGCCGGCAGCAGGCTGCTTTTAAACCAAGCTCCTACAGGTTTCTTCAACTTCTCTGTGGGTTTGATTATCACAGTGCGACTCCATAGCCGTGAGTGGTGTGCAATGATGTTGCGAAGGTATGACAGCGACCCCAACCAGCTACTTAACTCCTTGTGATTACTTAGCCCAAATTCTTTTGCAATTTGAGCTTTTTGAGGCAGCTGGTCTTTTAAGTTCTTATAGTACTTTGAAAGGGTTCCAAAGGATGCGACCTCCATAATTTTCCAAGCATCGGGAAGAGAATTCTCAAAGCGTTTTTTGTGGTCAACAATAAACTGCTCCTGACTTCGGCTGTATTCCTGCAGCAGCGCATCATAGTTTCCTTTGAACCTTTCAGCGTTGTTAAACAGGTCTTGATGAGTGTACCACAAGCCGCCATGTGCAAGCGAAAGGTGGTAAATCATCTTTGTTCGTAACGCGATTTCAATTAACTCAATGGCGTCAAATAGGATTAACTTAAGCTTGCGGTCAAAAATATACCGGTCGAAGATATCCTCAAAATAAGTTTGCGGCTTAAGCTTATCGTTGGATGGACTTAGCTGCATGTCATACCAATACCCACGAAGACGATAGTAGCTTACGTTCGCGAGCACACTTTTTGCCCAACCCTCGTCGCGAAATAGCATACCTCGCTCATCGCTTTTGAGAATAGCGATTTGCTCATCAATTGTCCGAGGTTGTTTGTTTGCGTTAGGCATATAAAAGAAAGACCCGCCTGCAGTTCTTATGGGATGCAAAACGGGTTCAGTTGACAACAAAGGTAATACTTTTTGCTGCGATAAACAAATTTTGCGCTGTTGTAAACATGTAACTAAGTCATTGTGAGGTTTCTATTTTTTCTACCTCCTTGCATTCGGCAGCTCCAGCCCGTAGCCCTTCCGCTTGTCCTCCTTTTTCAGCATTACGGCTACCAGCACGGAGAGTATGGCGAAGCCGGTAAAAATCATCATGGGGATGGTGTAGTTGTACGAAATTACGCCTTCGGGCGAAACGCTCTTGCAGTACTTTTCGAGCACTACGCCAATGAGGTAGGGTACGCCCATAAGCCCAATATTCTGCGTCCAGAAAATAAGCGCGTAGGCGGTGCCCAGCTGCTTTTCGGGAATGATTTTGGGTACCGAGGGCCACATGGCCGAGGGCACCAGCGAAAAGGCTACGCCGAGAATAACCATGAGCGTAACGGCAAACATCCAGCTGTTGATAAACGGTACCGAGAACAGGGCGTGGATGCCCACCAGCATGAGCGCGCCGATAATCATAATGGTGGCGCCCTTTCCTTTTTTATCGTAAATGCTGCCGAAGAGCGGCGTGAGCAGTATGGTGCCAAAGGGCAGTATGCCCGGAATGGCGCCGGCCCACTCCTCGTTTACGCCGAACTTGTTTACCATAAGGTCGGCGGCGTACTTGAGGAAGGGAAAAACGCAGGAGTAAAACAGCACGCAGAGCAGGGCAATCAGCCAAAAGCCGTAGTTGGTAATGACCACCTTCACATCGGACAGCTTAAATTCCTCCTCGGCCGAAGCGGAGCCGGCGCCCACGCCAACCTCCTTGTCGAATTTTTTATCGAGCACCGAGTAGGTGAGGAATGCAAAAAAGCCGATGATAAGCAGCACCAGGCCAAATAAAACGGAGTACGATGCTCCCTCGAAGTGCTTGGCCAGGGGATTTGAAAATATCAGCGCGCAGGCGGTTCCTATGCGTGCTACCGCCACCTGCAAGCCCATGGCCAGCGCCATTTCGTGCCCCTTAAACCATTTTACAATGGCCTTGGTAACGGTAATGCCGGCCACCTCGGCGCCCACCGCAAATACGGCGTAGCCGATGGCCGCGTACACCACCTGCGATTTGGTTCCGAATAAAATATCATCGGCTGGAAGTACGCCGCATAGCGCTAAGTATTTTACGCCGGCGCCCACCACCATGAGCCCTGCCGCCAGCTGCCCCGTAAACCGAATGCCCTTCTTGTCGAGGATGAGGCCACCCAAAAACAGCATGAGCAGAAATACGTTGAACCAACCGTAGGCGCTGGTAAAGAGGCCATAATCGGCGCTGTCCCAACCCGCGGTTTTTTCGAGCATGCCCTTGAGCGGTGCCATCACGTCCGTCATAAAGTAGGCGGCCATCATGGTAAACGACACAATGGCTAACGCCGTCCAACGTGCCCATTTCGATTGACTTAGAAGTTTATTCATAGCTTGTGTTTTGTGAGCCGCAAAAGTACGACTTTTTTTTCTAATTTTGTAGCATTTGTAACCTAAATAAACATCGAAGAAATTGGCTGATTTTGGAGTAATTTTTGACATGGACGGCACCATGATTGATAACATGCCGTACCACAACGACGCTTTCTGCGAGCTGCACAAGCGCCACGGCATTGCTATGCCCGATGACTTTTTGCCCCGTACCAGCGGCAAAACCAACAACGACATCATGCCCATGATTTTTGGCCCGGGGCTTTCGGCCGAAAGAATAGCGGAGCTGGCGCACGAGAAGGAGTCGCTGTACCGCGAGCTGTACCGTCCGCATTTGAGGCTGGTAAAAGGGTTGAGCGAGCTGCTGGAGGCGCTGAAAAGCGAGGGGGTTCCCATGTGCGTGGGCTCATCGGCCCCCGACGAGAATATCGACATGGTGCTGGACGGCTTGAATATCCGCAGCTACTTTAAGGCGGTTATCAACTCGTCGCAGATTAAGCAGGGCAAGCCCAACCCTGAGGTTTTCCTCAAGGCCGCGGCGGCCATGAACCTGAGCCCCGAGCAGTGCGTGGTGGTGGAGGATGCCATTCTGGGCATCGAGGCGGCGCGTAACGCCAACATGGCGGTTATGGCCATTGCCACCATTATGCCGCCCGAGCAGCTGCAGCACGCCGATATGGTGATAAAGGATTTTACGGAGGTCAACGTTTTTACGTTTGAGAATTTGTTGAACTAACTTGGTATGCGATAGGCGACACCCGACATGCGATTGCTTGTCGCATATCGCATGTCGAAAATCGCATATCCTTTATATTTTTGCCTTATGAACCTTACCCTTCCCGCAGGCTACGAGCCCTTGCTCGACCTCAAGCAAACCGAGCAGGCCATTAAGCTGGTCAAAGATACGTTTCAGCTATCCTTGAGCTCCAACCTCTGCCTGCGCCGCGTTACCGCGCCGCTGTTTGTGCTGCGCGGCACCGGCCTCAACGACGATTTGAACGGCGTGGAGCGCGCCGTAACTTTTCCGATAAAGGACATGGGCGATGCAAGGGCCGAAATTGTGCACTCGCTAGCCAAGTGGAAGCGCACCGCCCTGGCCGACTACGATATTGCGCAGGGCTACGGGTTGTACACCGACATGAACGCCATTCGCGCCGATGAGGAGCTGGACAACATTCACTCCATCTACGTTGACCAGTGGGACTGGGAGCTGAATATCTCGCGCGAGCAGCGCAGCATTGCGTTTTTGAAGCAAACGGTAAACAAGATATATTCGGCGCTGCTGCAAACCGAATTTGTGGTGTACGAGACCTACCCGCAGATAAAGCCCGCGCTGCCCAAGGAGCTGGTGTTTATTCACGCCGAGGAGCTGCTGCAAATGTACCCGAACCTGTCGCCCAAGGAGCGCGAAAATAAATTCTTGGAGCAGCATCAGGCGGCCTTCATCATTGGTATAGGCTGCGAGCTGAGCAACGGCGAAAAGCACGACGGCCGCGCGCCCGACTACGATGACTGGACAACGCCCGGCGACAAGGGCCTGCCGGGCCTGAACGGCGACCTGATGCTGTGGAATCCGATTCTGAAGTCGGCCTTTGAAATTTCGTCCATGGGCATTCGCGTGGACAAGGAGGCCATGCTGCGCCAGCTTAAGCTGACGGACAAGGAGGAACGGAAAGAGCTGCTTTTCCACAAGCGCCTGCTCAACGATGAGCTGCCGCTGTCGGAGGGCGGCGGTATAGGCCAGTCGCGCTTGTGCATGTTCTTCCTGCGCAAGGCGCACATTGGCGAGGTGCAGGCCAGCATTTGGCCCGATGAGATGAGGAAAACGTGCAGGGAAAATAAAATTTATTTGGTGTAAAAATTGCCTCCATAGAGGGGTTGAAGCGTAGGCTATCCCCCGCTGGCGGGGGTGCCTGAAAGGCGGGGGTGGAAGTTTCAATCAAAGTACATCCATCCCCCGGTCTTCGACCACCCCCGCCAGCGGGGGATAGTCCGCCCATATTTCCCCTCGTCTTGGATAAAGTTTAAGTATTCACATTATGAGATTGCGGATCAAGTCCGCAATGACAATTTTGTATGAAAAAAATACTCCTTCTTACCATCGCTACCTGCCTTGCTTTTTACCAGTCGCAGGCCTGCACCAACTTTATAGTTACCAAGGGTGCATCGAAAACAAACGCCTGCATTATTTCCTACGCGGCCGATTCGCACGTGCTTTACGGCGAGCTGTACCACTACCCTGCATCGAAAAATGCGGCGGGAACCCTGCGGAAAATCCAGGATTGGGACAGCGGAAAAACGCTGGGCGAAATTCCCGAAGCCCCCGAAACGTACAACGTAATGGGCAACATGAACGAGCACAACCTTGCCATTGGCGAAACCACCTTCGGCGGCCGCGAGGAGCTGCACGACACCACGGGAATGATAGACTACGGAAGCCTTATTTACCTTGCGCTGCAGCGCGCCAAAACAGCGCGTGAGGCGATAAAGGTAATGACCGATTTGGTGGAGAAGTACGGCTACTACTCCAGCGGCGAATCGTTTTCCATTGCCGACCCCAACGAGGTGTGGATACTGGAGCTGATAGGAAAGGGTAGCGCCGTGAAGTACAACGCCAAGAAAAAACCTTTTGCCAAAGGCGCCGTGTGGGTGGCCGTGCGCATCCCCGACGGCTGCGTGAGCGGCCACGCCAACCAGGCGCGCATACAAACTTTTCCGCTGGCGGCTAAAAACAGCAACTCCATTACCTCCAAAGATACGAAGCGCTGGGACGACCCCAGGGTGGACGTAATTTACGCCTCCGATGTGATTGACTTTGCCCGCGCCTGCGGCTACTTTAGCGGCGCCGACAAGGATTTTTCTTTTTCCGATACCTACAACCCCGTTGACTTTGGCGGGGCGCGCTTTTGCGATGCCCGCGTGTGGTCGTTTTTCAAGGAGGTAAACGGCGACATGCAGCAGTATTTGGATTACGCTATGGGGCATGATTTGAAAAATCGAATGCCATTGTATGTAAAGCCCAATCGCGCTTTAGGAGTAGAAGATATTGCTGCTGCCATGCGCGATCACTACGAGGGTACGCCGATGGATATGACCAAAGATGCCGGTGCGGGAGCATACGCTCGTCCGTATCGCTGGCGCCCCATGACCTGGCAGCTGGATAGCGTGAACTACGTTCACGAGCGCGCTACGGCCACGCAGCAAACCGGGTTCTGGTTTGTGGCCGAGAGCCGCGCGCCATTCGGTGTTCTTTGGTTTGGTGTTGACGATGCTTCAACATCTTGCTTGACGCCCATCTTTTCGTGCTCTACTGATGTGCCTGAGTGTTTTAAAGTAGGTAACGGCGACCTGCTGACCTACTCTCCCACATCGGCCTTCTGGCTTTTCAACCGCGTAACCAACTTTGCCTACCTGCGCTACAACGCCATGAGCGCCGATATTATTAAGGTGCAGCAGGGCTTTGAAAAGGAATCGCGCGAGCAGGTGGAGAGGCTGATTGTGCGGGCCATGCCAATGTCGGATTTGTCAAAAGTTGATGCGATGTTGACGGACTTCTCGGTACAACGGGCGGAGGAAATGATGCGCCGCTGGCACAACCTCGATCAGTATTTGCTGGTAAAATATATTGACGGCAACATTAAAAAGGAGAGCGGAGCGAACTTTGCCCGCACGCCCTACAACGGATGCCCGTCGCCCATTCAGCCACAGCTGCCCGAGCGCGAGCGTAGAGCGATTGTGAAGGATAACGGCGAGGTGCTGAAGGCAAGATAAAATAACTGTATATAGAATGTCCGGGCTTGACCCGCAATCCCCTGATTGATGTTAAGATTTCACAAGGAGATTGCGGGTCAAGCCCGCAATGACAAAATGAGTACAATGTCCACTGCATCAAAAATAATCGATTGGTACGAGCCTAACAAGCGCGACCTGCCCTGGCGTAAAACCAAAGACCCGTATGCCATTTGGGTGTCGGAGGTTATACTGCAGCAAACGCGCGTGGCGCAGGGCTTAGACTACTACTACCGCTTTCTCGAGGCATTTCCTACCGTACAGGATTTAGCCTCTGCTCCGCTTGACGATGTGATGAAGGTGTGGCAAGGCTTAGGCTACTACACGCGCGCCCGCAACATGCATGCCGCGGCGCAGCAGGTGCTCAACGATTTTGGCGGAAAATTCCCCAACACCTACGAGGGCCTGCGCTCGCTGCGCGGCGTGGGCGACTACACCGCCTCGGCCATCGGTGCGTTTGCATTCAAAATTCCACGCCCTGTGGTGGATGGCAACGTGTACCGCATTTGGTCGCGCATTTTCGGCGTGTTTACGCCCATTGATACGCCGGCGGGGCAAAAGGAGCTGTACCAAATTGCCCTCGACCAGCTGGACAAAAAGCGTCCCGATACTTTCAACCAGGCCATCATGGATTTTGGCGGAACGCTGTGCATGCCCAAAAATCCCCTGTGCGGCGGGTGCCCCGTGAGCGATGTGTGCTACGCCCTGCGCAACCATGCCGTGGCGCAGCTGCCCGTGAAAAGCAAAAAGGTAAAGGTAACCGACCGCTACTTTTCGTACCTGATGATACGCCACCGGGGCGATACCTTCATCCGCCAGCGGAGCGAAAAGGACATTTGGCATTCGCTCTACGAATTTCCGCTGATTGAAACCGGTAAAAAGGTTTCGCTCAAAGCGCTTGAAAAAACGGCGGAGTGGAAGGAGATTTTTGGCGACGTAAAGCCAACCCTGCTCCATGCCTCGCCGCTGCTGAAGCACGTGCTGAGCCACCAGCATTTATATACGCAGTTTTTTATTTTCGAGGTCAAAGCCATTCCCTACCACTTGACGGCTAACTTTAAGAAGGTTAGGGTAGAGGATGTGGGCGAATATTCAACGCCAAGGCTGATAGATGGTTATATGGCAGCGGAGCCGGTGGAGAAGTATTTTTTGCGAGATGAGCTGTAGGAAGTCGATAGTTTTTTTATCTTTGCCATTACCAAAAAATGGCAAACAATTTTTTAAAACGATAAGATTATGTCACTAAACAAAGTAATGCTGATTGGAAACGTGGGCAAAGACCCCGAGGTTCGTCATTTGGATAGCGGTGTGGCCACCACTACCATTACGCTTGCCACCTCCGAAACATATACCGATAAAACATCGGGGAATCGTGTAACCAACACCGAGTGGCACAATGTGGTGCTGTGGCGCCAGCTGGCCGAGTTGGCCGAGAAGTACATCCGCAAGGGTTCGCAAATTTTTGTGGAGGGTAAAATCCGCACCCGCAGCTGGGACGATAAGGATGGACAAAAGCGCTACACCACCGAGATTATAGCCGATAATGTTCGCCTGCTTGGCCGCCGCGACGATAGCGCGGGTGGTGGTGCTCCGCAGCAATCCGCGGCTCCTGCCGCCGGCGGATACTCGCAGCCCGCCGCAACGCCGGTTGCCGCACCCGAGCAGCCCGCCGAAAACGACGACCTGCCATTCTAAAGAATGAAAAAATCTTTTGGCAAAGCGAAGTAATTCCTGCGTAGCATGTGAGTTACTTCGCTTTTCTGTTTTAAAGAAATAGCCGCATGAGAAAATCCTTCCAGCTTCTTTTACTTCTTTCTCTTCTTGCTTCAGACCCTTGCCGCGCCGCCCTCCATATTTTCCCCGAGGGCAGCCGTGCCACCGGACTGGGAGGCGTTGGCGTGGTCAATGTCGATGCATTTGCAGCGTACAACAACCAGGCGGCCTTGGGCTTTCTGTCCTCACCCGTTGCGGCCATTCACTACCAAAACGAATATTTTACCGAGGCGCTTAACATGGGCGCAGCAACCTTTGCCATGCCCGTGCCCGTGGCAGGAGTGGTGGCGGTTGATGTGTGCTCGTTTGGCTACTCGCAGTACCGCGAAACGCGCGTGGGCCTTGCGCTGGGCAAGCGTATGGCCGAGCGCATTGCCCTGGGCGCGCAGCTGTGCTACAACCACGTTGCAGTGTCAGGCTACGGCGGCACAGGCGCCATTACCGCCGAGCTGGGTGTGCTGGCCGAGCCTGTCGACAACCTGTGGCTCGGTGCGCACGTTTACAACTTTACCTACTCCAAATTTTTTAGCGATAGCTATACCGAGCGCCTGCCTGTGCTCTTCAACCTTGGCGCGGGTTACCAGCTGGCGCCCTACGCAAGCCTGTTCCTGGCAACCGGCGTTGACTCGAAGCAGAACGTGCAGGTAAAAGGCGGCGCCGAGTTTACGGTGGCGCAGGTGCTGGCTCTGCGCTTCGGCGTTTCGGCCAAACCGGTAAAAATATACGCGGGCTTTGGCTACAACTACAAGCAGCTGTGCATTGATATGGCTTTCTCGCGCCACGAAACCTTGGGATACTCTCCGCAAATTTCGCTCAGCTACAACTTCACCAAAAGTAAGAAGAAGTGATGAGATTACTCTATCACTATTACCTCCAACCCCCTAAAGGGGGCTATAACATTAGCACTGCAGTTATAGCCCCCTTTAGGGGGTTGGGGGTGTTTATTGCTATATTTTTCCTCAGCATCGGAGCATCTGCCCAAACATTCAACGCGCAGGAGGCCATTGAAAATATTGTGGAGGGGGTTTCGACCCTGGAGGACGCCGATGTGAACCTGGAGCTGATTTACGAAACCTTGGCGGGCTACGCGCAAAACCCCTTGAACCTGAATACGGCGAGCGAAACAGAACTGCTGCAGCTGCATGTGCTCAACGAATTTCAGGCTTCGAGCGTGCGCGAGTACATTGCCCTGTACGGCGAAATGCAAACGCCCTACGAGCTGCAGTACGTGCACGGCATTACGCAGGAGCAAATGCAGCAGCTGCTTCCCTTTGTTGCGGCTACCCCAAGCGCCGGCGCGCAAAAGTTGACCTTGCGGCAAATGCTTACGCGCGGGCAGCATCAACTTATTGCCCGTGCGAGGCAAACGGTGGAAAAGCAGCAGGGGTACAAGCCCACCACCGATAGCGCGCTTGCCCGGCACCCCAACTCGCGCTACTTGGGCAGCGCGCAAAACCTTTACCTGCGCTACCGCTATACCTTCAGCGATAAGCTGCAGTGGGGCTTGACGGCCGAAAAAGATGCGGGGGAACCCTTTGGCAGAAAAGGAAATCCCGGGGGATTTGATTTTTACTCGGGGCATATTCAGCTGCGCAACCTTGGGAAAATCCGCAGCGTGGTGGTGGGCGACTACTACGCGCAGTTCGGCCAGGGGCTTGCGCTGTGGCAGGGTGGCTCGTTTGGGAAATCGAGCGATGCGCTCAGCGTGGCCAAGCGTGGCGCCGGCGTAAAGGCGTACAGCGGCGCCGACGAAAACTTATTTTTTCGTGGAGCCGCCGCCAGCCTCAGGCTTACCAAATCGCTTACGGCTACCGCCTTTTTCTCCTACAAAAATATCGACGCCAACGCCGACAGCTTGGGATTTTTTTCGACCCTGCAAACAACGGGTATGCACAGTACGCCCAAAACCATGAGCGAAAAAGATGCCGTGAGCGAAGTGGTGGCCGGCGCCAATGTGGCGTACAGCATGAAGAGGCTGCGCATTGGGCTGACCGGCCTGTGGCATAGCTTTGGCGGCGATTACCGGAAGGAAGTTCATCCGTACAACCGCTACGAGCTGAGCAAAAACGATAACGCGAACCTCAGCGCCGACTACCGCTACTACTTCAAAAAGTTGCACTTTTTCGGTGAATTCGGCCTGAGCCAAAACGGCGGATTGGGCGCCATCAACGGGCTGCTGGCCGATGTGGCTACCCGGTTTCAGCTGGCGCTTTTGTACCGCTACTACCAGCCGCAGTACCAGGCCTACTACGCCAACGCCTTTTCCGATGGCGGAAAAACGGCCAACGAAAATGGCTTCTACGTGGGCGCCAACATTTTTCCTCACCCCAAGGTTAAGACTACTTTTTACTTCGATGCCTACACCTTTCCGTGGCTTAAGTACAAGGCCTTCGCACCGTCCAAGGGGTTTGATTTTTTGCTGCAAACGGACTATGCGCCGCAGCAGTTCTGCAAAATGTACCTGCGCTTCCGCTACGATAGCAAGGAGGAGAATATGGCGAACGCTTTGCTGCCAACCAAGGTAACGGACGATGTGGAGAAAATAAATCTGCGCTACAATATTGCCTACAACCTGCTGCGGGGCTTGGATTGCGAAACGCGCGTGGAGGCCTCGTGGTACAGGGCGGGGGAGCTTCCGCGCGAAAGCGGGTTAATGCTTTTTCAGGATGTGCAGTACGGCTTGCGGAGGTTGCCCCTGGCCGTTTCGCTACGCTACGCCCTTTTCAACACCGACAGCTACGCCACCCGCATTTACGCCTACGAGAGCGATGTGCTCTACGCCTTTTCCGTTCCCGCCTACTACGGTCAAGGCTCGCGCTGGTTCGTCAACCTGCTGTGGCGGCCGGTGGAAAAAATTGATGTGTGGCTACGCTGCGCGCAGACTTTTTACTTTGACAGGGAGAGCATAGGCGATGGCATAACGAGGATAGACTCGAATCACCAAACGGATGTAAAGGTGCAGGTGAGGGTAAAGTTTTAAATGCTCCTTTTAATATCCTTTACGCGCAGCTGAATGGAGGTGTTGCCGCGGTAAATATTTTCGGATATGGAGTAGCACACATCAATGGGCTTGCCGCTTTGAATGTGCTCGAAGAAGTGCGCCTGGTTAAACGCTATGGCGGGTATGGGCTGGTAGGGCGTATTTTCCTGAATCAGGTCGAGCTTCAGGTGCTCGCTGTCGGTGCCCACAATGCGGGTGTTGCCGTTGCCGTAGGCGCGTCGGGTCAAAAATACGGGCGACATGTTGCCCGGGCCAAAGGGCTGAAACTGCTTGAGAATGCGATGAAACTTCGGCGTGATGTCGGAAAAATTCAGCTCCTCGTCCACATCCACCTGCGGCGTGAGCAACTCGGGCTGTATCATGCGGTTGGCAATTTCCTCAAAGCGGTTGATGAAGGTCTCAACGCTCTCCAGCCTCATGGTGAGCCCTGCGGCGTACATGTGCCCGCCGAAGTTGACCAGCAAATCCGCGCACGACTCAATGGCCTGGTACAGGTCGAAGCCCGGAATGCTGCGCGCCGAGCCGGTTACCAGCCCGTTGCTCTCGGTGAGCACAATCGTGGGGCGGTAAAAAGTTTCGACTAACCGTGAAGCAACAATGCCCACCACTCCCTTGTGCCAGTCGGGGTTGTAGAGCACCGTTGTTTTTTTCTCCTGCAGCTGCGGGTCCTGCTGAATAATGTTGATGGCCTCAAGCGTAATGCTGCGGTCAACGCTTTTGCGGTCGTTGTTTTGGTCGTTGATAATATCGCCGACTTCATCAGCTATTTTATCGGTTTCGGCGGTAAGCAGGTCAACCGCTGTTTTCCCCGACTCCATGCGGCCTGCGGCGTTGATGCGCGGCCCGATGCGGAATACAATATCGTCGATGTTGATGCTCTGCTCGTGCAAGCCCGAACGCTTCATAATAGCCTGCAATCCCTTGCGCGGCTCGGTGTTGATGCGCTGTAGCCCGTAGTGCGCCAGTATGCGGTTTTCGCCGGTAAGCGGTACAATGTCCGAGGCTATGCTTACGGCTACCAAATCAAGCAGCGGTAGCAGCTCATCGTTCGAAATGTTGTTGCGCTGGCAGTAGGCCTGCAGCAGCTTGTAGCCCACGCCGCAACCCGATAAATCTTTGTAGGGGTAGGGGCAATCGGAGCGCTGCGCGTCGAGTACGGCCACGGCTGCGGGGATTTCGCTGCCCGGCAGGTGGTGGTCGCATATAATAAAATCAACGCCCTTGCTCTTGGCGTACGCCACCTTTTCCACCGCCTTTATTCCGCAGTCGAGCGCCACAATGAGCGTAGCGCCTTCGCTTACGGCATGGTCGATGCCGCGAATGGCCACGCCGTAGCCATCGAGGTAGCGCTCGGGGATGAAGTACGAAACCGATACGCCGTGCGATTTGAGGAAGGAGTAAACCAGCGCCACGGCGGTAGTTCCGTCCACATCGTAGTCGCCGTACACCAGAATTGTTTCCTTGTTGTTAATGGCCTGCTCCAGGCGGGCAACGGCTTTATCCATATCCTTCATCAGGAATGGGTCATGCAGGTCGCTCAGCTGCGGTCGGAAAAATGCCTTGGCATCATCGAAGCTGGTAATGCCGCGCTGCACAAGCAGGTTGGATAAAGACGGGTCAATGCCCAAGGTCGCTGCGAGCTCCGCAACGATTTTTTGGTTGCCATTTTCCTTTAATATCCAACGTTTTTCGAGCATGAAGATTTTTTGCAAAGGTTGCAAAGATATATAAAAAAGGGCGGCATTGCAAATGCCGTTGAGGAATGGGAGTTGTAGTTTTGGGAGAGCTGTCATTGAAAGCTTGCCCCGCAATGATAAATTCCCGGAAAAGGACTTTTAGAACCAGCCTCCAAGGGGAGAGCTGCTCTAAAAAATCCCAAACTTTAACCCTACGAAAAACGTGCGGGGCAGCGTAGGTCCATACATGTATCCGGCATCGCGGTCAAGGCCTTTGTCAAAATCGGTTTGGAAGCTGTTGAAGATATTCTGCACTCCGGCGTTTACCTGTATGTTGACCGTGCTGTTGATTTTAAAGGTGTACGCAATTTTTGCCGTAAGGTCAAAGAAGTCAGGCGTGGTTTTGTTTTCATCCTGCGCAACGTAACCGGCGGCATGCGGCACCAGCATGGAGCCTGTATATACGCCAGAAAGTGAAGCCGCTAAATCTTGTAGCGGCGTGAACGATGCGGTAAAATATCCGTAGCTGTTAGGCGAGCGCAGCATCTTTCGTGTAGCCAGCGTGCTGTCTGTGCTCCACGACTCGTTTTGATTGTACCGGCTTTGCTGATAGGTGTAGCCCAGCTGTACCTGCATCCACTTTGAGGGAATAACTTTTGCCTCAACGTTAACGCCTTTTACCTTTGCCCCCGAAGCATTTTGACGCTCCTTGAGGATGTTTCCGCTTGCATCTACGCCAATATTTTGCAGCCGGAATACATCATTGAGCATGGTGTAAAACCCTTCGGCTAAAATATTTACGGGCATTTCAAAAAGCTCGAAGGTATAGTCGGCGCTTGCGCTGATGCTGTGCGAGTATTCGGGTTTGAGGTTGGGGCTGTTGGAAATGAGCGCTACCTTTCCGTTTACGGCCTCTACGTGTAAATCCTCATCAAAAGTTTGCGGGGCGCGATAGCCGGCAGAGTAGCTTGCGCGTAAATTCAGGTCCTTTACCAACAGGTAGCGCAGGTTGACGCGCGGGCTGAAAATAGGCTTGCTAATCATGCTGTGCTTATCCAGCCGTGCGCCAAGTAAAATCGAGGCTTTCTCATTTTTCCACTCGTTCTGCGCAAAAAAACCGAATAGGTTGATGTTTTGGTCGGTTTTGCGGTTGTAGCCGGGCATCATATCCTTTAGGTGGTCGTAGCTGTATTCTCCACCGAGCGTGAGGGTGGAGGGCATGAACCACAGCTTATCCATTTTGTAAACGTACTGCGCACCGCCCACGGCTGTGAGGTCTGTTGTTTTTCCGTAGGCGTTAGGGTCTTGCCCTGCGCCGTAGTACGATTTGCGATTTACATTTTGAGTCGAGGCGTAAAGGTTTAGCGTGTGCTTATAGTCACGGCTGAAGAGTAAGAAGTTGGCGCCTCCGCCGTTAATTTCATGCTCGGCCTGCTCTGCCACATTGGCCCTGTGTGGCGGAATATCAAGGCTGTCGCCACCGCGACGAAACTCGTGAATGCGATGGTACTCTACATTCAGCTTGCTGTAGTTCGATGTTTTCAAAAAGCTTCGAAACCCTACCGTCTCCGATTTCAGCTCGCCCAGCTCCGAAAAGCCATCGCCGTCGGCATCCCAAGCTTCCCGGTCGTGGAGCATGCCGTACATGTATATGCCGGTTTTGTTGTTGTCCGATACCACCGATGCATTGATGGTGGTTACGTTGTCGGTACTTTCACCATTTACCAGCGTAAGCTGATCGCCTACCGAGAATGAGTTATAGGAAGGCTCCTTGGTAATGATGTTGATGGTGCCGGCAATGGCGTTGGAGCCATACAGCGCCGAGCCTCCTCCGCGCATTACCTCTACACGTTCAATCATGTTGGCAGGAATTTGCTCTAAACCGTAAACGCCAGCTAGCGCGCTAAAAACAGGCTTGCTGTCAATTAGAATTTGAGAGTAGGGGCCGTCCAACCCGTTGATGCGCACTTGTTGGAATCCGCAGTTCTGGCAGTTGTTTTCGAGGCGTAACCCCGGCTGAAATTTCAAGCCCTGTGCAAGGTTGGGGGAGTTGGTCAGCTCAAATATTTTGGGTGATATGACGCCGACAACAACCGCCGCTTCCTTGCGGTTGGTTTCGTTCCGGTTGGCGCTTACCACTATGCCGTCTAGCTCCAGCACCGATTCCTCTATTTCGAAGTTTATCTCCTGGGTGGTGCCGGAGGTCAGCTCTACCTCGCGCTCGGCGGTTTTGTATCCGAGCTGCTGAGCTTTGATGGTGTAGGTACCTGTGGGGAGGTTTTTGAGGAAGTAGTGTCCGGTAGCATCGGTTGCCGTGCTGATTGTAGTGCCTTGTACCGTAATAGTAACAAAGGGCATGTGCTCGCCGCTCCGGCTATCTATTACGTGACCTGAAATATTGGCGTCTGATTTTGGTTTTGCAGAAATATTAATAACAAGGAGAGAAATGAGCATCAGGCAGAGAGTTTTTTTCATAAAGAGGTGCTGAATATATGTTGAAAATGTTCATGCCACATAATGGCGTGAATATTATTGGTAAAATAAATTACCAAAAAAAAATTACGGTTTTAATAAGGAATTGTAAAGATGCAAGGAGATGGAGAAACTACACAATAGGAGGAGCGCGGGTGCTATTTTGCTCGCTTTTAGAAGAACATACGTGTGCTGTAACAATGCTGCTCCAAATGTTGCAGCGGGTTTGCCGCAGCTCGAATGGAGTTTGGATGGAAGGTTCGGTAGTGGCCGCCGATAGCGCAACTTGGGCTAAAAATATCAGCTCTCTTGCCGTATGGGAGTGTTGAGTATTTTTAGAGCTACTTAGGGGGTGCGAGTGGGTAATTTGTACGCCATTAACGTAGTGGTTGTGCGTAAAAAGCAAAGCATACTGAGCGTACAGAATATGCATGCCTAATACCAGCAGAAGGCAAATTTTATATGGCTTTACAAATCGTTGCATTTTTCGGGGTGCAAATGTACGCTAAATATAGTCGCTATGCAATTATTACCATTCCTACTATAAAGTAAAAAAAAATCTCCGACGCTATGATGCGGAGATTTTTTCTTGTATATATTGAGCGGAATGGCGAAAAACCGACTCAACTATTACAGCCACAAAAGTAGCCGGTTGTGCTCATTTACGCAATCACTATTTGTTATGATTTTGATAAAGGTTCGTTATTCTGGGTTAGTCTGCAGAGGCAGCTCAAAGAAAAGTGTGATCGCTCCTAAGATTTGGGCAGTTCCTGCTCAGATATAACTCCGTTGAGGATGGCGTAAACCGTGAGTCCAGAGATAGTTTTGATCCCTAATTTTGCCGTAATGTTTTTACGGTGAGTGATAACTGTATTTAGGCTAATATTCAGGTTGTCAGCAATTTCTTTGTTTATGGCGCCCTGAGCGACCTTTGCCAGCACTTCGCGCTCGCGCTCGCTTAACTCATTCTTAGTATCGCTACTAATGGTGGTCGCAAAGTTGCCGAGAATGTGCTGCAGCTGCTCTACCACCTCCTGTTCGCTACACCGCGTATATAGCACGGGCACCTGGGCCGAGGCGCTATCCTGCGGAACTTCGGCAATAACAACAATCCTGTTTTTTATGGAAAAACGATTGCCGTACAGCAAGTGGGTAGGCGCCGAAACTACTAGCAGATGGTACGTGTTTTTACAGTCAAAATATTCGTTGATCGACGAAAAAACATCAACATCTGCAGGGTTGAAATATTCGTACAGCAGCGATTTAAATCCGTATCCGACAAAAAAGTCGGAGGAAATAATGGCTATGTTTTGTTTGCTAAGCATGCTTGCCAAAGAGCTCCTGCTCCATTTTTTTTACCATGGGCGAAAGAATTTTTTCCTCTATCCGCGTATGATCCTTCAAATCCTTTTCTAATCTAAATAAATTAAATATTAAGTAGTTGCGGTCTTCTTCGTTGTAGTCGCCCTGCAGGTATTTTATCAAAATATTTTTAAGGTCGAAGAGCTTTTCGTCCACGTTGTCGTGCTCGGACTCAAATACGTTCATGGAGTACTGCTGGTGCAGCAGCGCTAAATTTTCCTTCTTGCACAGCCCTGCGATGTAGGGAAACGTAACCTCCTCCTCGCGCTTGAGGTGCGCCATCAGCTCGTTTTTATACTGCGCAAAAAAGTTTTCGATAAGCGAAATATCCGGCTGATTTTTTGTGGAGGCGCTATGCATAAACGCGTCCAGGTGCTGCTCCAGCATGGGAATAAGTACGCTGCGGTAGTACTCGTGCGTTTTCTTTAGGTACTCCACCAGCTGCAGCGCGTTGAAGCCAAGCAGGCGCTCCTGCGGAAAGTAGCTTTCGTGGCTGAAGACGTTGAGGATGGTGGTAAAGAACTCCACATCCACGCCATGCTCTTCGCAAACGGCCTTTACCGTTTTGTCGCCAAAGCCAAGCCTGATGCCGAACCGGGTAACCACCGGAATGAGCAGGTAGTTGCTGTGAATGGCGTCGGCCAGCTTTATGTCGGGGGTAATGAGTAGCAAAATAATTAAAAATTAAAAATGAACAATTAATAATTTATGAGCCGCACGTTGTTACCCTGAGCGTGTCGAAGTGGCGTCATTGCGAGGAGCCCGCCTGACCGGACGGGCAGGGAACGACGAAGCAATCTCAGCTCCTAAAATAAATTCCCCTGCACGGCGTTGCTGTTGTCGTGATTCTCGAGCTCAATATCATCTGCAAATTCCTCCTCGCTGCCGCCCTCAACCTCTACCTCCACCTGCTTTTGCAGCGGCTCTACAAACTGAATTTTCTTGACCTCGAGGGTGGTAACGCGCTTGCCCTTGGCGCGGAAGCTTTTTACGCCAATGAACTCCTCCACGTCAACGTACTCGGGCTCGCGCTTGGCGTGCTTGCCGCCAAAGGCAACCTCCAGCTGCGGGAAATCATCGGCGTTGAGCGCTACCAGGAAGGAGTCCTTGTTGTCCTCATCGATGAAGCTCTGCGGGTTGATGGAGGTTTCAAGCGTAAAGCGCTTGATGTAGTACAGCTTTTGCTCGGCGTCAAAGTAAACGGCGCTGAAAATCTGCTGCGGGTCAAACTTTTTGATGTAGCCCAAGTCCTCGTCGTAGCGGTTTACCAGGTCGAAGTTGGTGGTGTAAAACATGCCGGACTTGGTCATGGCAAGCAGCTTGTCGCCCTCAAAGAATTCGCCCAGCCAGATGCCTCGCTCCTCGGTGTTGAGCCGCTTGGTGGCGGGGTCAAACCAGGTTTTTTGCCCGCCCAGAGTCGATACGCCTTTCTCCTTGAGCTGAATTTTGTGAATGGCGTAGCGCGTTACGATGTTGCCCTGCGCCCCGCGCCCCTTAATGTCTATTTGGCTGAAGTCAACATCGAGTATCAGATTCTTCAGGCGCGGACGGGGCTTGAGGTACACGCGCAGCTTCTCGGCTTCGCCGTTGCGGTTGGCCGAGAACCAAAGAATATCGGAGCCTTCCTCGCCCTTGGTCATGTCGTACTCCTTGTCGCGAATCACCCCGGTAACGCTGAAGCGCTTGTACATAATGGGGCCTATGCGGCCATCGCGGTAGGCCACGTTGTACACGGTGCGCGTGTCGTTTTTCTTAAATATACCGACGTGTAGAATGTCTTTGCCGAAAAATGCCTTGTCCGATATTTTCGACACCATGTACTTCCCGCTTTTGAGGAATACGATTACATCGTCAATGTCGGAGCATTCGGCCACAAACTCGGCATCCTCGTCGCGCTTTAAGTCCATGCCCACGAAGCCCTCTTTTTTGTTGGCGTACAGCTTGGCGTTGGCCACGGCAACCTGGGTGGCTTCAATGGTTTCAAAACTGCCCAGCTGCGTTTTGCGGTCGCGCCCCTTGCCGTACTTTTTCTGAATTTGCTTGTAGTAGGCCACGGTGTAGTCAACCAAATGTGCAAGGTGGTTTTGCACCTCGTCCATCTCGGCCTCCACATTCTTGATGTGCTCGTCGGCGGCCTTAATGTCGAACTTTGAAATTTTGCGCACGGGTTTTTCGCACAGGCGAACAACATCCTCCTGCGATATGTCGCGCTTGAGCAGCTTGCGGAACCTGTTGAGCGCCGCCTCAATGGCCTTAAGCTGCGCCTCCCACGTGGCGCTGTCTTTTTCCAGCTCCTTGTATATGCGCTGCTCAAAAAATATTTTTTCGAGCGATGAGTAGTGCCAGTCCGACTCCAGCTCGCTCATGCGGATTTCCAGCTCCTGGCGGAGCAAATCCATCGTGCGCTGCGTGTTGTGCCGTAGAATTTCGCTCACGCCCATAAAGGCGGGCTTGTCATCGATAATTACGCAGGAGTTGGGCGAGATGGAAATCTCGCAATCGGTAAAGGCGTACAGCGCGTCGATGGTTTTGTCGGCCGAAACATCGTTGTGCAGGTGCACCAGAATTTCCACATCGGCGGCCGTATTGTCATCCACCTTGCGGATTTTTATTTTACCCTTTTCGTTTGCCTTGAGTATGCTTTCGATGAGCGTGGTGCTCGTTTTGCCGAAGGGAATATCGGTTATGGCAAGGGTTTTGCTATCGCGCTTGCTGATGCGCGCGCGCACCCGCACGGCGCCCCCGCGCAGCCCGTCGTTGTAGCGCGAGGCGTCAGCCATTCCGCCCGTGGGAAAGTCGGGGTACAGCTCAAAGCTTTTGCCGCGCAGGCAGGCAATGCTCGCATCGATGAGCTCGTTGAAGTTGTGCGGAAGAATTTTGGAGGCCAAGCCTACGGCAATGCCCTCTACGCCTTGCGCCAGCAGCAGCGGGACCTTTACGGGCAGCGTTACGGGCTCCTGGTTGCGGCCGTCGTACGAGGCCATCCACTCGGTAATCTTGTTGTTGAAGGCGATGTCGAGCGCGAAGTGCGACAGGCGGGCCTCGATGTAGCGCGGCGCGGCGGCGCTATCGCCGGTAAAAATATTGCCCCAGTTGCCCTGCGTGTCCACCAGCAAATCCTTTTGCCCCAGCTGCACCAGCGCGTCGCCAATGGAGGCGTCGCCGTGCGGGTGGAACTGCATGGTGTGCCCGATAATGTTGGCTACCTTGTTGAAGCGCCCGTCGTCCATGCGCTTCATGGAGTGCATAATGCGGCGTTGCACAGGCTTCAACCCATCGTTGAGGTGAGGTACGGCGCGCTCCAGAATTACGTACGAGGCGTAGTCCAGGAACCAGTCCTTATACATGCCGGTGAGACGAAATTTTTTGCTCTCGTCCACGCCGGTAAGCTTGGCAAATCGCTCGTGGTCCTTGCTGCTGGTGCTTTCCACCGCCTCATCCTGCTCGTGTTCGTTAATGTTCTCGGTTGACATGAATCCTATAATTTACAATTTGACGATTTACAATTTACAATTTAATGCGGCTTCAACCGTCAATTGTCAATTGTAAAATTGTCAATTTTTTTTACCACTTTTCCCACCTTACTTTCTCTTCCTTCCACTTATCCTTGGGCTGATTCTCGCCTGCGGGGTAGCCTACCGGAATGACGCAGAGCGGAAGCACATTTTGCGGAAGCGAGAGCGCTGTGGCTACCGCGGCCATTCTATCCTCGTAGGGGTAGGCGGCGGTATATACGGCACCC
The DNA here is from genome assembly GCA_031549685.1 of Bacteroidales bacterium. GTDB lineage: Bacteria > Bacteroidota > Bacteroidia > Bacteroidales > UBA932 > JAITMY01. The sequence continues at coordinate 13,603 of JAVBPG010000035.1, read as the reverse complement.
AGGCCCATGGCCTCGGCGGCCAGCAGAATATTCTGCGCGGCCATGGCGCAGTCCAGGTACCATAGCAGCGGATGCCTGCCGTCGGCGGGCGCGTAGCTCATGTTGCCGCAGGGAACGATGGCGGCCGGCGCCTCCTTCAGCATTTTGGCGTAGGGCAGGTGCTCGGCCAGCGAGTCCATGGCGGCGCGGTTGCTCACGATAATGAACTCCCACGGTTGTATGTTTTTTGCGCTTGGCGCAGCCATGCCGGCCTTTACCAGCGTGAGTAAATCCTCCTTGCTGACGGGGTTTTCGGTGTACTTGCGCACGCTTTTGCGGTGGTGAATATTTTCAAGTACAGCAGCTTTTGTATCCATTTTTATCTCGTTTTTTGAACCGGACTTGCTATACGCCAGCGCAATGAAGGCAATGGCTAACAGCAGCGTGGTGATTTGGTAAATGTTGAATCGTTTCATAATAAATGCTTCGTGATAAATTGCCCTTTGGGCGATAAAAGATTAAAATTTTATCTTTTTATCATCTCGCTTTTGCGAGATATTTATCTTTTTATCGCCTCTATCCTTCTTTTACAACCTCTTCGGCGGTACCTTCCAGCGCCTCCTCCTGCCTCAGGTTGTCAATGATAAATACTTGTCTGTCCTGCGTGTTTTTGCCCATGTAGAACTCCAGCAGGTCGTGTATCAGGTCGTCCTTGGTAAGGCGCACGGGGTCGAGTCGGATGTTGTCCTCGCTGATAAACTCGCGGAACTCGTCGGGCGAAATTTCGCCCAAGCCTTTAAACCGCGTAATCTCGGGCTTCGCGCCCAGCTTCCTTATCGCCTTCTGCTTCTCCTCCTCGCTGTAGCAGTAGATGGTCTCCTTCTTGTTGCGCACGCGGAACAGCGGCGTTTGCAGTATGTACAGGTGGTTTTGCCTGACAATGTCGGGGAAAAACTGGAGGAAGAACGTTATGAGCAGCAGGCGGATGTGCATGCCGTCCACGTCGGCATCGGTGGCCACCACCACGCGGTTGTAGCGCCGGTTGTCGAGGCTCTCCTCAATGTCCAGCGCGGCCTGCAGCAGGTTGAACTCTTCGTTTTCGTACACCACCTTTTTGGTCAGCCCAAAGGTGTTGAGCGGCTTGCCGCGCAGGCTGAAAACGGCCTGGGTGTTCACATCGCGGCTTTTGGTAATGGAGCCGCTGGCCGAGTCGCCCTCGGTAATGAAGAGGGTCGATTTTTCGGCCTTTTCGTTCTTGCTGTCGGTGTAGTGTACGCGGCAGTCGCGCAGCTTTTTGTTGTGCAGGTTGGCCTTCTTGGCCCGCTCGCGCGCCAGCTTCTGTATGCCCGAAATGGCCTTGCGGTCTTTTTCGTTTTCCAGAATTTTTTTGAGCAGCGCCTCGGCCACGCCGGAGTGCTTGTGCAGGAAGTTATCGAGCGCATCCTGCACAAAGTCCAGCACAAAGTTGCGCACCGACGGGCCGTTGGGTCCCATGTCCTTTGAGCCGAGCTTGGTTTTGGTTTGGCTTTCGAATACCGGCTCCTCCACCTTCACGCTCACGGCGGCCACTATGGAGCCGCGCACGTCCGACGGGTCAAAATCTTTTTTCAAAAACTCCTTTATGGTGCGCACAATGGCCTCCTTAAACGCCACAAGGTGCGTGCCGCCCTGCGTGGTGTGCTGCCCGTTGACAAACGAAAAGTAGGTTTCGCCGTAGTCGGTGCCGTGGGTCAGCGCAATTTCAATGTCGGCGCCCTTGAGGTGGATGGGCTCGTAGAGCGGGCTTTCGCCGAGGTTCTCGTTGAGCAAGTCGAGCAGGCCGTTTTTGGAAACAAACTCCGTTCCGTTGAGTGAGATAATGAGGCCGGCGTTGAGGTACGTGTAGTTGCGCAGCATGCTCTCCACGTAGTCCATGTTGAAGCGGTAGCTGCCAAACAGTTCCTCGTCGGGAATGAACGAGGTCATGGTGCCGTTGGCCTCCGTGCTGGCCGCCAGCTTGTGCTCCTTGTTGAGCATGCCCTTGGAAAAGTAGCCGCCCGCCATTTGCCCTTCGCGAAACGCGCGGATGTCGAAGTGCGCAGAGAGCGCGTTTACGGCCTTAATACCCACGCCGTTCAGCCCTACCGATTTTTTAAACGCCTTGCTGTCGTACTTGGCGCCGGTATTCATTTTGCTGGCCACATCAATTACCTTTCCGAGCGGAATGCCGCGGCCAAAGTCGCGCACGATTACCGCGCCGTCCTCGCCGATTTTAATGTCGATGCGCTTGCCGAAGCCCATGGCGTACTCGTCAATGGAGTTGTCGAGCACCTCCTTGAGCAGGATGTAAATACCATCGTCGGGCGAGGAGCCGTCGCCCAGCTTGCCGATGTACATGCCGGGGCGGCGACGGATGTGCTCCTGCCAGTCGAGGGTTTTGATGTTGTCGTCGGTATAGCTCGAAAGCGCTGCTGAGTCCATGAACCAATTACGAATTACGAATTATCAATTACGAATTAAGACGGCTCGAAAGGAAATTTTGTACAGGCCGGAATGCTTGTACAGCGGGTAACTTTAGCAGTCTTAACCTACAAAGATAGGAAATAAACGAATTTTTCGAAAAGTAGTTTTAAACAAATCTGCACAATGTGTTAACAATGTGATAGTTGACAATTTTGTGTGCAAAAAGTACAGCGCTACGCTGTTTTCGTATGCCCTTGTGAGAAGTAGCGTCTATGCGCCTGCGTCCTACCACAAAAGTCATTTGGGCGGACAGTATCGATTTTTGCTCTATACCGCTTAGCTGTACGAGTTTTTTGGTGCGGTTGTAAAACTTCATAACGCTTTTTATCGTAACCGTCATTACCGTAATGGCCGTTACGATATGCAATATGTATGGATTGTTTTGTTGACATACAAAGCAGTTTTGTGATTTTACGGGAGCTTGTACGCTTTATAGGCTGTTCGGCCTACCTGTCATTGTTGTATATTGTTAACAATTAATCCGTTGCGATTTATTGTGATTTAAATTCTTGTAGGGCTTCCAAGTCGGCATTGTTTTGCGTATTTTTGTAGCCTTTTCAACATCCATCTATACTTTTTCATGGGCGCCTTACTCAACCTGCCATACTTTGTCCTCTTTCTGGTCATAGCGCTGGGGCTAATCATCGGCCGCATCAAAATCAAGGGTTTTTCGCTCGACTCCTCGGCGGTGATTTTTATCGCGCTGCTGCTGGGGCATCTCGGCCTTTCGGTGCCCAAGGTTATACAGGATGTGGGCCTGGTGCTTTTTATTTTTACCATCGGCATGCAGGCGGGCCCCGGCTTCTTCAGGGCGTTCAGGCTCGACGGGCGCAAGCTGGTGCTGGTGGCCGCCTCGGTGGTGGGCACGGCCGCGCTGCTGGTGGGCGTGGGCGGATGGCTGCTGGGGCTCGATAAAAGTATGGCGCTGGGTATCTTTAACGGTGCGCTTACCAGCACGCCGGGCCTGGCGGCCGCCATTGAGATTTCGGGCTCGCCCATGGCCTCCATCGGCTACGGAATGGCCTACCCGCTGGGCGTAATTCTGGTGGTGCTGTTTTTGCAGCTGGCGCCTATTTTTGCCAAAATAGATTTTCGCAAGTGCGAAAAGGAGTACGAGGAGGAGCAGCAGGGTAACGTAGATCCTATCATCAGCCGCAACGTGCGGGTGGTAAACCCCAACGTTAGCGGCAAGAGCATCCGCGAGCTGCACATCCGCGCTACCACGGGCTGCGTCATTTCGCGCGTGAAGCACGACGGCCTTACCACAACGCCCGATAAGAATACCATTCTCTACACCGGCGATATTCTGCGCGCGGTGGGTACCGAGCAGGATTTGCGCCAGGTAGAGCTGTTCATCGGCAGCCCGGCGCCCAACGAAGACCTGGAGCTGTCGCACGGACACAAGGTGGAGTGGGTGCTTGTAACCAACAAGGCGGTAATAAATAAGCCCCTATCCAAGCTCAACTTTTTTGGCAACTTCGACGCTACTTTTGTGCGCATTCGCCGCGCCGGCATCGACCTGGCCCCCGATGGCGATATTACGCTCCGCTTCGGCGACCGGGTGCTGGTGGCCTCCAAAAAGGAGAACATGGACATGGTGGTAAAGTTTCTCGGCAACGATAATAAGCGCCTTTCCAGCACCGATTTTTTGCCCATAGCCTTGGGCATTTTGATAGGTGTTATTTTGGGAAAAATCAGCATTCCCGTTTTTGGCGTCAACATAAGCTTAGGCATTACCGGCGGCGTGCTCACGGCGGCCTTGGCGCTGAGCGCCCTCGGAAAAACCGGGCCGATTATCTGGAGCATGTCCAGCAACGCCAACCAAATTTTTCGTGAGTTGGGCCTGCTGTTTTTCCTTGCCAGCGTGGGCACCGAGGCCGGAAAGGATATTCAGGAGGCGCTGTCCACCCACGGCATTATGCCGCTGCTGTTGGGGGTGGTGGTAACCATGCTGCCCATGCTGGTGGGCGTGCTGGTGGGGCGCTACGCTTTTAAGATGAACTACCTTACGCTGATGGGTGTGCTTGCCGGCGGAATGACCAGCACGCCGGGCCTGTCGGCCGTTACGTCGAAGTCAGAAACCAACATTGCGCAGATAGCCTACGCCACGGTGTACCCCTTTGCGCTGGTGCTGATGATTATTTTTTCAACGCTGCTGTACTGGATATAAATTAAATTTTAAATGGTTAGTGGTTAATGAATACTGCTTCTCATTACCCATTAACCATTGATCATTAACCATTAAATAATAATATGGTAGGAACCGTGGCCAACGTTGCGGCTATTGTGGCGGGAAGCCTTATAGGAATTCTCATAAAGTCGAGGCTGAACCAGCGCTACGTAAAAATATTTTTTCAGGCGGCGGGCCTATTTACCATCCTCATTGGTATTACCATGGCCATAAAAACCGGGCACCTGATGGTGGTGGGCGTAAGCGTGGTGCTGGGTGCGCTGCTGGGCGAGTGGATGCGCCTGCATGAGCGGCTGCAGAACTTCGGCGAGTGGACGAAGGAGAAGCTGCGCATGCGCGAGGAAAAGTTTACCGAGGGGCTGGTTACCGCATTCCTGCTGTACTGCGTTGGCGCCATGTCGGTGCTGGGCGCCCTCGAGGAGGGCATTACGCGCCAAACATCCGACCTGCTGCTCACCAAAGCGATGATGGATGGATTTTGCTCAATTATGTTTGCCTCTGCCTTTGGCTGGGGTGTGCTCTTCTCCGCCGTTCCGGTCTTTATTTTTCAGGGCAGCATAACGCTTTTGGCCATGTGGCTTGGCAACTTTCTGCAGCCCGCATACATTGTTGAGGTTACGGCGGTGGGCGGGCTGGTGCTCATTGCACTGGGCATACAAATGATGGGGCTCAAAACCATTAAGGTGGTAAACATGCTGCCGGCGCTGGTAATAGCCTACGTGGTGATGTGTTTGATTTAGCCGTTATATCTTGATTCCCGCTATACTCAACGAAGCTACCAAGGCATTTATTCGTGAGCACTTAAATGATGACACGAATAAATTGCTACTGCGAAAAAATATTCCTTCCGATGTAGATGTGAAATTTGCGGTGCAACAAATCGAAGGGCGACAAAAGGCAAAAGAAAAATTACCTGCGCTGGCCAATTGTCCCGATTTTATTTTTCCTTCAACACTTTCCATGGAGCAATGCTCCTCCGAATTTACCGCTCAATATAAATCGCAATTATTTGAAGATAAAATAGTTATAGATGTTACGGGAGGCTTGGGCGTTGACTCGTACTACATTTCGCAGCGTGCCGCAAATGTAATTTATGTAGAAAAAAATGCAGCTTTGTGTGATGTCGCGCAACATAATTTTACTTCGCTCGGCGCGAAAAATATTACTACGCATTGTGATGATGGTATTAAATTTTTGCACAACACTTCACACTATTTCGATGCTATTTACCTTGACCCTGCCCGCCGCGACGGCAACAAAAACAGGGTGGTGCGCCTTGCCGATTGCGAGCCGAATGTTTTAGAATATCTTGATTTTTTATTTGAAAAAACAAATTGCGTGGTGCTGAAAGCCTCGCCAATGCTGGATATTACGCAGTCCCTGCGTGAGCTGAAGTATGTGCGGGAGGTGCATGTGGTGGCGGTAAAAAACGAGTGTAAGGAGTTGCTGTTTATTTGCAAAAAAGACGAGCCGCAACCGCTTGTGAAGTGTGTAAATATCCAGCAGAATGATGAGGTGCAAGTGCTGAGTTATACTATGGAAGAGGAGGGTTCGGCGGTTGTGCAGTACGCCCATCAACCCTTGCGGTATCTTTACGAACCTAACGTTGCTGTGCTGAAAGCCGGAGCGTTTAAGCTGCTCTGCGCCCGTTTTGGTGTGGAGAAATTGCACCCCGATACGCATCTTTACACCTCGGAAAATTTAATTCATGATTTCCCCGGAAGGGCGTTCGAGGTGCAGCAAGTTTTTGCGCTAAGCGAAGCGGATTTGAAAAACAGCTTGCCCGAGATGCAGGCCAATATTGCCGTGCGCAACTTTCCCATGAGCGTTGCCGATATGCGCAAGAAGTACAAAATAAAAGATGGCGGCAACGTTTACTTGTTTGCCGCCACCCTTTACAATGGTAATCGCAGGTTGATAAAAACGGTAAAGATGTAATGCTGTCATTGCGGGCTTGACCCGCAATCCCCGAATGAGAGTTCTGCCTCAGTTGGGAGATCCCGTGTCAAGCACGGGATGACAAATCCTTTAGTTTATATTGTACTCCTTTACCGCCTCGTAAAATGCCTCAATGTTTACCAGCGGCGTATGCGGCGGCGTGTCGCAGCCGGACGAGATAACGAAGTTTTTGTACGTGCGGGTTTGCTCCAGCAGCTCGCGCGTTTTTTGTTTTACCTCGGCAGGCGCGCTTTGCTTGAATACGCCTACGGGGTCGAGGTTTCCCATTACCAGGGCGTTTGCGGGGCACTCGCGTAGCGCTTGAACCATATCCATTTTGTTGCCGAAGTGAAATCCTGCGGCGCCGGTGTACACCATGGCGGCGGTGCAAGGCCCGCCGTTGCCGCAGTTGTGCAGTATTACCGCAAAGTTGTCGTCCTGCACGGCATCCACAATTTGCTTCACGTAAACCGACGAGTACTGCTGGCAGTCCTCGTTGGAGAGCAGGCCAGCCGCGGGCTCGGCCATTACCACGCCTTGCACGCCTGTGGCCTTGATGGCCTTGCAGTACTCGGTTAGGAAGGCGGTGCACTTTTCCAGCAGCAGCTTCACCGTTTCGGGTTCGGTATATAGCGCCATCATTATTTCGGTCATGTCGAACAGGCGCCCGGCAAGCGAGTAGGGGCCAATGCAGCCGCTGAGCACGGGCTTATCCTTAATGTGTGCCGCGGCTGATTTGCTGGCCAGCAAATACTGCGGCACGCGCCCGGCCGATACGTCGGGAACGGCCAGCTTTTGCACTTCGTCCATGGTTGAAACCAGGCGCCCGATGATGCTTGGCACCTCGTCGTCGGGGAGCGAAATTTGCGCGCCGAAGGCTTCGGCCTCCACCGTCAAATCCATAATGGTGGTGGCTGCGCCCGAGAGCGGATAGCTTTCGTACAGCGCCTTGATGGCGGCAAAATGCACGTTGCCGTCGCTTACCGCATCTTTTACATTTTTGCCGATAAACTCAATGCCCGGATGGGTCATAATGGGAATGGCTACGCGCTTACTTCCCGTCAAAATATTGCTAATCCACGTTTGCATACTCTATAAATTCTCCGTTTTTAATTCTCAATTCTTCATTCTCCATTCTTTAGTGTCCGTTAAAAATAAGGTACAAAGTCACCATTACGATGGTCAAAACTATCCATGAAATCCGTACGCTCAGGCTGCTTTTTACCGGCTTGTAGTCCAAGCTTGACGGGGCTTTTTCTTTATCGAACAGCGACCATAAAATTACGAATAGCGCCAGCGCTACCGATAGGAAGAAGGACAGGTACAGGAAGTGAACCCCTGAAAAAATCAGGCCTTGGTAGTACAGCACTCCAATGGCTACGCAGAATACTGCCCCGGCCGTTAGCACTACGTCAATGGATTTGCGCGATGTTTTTTTCCACAGCACGGCAAACAAAAATGCGATGGTCATAGGCGGCGCCAGGAACCCAAGCACCGATTGGAAAATGTTGAACAGATTAAGCCCTTTGATGTTGGCAATGGCCAGCGCTATGAGCACCGAAACAATGGCGCCGACAACCGTTACCACGCGCCCGATTTTGATAACCTCTTTGGTGGTGGCGTTGGGCTTGTTTTTGAGGTAAATATCCATGGTAAACACGGTGCTTACCGAGTTGAGCGACGAACCTACATTGCCCACCAGCGCTGCCACCAGCACCACAATAATCAAGCCTTTCATCCCTGTGGGGAAAAGGTTGGTAACAAGCGTAAGGTAGGCCTCATCGGGGTTGGCCAGCTGCGGATACAGCACAAAGCAAATGATACCCGGAAGAATGAACAGGGGGACGTCCAAAATCTTGAGCCAACCGATAAAGTTCGCGCCCAGCTGGCCTTCCTTCAAATTTTTTGCCCCCAGCACCGACTGTACCATTGATTGCTCTGTGCACCAAAACCACACGCCCATAATAGGGTAGCCCAAAATAATGGCCAGCCACGGAAAATCTTTATCCGAGTTGGGCTGGAATAAATTCCAGTAGTGCGATGGTGTGTTGGAAACAAGCTCCGAAACCCCTCCTATCTTGTACAATCCAATAAGCACCAGCACGAGCGAAACCACAATAAGCAGCACCATTTGAAAAACGTTGGTGTAGGCAATTGCCTTCAAGCCACCGGCCGCAGTAAGTGCGGTGGACATTACCACCATAATGATGATGGCCACCCAAATGGGCACGTTGAGCAGCTGCTGCACCATGATGCCGCCGGCAAACAGCCCGAGCGAAAGCCACGAAATGAGAATGGTAATAAGCGTGTACCAGGCCAGCAGGTTGCGCGATGATTGCCCGAAACGTTTTCCCATGTACTCGGGCAGCGTCGAAACTTTTGCCCCAAGGTAGCGTGGTGCGAATACCACCGCCAGCATCATGATGAATAAAAAAGCATACCAGGCAAAGTTACCCGAAGCCACACCCGTGGTAAATCCTGCGCTGGCCGATGCCAGCAGCATGGATGGACCTACGTTGGTGCCCCACATGTTGAGCCCAATGGCAGGCCACCGTAGCGAGCGCTCCGCCAAAAACATATTCTCGTCTTTGTTCTTTTTTCGACTCAAACTTGCCCAAAAACCAATACCTATGAGCACCAAAAGGTACAGCGCAATGGTTACGTAATCGGGCGTCTGAAATTGACCTAGCATGTTATTCATACGTGAAGTTTTTAGAGTAAATTATTGTTTTTTGTCCTATGCATTTGAGGCCTCTCCTTCGGGGAGGTTGGTGGGGCTCCTTACCTGTATCGCTCAATTATCTTCAGCGCCTCGTCCACCTCTTTCTCCGATTTGAAATCAACGGAAATGTGCAGGCCGTCGGCGCCAACGTTGTCGAGCAGCGGCTGCAGCTCGGGCAGCGTAACCCAGTTGGCCATAACGGATTTTCCGCCGGCCAAAATCTTTTTGTACAAATCGTACCACTTGGGGTCGCCGCCCTGCGGCTCGCCAACGCCGGGAGTCCACTGAATGGCGTTGAGCTCTTCTACTTCCAGCAAGGCATCGAGGTGGCGCATGGCGCCCACGCCGTCGAGGTGGTAGAGCGTGTAGGGAATGCGCCGGCACTGCTCGCGAATGTACGGCTGCACAAACCTGCGGTAATCATCCTCCGAAAACATGATGGAAATATCCGACTGCAGCTTGCTGCACTTGTCGGGTGCCCAAATGGAGAAATAGCAGAAGGCCATTTCCCCGTTTTCGTTGATGATGTCGTACAGGCGGTCAAAAACGGGGAAGTATATTTCGTTGATTTTTTTCAGCTGCTCGTCCAGCACCTCGGGGCGCATAATCATATCCATCAGCACATTCTCGGGCCCCTTCAGCGCCGCCAGAATGTCTAATCCCTCCATCAAATCGGGCATGCCCACGTAGTATTTTCCCTGCGCGCGCTGCTTGCATGCTTTGAGCAAGCTAAGATGCGCTTGCCACCACTTATTATTTTCATCAAAAATAATGTCATCACCAAAATCGCTGCGGTGCTTAATCCAAATAGTATCGGGACCACCTTCGAGTTCCGCTCCCAAAATTCCTGCCAGCGAGCCCGGGCCTAATTGCGTATTGGCAACAGGAATAATATCGCCTTTGTATGAGCTGCGCGACATTTGGTAGTGCAGCTCGCCGGCGCGCCACTCGGGGTCGAACCAGCGCTGGCCGAGGTCGCGCGGAGGCGTTGGCGCGGCAACGTTTTCGTACGGCGCGCCGTCCTTTGGCATGTGCTCCCACATGGTCAAAATTATTCCTTTTTTGTTCCACCAGTCGAGGTAGCGCTTTTTGCTTTCCTCCCAATTTGTTTTCCAGGTTTGCATAAAATGCTTGTTAATGCATGTCATCCCGGACTTGATTCGGGATCTCCCAACGGGGGATTGCGGGTCAAGCCCGCAATGACAATCGAGGTTACTACTTCAATATTTTTCCAATATACGAATTCCTGATGCCCCTAAACGTTTCGTCGAACGTAATGCTTACGGCCTTGCTCAAGTCCATATCGTCCGTGCACTTTACGCTTTCGGGGTACATGGAAATCTTTGCGCCGTAGCGCACCCACACGGGCATGTCCTCCAGCTCCACCTTGTAATCCTTGAGCCACTTTTCGCCTTCGGTTACGCCGCCATCGAAGAAGTTAACCCATTTTCCTTTAGGTAAATACACGTCCCGCTTGCCCTCGTCGTTCATTATGGGCGCCACCAAAAAGTCGTCGCCAAAGTAGTACTGGTCGTCAATGTGCCAGCACATTTTATCGTCGGGGTGGTGAAATGCCAGGGCGCGCAAAACGGGGTAGCCCGTGGCGGTAACCTTTTTGCTTTGCTCTAACAGGTACGGAATAAGTGCGTAGCGCAGCTTGAGCCACTGGCGCACGGTATCGGCAATGTAGGGGTAGCTCCACGGCTCGCGCTTGGAGGTGCCGTGGTAGCGCAGGTGCGACGAGAATACGCCGAACTGCGTCCAGCGCACGTACAGCTCGTCGGAGATGGCGGAGTTCATAAAGTTGGGCACACCGTGGAAGCCCGGCACATCGTGGCTCCAAAAGCCAAAGCCCGAAAGGCCGATGTGCAGCCCGCCCTTGAGCGAGCCCGCCATGCCGTCCCACGAGCAGGCCGCGTCGCCGCCCCAGTGCAGCGGGTAGCGCTGGCAGCCGGCCCAGCCCGCGCGCGCCCACACAATGCCGTCGCCCGTTACCTCCTTGGTAATCTCGTAGGCGGCTTTTTGGTACAGCAGCGCGTAAAGATTGTTGAGCAGCTCGGGCTTCATGCCGTGGTAGGTGGCGTCCATGTGAATGTTCTCGCCAAAGTCGGTTTTGATGCACACCACGCCCATGTCGAGCAGCTTCCTGAGCAGACCTTTGTACCACTCCGTGGCTTTGGGGTAGGTGAAGTCAATGGTGCCGGCGTAGTCCAGCGCGCTGAAGTTGGAGCCATCGGTGTCGCGCTTTTTGGTAAGCGGCCCAATGTAGTTATTTTCCTTGGCCTCCTTCAGCTGCTCCGCGCCATCGGCTACGTAGGGCAGCTGCCACAGGCTAACGCGGTAGCCGTTTTTCTTCAGGTCGCCAATAAATTTTTTGGGGTCGGGGAAGCGCTCGTCGTTGAACTTCCACTCGCAGAGCCAGTCGGTTTTGAACCAGCCGGTGTCGAGGTGAATTACATCGCAGGGGTAATCCTCGCTGCGCATGCGGTCGCAAATTTCGTTTACCTCGTCGGCCGAGAAGTAGGTCATGCGGCTCATCCACGTGCCGAAACTCCACAGGGGCGGCATGCTGGGGAAACCTGTGAGCCGGCGGTAGCCGCGCAGGATTTCTTCGGCGCTGTCGCCGCCAATTAAAAAGACATCGAGCAGCGGCTGCTCCACCAGCATTTGCGCCGAGCGCGTGGAGTGGTCGGCCAGCGACAGCTTGGTGTAGGCGCAGGTGTGCAAAAATATGCCGTACATGCGGCTCGAAAGGTAGAACGGAATATTTTTGTACGTGCGGCGGTTGTTCACGCCCTGCCCGTCCTGATTCTTGAGCTGGAAGGTACGGCCCGACAAGTCCATTTTGGCAAAGCGCTCGCCCGTGCCCACAAACACCTCGTCGGGTGCGGCGCGGAACGACATGGTGGCGCGGTCGTTGCTGCCGTTTTTTTCTACGTAGGCCAGCGCCAACCCATCGTGGCGGGGAGGCGAAAACTGGTCGTAGGCGCTCAGCGCAACCTCGCGTTTCCCATCGGGGTAAAAAACAATATTGAGCGTTTCGTCGGGCGCGGGAAGCAGGTCGCTCCACCAATCAATTTTAGGGTCACGCAAATTTACAACAGCTTTTTTTACATTCTGGCCGTCAAATATTTGCCACTCCTCCTTTTGCTTTTCAAAGCGAAGAGGAGCTTGCTTTAGTGCCGGATCAACGGCCAGCATTTCGGACGAAGCGGGCTGCGTTTCGTCGCCAAAACCCACAAACGCGCGTATGATTTTTTCGCCGTACTGGCGAATAATCAGCTTGTACTCCTTGCGCGCAGCGCCGGTGTCGGCGCCAAGGTCGCAGGCGGGAGCCTCGCCCGTCAGCTTTTGCTTCTGAAAGGGCACGGTAAGAATAATGTCGTCGTCTTTTTCCTCAATGCCGGTAGGCCTGCACGCGCGCCACAGCGCCTCGTTCTGCTTCAGCTCCGTATCGAAATCCAAAAAATCGAAAAGGTGGTAGTTGGTTTGCTTCATGGTTTATGTTGAACTGTTGAATTTGCTTTATTGTTGAGCTGTTGAATAGTTGAATTGCTTCAATGGCATGGAGCGTTGCCTATCCCCCGCTGGCGGGGGTGGTCAAAGACCGGGGGTGGATGTCAACGTTTTAATCTTCCACCTCCGCCCTACGGCCACCTCCGCCGGCGGAGGATAGCCATCCCGTATTGCCTATTGCATTCTACTGCAAGCTGCCACTGCCTACTGCCCCTACCTTACTCCTGCATTCTTCTTCACCTCATCACCCGCCATCTGGCCGTTATTCTTCCAACTGTTGCCGGGTCCGGGATTGTTTTGTCCGAATTTCTCTTCGGGGCACCAGTTGTCGTGCACGCCAATGTACGACGAGGCGCCATCGAGGTAAATGTAGTAGCAGTAACCGGGCTCCTGCATGTAGGGCGACAGCACCATGTCGTGTACGTAGTTGCCGCTTATTTCCGTGTTGGGCTGCGCCGACAGCGTATATAATCCGCCTGCTGCGTACAGCCTTTTTGCAAAATGGTGTACGTGATTATTCGTAATGCGGTTATTTTTCATTACCGTAATATGCTTCGTCCAGCCCCAGCCCACGCAAATGCCGGAGTAGGGCAGGTCGCTCAGCTCGTTGTGGCGAATGCTGACATCGTGGGCATAGCCAACGCTAATGCCCACGCAGCCCCAGTCCTCGTTGGCGGCGTTGCTTATGGTATTTTTACCTATGGTAAGATGGTGGCAAATTTCACGATTATTATCGGGGTTGTATGGAATGTGCG
>JAVBPG010000044.1:0-12560 GCA_031549685.1 Bacteroidales bacterium | reverse complement strand
TGGTTTTAGCCCTGCGGGGGCTAAACTTTACTAACCGTAGGTGGATCCGCCAGCCGGCGGAAGAACCTACGGACGGCGTGGCGGCACCGGCTTGTTGCGCGCGGAGCAGCAGCTTAGCGCTTGTGCAACGCCTGCTCCGCGCGCCATGCAGTATTGGCGCATGTACCGTGGGTTTGCTTCGCCCGCCTGCTTGGCCCGCGGGCAAGCGACACCCACGGTTAATAAAATATACTCCCTGCGGGAGTAAAGTTGATTTTGTAAATAAATGCTTCGCAAATACTTACAGCATTTTCTTCATCCTGAAGAACAGCAGCGTAAGCCCTACGCTGAGCAGCATGAGGCAAATGGCAAAGGGGTATCCGAAGCTCCAGCTAAGCTCGGGCATAAACTTGAAGTTCATGCCGTAAAGGCTGCTTATGAGCGTGGGCGGCATGAAAATCAGCGAGGCTACGGTGAAGATTTTGATGACCTTGTTTTGCTCAAGCGAAATGAGACCCATTACGGTATTTTGCAGAAATTCAAGGCGCTCAAAAGCAAAGTCGGCGTGGCTGACGAGCGACCCGATGTCGCGGATAATGAGGTTGAGTTTGGGCACGGTGTCGCTGGGAAAGCGCTCGCTTTTGAGAATGCTGCTTACCACCCTTTGCTTGTCGATTATGCTCTCGCGCAGCAGCATGGTGTTCTCCTGTAAGCTGTTTATTCTCAACAGGAATTCGCTATCAAGACGAATTTCGGAGGTTTTGTCGAGCGGCTGCTTGTTGAGCTGCGTAACCTCCTTGGCCAAGGCCTCAAGCATGTCGGCATCAATGTCTATGCGGCTTTCGAGCACCGATACCATGACGTGGAAGCAGGTGGGATACAGGCGGTGGTTGGCATAGAGGCGGCGTATAGTTTCGTTGAAGGCGCGCAGCCCAATGGGGCGCATGCTTACCAGCACGCCCTCGCACAGGATGAAGGATACCTGCTCGGTGGATAGGCTACTACCCTCTTTTTCAGATATTAGGAATGATGTGTTGGCGTACAGCGCGCTCTCGGTTTCGTAGTAGCGCGAGCTTATTTCAATTTCCTCGGCCTGCTGCTGGGTTTGCAGGCTGATGTTGAGGAAGGCCTCCACAATGGCGCGCTCATCGCTATCGGGGGCTACCATGTCAATCCACAGCACCTCGTCGTAGCTCAAGTCGTTGAGCTTTTCCAAATCGCTGCTGCTCACCACGCGGCTGCTTTCCTTTATGTAGTAGTTAACCATAAGCTAATGAGTAATTTACAATTAATAATGAACAATGAATAGTTTTGAAGTATTCGAACTCCTATTCACTGCATTAGCCATGTTCAATTTTTTGTAGGAACAGCTCCATACCCTGTTTTTTTGCTTCATCAAGCGTGTAGCTGATATTTTGTGTGAGGTAGTGCGCCACGTTTACCCCCGGATATTTTGGGAGCATCTCCCCTACTACGCTGTTAATATTTTGTACACCAAATGATAGAGCGCTGTTAAGTGAAGCCGTAAATGAAGCGCTAACCTCCTTCTTTGCCACCCAAGCGGCGAATACAAAGGGCTTGCCGGTGTGGGCTATCCAGGCCTCGGCAAGGTCGTAAACGTGGCTGAATTTTTGGTGCAGGCCAAAGGTTTTGTCGCCGATAAGCAGGTAGCCTACTCCGTCCTTAACTTGCTCTACATCACCGTAATTTTCGATTGGCTTAAAGTTTGGCTTGAGGTGCCAGTACTCGCGCGCCAGCAGCTGCACCAGCTGCACCGAGCTGCGCGAGTGGGCGTCGAGGTAAATGGTGTGCAGGGTCTCTAAAGGCTGGTGGGCAAATACGGCCACGGTGGCCACCGTGCCTACGGCGCCAATGCAATAATCGGTGGCTATTTGAAAGTCGGAGCTGTGGGGAATGGCGGCAACGGGAATGAGGGCTACGTCAGCCTGCCCCGAAAGCAGTTTTTGAGCGCCAATGGCGGGTATATCTAACGAAAGGTCAATGCTATCGCTAATAGGCGAATGCTGAATTCCGTACACCAAAGGTGCGGCGTTGAGATACGCTACGGCTGAGATTTTTACCCTCATCGTTTGGCTCAAACTTTTGGAAGTGAATACTTTAAACTTATCCCGAGGGCATAGGCTTATTGCTTTGTTTTAACGTGCAAAAGTAGGAAAATAATTAAGAATTAACAATGGATTTTGACAAAAGATGAAAAGATGCGAGGATAAAAAGCTTAAACCCCCTCTTTTTGAGAAAAGGAGGCATCCGCTAAAGCGCCTCCTGCTTTAGCTTGGCGAGGTTGAGTAATACTACAGTTTTTCCCTGTATTTCAATTAGCTGTTCGTCTTTCATTTCCTTGAGAACTCGCGCCAGCGAGGGGCGCGCCACGCCAAGGTAGTCGGCCAGGTCCTGCTGGGTTTCGGTCAGGCGCAGCTGCAGGCTCTGCTGCTCGTGCTGTTTTTGTAGCAAAAAGGCGGCTATCTTGCTCTTTAAGTTTTTGAAGTTCAAAAACATGATTTTGTTTGATAGAAATTTGCTCCGGTTGGAAATGATGGTGAGGTAGTTTTGCAAAATCGCCGCATGCCCCTGAAGCAGCGCGGTAAAATTACTCTTGGCAATAAACAGGATGCAGCACTCGGAGGTGGCTACCACGTTGACCGGGAACTCGTTCCTATCGGCGTAAAGAAAAGCCGGAGCAACGGGCATGGGCGCTACAAGCTCCTCTATAACAATTAGCTTCCCCGAGTAGTCGATCATCTGCCCTTGTACGGAGCCCGAAAGTATGAGCATCAAAAAGTTGCATGCGCTACCCTGCTCAGCCACTATGACCTTGGGCGGAAAATGCTTGACCTGGTAGCCAACCTCCTGCAAGGATTTGGCCAGTTCATCTGTGCTTAATCCCCTAAAAATAGGAGAATTGGAGAGCGTGGAGAGGTGTTGGGAGGTCATGGTGGAGGATTTTATTCAGACAGGATTGGCTTCGCCGAGCTGGCGGTTTACAGAATTATAATGACAGCATTTCTTTGTGCAGCTATTTTTTAGAACTTATATGACAGGATTAACAGGATAAGACAAAAACATGTAAATCCTGTCTAAAATATTGGAGCGTTTTGGTCTCTATTTTATGCAAAAGTAAAAAAATCTTTGATTTGTAACAATTGTTACATTTTTCTTAGCGTGATGGCCGTACTTTTGTCCGTGTAAAAAACCTCCGGAAATTGAAATGCCATGAAGAGAACAGTTATAAAAATTGACGAGGATACGTGCAACGGCTGCGGCCTGTGCGTAAAGGGTTGCCACGAGGGCGCGCTGCAGCTCATTGACGGCAAGGCGGTAATGGTAAGCGAGCTCTACTGCGACGGCCTTGGTGCCTGCATTGGCGAGTGCCCCGTAGGCGCCATAACGCTTGAGGAGCGCGAGGCCGAACCCTACAACGAAACGGCGGTCATGGAGCGCCTGGCGCCAAAAGGTAAGCATGTGATATTAGCGCACTTAAAGCATTTAAAGGATTGCAAGCAGGATGCGCTTCTGGCCGAGGGCGTAGCGTACCTGAAATCGAACAGCATTGACATAAATTTAAGCGAAATTATGGAAACACAACACCAGCACGAAGCAGGCCAGGCCTGCGGGTGCCCCGGCGGCCGCGCCATGACCTTTGACGAAAAGCCCGAGCCGGCGGTGAGCGTGAGCGCCCCCAGCGCCCTGCGCCAGTGGCCTGTGCAGTTGCACCTTGTATCGCCGCAAGCGCCCTACCTGGCCGGCTGCGACCTGCTGCTGGCGGCCGACTGCACGGCCTTTGCCATGGGCAACTTTCACAGCGAGTACCTGAAGGGGAAGCGCCTTGCCATTGCCTGCCCCAAGCTGGATCAGGGCAAGGAGATATACGTGGAGAAGCTGACCGCCATGATTAACGATGCCAAAATTAACACCCTGAGCGTGATGATAATGGAGGTGCCCTGCTGCGGCGGGCTGCTGCAAATAGCGCAGGCTGCCGTGGCGCAGGCCAAGCGCAAAATCCCCGTTAAGCTCAGCGTGGTGGGCTTGCAGGGCGAGATTTTGAGCGAGGACTGGGTGTAACTGGTTGGCGTGATTGCGAGGAGGAACGACGAAGCAATCTCACATTCAGGCAATGCTTGCTGTAGCCAGAGATTGCTTCGCTTCGCTCGCAATGACGGCAAAGTGCCTGATTCCGCCATTTTCAACGCCTTTCAAACGAATTTTCAATTCTCAACTTTCGTTTGTACCTTTGCGCTCCTACATTTTACACACCATGGAGCTATCAAACCTTACCGCCATTTCGCCCATTGATGGGCGCTACCGCCGCCAGGCGCAGGAGCTGGCCGCCTACTTCTCGGAGTACGCGCTCATTCGCTACCGCGTGCAGGTGGAGGTGGAATACTTTATTGCGCTATGCGAGATACCTTTACCGCAGCTGGCCGGCGTGGATAAGGCCGTTTTTGGCGCGCTGCGCGGAGTTTACCAGGGCTTTAGCGAAGCCGATGCCCTAAAGGTGAAGGAAACCGAGAAAACCACCAACCACGATGTGAAGGCGGTGGAGTATTTTCTGAAGGAAAAGTTTGAGGCGCTGGGCTTAGGCCAGTGGCTGGAGTTTATTCACTTTGGGCTTACCTCGCAGGATGTGAACAACACGGCCACCCCGCTCAGCCTGCGCGAGGCGCTGGAGAATGTTTTTTACCCGCAGTTTGACGCCGTTTACGCCAAGCTGTACGAGCTGTCGAAGGAGTGGAAAAGCGTACCGATGCTGGCGCACACGCACGGCCAGCCGGCTTCGCCAACACGCTTAGGGAAAGAGTTTTATGTTTTTGTGGAGCGCTTAGAGAAGCAGCTGGCGCTGCTCAAAATTGTGCCGTTTTCGGCCAAGTTCGGCGGCGCTACGGGCAACTTTAACGCGCACAAGGCGGCCTACCCGCAGGTAAACTGGGTGGATTTTGCCAACAGCTTTGTAAACGGAACGCTGGGTCTCAGCCGCTCGCAAACCACCACGCAAATAGAGCACTACGACAACCTTGCCGCCACCTTTGATGCGCTTAAACGCTTAAATAACATATTGATAGACCTTTGCCGCGATGTATGGACCTACATCTCAATGGGCTACTTTAAGCAAAAAATTAAGGAGGGCGAAGTTGGCTCGTCGGCCATGCCGCACAAGGTAAACCCCATTGACTTTGAGAACGCCGAGGGCAACCTGGGCATTGCCAACGCCCTGCTGGAGCACCTGGCGGCGAAGCTTCCCGTATCGCGGCTGCAGCGCGACCTGACCGACAGCACCGTGCTGCGCAACATTGGCGTACCCCTGGGGCACATTATGGTGGCCTACGCCTCCATTTTGAAAGGTCTTAATAAGTTGATAATAAACGAATTGTCTATAAATGCCGACCTGGAGGATAACTGGGCGGTGGTGGCCGAGGGCATTCAAACCATTCTGCGCCGCGAGGGCTACCCCAAGCCCTACGAGGCGCTTAAGGCGCTCACCCGCACCAACGAGGCCATTACGCAGCAAAGCATTTCGCAATTTATTGATGAGTTGAATATTAGCGAAAGCGTAAAGGCCGAACTAAGGGCGCTGACGCCGCAAGGCTATACGGGGTACTAAATTTAAAGATTTAAGGTTCAGATATTTAAAGTTGCCGCACCTGATTCCTAACCAAGGCGGGAGAGCGCGGTGGAGAAACCGTGAAAAAGAAAAATCGCATAACCCTTGCCGACTACCTGCGCGCCAACCGCATAGGCAGCCGTGCGCTGGAGCGGGAGGTGCGCGGCGCGGGCTTTCATGCGGTGCACAAGGTACACAAAAGCGCCAAGCAGTACGTGCGCAAGCAAAAGCACCGGAAGAAGTTATCCGGCGAGGAGTAGGCGCGCAAGGCCACACAAACCTACAGCTTACAAATTTTGCTGCGCAGATGCTACAAGCATAGCTTTTTTCCACCTGAAGTAGCCATACACTGATAGCGCTCCGTCCAGCATAAAGAGTGCTCCGGTAAGCTCCAACCCCTGGTGAAAATACAGCATAGCGGCCGTAAAGTTAATCAGCATCCATACCAACCAGTGTTCAAGTATTTTATGAGCCAACATCCACATGGCTACTATGCTGGCCGCCGTAACGAGTGAATCAACCATGGCGATGGATGAATCGGTGTGATATTTAAGGATGTAGAATAGCACAATGAAGCAAGTCATACCCACCGAAATGTACACAACCGTTTGCTTGAGCATAATGCGCGAAATGGATAGCATGCCGCCCTTCCTTTTTTGACTCCACGACCAAAAACCGTACACGCTGATGGCGGCATAGTACAGGCTCATGCCCATATCGGCGTATATTTTATGCTGAAAATAAATGAGCACGTAGATACATGCGCTTGCGAATCCCACTATCCACATCAGCCGCTTTTGTATCAGCTCCAGCCAAATGTAGATGAGAGTTACCAGCACGCCTAATATTTCAAGTTGCAAATCAAATATCATAGTAGTAAATGTAGCGTGCTTTCGACTAACGTACTATTAAAGAAATAGAAAGTTCCCCAATAAGCCTAAACTATTGGGGAACCTTAGCTGCTATTAAATTACTGGGCTGCTTATTTTTTTACTTAATGTAGTAGCGGAGTCCGACTTGAAGGCGAATGTGTCCTAAGCCCTCGCCTTCATCCTCCTTAAATTCTACAGTAGATTTAACTCCATTCATATCTGTTATGGTCTCCTCGCTTAGAACTCCACCTAACACCTGAATGTTGGCTCCAAATCCCCAGTTTTTTGCAAACTTATACTCTCCTCCTATGGTAACTTTAGAGCCCAAGGTGCTGCCGGCTACTTTGCTCTCTTTATTTCTGAGCATTGATTTACTGGTGTAGGCAAGATAGCCTAAGCCAAAGCTACACTCCCATATCCATGTTTGCCGTTGCGAAAAACGAGTAACCCACGCCGGTCCAATGTAGGTCATTAGGTCGGTGGTGCGCACGGTGCCCGTTATATGCGGAGCATCAATGAAATAGCCAGGTGAGCTGGCGGTAGCGCGGTAGCCTGCATACTCGAGCGCTAACCCTGACCAGTCGCTAAAAAAGTAAGCTGCAGATACCTCCCAAACCAATCCGGATTTTAGTTGCTCAACGTGTTTTCGCTCATCTGAAGAAAGGCTGCTGGGAATTTTTGCAGTACGCCAGCCGTAGCCTATGTTAGCAGCCATACGTGCGTGCGGCAACTTGCGCAAAGGCTTGCCCAGCATCGTTTCTCCCACAAATAAGGTCATAGAATCTTTTGACGTTGGATTGTTTACCCGCATGGTGGTGGCCGTCATTTGGTGGCAGGTAGAACCCCAAAACGAGGGGCGAATGTGATCGGTAATTAAAGCCGCATTACCGCCCATTTTTCCGGTTTCCAGCCTTACGTAGCTGACCACGGTAAGCGAGTCGCAGTGCATGGAAGTTCCGCTATCGTACACCCTTACTTGACCTAATATTTCGGGGTTATCGGGCACTTGATACTTTTTGGTGTACACCACTACCGAATCGGGTGGAAAAGGAGGGTAACTTTTTAGAACCGTAGTCTTAACTGCTGGCATGCAAGATGTTGCAAAAATAATTACAGGGCTGATAAACAGTAGATTAAACTTTTTCATACGTATTAAATTTTAGACCTGCAATTTAGTATTTTTCCCAATAGCAATGTGTTAATGCAAAAAAATCCCAACGGATTTAACTCCATTGGGATTTTTTTTGAAAGCTTGCCAGCGTGCTACCGGCTCATACTCCTTTTCCACCGGAAGTAGCCGTAAACCGAAAGCACTCCGTATACAACAAACAGCGCCGCCGTAAGCCGCATATCCTTGTAAAAGTACAGGCCGGCCGAGGCAACGTTAACCACAATCCAAATCAGCCAGTGCTCCAGCATTTTGCGCGCCAGCATCCAGGTTGCCACAATGCTGAGGGAGGTGGTAAAGGCATCGCCAATAGGCACCGGAGAGTCAGTGTAATTATTTAATAATAAATAAATTACAAAAAATAATGCGATGGTTACCGCGGCTAAAACCAGCGCCTGCACCCCACCCGTTCGCGATACGGGCAGCTCGTGGCTTTGGCCTTTGCCGCCGAACTTCCACGCGTAAAATCCGTACACGCTGATGATTACGTAGTAAATGTACATGCCCGTTTCGGCGTAGAATTTATTTTGGTAAAAAATAAAAACGTAGGCCAACGAGCTGATAAGTCCCACTATCCACATGGTGGGGTGCTGCTTGAGCTCCAGCCACAGATACACCAGCGAGAATACAACGCCGAATATTTCGAGAAAATCCATTTTTTTAAGACAGGTTGGAGAGGAGTATAAAGGACAAAAAAGGACAAGAAAGGAAGGATAGAAATGCCTGGTAAACAATACTTTTATTATCCTTTCTTATCCTTTATAGTCATTTGTATTTAGAATTTCAGCATCAGCTTTAGCATAAAGTTGGTACCGGCCTGCGGGTAGTAGCGCGTGTCGAGTATTTGCGTGCCATCGGCGAATTTATCGTACTCGTTGACGTAGGCAAAGTTGCAGTACTCGGCGTTAAAAATGTTGTTGACCAGCAGCTGCGCGTGTACGCCGCCAATATTTTTCACATCAAAATCGAAGGAGAGGCGGGCGTTGCACACAAAGTATCTGTCTATCATGCGGTCGGCGCTCTGCGTGTTGTCCATGTACTGGTCGCCCACGTACTTACCCATGAGCGTAAAGGCCAGCTTATCGGTAAAGTTGTAGCGCGCCACGGCCGAGGCGATAACGCCGGGCGAGTAGGCAATGTCCACCTTGCTGTAGGTTTCGTCAAGGTAGCCGTTGCCCACCGGATTCCAGTCGGTTTGGTTATCGTAGTAAAGCGTTTGGGTGGTAAAATCCTTGATTTTATTTTGGCTTAACGTTAAGTTTCCTTCAAGAGCCAGCCGTTTCCATAGCTTGCTTCCGGCCATCAGCTCTATGCCCATGCGGTAGCTGGAGGGCACGTTGACCATTACGGGTCGGTACGAGTCGTTGAGCTGCCCGCTATGCACAATCTGATTTTTGTAGTGCATGTAAAAAAAGTTGGCCGAGAGCAAGGTTTCGCCCGAGGCAAAGCGGTAGCCCAGCTCCAAATCGTATAGGCGCTCGGTGGTTGGCGGTGTAGCATTTTCGGAGGCTTGCCGGGCGTCCTTCAGGTCGCTGCGGTTGGGTTCGCGCCCCGATGTTCCGAACGATGCGTAGGTGCTGTGCCTGTCGGCAATTTGGTAGTGTACGCCCACCTTGGGGTTGAAGAATACCCAGCGGTAGGTGGTGTCGAGCAGCGCGGGAGTAAGTTCGTAGTAGTTATCGTCCTTGCCGCTCATTTTGAGCGAGGCGTAGCGCACCTGGGCATCGGCAAAAAGGCCGATTTTTGGTGTTAAATTAAGGCTCATTTTGGCAAAGGCGTTGGCATCGTTTTTTATGCCCTTGTTGCGGTAGTACTCGTAGTCGTTGGGAATGCTGCCATCGTTGTACTGCGTCCAAATTACGTTGCCAAAATGTTCGCCGTCGTACAGCTGAAAGGCAGCACCGAAGTCCATCTGCATTTTTTTGCTGCTGTACGTGGCGTTGGCCACGGCGCCCAGGGCAATGTTTTCGAGCCACTTTTGGCGTACCAAGTCCGATTTTTTTTGAATAGAATCTGTCCCGATGATAATATTTTGGTTGCTCAAGCCGTAGCTGGCCAGCGTGGCGTTAACCTTGTACTGCTCGTAGTAGCCCTTTCCCAGCGTGGTGTGCAGCGTACCCGATAGCCTCCAGCTTTGGTTAATGAGGCGGGCGTAGCTGAGCTGCCCCAGTATTTGCGTGTAGTTATCCTTCTCATTTTCATAAAAATGCGTGGATCCATCGGGGGCGGTGTACTCGCCCGCAGGGTTGTAGCGCCTGTCCGAGTCGAGCTTATCCTTGGGCGTGCCGCCAAAAAGCCCCGTGTGCTGCTCGCCGTACATGAGGAAGGCGCGCACGTAGTTTTTGCTGTTTTGCCATCCGGCCACGCCCGTAAATCCGGTGTTGTCCACCCCGGTGCGGTCAACGTATCCGTTTGATTTTACGTTGTTGTGCCGCGCGTCGAACGAAAATCCGGCGGGCGTAACTCCGGTACCCGACATGGCCGAGTACTGCAGCGTGCCGTACGAGCCCAGTGCGCCCGCAATGGAGGCGTAGGGTTTGGCCGAAGGAGGTACAATGTCCATGTTAATGCTTCCGCCAAACGAGGCCACGCCGTTGGTCGAAGTCCCCACGCCGCGTTGCACCTGCAGCGAGCCAATGGAGCCCAGCAGGTCGGGCAGGTTTTGCCAGAACACGTTTTGGCTCTCGGCATCGTTTACCTGCACGCCGTTGAGCGTAACGTTGATGCGGCTGGGGTCGGTGCCGCGAATGCGCAGTGCAGTGGCACCCAGCCCCGTGCCGCTCTCGGACGAGGTGCTGATGCTGGGCAGCAGGCTGAGCACCGCCGGCACATCGCCGCTAATGCTGAGCGACTGTATTTGCTGCATGTTAAGGTCGTTGTGCACCACGGGTGTGTTTTCGTTGGCGCGAATGGAGCTTACAACAATCTCGTCGAGCTTAATTTTTTTGATGGAGTCGGTTTGCGCAAAGAGCGCAGAGGTAGCTACGCCCATGGCGCAGCAAAGCGAAATAATTTCCCTTTTCATTGCGTAATAAAAATTGTACGGATAGCCTCGTTGCTGTCATTCCGGCCTTGAGCCGAAACCTTAACCTAAAGATTGTCATTGCGGGCTCAAGCCACACAATGCTCCAATCAGGAATGAGATGACGGGTCAAGCCCGCAATGACAAACCAAAAGGCAATTGCCGTGAATTCAACAAAAAGGGGGATTTTAAGTAGAGAAGGATACCGAACCGGGGCCCGAAACGCTAGCAGTTACCAGCCCCCTTCACTTTTCCCTTCGCCGGTATGAGCCGGATCAGGTTCAATGGGTATAATCTCAGTCCGTCAACCGACGGACACCCCCAAGTTTTCGGGTGCAAAGGTAGAAAAATTATTTTAAGGGGCAAAAAAGAAAGGAGAAGAAAGGAGAAGAAAGGAAAGGTGTGGGTATGAAAAAGGCACGGAGCATCAGGGGGCCGATTGCTCTGTGCCTGTCGTGTGCGGTAAGCCTGATTGGCTTTACTGCGCCTTACGCGGGGCGTTGATTTTGCCGGCAGAGCCCGCAGCCTTGCTCGATGCGTGCTGCACGGGCTTAGCGGCGGCTTTGGGAGCCTTGGGCGCGGCGGCCTTCTTCGCGGCCGCCTTTTTGGGTGCTTCGGCCTGCTCGGCCTCGGCGGCGGGTGCGGCGCTTTCGGCCGGCGCTTCCTCCTCCTCCTTTACGTCAAAGTCCAGGATGTCGTTCTGCTGGAGAATGTTGTACCACGATATAATTTTCTTAATATCAGACATGTAAACGCGGTCGCGGTCGTAGTCGGGAAGTATCTCGGCAAAGTATTTTTTTAAATCCTCGTCGCTGGTTTGCTTGGGGTTAATGGAGGCTCCAGCGCTGTGCTTATCCTTAATAGCTTGCAGCACGCGGTGCAGGGGCACATCCTCGGCGTTGGTAAACACGGCAATATCGCCCATGCTGCTTACCTTGGCCGATGCCGGCACGTTGGTACGCTTTTTATCCACCAGCGACTCCACGATAATGCCGCTTCTACCCTGTGAAACAAATTTATACAGGCCCGGATAACCCGATACGGCCATAATTTCTTTTAAGTCCATACTATTTTCAGGTTGATTGATTTGTGTGCAAAAGTAAGAAAAAAATGCAATTGTACAATATTGTGGCACACGGAGCACACGGGCTTCTCAACGGATTTGCGCGGAGGTACACGTAAATTTCTCGCTACACCTCCCGCCGGGGCAGAGCTCAGGCTAACAACGCGCGCTAAACCACTCTTTATGTTTTTGTGTGCTTGTCCGTTTTGTCCGTGTTATGCTTTGGGTAAAAACTCCGCGGCGCTGCCGCCGTTGCGCAGCACATCGCGAATAATGGTAGAGCTCACAAACGACAGCCCGGGCGTAGCGGGCAGCAGCACGGTGTCCACCTCGGGGAGCATGGCCTTGTTGGCCTGCGCCACGTTGTACTCCAGCTCAAAATCGGACACGTTGCGCACACCTCGAACTATGTGCGTAGCCCCTACCCTGCGGCAAAAATCAACGGTAAGCCCCTCGTACACCTCGACCGAGACGCGCGGCTCGCCGGCAAATAATTTTTCGATGCAGGCCTTGCGCTCCGCGGGCGTTTGCATCCCCCTTTTGTCCTGATTTACGCCGATGGCAATAATCACGCTATCGAACAGGTTTAATGCGCGGTTGGCGATGTCGAAATGCCCCGATGAAAAGGGGTCGAAGGAGCCGGGGAAGACGGCAAGTGAATTACGATTTACCATTTACGATTTACCATTTAAATAATTGGGATTGTTAATTTGGTGTAGTTTAATAAAAATCGAACCCTTGTCATTCTGAGCAAGGCGAAGAATCTCATGTTGTGAATATGAAGCCCTGTGCGAACTTGAGATCCTTCGCCTTGCTCAGGATGACATAACCATCAAGTG
>JAVBPG010000037.1:0-62644 GCA_031549685.1 Bacteroidales bacterium | reverse complement strand
CACTTGATGGTTATGTCATCCTGAGCAAGGCGAAGGATCTCAAGTTCGCACAGGGCTTCATATTCACAACATGAGATTCTTCGCCTTGCTCAGAATGACAAGGGTTCGATTTTTATTAAACTACACCAAATTAACAATCCCCTTATTTTATTATGAAAAAGTATATTCTCATTCCGCTCCTCCTTCTCTCGCTTTGCGCAAAAGCAAATACCACCCTGCAGCCGTACAACGTGGTGTGGACTTCGCAAAGCGCCAACTCCTCCGAGTCCATGCCCTGCGGCGGCGGCGATGTGGGGCTCAACGTATGGACGGAGAATAACGAGGTGCTGTTTTACATCTCGCGCAGCGGAACGTTTGACGAGAATAACGCCTTTCTGAAGCTGGGGCGCGTGCGGCTGCAGTTTTCACCCAACCCCTTTGAGAACGGCACCTTCAAGCAGGAGCTACTGCTGCAGGAAGGCTACGTAAAAATTACCGGGGGCAATAAAAATCTCTCCGCCGAAATCAACATCTGGGTAGATGTTTTTCGTCCTGTAATTCATGTAGAGGCCAAAAGCAGCAAGCCCATGCAGCTGCTTGCCGGCTACGAAAGCTGGCGGTACTACGACCGCACTCCCGTGGGGAAGGAGAACAACGCCAACTCGTACAAGTGGGCGCCGCAGGGCGATGTAAAGCTGCGCAAGGATAGCGTTGCGTTCGAGAAAAACGGCGTGCTGTTTTTCCACCGCAACCGCTCCGATATTCCCAATATTTTTGATGTAACCGTACACCAGCAAGGGCTCGACTCGGTTAAGCACCTGATGTTTGACCCCGTGAGCAGGCTTACCTTTGGCGGCGTAATGCGGGGCGAAAACATGCTCCTGCAGGAAGCGTACGCAGGAAAATATACCGACACCGATTTTAAGGGCTACTCGCTCAAAAGCAAATCTGCGAGCCGCGCGCACAAGCTTGAGGTGGCGCTGCATGTGGCGCAAACCGCAAGCATGGGCGACTGGAGAAGCGGCCTGGAAAATATTTTGCGTGAAGCAGAAAAAAACGAAAAAACGGCACTAAAAAACACGCGCGGCTGGTGGAAAGAATTCTGGGAGCGCAGCTATATTTTTATTGCTCCGCAAAAAGTTAATAGCGCCGAGTGGCAGGCGGGGCGCAACTACCAGCTGTTTCGCTACCAGCTCGGGTGCAACGCCTACGGCAAGTATCCCACCAAGTTCAACGGCGGGCTTTTTACCTACGACCCGCGCTACGTGGACACCGCGCAAAGCTACACCCCCGACCACCGCGCTTGGGGCGGCGGCACGTTTACGGCGCAAAACCAGCGCCTGGTTTACTTCCCCATGCTGCGCAGCGGCGACTTTGACGTGATGAAGCCACAGCTGGATTTTTATCTGCAAATGCAGCGCAACGCCGAGCTCCGCAGCGAAGCTTACTGGGGGCATAAGGGCGCATGCTTTACCGAGCAGGTTGAAAACTTCGGCCTGCCCGGCTGCACCGAGTACGGCTGGAAGCGCCCCGCATTTTACGACAAGGGCATGGAGTACAACGCCTGGCTTGAGTACCAGTGGGACACCGCGCTTGAATTCTGCCTCATGATGCTGGAGCTGCAGCGCTACAACGGCGCCGACATTTCGCAGTACGCTCCGCTCATCGAGAGCTGCCTCACCTTTTTTGATGAGCACTACCGCTACTTAGCGAAGATGAGAGGAAGAAAAATCCTGGACGAAAACAACCACCTCGTTTTGTACCCCGGCTCCGCCTGCGAAACCTACAAAATGGCCTACAACGCCACCAGCACCATCGCCGCGCTGCAAACGGTTCTGCAGGGCCTCATCGCACTCCCCGACTCCCTTTTACCTCCGGCAAACAGACAGCGCTGGAGCGACATGCTCAAGACCATTCCGCCCATCTCGTTCCGCGAATTCGACGGGCACAAAACCATTGCGCCGGCCAAGCTGTGGGAGCGCGTAAACAACACCGAGGTTCCGCAGCTCTACCCCGTTTTTCCGTGGGGTATGTACGGCATCGGTCGCCCCGATTTGGAGGTGGCGGTCAACACCTACAGGTACGATACCATGGCGCTGAAATTCCGCAGCCACGTGGGCTGGAAGCAGGATAATATTTTTGCCGCAAGGCTTGGCCTGACGGAGGATGCCGCCGGGCTAATGCTCAAAAAGCTGGGCGATTCGCAGCGGAGATTCCCCACCTTTTGGGGCCCGGGCTACGATTGGACACCCGACCACAACTGGGGAGGCTCGGGCATGATTGGCCTGCAGGAAATGCTGCTGCAAACCGTTGGCGATAAAATATACGTGCTGCCGGCGTGGCCCAAGGAGTGGGATGTACACTTCAAACTACATGCTCCTTACAACACAACGGTGGAACTTGTACAAAAAAACGGGAAAATAGAGGTGGTAAAGGTGGTGCCGGAGGGAAGGAAAAAAGATGTGGTTCTACCCGCCAATCCTGCCTCGGCGGGACTATAATAGTTGTACATTGTCATGTGGAAAGAAAAGGTGAATAAACAATTTGCAGCATCATGAATGTTAAACACGTATTAATAACAGGTGGAAATAAAGGAATTGGATTAGAAACAACTAAACAATTTCTTAGCATGGGATTTAAGGTGACAGTCATTGCTCGGGATATATCTATAGTAAAAGATATAAAAAACTGTTATGGCATAGAATATGATTTAAAGGATATTGAAAATATTCCGAAATTAATATCACGCTTAGAAAGAATTGATATTCTAGTGAACAATGCCGGAATAATGAATACTTATCCTTTTGACAGCTACCCTGAAAATAAAAAAGATGAAATTCTGAAAATAAACCTGGAGGCCCCAGTTGAGCTGATTAAGTGTGTTTCAAAGTCGATGATTCAGCATAAGGAAGGACGTATTGTAAATAATGCCTCTATTGCCGGTCAAATTGGACACCCGGATATTTGGTATGGAATTACAAAAGCAGGACTAATTAATGCAACGAAAAGTTTTGCAAAAATATTAGGACCTTATGGTATTATTATAAACTCAATAGCACCGGGGCCAGTCGAAACAGATATGATGAAGAGTATTCCAGATGCACGCAAAGAGGCTATCTTACGTAATGTATATTCTAACCGATTTGCTCAACCGGACGAAGTAGCGAAAACTATTGTTTGGCTATCAACAGATAGTCCTGAATATATAAATGGCGTATGTATAGACATAAATAACGGTGCATTTCCTCGATAGAATCCAGCAGACCGTCCGTTATATCCCCACAAGGTTCGACCTGCCAAAATAAAAAAGCCGAGGTATAACCTCAGCTTAACGATTAAGGTAAAAGCATTGCTACCTTTTCTCCCTCATCGGCTTCAACATCTCCGCCCAACTCTTCACATCATTCAGCGTTACATCCAACCCTTGCTTCAAAATATCGGTAGGGACAAACGTGCCATTTGCATCAATATTTTTATCAAAAAATGGAATGTTAACCGCGTTGAGTACTGGGACCATATCAAGCGCGGCAAGCACCGGTTTTAGCATCTGCTGAGAGCGAATACCCGCCGCAATTCCACCGTAGGTAACAAATCCCACGGGCTTTTTATTCCACTCCAAAAATAAGTAATCCAGCGCATTTTTAATGGTGGCGGGAAAGCAATGGTTGTATTCGCACAGCACAAAAATAAAAGCATCCGCCTCGTCTATCTTCGCGCTCCAATCACGCGTATGCTGATGCTGGTATTGGCGCATGCGGGGATGGTTCGGCTCATCCATAAAGGGCAGATTTATTTCTGCCAAATCCAGCAGCTCCACATTAAACGCACCATGCTTTTGGGCAACTTCGTTAACCCACGCCGCTACCGAAGGACCTTTGCGGCCGGGGCGAGTGCTGGCAAGAATTATTTTTAAATTGAGCATAGAGGATTAAGGGAGTTAAAGTTTGTATCTATCACAATGACACATGGCTGCTTACCGCGTAAACGTAAAGAAGTAGTTCATAAAAAAGTTCCAAACCGTTACCACGCCAATGGCGAATAGCTTGGAGAGGTAGAAATTCCACCTCAGCTTATCGGTGAGCAGGTAAATTACGGCGTTGTTCAGCGCAAGCCCAATGAGCGAAATGCCGATAAACTTAAAGTACTCCGTGGGTATGCTGTTGTGGCTATGGAACGTCCACAGGCGGTTGAGCAGGTAGTTGGATGTAGCGGCAATGGTAAAAGCAAGCGAGTTGGCAATGTACTTGTTGAGCCTTATCCACTCCTTGCACACGTAGGTAACGGCAAAGTCCACCAGAACCCCTGAGCCACCTACCACGCAAAATTTGATGAATTGCTGAATCATAATCAACCCTTATAATGTCATTGCGGGCTTGACCCGCAATCTCCCGACAACCGTTTTTTCTTTGCATGGGATTGCGGGTCAAGCCCGCAATGACAACATTTGCCTACTTAAAATCCTGCCCGAAGACCGTTTGCTGCTTCTCCACCTCCTGCAAGGTTTTGTTGCGCTCCTCGTCGCTCATTTGCGATTGGTGCGTTTTGCCGCCCACCGCCTCTTCGCCTTGCGCCGCTTTTTCCTCCCCGGGAATTTCGCAGTAAATACCGACTAAGCTGGGGAGTATGCTCTCCAGTTCAAGGCTCACGGGCTTTGGCGTATGCTCGCCCTCAAAAAGCACGCGAGCCGTTACCTTAATTTTTCCGGCAAAAACCGTGCTGCGCACCAGCACCGGAGCCGAGCCCCACTCCACCGCCCGCGGGTTGGCGTCAATGGCGCTGCCGCCGATAATTTCGCCTTCGCCCTCAACCGTAAATAAAATATTTTCTTTGGCCAGACGGCGAACGTTGCCCAGGTCGTCCGTTACCTCGGCAATGATGGGAATAAAATCCGAGCCATCGGCAAGCAAGGGCTGGCCTTCGTTATCAGGGCGCAGCTGCAGCTTTGTTTCGCGGCGCGAGGGCATTTTTTTCTCCCTTACCACCACCTTCCCGTCAACGTAGCCCTCGGCCTCAAAGTACATTTTGTCCCACCTCTTTTCGAGGTACGAGAACTTCCTCATGTCGTTAAACTCGTACACATTTTTGAAAACCAAAGGCGGATGGGGCATGCCGCGCGGCGAGCGCTGCACTTTCTGCACCATCGTATCGCGGCCGTAGGCAATCAGTCGCACCGAGTCGCAGTTGGTCAGCACCGGCACATCAGCATCGGAGAAAGGCGTCATTTCGTGCGCCATAAAGAGCACCGGCTCAACCTTGTTATCTATTTGGCTTTTAAATACATAGTAGGAATATTTTGGCTGGCGGAAGGCATCCATGAATCCGCCCCAGTAGGGGTCGGGGTGGTAGCCGCGCTGGTGGTCGAAGGGGTGCCACATGGCGCCGCCAAGGAATTGCCGCGGGGCATCGCACATCTCGTTGTAGGTTTTCACCAAATGCCAGACCTGCGCCACCATGGGCCGCTCGCCCCAGCTGCGCGAGGCGCGGTGGTTGGAGTTCTGCGCGTACCAATCATCAGGATTGGAGGCAAACTCGCGGGTAAAAATCGGCTTGGCGGTTTCCGTCGTATCCCTCGGCCAACCGTACATTACATCGTAATTTTCCAAAATAGCCTGCGAATACTTACCGGCGGTAACCATATCGGCGGCCGAGAAGCTACCGGGTTGTTCGGCCCGCGCAATGCCAATGGCCTTGAGCGCAAACTCAGGCGGGTACACCGTTTCGTTGAGCACCGGCTCCCAGGTCAGCACGCAGGCATGGTTGCGGTCGCGGCGTATCATGTTGCGAATATCGGAGTAAACGCGCTTAGAAAAAACGGAGTCCACCTTTGGAAAAAATTGCCAGCCCGGCGTGGCTACAATCACAAACATGCCCAGCTCATCGCAGGCGTCCATAAACGAAGGGTCCTGCGGGTAGTGCGCCACGCGAATTACGTTTACGCCCGCGTCCTTCAGCTTTTTGGCATCGCGCCAGTGCTGCGAGTTAGGCATGGCGTTGCCCACGTAGGCGTAGTCCTGGTGCCGGTTTACGCCAATCAACTTATGTTGATAAGGTTCGTTGTTAAGGTAAAGTCCATCGCGGCCGCGCAGCTCGATTTTGCGTAAGCCCACGCGCGTCATCACGCCATCCACCGTCTTTTTGTCGGCAATAATGCGCGATTGTATTTGGTACAAGTAGGGCGCCTCGGGCAGCCACAGCTTGGGATTTGCAATGCTCAGCTCCTGCCTCACCTGCCGCTGCTCACCGGCCTTTAGCGATAGTTTCGTTTCCGTTTTTTTTAGCACCGCGCCGTTGCTGTCGCAGATGCTCGTTTCCAGAATAAAACTTTTCGTCCTACTTTCCTCGTTGGCCACATCGGTAGCAACGCTAACATCGGCCTGCTTTTTCGAAATATTTTTTGGCTGAACAAACACGCCGCCGCCCGCCACCTTGTCCACGTAGTTGGGGTCGGTAATGTGCAGGGGCGATGCTACCACCAAGTACGCATCGCGGTAAATGCCGCCGTGGTAGGTAAAGTCGAGCGTGTACTGCGTTTTGCCGGGAGGGTAGCTGCGGTCGTTGCTGTTGTCCGCCATTACGGCCACCACGCCGCGCTCGCCGGGCACCATACCTAAGCCGGTAAGCTCAACGCTGAAGGGCAGGTAGCCGCCTAAATGCTCCGCTACCAGCTTGCCGTTGAGGTAAACCTTGGCGCGCCCCATGGCCGCCTCAAAGTACAGGTAAACTTTTTTACCTTTTACCCCTTCGGCCAGCATAAAGTGCTTGCGGTACCACGCCACGCCCTGGTAGTTGCGACCACCGCTGGCCTCAACGGGCATAAGCTCCACCGTGTGCGGCAAGCTGACAATCGACCACGATTCGTCGCTGAATTTTTCCTGCTCCGCCCCCTTTACATCGCCCTTGTGGTAGCGCCAGCCCACGTTGAAGCTGTACACCTCGCGACCGCTATTCTTCAGCTCATAAAATCCCGCCGCCGAAAAGTTTTTTTGCGCAAGCGAAGGCAAGGCGAATGATAAAAAAATAAAAAAGAAAAATATTTTTTTCATAATAAATAAGGTTTCAATCAAGGCGTCATTGCGAGGAGCCCGCCTGACCGGACGGGCAGGGAACGACGAAGCAATCTTTTAATTGTCCCGCCTTGCGGGACAAATTGTGAGATTGCCTCGCTTCGCTCGCCATGACGCTGCTGGCAAACACAGCATGTCATGGCCTCCGTCAGCGGAGGATAGCCAACGCTCAATCCTACTTTTCGCTGTAGCTAAACGTATATTCGCCCGAGCCCACCAGCACCTTGGCGCTCTCCAGGACTTTCACCCCCTTTGCTTGCGCCAGGGGCTCCCCGTTGAGCGAGACTTCCTCATCATATACGTAGGGTAAAATAACGGTTGCCGTGGTATTCACGGGCACGGTAAGCTTGAGCGTAAACACGCTGTTTTCGCTTTTCCAGTCCACCTTTATTTTGCCGTAACGCGAATTGTACGAAGCCTTCACGTAGGTCAGGTCGCCCACGGGAACCGGGTTGATGTAGAAGTGCGAGAATCCGGGCCGGCTGTCGTCGGGGGCAATGCCGGCCAGCGTGCGGTAAAACCACTCCTCAATTTGCCCCAGCATAAAGTGGTTCCACGAGTTGCCCTTGCGCGGATCCCACTGCTCGGTAAGCGTGCTGAGGCCAAACTTCACCTGAAAGCCGTAGCCCGGCGTGTCGTAGTGGTTGAGCATGGCGTACATCACATCGTTGTAGCCGTTGCGCGCCAGCGACTGGAACAGGTAGCGGTTGCCCACATCGCCCGTGGTAAGGCGGTTGCCATGCTCCTGCACATCCTTTACAATGTTGAGCAAAACGGCGTCCTTGTACTGCGGCTCCACAATGTCCATAAAGAGCGGCATGGCGTTGGAGGCCTGGCTGCCCGTGCCGTACTCCTTGCTGTCGCCATCAAAAAATTTGGAGTTAAACGCCCAGCGAATGTTGTCGGTCAACGCCGCATATTTCTTTTCATAAGCTTCTTTTCCCAGCATCGCCGCCGCCTTTGCCGTGAGTTTGGCAACGTAGTAGTAGTGCGCCGTAGCCGATAGGGCAATGGGCGTATTTTTGCCGTAGCCGGCGGAGTGCTCGCCGTAATCGTACCAGTCGCCCAGGCCGTGCGAAACAATGTGCCCCTCGGCGCGGCTTGTGAGGTAGTCCACGTAGCGGCGCATGACATCAAAGTAGCGGGCGATGAGCGTGCTGTCGCCGTAAAACTGGTAGTACATCCACGGCGCAATTACCGCGGCGGCGCCCCACTCGGGCGAGTCGGAAAAGTCCTCGCTATACACCTTGAAGTTGGTGTACTCGGGCACAATGCTCGGCACCAAGCCGTTTTGCCACTGCGCATCGGCCATGTCCTGCATTGTTTTGGGCAAAAACTGCGCAAGATCGTAACTGTACAGCAGCCCGGGGCCGTTGAGGTGCACTTCCTCCAGCCAGCCCAGCTTTTCGCGGTGCGGGCAATCGGTAAACACCGCCTGCATGTTGCTTTTTATGGCGTTGTTGATAAGCCAGTGCGTTTTGTTGAACAGCTCGTTGGAGCACTCAAAGGTGCCTGTTTCGGGCACCGAGGCGTAAATAAAGTTGGAGGTGGCATCGAGCAGCACAGGCCTTTCGCCGCCGCTCGCCGGGCGCTTAAAGTCCACATTCTCGACCTGCAGATACTGATAGCCGTAGTAGCTAAACCGCGGCGACCACTCCTCCACCCCATCGCCGCGCAGCGTGTACTCGTAGTAGTGCGGGCTGCCCGAGCGCTTTTGGTTTACCAGGCTATCCTTGGTAAGCGCCTCGGCAGGATAAATACGCACTACCTGCCCCGCCTTGCCCTGCACCTTTATGGTAGGAAATCCCGAAAGATTTTGCCCCATATCAAGCACGTACACATTCTCCAACGGATTTATAACCCTCTTCACACCAAACTTTTGCATTACCTTTACCGGAGGCATCAGCTGCGCGCGCAGCCTGCCCGCGGGCGGCTCCTGCACCACCACGTTGCGCCAGCCGCTATCGTCGAATTCGGGCGTATCCCAACCATGCTGCTCCAGCAGCGCGTTGTAATCCTCGCCGCCAAAAATGCTGTTGTAGGTAATGGGGCTCGGCGCGTACTTCCACGAGTTGTCGGACGCTACGCTTGAGGCAGTACCGTCGGCATACTCAACATCCATGCGGAAAAACAGCGTGGGCGGCCCGAAGCTGCGGAGCAACTTCTGGTAGCGCGTAAGCTCCGACACGTTGTAAAATCCGTTACCCAGCAGCACGCCCACGGCGTTGCCGCCCGGCTCAAGCAGTTTCTCCACATCGTAAATGTTGTAGTAAACCGTCTTGTCGTAGTCGCTCCACATGGGCGCAAAAACGCTGCTGCCGACACGCTTTCCGTTTATCGACAGCTCGTAGTGCCCGAGGCCCGAAACGTACACCATGGCGCGCTTCACCGCCTTCTTGGCAAGGCTAAAATTCTTGCGCAGCATAATGCTTCGCTTGGCCAGCGTATCCACCTTGGCAAAAAGCGTATCGTAGCCGTACTTCTTGAAGGGCGGGTTGTAGGCCTTGCCGTCGGGGAGGTGGCTGTCGGCCTTTTTGATGGCGCCAATCCAGCGCACGTTAACCGGGTTGATGCTTGGCGCCACATCCAGCTGCTCCACGCTGCTCCACGCCGAAGGCTTGCCCACAGCATCCCACACCATCACGCGCCAGTAGTAGCGCGCGCCGGCCGTCAACTTTTTCCCGTCGTACTTTACCAGCTGGCTTTTGCCCGACCGCTGCTCCTGGCTGTCCCATACATCGCCCAGGTTTTTGCCGGCGTTCGCCTTGCTCGACGAGACAATAATGCGGTAGGCGGTTTGCCCGTCGCCCTGCACCGCCGACTGCAGCTGCCAGCCAAAGCGCAGCTGGTCGGCGCTAACGCCCATGGGGTTTTTCAGCATCTCGCAGGTTGGATTTTTGATGTCCATAGCTTGCGCGAAGCAGCCGAATGCCAGCACGGCAAAAAGAAGCGTAAAACGGTAGAAATGTTTCATGGAAAATCTATTTTCTATAATGGCGAACTTATCCAAGGACGTCATTGCGAGGAGGTACGACGAAGCAATCTCACATTTTGGCGAAGCCAATCAGAACAAGAGATTGCTTCGTCCTCGTGCCTCGTCCTCGCAATGACGCACAAGGCAACTATTTTATCTACATTGTCAGCGTCGGAGCTTCCACGGGCTTTTCCGCCGCGCACTGCTCACAATGTTTTTTGATACCCTCCAAAATTTTCTTGTCAGCTTTAAAAATGGTGCCGTGCTTGTGCCCCTCGGGTAGCGACACCTCCGAGGTCGCGTCGGTAAAGGTTTTGAAGTCCTCGGTTTTTACCGCGCCGTAATACTTCTCGCGGTAAGCGTCGAAGTAAATGTAGTACTCCTTACCCAGCTTTACCACCGAAGGCCCTTCGGTAAATAGCGGCGTAAACATGTCGCTCGGCGTGCTATATGGACCTAAAGGATTGCTGGCAAATGCCATGCGCATGTTGCGGTGTGGACGAGTATTGTCCTTGAGTACTAAGGCGTAATCGTTTTTGGCGCACTTTACAATCACGGCGTCTATTACGCTAAAGCCGGGGTCGAGGAATAGCTTCGCCTCCGAGAAATTTTTGAAATCCTTGGTGGTGGTGTAGTACATGCGGTGGTTGTTGCGCTCCTCCTCTATGCCCTTTTCGAACTTAAAGGGAATGGTGCTCGCCCAAATAATGATGAACTGCTTGCCCTCATCGTCGTAAAAAAGCTCGGGAGCCCACACGTTAACCACCGAGGTGTCGTGCTCCATGACGGGGATAAGCTGCGGCTCGCTCCAGGCGATTAAATCTTTGGAGCTGGCGTAGCCAAAGCCCCTGTCGCCACGCCAACCGCTTGTCCACACCAAGTGGAATGTGCCGTCGGGGCCGCGCACAATCGAAGGGTCGCGCATAACCTTGCTGCCAACGGCAGGCGCAAGAAATGTGCAGTCCAAACCCGTCCACTGCTTGCCGTCCTCGCTGTACAGCAAGCGCAAGCCCTCCGTGGCCGGCTCGTGAAACGAGGTAAACATGTACACCTCTTTGCTCTTGCCGCACGAGGCAAGCAGCGCTACGCACAAGGCGAGGTAAAGGATTTTTTTCATGATAAAATTTTTTACTGTTGCTCAATATTGATAAGAATAATCCAACGGCCGCCCCTATCCGCTCCTTCGCGCCTTATGGCTCCCATCTCTTTTAACCTATCCAAATGTTTCTGCACGGCGGATTGATTAATATTAAGTTCCTCGGAAAGTTTTCGTCGCGAGACTTTTGGGTTCTTTTTAATTATCTCTAAAATAGCATATTGCGCATCTGTAAGCGTAGTCTGACCACCTATCTGACCACCTATCTGACCACCTTGATTATCAGCTGTTTTAAAAAATCCCTCAGGCAGCACCACCTTTCCATCCTTCAGCATAAAGGTTACCTTGGTCATATCAACCGAGGTTTCAAAATCCACCCCAAGGTTGGTTTCGTGCTTCCACGCCAGCATTTTGTCAAAGCCGTATCCGGCATTCTCGCAAAACTTAGCGCAACGAAACAGCTTCGCCAAAACAGGGTTGCGAGGGATGGAAACGTCCTCCCTCAGCAGCTCCTTTACGGGACGCGGCAGCGCACCGGGATTTTCAAACTCAATGCGATTGGTAAAAACTCTGATGCGCGAACGTGCAGGGCTGAAGTAGTCGCAATGCATAAGCATATTTACCAACGCTTCGCGGAGGGCATCCAGCTGGGGCGTTTCTTCGTAGGCAATGCCCATATCGCCCATGCGAAAAGGGTTATTGGCATAAATACGCAGGCGCTGCATCAGCACAAAATAGTACTCCCACAGGTTTTCCTGCTCCTGCAGCCTAAATGTGTAGCGGGTTTGGGCATCAGCATACGACAAGCCGGGGATTTCCAGGTAGTCAACCCTAAAATCGGGAAAATGGTTCTGAATAGCCTCATTATTTCCCAAAAACAGCAGGCCTCCGTACGTTAGCTTACCGTCTTTCACAATTTGCAGCTTGCGCTTAAACGTATCATCATCCAGCTTATTGTACGGCAAGTCGGGATTCATGCGGTTAAGGTAATCCCGAAAGTTGGCGTACGACGCTTTGCTCAGGTCCTCTACAGTCGTCTCTGAAGCTTGCCGAGCCGACATCGTGCCGAACGACTGGTCGCGAAATAGCGCATTTATTTCATGCTGGCTGGCGCGCTGGTCGCCGCTGGCCGTGCGGATAAATGTATTGCTAAGCGAATTAAAATATACCGGCTTGGTGGCAGCCAGCGGAATATAAAAGCCCAAAACTGTTTTACCTTCGATGCTATACTTTTTACAGTCGGGTGCAAGTATGGCGTTGAACTTTTGCTTTGAGCGCAGCGTTGTAACCAAATCCTGCTCTACCTTTTCGGGGTTTTCCACGCCCACCACCTCGTAGCGCTTTCCCTTTTGTGCAATGCCCAGAATAATCCATCCGCCCGCCGTATTGGCAAAAGCGCTTACCGTTTCCCAAATATTTTTGGGAAGCTCGCGGGATGCCTCTTTTACCTCAAAGTCATCCCACTCAATGTCGGCAAGACGGTTAAGCAGGGCAGTTTTATCCATTATCATAGTATATTTCTCAAGCAGCTTCTTTCGCTTCGCGACGGCAGCTTCGTTGCTCCCTTGTAAATTGCTGCTGCTACGCTTCTACGCTGCGTCCAGAATCAGCACCCAGTCGTTGCCCTCCTTAACCTCCGGCACCGGTGTGGTAAATGTTGCAACACCTTCATTTTTCACCTTGCCTATTTCGGTAAGCTCACCGCTGCGCGGGTTGAACCACGAAGCTTTTACTTCAGCGCCTTTTATTTTACCCATATTTACTTTTACCTCGCCGCCCATGTAGGTGTAAAGAAATGCGTAATTTTCGCCGCGCGTGGCCTGAATGTGGCTGTACTTTTCGCCCTGGTTAGCCACCAGCGTTGAGTCGGGAACGCGCGACAGGAAGGGGTACGACAGCATCAGCTTTTTCAAGTACTGCATTTGCGTTGCTCCCTCAGCGTTGAGCGCGTCCGTCCACATGGTAGTGGCGTTGTAGGCGTGCACCTTGTCGGAGGGCATAAGCATTTGCATAATGGAGGTGTGGCCGTAGGTAAAGCCAAAGCCTCCGGCAAATACCGACCAGTAGGCGTAGCGGCGCACATCGTCGGCGTTCCACAGCGGCTGCGCCATATCCTTGTTGTAGTCGGCCGGGCGCAGGTGCTTGTACTTTTCCAAATGCCAATCGTGCAGGCCGTAGGGAATTTCCTCGTACGAGGGCTCGCCGTCAATGGTGGGCTTTGTGGGCGCAAGGTTGTAGTCCATGGTAATGTGCTTCCACGTGTCCTGCCCAATGCGGTTGGGATCCTGCTCGTAGGTGCGGTGCCCCGACTGCACCATGTTGAAGTCCAACCACGGCGCGTTGTGAAACCACTGGCTCGAGCGCGAGCGTCCGAAGGGGTGGTAGGTGATGAGGTGCTTGGGCGCGTACTTGCGCAGCGTGCTGCCGATAGTATTCCACGTTTCCATGGAGTCGGTGCCCACCACATCGCCGCCGTTGAGCCATACCACGTTATTGCGGTTGGCGTAGCGCTCGCCCAAGAATTTGGCGTAGGACTCGGCCTGCGCGCGGCTCACGTGCCCGCCCTTCACGTTGGTGCCCCACACCGGTACAATGGCTATGTAAATACCCTTGTCGGCGGCGAGGTCAACGGCGTAGTCGAGGTGATCCCAGTAGTCGTACTCTACAGAGTCGGCGGGGTTGCTACCCTCGGTAACCACAGGGCGCGAGGCGTCCCTATCCGCCACCGCCTGGTGCCCATACGCATCCTTTACATCCAGCTCGTGCAGCACCGAGGTTTGTATTACATTAAACCCCAGCTGGCGGCGATTCTCCAGGTACTGCTCCGTTTGCTCGCGGTTGAGCTTGTGCATGAGCCAGCCCGTATCGCCCAGCCACATGAAAGGCTTGCCATCGGCGGTTACCAAAAAGCGGTGGTTGTCCGACACCTTGAGCGCCTGCATCTCCGATTTCTTGTCGCCCGATGAGCAGGCTGCCGTTAGCATTGCGGCCGCTACCGCGATGAAGAGCTTTGTTTTCATGGTCTAAAAATTATTTATTTAAAAATTCTTTTACTTTTTTCTTCAAGTCCTCGCCATATACATC
Source organism: Bacteroidales bacterium (assembly GCA_031549685.1). Lineage (GTDB taxonomy): Bacteria > Bacteroidota > Bacteroidia > Bacteroidales > UBA932 > JAITMY01. The sequence goes on along the minus strand of JAVBPG010000037.1, from coordinate 48,447 downwards.
GCGAGCCACCAGCTCGCCCCTGCGGTTGACCAAAAAGTTGGCCGGAAGCTTCTGCACGCCGTAGGTAAGCGGCGTTGCGCAACCCTGCTGCGTATTGCAGTACACGCTTATCCACGGCAGGCCCTGCTGCGCCACGCTGCGCAGCCACTGCGCCGAATCGGCATCGATGGAAACCTGAAAAATTTCAAACCCGCCTTTATGGTACTCCTTATATATAGGTATCAACTCGCGGTTATCCATTAAGCTCAGCGAGCTGGTCGAAGCCCAAAAGTCGAGCAGCACCACCTTACCCTTCAAGTCCGACAGGCGGCGAAGCTTCCCGTTCGTATCGGGCAGCTCCACCTCCGGCTTGTCCACCGCCTTGGCGTTGGCCAGCAGGTTTTGCATTTCGATGCGCTTCGCCTCCTTCTCCAGCGCCTCCAGCTCGACCTGCAGCGACTTTACGTAGGCCGATTTGGGAAAGCGAAGGCGCAGCGAATCGCTCAGCATGCGCAGCATAAACCTATCGTCAGCGCGGCCGAACAGCGGGAGCTGCTTGCCCAGCTTCTGGTAGTAGGCCATGATGCTCGCCGGCGACTGCGGATGCTGTATAATGAATTTGGTGTTGTACTGCTTTTGCTTTACAAACAGCCTGGCCAGCGCCCTGCGCTGCTCCACCGCCGCCTCGCCTTGCGCTTGCTGCTGCATGAGCGAATCGACCGCCAGGTTGGCCAGCGCCAGGCTTTGCTGCAGCTGCACCAGCAGCTCGGTGTCTTCAGAGCCTTGCACCTTGCTCGATGCAACAAGGTCCGAAGCCTGCGCCTCGAGGTGCAATCGCTCGCCCTCGCAGGGCAGCAGCATCAGGCTGCCCAAGGTATCCAGCGTAAGCTGGTAGAAGTCGGCCGGCTCCACATTTTTGAGACGAAAGGAAAACTTACCCGCAGCATTCAACTTGGCGGAATCCACCCGGATGATTTTGCCGACGCCCACTTTTTCCAGCACCAGCTGCCTTCCGCCTCCTCCCTCGATGCTTCCCTCCACCCTTGCCGAATGGCGGCTGCAAGCCAACGCCAGCAAGCCAACCACAAGGATAGCTACTAACCTGTTCATACTTTTTTTGCGTAAATGTTGAAAAACAAAGTTACACTTGTTTCTGTAAAAACACAGGGAAAACTTCATTTATTTTTACCATCAAAAGCAAAAGAATGAAAACTTGGTACAGCCTGAAACGCACGTTGCACCTCCCACCAAGAACGCTCTGCCCGCACTGATTTTACAAGCACTTTAGCAAGTTCTACCTTTCCCATTTACGCGTTATGAACATGCCGTATTGAAAAATTCCTATGTGATTTTTTTTGAAAAAACAAAAATAGTTGGTAAAATATTTGGCTAAATATTTTTTTCTCCCTACTTTTACAGCGTAGTTTTTTCCTATCCCTCAGCCGTTTGATTTTTTATCAACAGCTACCATTTTTTAAGCTGAAGAGGAAAAAAACTTTACGACTTTTTTTGCGCTTTTCATCATCCAAAAAACACAGGCATGTCATACCTGAAGTTTAATAAAGAAGAGCTGGTCAACCTGGAGTACTCGCTGCACCGCGAGATGCTGAGCACCAACCGCGCCGGCAGCTACATGAGTACTACCATTGTATGCTGCAACACCCGCAAGTACCACGGTTTGCTGGTAAGCCCCATCGACGAATTTGATGGCGAACGCCACGTGCTGCTCTCCTCGCTCGACGAAACCATCATTCAACACGACAAAGCTTTTAACTTCGGCATACACCGCTACCCAGGCAACATTTACGAGCCACGCGGGCACAAGTACATTGTCGATTTCAGGTACGACCCTACGCCTACCATTGAGTACCGCGTTGGCGGCGTACACCTGCGCAAGGAGCTGCTCATGGTGCACAACGAAGATCAGGTGCTCATTCGCTACACGCTCCTCGACGCCCACTCCGGCACCACGCTCCGCCTGAAGCCCTACCTCGCTTTCCGCAACGCCCACGCCCTGAGCAAGGCCAACGTGCACGTTGATGTAAAGCACAAGCTGGTGGAAAACGGTATTGCCAGCAAGCTGTACGTGGGCTTCCCCACGCTCAACATGCAGCTGAGCAAAAAGGGTGAATTCGTTGCCGTACCCGACTGGTATAACAACGTTGAATATACTGAGGAAATAAAGCGCGGCTACGATGCGCACGAAGATCTTTTTGTGCCCGGCTACTTTGAGGTTCCCATTAAAAAGGGTGAGAGCATCATTTTCTCCGCCTCACTCAAGGAGGCCACTGTGGCAGGCTTGGGTAAGAAGTTCAACGCCGAAATTGCCAAGCGCCCCGAAAAGGTTTCGTTCAAGGGCTGCCTCAAAAATGCAGCCGACCAGTTTATCGTTCGCCGCGGTAAAAATACCGAGGTGGTGGCCGGCTACCCGTGGTTCGGCCGCTGGGGTCGCGATACCTTTATCGCTCTGCCCGGCATTACGCTCTCGGCCATCAGCTCTACCGGAAGCGACGCCAAGGAAAAAGTGAAAACCTGCAAGGATGTGCTCGACACCATGAGCAACGAAATGCAGGGCGGGCTTTTCCCCAACATCGGCTACGGCGACAACGCCGCCTTCAACTCGGTGGATGCGCCCATGTGGTACTTCTGGACCATTCAGCAGTACGAAGAGTTTACCGGCGACCGCGAGGGCGTGTGGAAATCCTACGGCAAAAAGATGAAGGCCATTTTGGAAGCCTTCCGCCAGGGAACCAGCAACGCCATGATGCACGAGAACGGCCTCATTTGGGCCGAGCAACCCTACAAGGCGCTTACCTGGATGGACGCCATTGTGGGAGGCATTCCCGTTACGCCACGCTCGGGCTACCAGGTAGAAATAAACGCACTTTGGTATAACGCCGTTTGCTACACGCTGGAGCTGGCGCGCGAGTTTAAGGACGCCAAGTTTATAAAAGCATGGAAGGATATTCCTGCGCTTATTGAGTCCACCTACAAGCCTATGTTTTGGTGCGAAGAGCGCCAGCACCTGTCGGACTTTGTAGATGGCAAGGGGCCAAACATTTTCACGCGCCCCAACCAGATTTTTGCCACCTCGCTTAAGTACTCTCCCATTTCGGAAAATAAGCGCAAGTGCGTGCTCGACGCCGTGGAGCGCGAGCTGCTCACGGCAAAAGGCATTCGCACGCTGGCACCCAAAAACCCGCTGTACGAAGGGCACTACGAGGGCGACCAGGCCACACGCGACCGCGCCTACCACCAGGGTACTGCGTGGCCTTGGCTTATAGGACACTTTATAGAAGGTAAGCTGAAGCTGCATGGCAAATCCTTTATCTCAAAAGCCAAGTGGATTGTGGAGCAGTTTGAGGAGGACATGAACGTGTACGGCATCAGCTCCATTGCCGAGGTATACGACGGCGACCCCCCGCACAACCCCGGCGGATGCATATCGCAAGCGTGGAGCGTGGGTGAGGTGTTGCGCTCCATACGCCTGATTGAGAAGTACGAGAAAATGTAATATTGTTAACTACTAAAAACACCCGTATGAAGGTACTAATGTTTGGTTGGGAATTTCCGCCTCACGTAGCAGGAGGATTGGCAACAGCGTGCTATGGCCTTACCAAAGGGCTGGCCAAGTGCGGTGTTGACATGATTTTTGTGGTGCCTAAAGCATACGGCGACGAAGACCAAAGCGCCACACGCATTGTGGGCGCCGAGGATGTTACCTTCGAGGGCAGCTCGAGCGAGCTCGAGGAGCTGTGGAAGCATTTGGTATACGTAGAGGCCGGTTCGAACTTAATACCCTACCTTTCGCCGGAGGAATTTGAAACCGTAACATCGAAAACTTCGCGCGATGGCGCCATTTCGCACACATCGCACTTTAGCCGCCGCTTTAAGTTTGCCGGAGGCTACGGTAAAAACCTCATGAGCGAGGTGGCCAACTACGCGCTGCTGGCGCACACCATAGCTAAGCAAAACGAGTTTGATGTGATTCACGCGCACGACTGGCTTACCTACCTGGCCGGCATATCGGCCAAAAAGGCATCGGGTAAGCCGCTGGTAATTCACGTGCACGCCACAGAGTTTGACCGTAGCGGCGAAAACGTGAACCAGGTGGTGTACGATATTGAGCGCCGCGGTATGGAGGAGGCCGACCTGGTGGTTACGGTAAGCAACCTTACGCGCAACATCGTTATTTCGCGCTACGGCATTGACCCGTCAAAAGTGGTAACGGTGCACAACGCCGTTGACTTCAGCGCATCGGACTTTGAGAACGTGGAGCGCGGCACCAACGAAAAAATTGTAACCTTCCTTGGCCGCATTACCTACCAAAAAGGCCCCGACTACTTTATTGAGGCCGCCCACAAGGTAATTAAGCGCTACAACAACGTACGCTTTGTAATGGCCGGCAGCGGCGACATGCTCAACCGCATGATACGCCGCGTAGCCAAGCTGGGCATTGCCGACAAGTTTAACTTTACCGGCTTCCTGAAAGGCGCCGATGTGCAGCACATGTTTGCCCTGAGCGATGTGTACGTTATGCCCTCGGTCAGCGAGCCCTTCGGCATTTCGCCGCTGGAGGCCATGCGCTCGCACGTGCCCACCATTATTTCGAAGCAATCGGGCGTGGCCGAGGTGCTGAAGCATGCCATTAAGGTAGATTTTTGGGATGTGGACGCCATGGCCGATGCCATATACGGAATACTACAGTATCCGGCGCTTACCAAAATGTTTATTCACTACGGTGACCGGGAGGTGGACTCGCTAAAGTGGGACAAAGCCGCATTGAAGGTCAAACAGGTTTACGAGAGAGCTATTGCCAACTAAGAAAAACGAAGCAAAAATGAAACAGACGCTCTGCTTATACTTCCAGGTACACCAACCTTTTCGCTTGAGAAGGTATAGGTTTTTCGACATAGGTAAGGATCACAACTACTATGACGAATTTTCGAACCGCAGCATCATGCGCAAGATTGCCGAGCGCAGCTACCTGCCCGCCAACAAGCTGATGCTGGATTTAATCAAGCAATTCGGGAAATCGTTTAAGATAAGCTACTCCATCTCGGGCATGGCGCTTGAGCAGTTTGAGCAGTACGCCCCCGATGTGCTGGAGAGCTTTAAAGCGCTCGCCAAAACCGGCTGCGTAGAATTTTTGGGCGAAACCTACTCGCACTCCATTGCCGTGCTCAAGAACCCGGCTGAGTTCGAAAACCAGGTAAAAGCGCACAGCGATTTAATTCAAAAATACTTTGGGCAAAAACCCACCACCTTCCGCAACACCGAGCTCATCTACTCCGATGAGATTGGCGCAAAGATTGCGGACATGGGCTTTACCGCCATGCTTACCGAGGGCGCAAAGCACGTGCTGGGATGGAAAAGTCCAAACTATATTTATGCTAACGCAAAGAACCCAAGGTTAAAAATTCTTCTTCGCAACTTCCGCCTGAGCGACGATATTGCCTTCCGCTTTTCCGACCGCGGATGGAGCGAGTGGCCGCTTACCACCGATAAGTACACGGCTTGGATAAATGCGGTAGATAAGAAGGAGGAGGTGGTAAACCTCTTCATGGATTACGAAACTTTTGGAGAACATCAGTGGGCATCGTCGGGGATATTCGAATTTTTACGATATTTGCCGAATAAAATTTTATCGCAAACGAACTTTGAATTTTTGACGGCATCGGAAACCGCTAAGAAGCACCAGCCGGTGGCCCCCATAAAAGTTCCGCACCCCATATCGTGGGCCGACGAGGAGCGCGACCTTACGGCATGGCTGGGCAACGAGCTGCAAAACGAAGCGTTTAACAAGGTGTACGCCCTGAGCGAAGCCGTGATGAGCTCGGGCAACGAAGCGCTGGTAAGGGATTGGCGTATGTTGCAAAACAGCGACCACTTTTACTACATGTCCACCAAGTGGTTTAGCGATGGCGATGTGCACAAGTATTTCAACCCGTACGATACGCCGTACGATGCTTTTATAAACTTTATGAACGTGCTAAGCGACTTTGGGCTGAGGCTAAAGAATACGGAACCCGCACCCAAACAAGCATTGACCGCTGCCTCTGCAAAGGCAACAGAAGAAAAAAAGCCGGCAAAGAAAACAGCAAAAGAGGGTAACGTTGCTGCTCCCTCTTCTACTAACAATAGTAAAGCAGCAACAAAAAAAACAATTTCAATCATGGCAACAACAAAAAAAGCCGCTGCAAAACCCGCAGCAAAGAAGGCAGCTCCTGCAAAAAAAGCTGCTCCTGCAAAAAAGGTAGTGAAGAAAGCCGCTCCTGCTAAGAAGGCTGCTCCTGCCAAGAAAGTAGTTAAGAAAGCCGCTCCTGCGAAGAAGGTAGTTGCTAAGAAGGCTGCTCCCGCGAAGAAGGTAGTTGCTAAGAAGGCCGCTCCTGCTAAGAAGGTGGTTGCTAAGAAAGCTGCTCCTGCAAAGAAGGTAGTTGCTAAGAAGGCTGCTCCCGCGAAAAAGGTAGTTGCTAAGAAGGCTGCTCCCGCGAAGAAGGTAGTTGCAAAGAAGGCTGCTCCTGCGAAGAAGGTAGTTGCTAAGAAGCCCGCTGCAAAGAAGGCTGCTCCCAAGAAGGTAGCTCCTGCTCCTGCACCTGCTCCTGCAACTTCAATTTTCCCTATGTTTTAATTTAGGGTAAACTAGCTAGTAAGAATCCCTGCTCCACTTGGAGTGGGGATTTTTTTTATACATTTGAGGAGGCCACTTTGCGTTATTTAGCGCTATGATGACGGATAATCACTATATTTAACGCCGGATACAGCAGTGTAGCTGCCTCCTCAAACCACTTCTAAAAAGTTATACCATGAAGCTGACTTGCGCCCTTGCCTGTGCCGCCGCCATTGCGTTTGCGGCCTGCACAAACTCAAAAAACAACGAAACCATGATACAAAAAAATCCCAAGGTGGTGCAGCTTGCGCTTGACTCGCTCAAGGCGCGCTACGCCGATGTTGATGCCGCACGCTCCGAAAAAGGCATTGCCCAGGCTGCGGGGCTGTGGAGCGAGAAAGACGGCGACGAAAAAACCTTTGTGGCTTTTTGCGCCGAAAATTACGTGAACGATGCAAGCGCGCGCGAAGCCCTATTCATCAACCTTTCGGAGAAGTTGGAAACCCTGTTCGGGCACTTCAACAGCATTGACAGGGGCCTCAAAAAGCGGCTCAACGAGGATGTGGGCGAGCTGCAAAAAATCGACCTTGACATGGGCAGCTACGATGTGCGCGCCCACTTCAACGACGATATGTTCGCCAGCAAAATAGCCTTCAGCACCATCATCAACTTTCCCGCGTACAGCTTAGCCGAAAAGCAGCAGCTGGCGCAGCAGTGGAGCCGCCTGCAGTGGGGCTACGCCCGCCTGGGCGACCTGTTTACCTCGCGCATTCCGGCCGAGGTGCAGCAGCAGCTCTCGAACGCCAACACCGCCTCCGAGGCCTACATTTCGGAGTACAACATCATAGCCAGCTGCCTGCGCAACGAGGCCAACGAGCAGCTCTTTACCAGCAGCCGCAAGCTCATTTCGCATTGGGATCTGCGCGATGAAATCAAGGCGCGCTACGCCGGCAACATGCGCGACTTTGAGCGCCAGGAAATGATTTACGCTGCCATGAAGCGCATCGTTACGCAGCAAATTCCGCAGGTGGTTATCAACAGCGACAGGTACACCTGGAACCCCGTTAGCAACAAGGTTTTTGAGGATGGGAAGGAGCTTGCCGCCACACCCGAGCCCGACACCCGCTACCAGATTTTCATCAACAACTTTAAGGCCTGCAAGGCGGTTGACCCCTACACACCACAGTACCCCACCTACATCAGCCGCTCGTTCGACGGCAGCATGGAGTTCAGCAAGGAAGAGGTAAGGAACATGTTCATCCAGCTGGTTTCGTCGCCGCAGGTAAAGGAGGTGGCGACCCTGATAGAGCAGCGCCTGGGGCGCCGGCTCATGCCCTTCGACATTTGGTACGACGGCTTTAAGCAGCGCAGCAGCATTGACAACAGCGTGCTGACCACAAAGGTAAGCCGGCTGTACGCCAACGCCGGCGCCCTGGAGCGCGGCCTGCCCGATATACTGCGCCGCTTAGGCTTTACGCCCGCCGATGCGCAGCGCATTTGCAGCCACATTGTGGTGGATGCAGCGCGCGGCTCGGGGCACGCCTGGGGCGCCATGATGAAGGGCGACAAGGCCCACCTGCGCACCCGCGTTCCGGCCAACGGCATGGACTACAAAGGCTACAACATTGCCATGCACGAGCTGGGGCACAACGTGGAGCAAACCATCAGCCTGTACGACATGGACTACTACCTGCTGAGCGGAGTGCCCAACACCGCCTTTACCGAGGCGCTGGCCTTTATCTTTCAGAAGCGCGACCTGGAGGTGCTGGGCATGAGCCAAAGCGACCCCCTGAAGAACGACCTGACGGCGCTCGACATTTTTTGGAACTGCTACGAAATTATGGGCGTATCGCTGGTGGACATGGCGGCCTGGGAGTGGCTGTACGCCAACCCCAACGCCACCCCGGCGCAGCTCAAGGAGAATATCATCCGCATAGCCCGCGAAATTTGGAACAGCTACTACGAGCCGGTTTTGGGCGAAAAAGATTCGCCCATTCTGGCCATCTACTCTCACATGATTAACGCGCCGCTGTACCTGTCGAACTACCCCATGGGACACCTGATAGAGCTGCAGCTCGAGGAGTACCTGCAGGGCAAAAACTTTGCCTCGGAGGTTCAGCGCATCTTCAGCCTGGGCAGGCTCACGCCCCAGCAGTGGATGAAGGAAGCCACCGGCAGCGAGCTAAGCGTGGAACCCACCATAAAAGCAGCCGAGGCGGCGGTATCAAAGTTAAAATAGCGGCCGATTAGAAGCGTTATTGTTAATAATTTTAGTAAAGTATAAAATAATGGCTCCCGCAAGCGTTTGCGGGGGCTTTTTTATTAACAATGAGCAGGCTTATCCCCTTTTTTGAGTACCTTTGAACTCATTTTGAAAAAAAATAACAAAACATAAAAAATATGAAAGGAGAAAATTTACAAAACCCCGACTATCTGTTTGAGGTCAGCTGGGAGGTTTGCAACAAGGTAGGCGGCATTCACACAGTGGTTTCGACCAAGGCGCTCAGCATGGCGCGCGACATCAAAAACCACATTACCATAGGCCCCGACGTGCTGCACGAGTCGTCGAGCCGCAGCAGCGAGTTCATTGAGGACCTGCAGCTGCTCAAGGCCTGGCGCCTCAAGGTACAGGAGGAGGGCCTGCGCATACGCGTCGGCCGCTGGGACATTGCGGGCTCGCCCATTGCCATCCTGGTCGATTACACCTCGTTCATCCCCCAAAAGGATAAAATATTTTCGGAGTTTTGGGAAACCTACAAGCTCGACTCCATTTCGGGGCAGTGGGACTACGTGGAGCCGACGCTCTTCGGCTACGCCACCGGAAAGGTCATTGAAAGCTACATCCGCTTCCACCTCTCGCCGCGCGAAAAGGTGGTGGCCATCTTCCACGAGTGGATGACCGGCAGCGGCCTGCTGTACCTCAAGAGCAACGTGCCGCAGGTGGGCACCATGTTTACCACGCACGCCACCGTGATGGGGCGCTGCATTGCCGGCAACGGGCAGCCGCTGTACGATAACATTCAAACCTACAACGCCGACATCAAGGCGCGCGAGTTTAACGTAATGGCCAAGCAGTCGCTCGAGAAGTGCTCGGCGCAGAACGCCGACGTGTTTACCACCGTGAGCGATATTACCGCCAGGGAGTGTAAATACTTTCTGGATAAAGAGGTGGACTTGGTAACCCCCAACGGATTTGAAACCAGCTTTGTTCCGGGCGAAGAGGATTTTGAAGACACGCGCCAGGAGGGTCGCGCCAAGCTACTCGAGGTGGCCGAGGCGCTGCTCTGCAAAAAAGCCGCCCCCGACACCATGCTGGTGGGCATCGGCGGCCGCTACGAGTTCAAGAATAAGGGCGTTGACGTGTTCATTGAGTCAATGGCCAAGCTCAACAAGGACGCCAACCTCAAGCGCCCCGTCTTTGCCTTCATCCTCGTTCCCGCAGGCCACCACGGCCCCCGCAAGGATGTGCTGTACAACCTGACCAACAAGGAGGCCATGCAGCCGCTGAACGAAACGTACACCACGCACGGCCTGGTTGACCCGCAGTACGACCCCTCGCTGAGGATGGCGCGCCGCCTGGGCCTCAACAACGGCGAAAATGACAAGGTAAAGCTGTTCTTCTGCCCCTCGTACCTCAACGGCAACGACGGCGTATTCAACAAAAAATACTACGACCTGCTCATCGGCATGGACTTCTCCATGTTCCCCTCGTACTACGAGCCGTGGGGCTACACGCCCATGGAGAGCGTGGCGTTCAAGGTGCCCACCATTACCACCTCGCTGGCCGGATTCGGCCTTTGGGTCAACACGCACTACCAGTCGGGGCACCCCGGCATTGAGGTTATTGAGCGCACCGACAGCAACGATGCGCAGGTGGTGGATGCCATGGTAAAAAAGGCCATAGCGCTATGCAACCTTTCGGAAAAGGACTTTGACGCCGTGCGCGAAAATGCCAAGCAGGTTTCGTCCATTGCCCTTTGGGACAACCTGGCTTACTACTACAAAAAAGCCTTTGACGTAGCCCTAACCAAGGTGGGCGGCCGCATTGACGAGGTAATGAGCCAAACGCGCGAGGAGCCGCTCACGGTGGTGGACAAAATGCACGCGGCCAACCAGCCCAAGTGGAGCCGCATCATGGTGCACAAAAACATTCCCGAAAAGTTGTCCTCGCTCGACGAGCTGTCGAAAAACCTGTGGTGGAGCTGGAACCAGGATGCGGTGGAGCTCTTCAAATCCATAGATAAAATGCTGTGGGTGCAAAGCGACTATAACCCCATTGCATTCCTTGGTAAAATACCCTACAAGCGCTACCAGAGCCTGGAAAGCGACAAAGACTTTATGGCGCGCCTCGACGGCGTATACAAGCGCTTTCAGGAGTACATGGCGCAAAAATCGCCCCTGTTCGACGGGCACATGGGCAACACGCCCAGCAAAAACCGCCTGCCCGAGCACAAGGAGACCAAGAAGTACAAAATTGCCTACTTCAGCATGGAGTACGGCCTGCACACCTCGCTCAAAATTTACTCGGGCGGCTTGGGCATTCTGGCCGGCGACTACCTCAAGGAGGCCAGCGACAAGGGTACGCCAATGGTAGGCGTGGGCCTGCTTTACCGCTACGGCTACTTCTCGCAAAAGTTGTCGGCTACGGGCGACCAGGTGGCCGAGTACGACGAGCAGGATTTTATGAAAATCCCCGCAACCCCCGTTCGCGATAAGGACAACAAGTGGGTTACCGTGGAAATCGCCATGCCCGGCCGCGCCGTGTATGCCCGCGTATGGCGCACCGATGTGGGCCGCACCGAGCTCTACCTGCTCGACACCGACTTTGAGGAAAACCTGCCCGAGGATAGGAGCATTACCCACCAGCTGTACGGCGGCAACTGGGAGAACCGCCTGAAGCAGGAGTTGGTGCTCGGCGTGGGTGGCATCCGCGCCCTGCGCGCTATGCACATCAACGCCGATGTGTACCACTGCAACGAGGGCCACGCCGCGTTTATCGGGCTGGAGCGCATTCGCGAGTTTGTGCACGGCAAAAACCTTACCTTCTCCGAGGCGCTGGAGGTGGTACGCGCCTCATCGCTGTTTACCACGCACACGCCGGTGCCCGCAGGCCACGACGCCTTTGACGAGGGCCTGCTGCGCACCTACATTTCGCACTACCCGCACCGCCTCAAAACCACCTGGGAGGATTTGATGAAGCTGGGTAAAATTAACGCCAACAACCCCAGCGAAAAATTCTCCATGAGCAACCTTGCCTGCAGCTGCTCGCAGGAGGTAAACGGGGTAAGCTGGCTGCACGGCGAGGTAAGCCGCGAAATACTGAAGGACATGTGGCCCGGCTACCAACCCGAGGAGCTGCACATTGGCTACGTTACCAACGGCGTGCACTACGACACGTGGACGTCGGGCGAGTGGAAGGAGCTGCAAATGGCCGCCTTTGGTCAGGAGTTCAGCTCGCACCACTACGACAAGACCTGCTTTGACGGCATATACAACGTACCCGATGAGAAAATTTGGGAGCTGCGCTCCCTGCTGCGCAGCAAGCTCATGCGCTACATTCGCCAGCGCCTCAACGACAGCCGCATACTCAAGTACCACACGCCGCGCCAGCTGGTGGAAATCAAGGAAACCCTGCGCGACGATATTCTGACCATTGGCTTTGCCCGCCGCTTTGCCACCTACAAGCGCGCGCACCTGCTGTTCAAAAACCTGGACAGGCTCGACGCCATTGTCAACAACCCCGATATGCCCGTGCAGTTCCTTTTTGCCGGTAAGGCGCACCCCGCCGACAAGGCCGGACAGGACCTGATTAAGCGCATTGTAGAGATTTCGAAGTACCCGCAGTTTATCGGAAAAATTCTTTTCCTGCAAAACTACGATATCCGCGTGGCCCGCAAAATGGTGGCCGGCGTTGACGTGTGGATGAACACGCCCACCCGCCCGCTCGAGGCCTCGGGTACCAGCGGCGAAAAAGCCGTGATGAACGGCGTAATGAACCTCTCGGTGCTCGACGGATGGTGGGTTGAAGGTTACAAGGAGGACGCCGGATGGGCGCTGCCTATGGAGCGCTCGTACGAGAACCAGGACTTCCAGGACGAGCTCGACTCCGAAACCATTTACGGGCTTATCGAAAACGAAATTGCGCCCAAGTTTTACCAGCGCAACGAAAAAAACATGCCCGTGGAGTGGATACAGGTAATTAAAAATACCATTGCCAAGGTAGCATCGAACTTTACCACCAACCGCATGCTGTGCGACTACGAAGACCGCTTCTACGGCAAGCTCTGCCAGCGCTACAAGGAGCTTTCGCAAAACGATTTTGCCAAGGCCAAAGAAATTTCGGACTGGAAAAAGCGCATAAGCCGCCACTGGAGCAGCATCGAAGTTATTTCGCAAAGGCAGGTGGACATGCTCAACGAGCAGGTAATGCTGGGCATGGAGTGCTCGCTGGATGTGCAGCTCGACATCAACTCGCTCAAGCCCGAGGATGTGGGCGTAGAGCTGGTCATTGCCGAGCAGGAACCCAACGGCAAGATGAAGGTAAAAAGCACCAACGAGTTCAGCTGCGTGTCGCACGTAGGCTGCATGGCCCACTACGAGTTGAAGATTACGCCCGAAAAGCCCGGCGTTTTCTTTACCGGAGTGCGCATGTACGCCAAGAACCCCGCGCTGCCGCACCGCCAGGATTTTGCCCTTGTTCGCTGGATTTAATATTGCAAAATAAAGCGTACTTTTGTGCCGAAGTCTTTTCGAAAGGCTTCGGCTTTTTTTGAATCCTTGAATAGTTAAACCTTGAACCGAAAAATAGTTTCCATCATAGCCGCTGTGGCCGACAACGGCGCCATCGGTAAGGACAACCGGCTGCTGTGGCACATCCCCGAGGACTTGAAGTACTTCAAAAAGCTGACCACGGGGCACGCCGTAATCATGGGGCGAAAGACCTTTGAATCCATAGGTAAGCCCCTGCCCAACCGGCAGAATATTGTAGTTACAAAAAGCCAGCAGGCGCTCCGTAGCGAAGGGGTAACGTTTGTGCCGTCGCTGCAGGAGGCGCTGCAGGCCGCACAAGGGAATGAGATTTTCATCATCGGCGGCGAGAGCATTTACCGCGCCGCCATGCCGCTTGCGCACCGCCTGTACATTACCCGCGTGTACGCTTCGTTCGATGCCGACACCTTTTTTCCGCCCATTGGCAAGGAGTGGGAGCTAACCGAAAGCAGCCAAGTAGCCACCTGCGAAAAAAGCGCGTTGCACTACGCATTCTTAACTTACAGCCGCGGGCAATGCTGAGCAGCTTGTCTAAATTGCTTCTTTCGGGGTTGAGCTTGGCTGCGCCGAACTCCGCTTCGGTTCTTTCGTTGCTCCCTGCCCATCCGGTCGTCTGGCGGGCTCCCCGCAATAATGTGGCTTGAGTCGTCATTGCGAGTGAAGCGAAGCAATCTCAAGCTGCACTTATTTTCAACATATTGAACCTAATATTTATAGATTGTAAAGCACCATGCGTCGTTTTTTTACCATCCTTTTTTGCGTAGCTTTGGTAGCCGCCTGCAACGGCAGGAAAACCATTCCCAAGCGCAATTTGGTCAAAATTTTGGCCGAAATGCATTTGGCTGATGCTGCGCTGGAAGAAAATCTTGCCCAGCGCAATCCGGGCAGGAGGGATTCAACAGCCGTTTATCTGCCCATTCTGGACGAATACGGCTACACCGTGGAGCAGCTGTACAGCAGCATACAAGAGCACTGCAAAACAAAAGGCGACGCCGACAAGCTGTACGATAAAGTGAATAAGCGCTTAGGCAAGCTACAGAAGCAGTACGCCAAGGAGGTGAAGGCGCTACACGAGCGGCAGAACTGCTGGAGTGAAAAAACGAGTTGGCAGCTGCCCAACGATGGCGACACCTCGCGCCTTGACTTCTCCATCCCTTCGCGCGGTGCGGGCACCTACATCCTGAGCGCCGACGTTGCGCTCGCGGCCGGCGACTCGGTAAGCAACCCGCGCATGAGCATGTACCTCTACGCGCACCGCTGCCGCATCGACTCCATAGTGGTCGACTCAATAAGGCGCGATACAACCATATGCACGGACACCACCTTTGCGCAGGTGGAGCAAAGCCTGCTGCGCGAAGAGCAGGAGCGCAGCTACAGCCTCAGCATTACCGTGAGCGACACGCTGGCCACGCACATACGCGGCTACCTGCTCAACCACGATAACGACTCGCTGGCGCACACCCGGCGCTACGCCACGGTTAAAAATATCATGCTGCGGTACGTGTCGCCGGACGACGCTGCCGTAAATACCATGCCGAGCAGAAGCCCAAGGGTAAAGCTCCAAAAGCAGGAGCTAAAGTTGAGCCACGAGCAATGAGAAAAATTGCAGCGCACTACGTTTTCCCTATCAGCACGCCGCCCATACGTAATGGTTTGATTACGCTGAGCGATGATGGCGAAATTGTGGAGTTAGGCGAAATGCAGGAAGAAGCCGAGGGTGTGGAGTTTTATAGCGGCGTGCTTGTTCCCGGATTTGTCAACGCGCACTGCCACCTCGAGCTGTCGCACCTGCGCGGACAAATTGCCGAGCACACCGGCCTGGCGCAGTTTATTTCGGGCGTTGTCGGTACGCGCAGCAAATTTCCCGACGATGAAATTTTGCAAGCCCTTTCCCTTGCCGATGCTCAAATGTACGCCTCGGGAACCGTTGCCGTAGGCGACATCTCCAACGTAAATACCTCCTTTGAGGTCAAGGCCAAAAGTCCGATTTTTTACCACACATTTATCGAGGTGCTGGAGCTGTGGCGGGGTAACGCTGCGGAGCTGCTGCGCGATGCGATGCGGCTGCTCAACGAGGCCAAGGGCAAAAACATTCCCGCCTCGCTTACGGCGCATGCGCCCTACTCCACCTCGGCCGGCATGCTGCGCGCGCTGGCCCAGCACAGCAGGCACATGAGCGTTCACAACCAGGAATGCCCCGACGAGAATCTGTTTTTTGAGCAAGGCCGCGGAGCGCTGTACCAGCTGTTCCACGGGCAGGCGGCGCCACCCTTCGCGCCGGGAAAAACCTCCATTCATCACACGCTCGAAAACCTGTACAGCGTAGAGAAGCTGCTGCTGGTGCACAACACGCACACCTCCTCCGCGGACTACGATTACGCTGTGGAACGCAACCGAAATATTTCGTGGGTGCTGTGCCCCCGCTCCAACCTGTACATTGAAAATACGCTGCCGCCCGTGCAGCTGCTACGCGCCAAGGGGGCAAGCATCGCCTTGGGCACCGACAGCCTGTCGTCCAACCACAACCTCCGCATGCTGGACGAGCTGAAGTGCTTAGCGCACGATTTTCCCGGCATTCCGCTCCACGAGATGCTGCGCTGGGCAACGCTGGGCGGGGCGCAGGCGCTCAGCATGGAGCATGCGCTGGGTACGCTTGAGCGCGGCAAGCGCCCGGGCGTGGTGCTGCTCGAAAATCTGAACTTTGAGGAGATGAGGCTCACACCCGACACCAGCTCGCGCCTGCTCACAAAAAATGATTAATTTTACTTCCTAAAATCTAAACCATCATGCTCTTCTACCTTCTTCTTTTTTCGCTCATTGCCTACCTGCTGGGCTCCATCCCCAGCGCCGTGTGGATTGGCAAATCGCTGTACAACATCGATGTGCGCGAGCATGGCAGCGGCAACGCCGGCACCACCAACGTGCTGCGCGTGCTGGGCGGCAAGGCGGCCATTCCGGTTTTTGCCATCGATATCGCCAAGGGATTGCTGGCGGTGCTGCTGGCCTGCTTTATTCCCGGCTTAGCGCGCGACTCCGAAAACTTTGCGCTGGTAAAAATTCTGTTTGCCGTGCTGGCGGTGCTGGGGCACATGTACCCCGTGTTTGCGCAGTTTCGCGGGGGCAAGGGCGTGGCCACCATGCTGGGCGCGGCCATAGCCATACAGCCGCTGGGCGCGCTGATTGCCATTGCCGTGTTTGCGCTGGTGTTCGGCTTCACGCGCTACGTGTCGCTGGGCTCCATGTCGGCGGGCTTGTCGTTTCCCATTTCGGTTATTTTTATCCTCAACGAGCCCACCCTGTCCATCAAAATATTTGCCGTTTTTGCCTGCCTGCTGCTCTTCTACACCCACCGCAAAAATATTAAGCGTCTGGCAAGCGGTACCGAGCCCAAAACAACGTTTAAAAAGAAGAAGGAATAGGAGGTGCCTTTTTGTAATGGCCATTAAGATAATGGCCATTACAAAAAGGACTATTGGCAAGAATACTACCGAGTTCCCACATCGTGAATTCGACGAACCAACCTTTCAGCCTGCCTCTGCCCTTTTGTAGCATACCGTGTTCTACCCCAAAATTACGAAAACCTTGCCGAGGCGAAAAGCCTTGGCCGAGTTTGAGAAATCCTCCCTCAACACTTCGACTGTCTCAGCATGACAGCCCACGGTGCAACAAGTAATGGTGTTGTTTTTTAAAAATTCAAAACCGTTTCTATGTTGACATTCCCTACTTTACATATCATCCAAGGAGAGCTGAGAGAAAAATGTTTCCGAAATAGCAGCTTCCGAAATGGCGGTTTCGATATGGCAGAGGTATGAAAAATTATAGAGATTAGCGATAAAATATGGAAATGGCAAAGAAAGTTTGCGGCAGGCAGCTTAGTACGCATGCTCCTCCTTCTCCAGCTCCTCCACCGATATTTTTTTGCGGCCCATGGCGCGCCACACGTAGGCAATGTAGGCCAGCACAAAGGGAATAATGAGCGACACCACCGACATGACCTGCAGCGTGAACTTGCTGGAGGCGCTGTTGTAGATGGTGAGCGACTGCTGCAGGCGGTAGGTGGAGTAGTAGAACGCCGTATCGTTGTAGCCCACGTTGAGCAGCAGCGAGAGTACCACCAGCACCGCGCCTGCGCCGGCCCACCAGAAGCCGCTCTGGAAATCCTTTTTTTGCAGCGTACGCACCACCGAAAAAACCAGCAGCCCGATGCCGCACAGCAGCATGGCCAGCAGCGCGGGCATGGCCAAAAAGTTGCGCAGGTACTTAATGCTTTGCATATACACCAGGTTGTTGGGAGCGTACACGGCGGCGCCATCCCTGCTCAGGATAAGCACGGCGGTCAGGGCAAAAAACAGCGCAAAGCCCAGCGCGCTTGACGGTAGCAGCTTGCGCGCCCTGCCAGTAATATTTTCGTTGTCCACGTAGCGGATAAAGTACTGCAGCGCCAGCACGCGCGCCAGCCAAAGGATGGTAAAGCCCAGCGAGAGATTCAGCGGGTTAATGATGGCCTCGAGCCCGTGCCAGGGCGAGTGCCAGCCCGATATGCTGAGCGCTCCGCCCAGCCGGGCGATGTTGCCTTTTTCGACCGAAAAAGCGGCGCCCGTAAAGAAAGTCCCCACCACCACGCCCAGCAGCACGGTGCCCATAACGCCGTTGGCCTGCAGAAAGGCCTCGTAGGTTTTGGCGCCGAACAGGTTGCCCGCCTTGGAGCGGAAGTGGTACGAAACGGCCTGCAATATAAAGCTGAACAGGATGAGCAGCCACAGCGCGTAGGCGCCGCCAAAGCAGGTGGAGTAAAACAGCGGGAAGGCCGCGAACAGCGCTCCGCCAAACGTTACCAGCGTGGTAAACGTGATCTCCCACTTATGCCCCAGCGCGTTTACAATCAGCGTCTGCTCCTGCTCCGTTTTTCCGAGCGAGCGAAGGAGCATTTGCCCGCCCTGCACAAACATCATCATTACAAGCAGCGCCCCCAGCAGCGATACAATGAACCACCAGTACTGAATAAGAAATTCGTAAGTCATTTTTAAGAGATAAAAGGATAAAGGAAGAAAGACAAAAAGATAAAAGACGGAAAGATAAAGGGAGAAAGACAAAAAGATAAAATACAAAAGGATGAAAAGACAAGGGGGAAGTCCTTGATATTTGAATCCTTAAGTCTTTTTTCCGTATTTAGAAATTTGCTTCAGCATTATGCGCAGCTCCACCGTTAGCAGCACGGTAAACAGCGCCGCAAAAAGGAAGAATGTCAGCTTGACGGCGCCGGCCTCAAGGCGCGACACAGCCGCCATGGTGGGCATCAGGTCCTGTATTACCCAGGGTTGCCGCCCCACCTCGGCCACTATCCAGCCGCTCATGGAGGCTAAGTAGGCCAGGGGAATGCTCCACAGCATCACGTACAGCAGCCAGCGGTATTTCTCCACCGTTTTTTTGTAGAGCAAAAATAAAACCACCACAAACAAAGCGACAAATGCAAAGCCTAAAATTACCATAATGTGGAAGCTGTAGAACGTAAGCGGCACGTTGGGTACAGCCTGGTTGGGGTGGCTAAGGTAGCCGTAGCCAAAGTGCGCAAAGTTGCTGTCGAGCGCGGCGCGCGCGGTGCGCATGGCGGCGCTGTCGGCGGCCTGCTTGGCCTGCGTGTAGTCGGCCAGCGCGTGGATGGCTAACTTGCCCCGCGAGATGCGCTCGGAGAGGGGAAGAGTTTTACCTCCACCCCCGTCCGGCGGGGGCAGGGGGTGGAGTGTACTGTCATCCCGAACTTGATTCGGGATCTCCTGATGAAATGAACATTTTATATAGGCAGGAGATTGCGGGTCAAGCCCGCAATGACATCCATTAATTATGTCGTTAATCCCCGGCACAAAGGCGTTGCCGTCGCGGAAGGCCAGCCACGACAGCATGTTGGGGAGCTCGAGCTTCCACCAAAAAACGTTGGAGTTCTGCGCATCGGCGGCAGCGTTGCCCTTGTGCCGCGAGCAGCTTGCCTGGCGCTCACCGGGCTCAACCCCGGGGCGCAGCACGCCAAAGGCCACTAGCCCCACCCCGTTTTTTCCGTTGTACAGGCCCTCCATGGCGGCCAGCTTCATGGGTTGATGCCGCGCCACCTGCTGCGCCGACCCATCGCCGGTGAAAATGAGAACGGCCGAGCTGAGCAGCCCGAATACGGCCGCCAGCAGCATGCTGTTCTTGGCCATTTGCGCCTCGCGCTTTTTGAGCAAAAACCAGGCGCTGATGCCAATCACCACCACCGAGCCCAGCACGTAGCACGAGGTAATGGTATGCACAAACTTATTCATGGCCACGGGCGAGAAGAGTACCGCCCAGAAGTCGGTCATTTCGTGGCGCACCGTATCGGGGTTGAAGGTCATGCCGGCGGGCAGCTGCATCCACGCGTTGGCCACCAGTATCCACAGCGCCGAGAGCGTGGCGCCAAGCGCGGTAAGCCACGTGGCCGCAAGGTGGAAGCGCTTGCTTACCCGGTTCCACCCAAAGAACATGACGGCAATAAACACGCTCTCCATAAAAAACGCGAGGATGCCCTCAATGGCCAGCGGCGCCCCGAAAATATCGCCCACAAACCACGAGTAGTTGCTCCAGTTGGTACCAAACTCAAACTCCAGTATGAGCCCCGTGGCCACGCCCACGGCAAAGTTGACGGCAAAAATATTCATCCAGAATTTTGCCGAGCGCTTCCAGTGCTCTTCGCCACGGCACACGTACAGCGTTTCCATAACGGCAATGAGCATGATGAGCCCAATGGTTAGCGGCACAAAAATCCAGTGGAATCCGGCCGTAAGCGCAAACTGCATGCGCGACCAAAAAACAACCTCCATATTAATTTACCATTTTTGCGATTCTTCAATAATTGCCTACTGCCGAGTTCCTCCCTCCGTCAGCTCCTTTACCACGTGCTCGGTGCGCGCCTTGTCGCCATCCAGCCGCCCCAGCAGGTTGGGGAATAGCAGCGGCCGCAGAATAAGAAACATGATGCTGAGCTTAATGAGAATAATAACCCACAGCGTGCGGCCAAGGGTCATAGCCCTGAAGCCGTCGGCGTAAAAGCTGTATATGGAGCGAAGTAGGCGGAGCATTGGGTTCAAAAAAAAAGCAAGTTACAAAATTAACCCGACTTGCAATGCCACCACTAATACTTTTGCTCCAAGCAAAAAAACTCTACCTTTGTAGCAAAGAGCATTTTAATATTATGAGAAGAAAGTTAATACCTATATTAGGGGCTGCAACCGCCGTTGCGGCTTTTTGTTTGGTGGCATTTCAGCTGTTCTGGATTAGCGAGGCAAAGAAAATGAAGGAGGAGGAGTTTAACGCCACGGTCAACAGCACGCTGGACAACATTATTGCCCGCATGGAGAAGGACGAGGTAATATTTCAGATTACCAACCCCTTATCATCCAACAAGGGCTCTGCCTTCAGGAATGCCAAAAGCGGCATCCGATCGCTGCAAAAGGATGAGCTGATGCTTACCGTAAACCTGCTCGATACGGCGGGTATGAACAAGCGCTTTTCGCCCATTGCCGACCCTTTGGTAATAAGCCAGCTGTACTCCATGCTCAAAAATATAGATGAGCAGCAAAAAGTGCAGGACAAGCTGGACCCCGAAAAGGCCAAAATGGACGAAAAGGTAAACTACAAAAAGGTGCTGGTAAATAATATTGTCGAAAAAATTATCAGCGTAGAGGTACCCATTGAGCAGCGCATATCGCAGGAGGGGCTCGACTCGCTTATCCGCAGCGAATTTCGCAACAAGGGTATCAACCTCAACTTTGAGTTTGCGGTGCACGATGCCAACGGCGAGCTGCTATTCGGGAGCAACCAGCAGAAATCAGCGGAGGGCAACAACACATACGTGCGCAAGCTCTTCCCCGGCGATTTGCTATCGGAGGCCTACTACCTCAGCGTGCTGTTTCCGCGCAAGCAGAGCTACATTTTTCTCTCCATCGGCGTTACGCTGTTTACCTCCATTGGCCTGCTCATTATTGTTATGGGCGTGTTTTTAAGCACGCTGCTTACCATTGTGCGACAAAAAAAGCTGTCGCAAATACGCAGCGACTTTGTGAGCAACATGACGCACGAGCTCAAAACTCCCATTGCCACCATTGCCCTGGCCTCGGAAATGCTGAACGACCCCAACGTGCCCAGCGATAAAAAAAATTATGCCAGCCTTTCAAGCGTTATATACACGCAAACCAAGCGCCTGTCGCTGCTGGTGGAGCGCACGCTACAGCTGGCCATGTTTGAGCACGGGCGTCTGCGCCTGACCTACAAGCAGTGCAACTTTCACGCCATGGCCAACAAGGTGCTCGACGGATTTGCCCTGCAGGTCGAGAGCAAGGGGGCGCACCTTGCCCGCGCCTTTGAGGCTACCGAGTGCACCCTGCTGGTGGACGAGGTACACTTTTCCAACATCTTTTCGAACCTGGTAGATAACGCGCTAAAGTATTCCAAGGAGAATCCGCTCATCGTAGTTTCCACCAGAAACGAGAACAACAACCTCCTTATTCAGGTGCGCGACAACGGCATTGGCATCCCCAAAGAAGATTTGAAGCGCGTGTTTGAGCAGTTTTACCGCGTGCACACCGGCAACCTTCACAACGTAAAGGGTTTTGGCTTGGGACTCAGCTACGTAAAGAAAATTGTGGAGGCTTTGGACGGCAAAATTTGGGTCGAAAGCGAGCTGGGAAAAGGCACCACCTTCAGTATTTTAATGCCTTTATCAATAAAAAGTCATGGTTAAGTGTTAAAATTACAAATATTTTTTAACTTTGCTATTCGATACCCCTGCTTTAGGGTATCAAAACATGGCTACCGACTTCAGCTCGGGTAGCATTAAAGCACACCTAAGCTTACGAAAAAACAAGGATCAAAACAGGTTTAACTCATTAAAATGAATGCTATGGAAACAAGTAAAGCGCGTATTTTGTTAGCCGAAGACGATGAAAACTTAGGTATGCTCCTCAAGGAGTACATGCAGGTAAAGGGATACGAAATTGACCTTTTCCCGAACGGAGAGCGAGCTTTCGCCGGATTTCAAAAAGCCAAGTACGACATCTGCATTTTAGATGTGATGATGCCCGTAAAAGACGGCATTACCTTGGCCAAGGAAATTCGTATGCTTAGCAGCTCCATACCCATTCTCTTCCTCACCGCCAAATCGGTAAAGGAGGATGTGCTCGAGGGCTTTGCTGCCGGTGCCGACGACTACATGACCAAGCCCTTCAGCATCGAAGAGCTGCTGTTCCGCGTTGAGGCCATCCTGCGCCGTACCCGTGGCGAAAACGCCTCGCTCAACCAGGATACCTTCCACGTGGGCATATACACCTTCAACTCCACCAAGCAAACCCTTATTAAGGAGGGCGGCGTAGAGCAAAAGCTCACGGCCAAGGAGTCGGAGCTGCTGCGCCAGCTGTGCATTAACCGCAACGCCGTGCTCGACCGCAACTTTGCCCTCAAAACCATTTGGAACGATGACACCTACTTCAACGCCCGCAGCATGGACGTGTACATTACCAAGCTCCGCAAGTTCCTCAAGGACGACCCGTCGATTCAAATTATCAACGTGCGCGGAAAGGGATTTAAGCTTATTGGATAAACCGAGAATACTACACCCATTTTTTTGAACACCCCTCTGTACCCCACGTTGCGCGTGATGTGCAGGGGGTGTTGTTATAAATACCGCAAATAGCTATGCCCGGATTTTTTAAACGGTTGCTCTTCTCCCTGTCCGGCGGAATTCCCGCAACCTCCAAATTTGAAGCGCGCCGCACGGCCCTCGAAAAAAAGTACGAAAAATACAATGCGCTAAAGCAAACCGCCGGCCTGCTACGCTACCAGGAGCTGGCCGCGCAGGTGGCCACGCCGCGCAGCCAAAGCGGCCTGCAGAAAAAGGAGTGGACGGAAATGAAGCAGGAGTTTGTGCGCCTGCGCAAATCGGCCGAGGTGGTCGAATTCTTCAAGCTGCAAAAGACCTCGCACAACTTCCACGCCATTACCGACTGGGAGCCGGTATTTACCGACGAATTTGACGGAGGAGCGCTGGATAAGTCCCGCTGGATTACCCATCCGCTGGTGGACGACGAGAAGCTGCTCTACTCCCCCGCCAACGAGGGGCACCTCTACACCGACGGCAGCAACGTATCGGTGGACGGCAGCTCGCTAAAAATTACTACTAAAGCCGAGCATGCCTCGGGCTTGGGCTTCAGCCCCGCGCTGGGCTTCATCAACGTTGAGCGGGAGTGCACCGCTGGCCTTGTAAGCACCGCCAAAAGCCACCGGCAGCTGTACGGCAAGGTGGAGGCAAAAATTCGCTTCAGCCAATCGGGCAAGGGCGTGTACCACACCATGTGGCTGGGCGCGCAGCGCAGGCTGCCGCACCTCAACGTTATTCGCATTGGCGCTAAGCTTGAGTTCGGCGTTTTTGCCGCAGGCAACGATAAAAAGCAGCACACCGAGGCCTGGAACCGCAGCATGCTGCGCCAAAACACCTACTATATTGTAACGCTGGAGTGGAGCGAAAGCTGCATTACGTGGAAAATCAACGGCGCCACCATGTTTACCGCCCCCAACGTGCTTCACGAGCCCATGTACGTGGGCTTTGCATCGGGGGTGGAGGGTAGCCTCAGCGGCTCGGCGCAACCCATTTTTGAGGTGGACTGGGTAAAGACGTACAAGCGCCACTCGTAGCATTTTAATAACGTTTGAAACAAGAAAAATATGAAGAATTTTTTAAAGACAATGTTCGCCGCCACGCTGGGGTCCATCATAGCGGGGGTTCTATTTTTTCTACTTGGCATTGCCCTGCTGGGCGCCATTGCCGGAGCGGTTGCGCTATCGGAGTCCAAGGTCAAGCCCGTAAAGGAGGCCTCGGTGCTCACGCTCTCGCTGAAGTACCCCATTGTGGACAGGGCCACCAACGACCCCTTTGCCATGCTGAGCAGCCTTGGCGCGCACGGCGAATCGGCGCTTGGCCTCAACGCCATTCTGCGCAGCATAGAAAATGCTAAAACGGACGATAAAATCAAGGGCATATTCCTCGCCGATTTGGGCTACGCACAGGCCGGCCTGGCCACCCTCGACGAAATTCGAAACGCGCTGCTCGACTTCCGCCTTAGCGGAAAATTTATAGTGGCCTACAGCGAATTCTACGGCCAAACGCCCTACTACTTAGCCTCGGTGGCCGACAAAATTTACATGAACCCCGAGGGTACGCTCGACCTGCACGGGCTGGGATCCGGCGTTATGTTCTTTAAGGGCGCGCTAGACAAGCTGGGCATCGAGGCGCAAATTATCCGCCACGGAAAATTTAAGAGCGCCGTAGAGCCCTTTATGTACGAAAAAATGAGCGCCGAAAATCGCGCGCAAATCAACGCCTACACCGGCTCCATTTGGAACCACATGCTCGGCGCCATTGCCGAGCAGCGGCACACCACCGCCGATAAGCTCAACACTGCGGCCAACCAGCTTCTGCTCAAGGATGCCGAGGCCGCCGTATCGCTGGGCCTGGTGGATGCGCTCAAGCAGCGCGATGAGGTGATAAGCGAGCTGGCCGTGCTTACGGTCATGGACGAAACCAAAAAGCCCGAAATGGTAAGCATCAACGACTACCAAAAAACCATTACGCCCAAAAATATTACCGCCAAGGATAAGGTGGCGGTGGTATTTGCCGAGGGCGATATTATGGACGAGGGCAAGGAGGGCATTGTGGGCAAGCAGCTGGCCGCCGAGCTGCGCGAGCTGCGCCGCGACTCAAGCGTTAAGGCCGTAGTGCTGCGCGTCAACTCACCGGGCGGAAGCTCCATGGCCTCGGAGTTGGTGTGGCGCGAGATGCAGCTGCTCACCGCATCGCGGCCGGTGGTGGTATCCATGGGCGATTTGGCGGCCTCGGGCGGCTACTACATCTCGTGCCCTGCCACCTACGTTATGTCCAGCCCCACCACCCTTACGGGCTCCATTGGCGTGTTCGGCGTAATGTTTAACGCCAAAAAATTCTTTAACTCCAAGCTGGGTATTACCATGGATGTGGCGGCCACCAACGAGCACGCCGATATGGGCAGCATATTCCGCCCCATGTCGAAGCCCGAGGCCGACTTCATACAGCACCAGGTGGAGCGCGTGTACGGCACCTTTACGCAGCACGTAGCCGATGGCCGCAAGATGTCGGTAAAGGAGGTGGACGAGATCGGTCAAGGCCGCGTGTGGAGCGGGATAGACGCCAAGCGGCTAAAGCTGGTGGATGAGCTGGGCGGGCTAAACGCCGCGGTGGAAAAGGCGGTGCTGCTGGCCAACCTGGAAAAGTACCGCGTGGTAGAATATCCCAAGCAAAAGGAAACCTTTGCGCTGCTCATGGAAACGTTTGGCCAGGTTAAGGTAAAGCTGCTGAAGAAAAGCTCGGGCAACATTTGGGAGGAGTACGAACCGCTGGCCAGGATACTGCGCATGAACGGCAAAACCCAGGCCCGCCTGCCCTACGATGTGGAGATAAAGTAAGCCGGCAGGCGCTGCCGCACCGGCCTTTTTGAGCGGTTGTGGCAGGGAAGTAAAACAATTAAACAGCATCAACAGCTCACCAATATCAACGTTGCTCAATGAGCCGCAAGCCACAAAAAAGCCTACCCTACACCCTGCTGACCATGCTGCCGGCAGGGCTTTTTTGGTTGGCGGTCAACCTGCGGCACCTGCTGTACTCGTGGAGGATTCTGAGGCAGCACGAGCCTAAAATTCCCACCATCTGCGTGGGAAATCTTACCGTAGGCGGCACCGGCAAAACACCCCACGTGCAGCTGCTGGTGGAGCTGCTGGGCAGCTGCGGCATGAGCGTGGCCGTGCTGTCGCGGGGCTACAAGCGCAGGAGCAGCGGCTTCCGGTACGTTGAGGCCGGCAGCCCTGCCGAGCTGGTGGGCGATGAAGCCCTGCAGGTCAAACGGCGCTTCCCCGGAGTTACGGTGGCCGTATGCGTAAACCGCGAACAGGCCATACAACGCCTGCAAAAGGAGCACCCCGGGCTGCAGGTGGTGGTGCTCGACGATGCCTTTCAGTACCGCCGCGTCAAGGCCGGGCTCTCCATCGTCCTTACCACGTTCGACAACCTGGCCACCAAGGACTACATGCTGCCGCTGGGGCGCCTGCGCGACTCGGTAAACCAGCTGCCCCGCGCCGAAATTGTGGTGGTTACCAAGTGCCCGCAGAAGCTGCGCCCCATCGACTTCAACATCCTCGAAAAGGATTTGAAAATACGCCCCTACCAGCACCTCTACTTTACCACCTACACCCGCGGCGAGTACGTTAGCCTGAGCAGCGGGCAGGCCGGAAAGCCGGAGAAAAAGCGCGCCATTGCCCTTGCCGGAATTGCGCAGCCGAAAGCCTTTTTCGAGGGCCTGAAGAAAGATGTTACGCTGGTGCAAACCTTCCGGTTTGCCGACCATCACCGCTTTACCGCGGGCGACATCCGAAGGATTGAAAAAGTTTACGCGGAGCACCCCGATAGCGTAATTATAACGACCGAAAAAGATGCCATGCGCCTGCTCGATACGCCCATGAGCGATGAGTTGCGCAGCGCCATTTACTACCAACCCATCAATGTAGATTTTTTAAACAACGGAAAACAAAGTTTCACCAAAAACACATTCAGCTATGTTAGAGAAAATAAAAGAATCGGCCACCTTTATTAAGTCCAAGGTGAGCATAGAGCCCGAGGTGGGCATCATTTTGGGAACCGGCTTAGGAGGCCTGACCACCAAAATCGAAAACCAGCAGGTAATCGAGTACAAGGATATTCCCAACTTCCCGCTATCAACGGTTGAAGGCCACAGCGGCCGCCTCATTTTCGGTACGCTGGGCGGAAAAAAGGTAATGGCCATGCAGGGCCGCTTTCACTTTTACGAGGGCTACGACATGCTGCAGGTAACGTTTCCGGTGCGCGTGATGAAGTTCTTAAACATCAAGTGCCTCTTCGTTTCCAACGCCGCCGGTGGCATGAACAAGTCCTTTGCCGTGGGTGATTTGATGATCATCAACGACCACATCAACTGCCTGCCCAACCCGCTTATCGGTAAAAATATGGCGGAGCTCGGCCCACGCTTCCCCGACATGAGCGAGCCGTACAGCAGGAAGCTCATGGCGCTGTGCGAAGGCGTGGCGGCCAAGTTAGGGCTGAAGGTGCAGAAGGGCTGCTACGTGGGCACCACCGGCCCCACCTTTGAAACGCCCAAGGAGTACGGCTACTTCCAGCGCATTGGCGGCGACGCCGTGGGCATGAGCACCGTGCCCGAGGTCATTGTGGCGCGCCACATGAGCATTCCCGTCTTTGCCATGTCCATCATTACCGACCTGGGCGGCGACGACATTGCCATGACCGTAAGCCATGAGGAAGTGCAGAAGGAGGGCGCTAAGGCCGAAGTAAAGATGACGCAGATAATGACAGGCATGCTGCAGGAGCTGAACACCGCGGCGCTGTAAAAAGTTTTTTGGGGGCTACTGATGCGGCTATGCGCAGCTGAGCCTAAACTCATTTAGCAAGAAACGATGCAAAACAGGAGAGCTTTATACTCTCCTGTTTTGCTTTATACGGCCATCCACAAGGCAACCATAGAGGTTTTTAAATTTATATAAAATATTGATTATAATTATCTTATATAAATTTCAACGGCAGCCCGATGTTAGGCTGCTGGCGGAATTTTTTTTACAAAAACCGCGCTGTTTTTTCCAAAGTTTCCTCTGTTAAAAAGCCCTTTTTATCAAGAAAATGTTTAAATTTGGCTTTCCTAAATTTCCACCCTAAGTATGAAAATAAAAGTTCTAACCCTCGCGGCCTTGGCTACGCTTGGCGTATGCTCATGCGGCAGCAAAAATTCAAGTAAAATGGAGATAACCAAATCGCCCTTCGGCCAGTACGATGGGCAAGATGTATCGCTCTACACCCTGAGCAACGGCGCAGGTGTAACCATGAAGGTAGCCACCTACGGCGGCACCATTACCGAGCTGTGGACGCCCGACAAGGATGGCAAATCGGGAAATATTACCTTGGGATTTCCCTCGCTTGACGGCTATCGTAGCGATGCCTTTTTGAAAATCGGACCGTACTTCGGCGCGCTCATCGGCCGCTACGGCAACCGCATTGGTCAAGCCAAATTTACGCTTGATGGTGTGGAATACAAGCTGGCCGCCAACAACGGCCGCAACCACCTGCACGGCGGCATCAAAGGCTTTGACAAGGTGGTGTGGGATGCCGAGGAAATAAAGGGGCCGGACAGCGTTGGCCTCAAGCTAACGTATCTGAGCAAGGACGGTGAAGAGGGCTACCCCGGCAACCTCAGCGTGCAGGTTACTTATCTTCTTACAAAAAATAACGAGCTAAAGATTAGCTACTCGGCCACCACCGATAAGAACACCGTGTGCAACCTTACCAACCACGCCTACTTTAACCTGACCGCCGGTCAGGCGCCCGACGCCTTGGGGCACGAGCTGACCATACTGGCCGATAAGTTCAGCGAGGTGGACAGCGAACTCATTCCTACCGGAAAATCCATTGAGGTAGCCGGCACGCCCTTCGATTTTACCACGCCACACGCCATTGGCGAGCGCATTGATGCCAACGATGTGCAGCTGAAAAACGGCGGCGGCTACGACCACAACTGGGAGCTTAACGCCAAGAACGGCAAGCTGAGCCTTGCCGCGCAGGTGTACGAGCCCATTAGCGGCCGCACCATGGAGGTTTTCACTACCGAACCCGGCGTGCAGTTCTACTCGGGCAACTTCCTTGACGGCAACCTGTACGGCGTGGACAGCGTGCGCTACGTAAAGCGCTACGGCTTTTGCCTCGAAACGCAGCACTTCCCCGACTCGCCCAACAAGCCCGCTTTTGCCTCTACGGAGCTGAAACCAGGACAAGCATACTCAAGCGAAACGGTGTATAAGTTTGGGGTAAAAAAGTAAGCGCGCCATTGGGCGTTGTTACCCTGAATCCCGCCAAGGCGGGAGGGTACGGCGGTGGAGGTTCCACCCTCCATACTCTGACAGGCTCAGCACGACAACCCACAGTACAAAAAGAGACCACATGAAGCAAGTCGTTTTAGGTATCGATATAGGCGGAACATCTACCAAAATAGGGATTGTGGATAAGGCCGGAAATATTGTGGGCGAAGCCACAACACCTACTCCCGTCAACACCTCGGGCGAGCGCCCCGAAGGTTTTGTATTGCAGCTGCACGATGCAGCTACCAAGCTGCAGGCAAGCATTAAAGAGCCGCACCAGATTTTGGCCATTGGCATTGGCGCTCCCAACGCCAACTACTACGAGGGAACCATTGAGTTTGCCGCTAACCTACCGTGGCAGAATGAGGTTGCTCCCATTGGCCAATTATTCGAAAAGTACTATCCGGGGATTCCTGTAAAGCTTACCAACGATGCCAATGCCGCCGCCCTGGGCGAAATGATTTACGGCGGCGCGCGCGGCATGAAGGATTTTATTTCCGTTACCTTAGGCACAGGTTTGGGTAGTGGTATTATTTGCAACGGCGAGATGGTGTACGGCGCCGACAGCTTTGCCGGCGAGCTTGGCCACATTACCATGGACCCCAACGGGCGCACCTGCGGCTGCGGCCGTAAGGGCTGCCTGGAAACCTACGTATCGGCTACGGGGCTTAAGCAAACAGCCTTTGAGGTAATGTCGCGCCACTACTTTACCGAGCCCAGCGCGCTTAAAAAATTTTCCTTCCTCGATATGACCTCAAAAGATATTGCCGATGCTGCCGCCCAAGGCGATGCTATGGCGCTGGAGGTATTTGACCAAACGGCCAAAACGCTGGCCTATGGTTTGGCAAATGCAATAGCCATTACCTGCCCCGAGGCCATCTTTATTTACGGCGGATTGGCCAAGGCCGGAGATTTACTGATGGTGCCGGTTCGTAAATACTTGAACGAAGTAGTGCTCAAAAATTTTTGCAAGCGCGATGCCAAGGGCAATATTTTACGCGAAGCGCGCACGCAAATTTTACTCTCGGAGCTCAACGATAAAAACGGTGCGGTGCTTGGCGCCGCTGCCTTGGCTTGGAATGAAATAAAATAATTTTTAATAATTTCTTAATTCAAAAACAAACAAAAAATGGGTTCAATTTCAGGTTTTCAAACGATTGATTTTATCATCGTTGGCGTGTACCTCGTGCTGCTTGTGGCGCTGGGCTTATTTCTATCCCGCAAAAAGGATGGGAAGGAAAAGGATTCGAAAGACTACTTCCTGGCAGGAAATACGCTAACGTGGTGGGCTGTGGGAGCCTCGCTTATTGCAGCCAACATCTCGGCTGAGCAGTTTATCGGCATGTCGGGTAGCGGATTCCGCATCGGCATGTGTGTTGCCGCCTACGAATTGATGGCGGCAATAACGCTTATTCTGGTGGCAAAATTCTTGCTGCCCGCCATGATTAAGAGCAACATTTTTACCATTCCGCAGTTCCTGAAGCAGCGCTACAACTCAGGCGTAGGCTTGGCATTCTCCATCTTTTGGCTGCTGCTCTACGTGTTTGTAAACCTGACTTCGGTGGCCTGGCTGGGCGCCCTTGCCATTAGGCAAATTTTGGGAATCGATAGCGTTGCCTTTATGGGCATGGAGTTTGATTTCCTCAACCTATGCATCCTTTTCCTATTTCTCATTGCCGGTATCTACTCTATCTACGGAGGTCTTGCCTCAGTAGCGTGGACCGACGTAATGCAGGTGGTATTCCTTGTTGGTGGCGGTCTTATTACAGCCTACTTTGCCCTTGAGGCGGTAAGCGGTGTAGGTAAGGGCGCCTGGGAGGGCTTTAAAATTGTGTACAACTACGCCAAAGAAATTCCTCAGGACACACACTTTAATCTTATTGTGAACAAGGCGCACGACTCGTCCGCGTTTAAGGATCTGCCGGGTATTGCCGGAATAGTGGGAGCTATGTGGTTTACCAACCTTGGCTACTGGGGCTTTAACCAGTATATTATTCAAAAAGGTCTGGCCGCTAAGAGCATTGACGAGGCTAAGAAGGGGCTTTTATTTGCAGGTTTCCTCAAAATCCTTATTCCCTTCATTGTGGTTATTCCGGGCATTACCGCCTTTGTCCTCTTCAATGCGCAAAGTGCCGATGTAAGCCAAATTCCCGGCCTGGCACAGGGCTACTTTGACCTGCACGGAACCATTGAAAAGGCCGACGATGCATACCCCTGGCTCATTCGCAACTTTGCGCCTACGGGCGTTCGCGGCCTTGCCTTTGCAGCGTTGGTAGCCGCCATCATTTCATCGCTGGCATCGATGTTCAACAGCACCTCTACCATTTTTACCATGGATATTTACAAGGAGCACATCAACAAGGGCGCGTCCGAAAAGCGCTTGGTAAACGTTGGTCGTTTGGTAGCGCTGATCTCGCTGATTATTGCGGCGGTTACCGTCAGGCCTCTCCTGGGCGGTCTCGACCAGGCGTTCCAGTATATTCAAGAGTACTCAGGCTTTGTTTATCCGGGTATCGTCATTGTATTTGGCCTCGGCTTATTGTGGAAGCGCGCCTCGGGACGTGCCGCCATATGGACATCCATCCTTACCTTACCTATGGGTATTCTATTCAAAGTTTGCTTCCCCGAAATGCCTTTCCAAACACGCATGGGCTACGTAGCCATGATCCTGTTTGTATCGTTTATTACCCTTTCGTTTACCGACAAAAAGCACCACGTGGCAGCCGATGCAGTATCGGATAAGGATAAGAAGACCATGAAGAAGTGGGGTTGCATTTTGGGTAGCATTGCGGCGCTGCTTTTTGTTACCGCCGTTGCCCAAAAAATAGCCTTTGCCATGGGCAATGAGTTCGCCATTTACCTTGACAATATCGGCTACTCGGCCATGTTTGTCATGGTGGCCATGCTTGCCGTTTGCAGCATTTTCTTGTACTCCAACGCCAACGATAAGTTCAAGGATCCCAAGAGCCTGGCGGTTGACCTGAGCCTTTTCCATACGGGCAAAGGATTTGCCATCGCCTCGTTTGGCATCTGCGCTATTGTGGGCGCACTGTACGTTATTTTCTGGTAAGAGTACTCCCAACCCCTAAAGGAGGCTGTAACATTAGCACTTCGGTTATAGCCCCCTTTAGTGGGTTGGGGCGGATAATTAGTAAATTGTAAATCGTCAAATTGTAAATTGAAGCGATGTTAGAAGAACTCAAACAAAAAGTTTTCCGCGCCAACCTCGATTTGGTAAAGCACGGTTTGGTAATATTTACCTGGGGCAACGTGAGCGCCATCGACCGCAAGCAGGGCCTGGTAGTAATTAAGCCATCGGGCGTGGAGTACGACGGCATGCAGGCCGACGACATGGTGGTGATTGACATGGAGGGCAAGGTGGTCGAAGGCAAGTATAAGCCCTCAAGCGATACCGCCACGCACCTTGTGTTATACAAAGCGTTTGAGACCATAGGCGGCATTGTGCACACGCACTCCACCTACGCCACCGCCTGGGCGCAGGCCGGCTGCGACATACCCAACATCGGCACCACGCAGGCCGACTACTTCAACCAGGCCATTCCCTGTACCCGCACTATGACCTATGATGAAGTGCATGGAGCCTACGAGTTAGAAACCGGAAATGTAATTGTAGAGCGGTTTTTAAAAGGCGAAATCAACCCCGCCTACGCGCCCTCGGTGCTGGTTAAAAACCACGGACCTTTTGCATGGGGAAAAAATGCTGATGAAGCGGTACACAATGCTGTGGTGCTTGAGCAGGTAGCCAAAATGGCCTACCTTTCGTACGGTATTAACCCGAAGTTGGATATGAATCCCGAGCTTATTCAGAAGCACTTTTACCGCAAGCACGGGCCGGGAGCGTACTATGGGCAGTAAATCCCACCCTTTTCTTTTTTAAAAAGTCGGCATATTTTTGCCGACTTTTTTCATATGTAGAACAAAAATAGATAGTTTTGTTCTACATGTAGAACAAAATCATTGAATTTTATTCTGTACGTAGGAAATAATATTTATCTCAACAGGATTTTACATCTTGTTGAGATATTTTTTAGTATAGCACCAATCCCGCCACCCCCGCCAGCACAATCATCAGTATGGGGTGCAGCTTAAACCGCCACACTGCAATGAAGGAAAAGGTAAAGATGATAATGCTTTTGTAGTCCGAAAAGTTATCGCCGGTGAGCAGCATGAGCGCCGCCGCCGCAATGAGCCCCGACACCGCGGGGCGCAGGCCGAGGAACGCCGCCGCTATGTACTTGTTGTTTTTTACCCTCGCCAGCATTTTGCAAATGGCAAGCATAATGATGAACGACGGCAGCATGAGCGACAGCGTTGCCAGCGCCGAGCCCCACACGCTACCCGTGGCCGTGTAGCCAATGTACGTGGCGCTGTTGATGCTGATGGGCCCCGGCGTCATTTGCGATATGGCCACAATGTCGGTAAACTCCTGCGCCGAGATCCACCCGTGCTTTACCACTACCTCGTGCTGTATGAGCGACAGCATGGCGTAGCCGCCGCCGAAGCCAAACAGCCCGATTTTAAAAAAGGTATAGCAGAGTTGGAGGTATAGCATAATGATTGGTACAGCTGCCTATATAACGAGGCTATTCAACAATGCTGTCATCCCGTGCTTGACTCGGGATCTCCTAATCGAAGAGATATTCTCTTTTAGGAGCTTGCGGGTCGAGCCCGCAATGACAAGTTTCCGTACAGGAACTTTTTGAGCAACCTCATTTGTTGTCATTCTTCTTTTCCTTAAAACAAAATTGGTAAATCAGCCCTCCCGCGGCGGCGGCGGCCACAATATAGATCGGCGAAACGTGCGCCAGCCATATCAGCAGCGCCACGCCAACGGGAATAAGCACCGTTTTGTACGTAATGCCGGCGGCCTTGGCGGTGGTAATGGCGGGCACGGCAATCAACGCCACCACGGCGGGGCGTATGCCCATGAACACGCGCTCCACTATGGGGTTATCCTTAAATCCGGCAAAGAAAATAGCAATGAGCAGAATAATTACGAACGAGGGAAGAGCCGCGCCCAGCGAGGTTACAATGCTGCCCTTTACGCCGCGGATTTTGTAGCCCACAAATACGGCCATGTTAATGGCCACCACGCCCGGCATGGCTTGAGTAATGGCCAGCAAGTCCAAAAAATCTTGCTTGTGCATCCACTTTTTCCGGTCGACCACCTCTTTTTCCACGAGAGGAATCATGGCGTAGCCCCCGCCAAGCGTAAACAGGCCTATCTTGAGGAAAGCGTAAAAAATATCCCAGTAAATCTTCATGGTACCGGCGCTACCACAGCAGGGAGTTGCGCACTTTTTTTATTTGAGGAGTAAGCATTTTTATTTGCTCAATAAACTCCACCTTATTGGAAGCTCTAAGCTCCTTGAGCGGAGCTAATTCTTTGGCAATCATAACCAAGTGGGGGTACACGGAGCTCAGCATTTCGGCGCTCCTGATCAGAATGGCGATTTTGGCGCTGAAGCCGGCGGCATCGCTGTTCGAAATGTTGGCAAGGAACCTGTCGGGGTTTTGGGAAAAAATGTAGGCATTCTCAATGAGCAGCGCCAGCGAGCGCTCGTAAAGCATGTTGACCGTGCCGTTTTTCACCTCCTGGTCAAACCGGCCCTTGAACCACTGCCTGAAAACCTCCCTGGCCGTTTCATCGTTCACATCCACCGGGCGCTTGAAGCTTACCGTAAAGCCATCGGCGGTATTGCTCTCCTGAGCCAGCAGCGCAATTACTTCCCTGTGCGCATCCACCGGCCTGTTGTACGCCTGCAGCAGCCCGGCATCGGCCACGTACATCATTATAGCGCAGTTTCGCTGCTGTGGCGTTGTAAACTCAAGTAGCCTGTCCAGCGGAAGCAGAAACTGCAGGCTATCGTGCTCCAGCTCCTCCTTGGAGGGCACAAATGTGTCGTTTTTTACATCCAAATGAAAGGGAGGAATGGGAAGGTCGCGGAAAATAAGAAGGTCAACCTCCAGCTCCATGAGCATCTTACGAGGAATAAGTACGGTCTTGGGCTTTTTGTTTGACACTGTGCTGTACACCACGGCAAATATGGCGGTGGCGATGAGCAGTAGGGCGATAAAGGTAAATTTTTTCATACGGGAGGGAATTAGTTTTACAAAGTTAAACTTTTTTACAAAAACAATTTTACGGTAGCGCGAATTACTTTTGTCGACAACTTATTGTATACTTCACAATAAGCATTATCGTGCAGATTTACAAATTTCTATGAAAATAAAATCAGCCTTAACGCTTACAGGAATACGTTTATCAAAAAAATGTAATACCTTTGAAAGATAGACTTTCATGCGTCTTCAAAAATCATCAATCATAAACAAAAAACACAAATTGCTATGCTGAACTTTGACTTTAAAAATTACGAAATCTGGTTTGTAACCGGAGCACAGCTGCTGTACGGTGGCGATGCCGTAAAGCACGTGGACGCTCACTCCAACGAAATGGTAAAAGGGCTTAACGACTCGGGAAACCTGCCCATCAAGGTTGTTTACAAAGGTACCGTTAACTCATCGGCAGAAGTTACCGCTACAATGAAGGCCGCCAACAACGACAGCAAGTGTGCCGGCGTTATGACCTGGATGCACACCTTCTCGCCTGCCAAAATGTGGATTCACGGTTTGCAGGAGTTGAAAAAGCCTTTGCTGCACCTGCACACGCAGTTCAACAAGGAAATTCCCTGGGATACCATGGACATGGACTTCATGAACCTGAACCAATCGGCGCACGGCGACCGCGAATTCGGACACATTGTTTCGCGCATGCGCAGGGCTTGCAAAGTGGTTGTAGGGTATTGGCAAGATGCGAAAACGCAGCAAAAAATCGCCGTTTGGCAGCGCGTTTGCGCCGCCTGGGCCGATGCGCAGGACATGCTGCTCATCCGCTTGGGCGACCAGATGAATAACGTGGCCGTTACCGATGGCGACAAGGTGGAGGCCGAAATGCGCTTGGGCTACCACGTGGATTTTTGCAACATTGCCAAGGTGCGCGACTACCAAAACGATGTAACCGATGCTCAAATTAAGGAGCTGGTTGAGGTTTACAAAAAAGAGTACGACTGCAGCGCCATTAAAGATGGATCGTTTGAGTATGAGCAGGTGGTAAAAGCGGCGCGCATTGAAATTGCGCTTCGCCGCCTGCTGAAGGAAACCGGCGCGAAGGCCTTTACCACCCACTTCGACAACTTAGACGGCATCGACCAGCTGCCCGGCTTGGCCAGCCAGCGCCTGATGGCCGAGGGCTACGGCTTCGGCGCCGAGGGTGACTGGAAGACGGCGGCCCTTGCCCGCACCATGTACGTTATGGGCTACGGCCTGCCCAAGGGTTGCTCGTTCCTGGAGGATTACACCATCAATTTCGACGGCGAAAACAGCTCTCTTCTTCAGTCGCACATGCTGGAGGTTTCCCCCATGATTGCGGAGCACAAGCCTAAGCTGGAGGTTCACCAGCTGGGTATTGGCGGTAAAAACGCTCCCGCCCGCCTGGTGTTCACCTCCAAGCAGGGCGAAGGCGTGGCCTCCACCATTGTGGATATGGGCAACCGCTTCCGCTTGATAGTTAACAAGGTAGATTGCATTAAGAGCAAACCGCTGCCCAAGCTTCCGGTGGCGTCGGCGTTGTGGATTCCGCGTCCGAACTTTGAAGTAGGCGCGGGCGCCTGGATTATAGCCGGCGGAACGCACCACTCGGCATTTTCGTACGATTTGACTGTTGAATACTGGCAAGACTATGCGGAAATTGCAGGTATTGAAATGTTGACTATTGATGAAAACACCACCATCGACAACTTCAAGAAGGAGCTGCGCTTCAACGAGGTGTACTACATGCTGAATAAGGCTTTGAAGTAATGAACAATGAATAATGGACAATGAACAATTGAGTTCAACGTTCAATTTTCAACGTTCAAAAATTATTCATTATTAATTGTTCATTATACATTCGTATGAAATACGTCATTGGTTTAGACTACGGCTCCGACTCGTGCCGTGCCATTGTGGTGGACGCCCTCACGGGAAAAGAAATGGCCACCGCAGTACACTACTACCCTCGTTGGAAGGCCGGAAAATACTGCGACCCCAAGAGCAACCGCTACCGCCAGCATCCGCTGGATTACGTGGAGGCGATGGAGGAAACCATTAAGCAGTCGCTGAAAAAATGTTCGCCCGAGGTGGCAAAAAATGTGGTGGGAATTTCGTTCGACACCACCGGCAGCACGCCCGTGCTGGTGGATAGGAGCGGAACGCCGCTCTCGCTGCTGCCCGAGTTTGCCGAAAATCCCAACGCCATGTTTGTGCTGTGGAAAGACCACACCGCCATTGCCGAGGCCGCTGAAATAAACGCTTTGGCTAAAAAATGGGAGGTGGACTACACGGCCTACGAGGGCGGCATTTACTCCTCGGAGTGGGTGTGGGCCAAGATGCTGCACGTGCTGCGTGAGGACGAGTCCGTGCGCCGTGCCGCTTACTCATGGATTGAGCACTGCGACTGGATGCCCGCCATACTCACCGGAAACACCGCACCCGAAAAAGTTTCGCGCAGCCGCTGCGCCGCCGGACACAAGGCCATGTGGCACGAAAAGTGGGGCGGACTTCCCTCCGAGAAATTCCTTACCACGCTCGACCCGCTGCTGGCCGGTTACCGTGAAAAATTGTACACCCAAACGTTCCCCAGCAACCACAAGGCCGGCGAGCTGACCAAGGAGTGGGCCGATAAGTTGGGCTTGCCGGCCGGCATTGCCGTTGGTGTTGGCGCGTTTGACTGCCACCACGGTGCTGTGGGTGCTGCCATTAAACCTTACACCTTTGTGCGCGTAATTGGAACTTCTACTTGCGATATTATGGTGGTCAATCCCGCCGAGATGGGCGATAAGCTCATCCCCGGCATTTGCGGACAGGTGGACGGCTCGGTGGTACCCGGCATGGTTGGCCTGGAGGCAGGGCAATCCGCCTTCGGCGATATTTACGCTTGGTTCAAAAAGGTTTTGGCATTCCCCGTTGAAAATATTTTGGGGCAAACCAAGCTGGTGGACGAGGCTACCCGCCAGAAATTGGTGGACGAAGTGCTGGATAAAATTATTCCCGCCCTTACCGCCGAGGCCGAGCGCGTGCCCGTTGAGGAAAGCCTTATTGTGGCTACCGACTGGATGAACGGCCGCCGCACGCCCGATGCCAACCAGCTGCTCACTGGCAGCATTACAGGCTTGAGTTTGGGTAGCAGCGCACCGCTTATTTTCCGTGCGCTGGTGGAGGCCACAGCCTTTGGCTCCAAGGCCATTGTTGACCGCTTTGTAAGCGAGGGTGTGAAGATAAACAGCGTAATCGGCATTGGCGGTATTTCGCTCAAATCGCCCTTTGTAATGCAAACGTTAGCCGATGTGCTCAACATGCCTATTAAGGTGTGCAAAACTGAGCAGGCTTGTGCCTTTGGCGCTTCCATGTTTGCCGCTGTGGTAGCAGGTGTTTACTCAAAGGTAGAAGATGCGCAGGAGGCCATGGGGCAAGGTTTTGCCTCGGAGTACATTCCTAACCAGGACAGGCACAAGGCGTATATGAAGCTGTACGAGGAGTACAAAAAGTTGGGAAAGTTTAGCGAGAAGAGCCTCTCCTAAGGAGAGGACTTACCCGCGCACAAGGCTATGTCTCGTGCATCATTGCGAGCAAAGCGAAGCAATCTCATAGCAGAGGTTGCTTCGCTTTTATTGTAATCTCTTTCTCTCATCAATTAAATCCAGCACGATTACCTCCCAGTGTTTTCCTCGTAAGCAGATGGGGTTAAAATCATTGCTCGCCTCCTCAAAGTCAGTAAAATTTTTGAGAATTTGTTTTCGGTCATGAGAGTAGGGATAGCGCTCTTTGTGCAGCGATAGCATTACTGAAAGTGAGTAACTATTGAGCAATTCATGAATATCCCAAAAATCTTTCTTCCGGCCGCCATACTGTACCACATCAATTTTCATGGCAATGACATCCTCAATATGGGCAAGCCGTATTTTGTCAACCTCCAAAGCGGGACGAATAAACTTATCCGTATAGTAAACATCAAGCTTGATACAATGCTTCGCATTTGCTCCGATGTAGTACGCTTTTCCAAAGCCAACAAGAGGAATGTCGTTGGAGTCAACGTACGGAAAATTCTTTCGTAGGTAGTTGTCAATGGCTGCGAAGTCAACGCTATCATACTCCTCATCGGTAAAAAGGTCAATGTCCACCGATTCTCTATGCCCAAGCTGCAGGCTAAGCGCGGTACCTCCCACTAGCCGAAAAGGCAGAAGCTCCTTTGCGCCCATTAACTTTTTGAGTGTAGCGTGCAATAGCGGAGTAACCGTATTGTAGTATAAGCTCATTATAGGTACTTGCTTTTATTTTGTTCCGCAATGGGTGATAACCTCTTGTTCTTACTTAGTATTGTGGCAACCTCATCTCTACCATAAAAACGAATAATCTCCAAAATTTCCTGCTCATTCCCGCGCTCAAAAATGCGATAAACAACAGCAACCTTTTGCTTCTCCCAATCAATACTTTTAACATCGGTGTCCCAAAAAATAACAGGACGAATTTTTGATAAATCGGGATGCCTACTCTTGGCCTGCCTTTGCTTTTCCTCAGCAATATCGTAGTACGCCTGTAGCACCATGAAGTAGCCTTCTTCAAAGCCTAAAGCCTTTTCCACCTTTAGCGATAAAGCGGCATTCATGCGACGCTTTCCCTTGGTAACATCTCCCAATATTTGCGGATATTCTCCAATAGAAAGGGCAAAGAGACCTTTCTTGACATGACGTAGCTTGAGTTCGCGCTCAAGAATTACGCCGGGGTGCACACCTTTTATGATTGACGTTGTTGACTTCATAAAGCAAATATAGTATAAATAATCAAATTTGATTACTCATATTTGATTATATTATCACAACAAATTAAAATAGAGCATCATAAAAATATGACACTCTATTCTAAAAGTAGAATTTGAGGTTACTCCCACGGCTTTTCGCTGACCTTCTCAATGGGCTTATCGCCGTGCGCTTCGGCCAGCTTGCCGAGGTGCGCAGTGAGCACCTCGTGCTTGCCGCGGTGAATGGCAATGCGACCCGAGCTGGTGTACTGCTGTACTCCGCAGGCGTTGTCCAAGCGCTTGAAGAGCTCCACAATCTCATGCTTATAACCTGTCAACTCAATGACGGTAAAATCGGGCGTTACCTCCAATATACGCGCGGCGTGGGTACGCACAATTTCCTCCACCTTGTTGTCGTCGAGCAAAGCTTTGGTAGGCACCTTGTATAGCGCAAGTTCTTGATATACAATTTCCTCATTGGTGTGGTAAAAGCTCATTACCACCTCCACCAACTTGGCAATCTGGTTCACAATTTTTTCGGCCTGCTCCTTGGTGGTGTTCACCACAATGGTAAACTTATGCACGCCCTTCAGCGCCGAGGCCGACACCGTAAGGCTCTCAATATTCACGTGCCGGCGGGTAAAGATAATGGTTATGCGGTTGAGCAAGCCAACGGCATTTTCGGTAAACGCGGTGATAGTATATTCTTGTTCCATAGCTTATAAAATTCAAAGTTCAAAAATTCAAGATTCAAACATTTGCAAGGATCCAACCTGGCACCTTATGCTGTATAATAGGGAGTTGTATTTATTCTTATACAAAACCAATTCTTTTGCGAGGCTGATTTTTGGGCGGCTGTAAATCATGCAGCGCCTTTATTATTAGAGCTAGCTGCTCATCATGCTCGCCAAATTTTTCCTCTAACTCCGCAATTTTTTCGGCAAGATCGGCATGAACAGAAAGTATTTCCTTCATTTTTACAAAAGCACGCACGACCACAATGCTTGCCTGCACAGCGGCTTCGCTATTAAGAACGCTGGCTAACATTACTGCCCCATGCTCGGTAAAGGCAAAAGGTGGGTAACGAAACCAACTATTTTCTAAGGTCACAAATTGTGACCTTATATTGTCTATCAATACTTTAGCCTCATTTCTTGAGAGCTCGAACATGAAATCAATGGGAAAACGAGACATATTCCTGCGAACAGCTTGCTTCAATACTTTCGTTTCAACGCCATAAATTTCGGCTAAGTCAAAATCCAGCATGACGCGTTGTCCACGTATTTCGTAGATTTTGCTTACCACCTCGCTACTGTTTGATGTCAACTCTTTCATCCGATTTCATATTTGATTTTCGCAAATCGCATTTCGAGCAATCGCATGTCGATTTACTCAAACCTTATCTTCTCCAGCGGCGCGCCGGCGGGCACCATGGGGAATACGTTTCCCTCGGCCTGCACGGTAACCTCGAGCAGGTAGGGGCCCTTGTGCTGCAGCATTTCGTCAATCGCAGCGTCCAAGTCCTTGCGGTCGGCTACGCGCCGGCCCTTGATGCTGTAGGCCTCGGCAACCTTTACAAAGTCGGGGCTTACGAGCGGCGTGTTGGAGTAGCGCCTGTCGTGAAACAGCTCCTGCCACTGGCGCACCATGCCGAGGAAGCCGTTGTTGAGCAGCACAATTTTCACGCCGATGCTATCCTGCATAATGGTTCCCAACTCCTGTATGGTCATCTGAATTCCGCCGTCGCCCACAAACAAAATTACCTCGCGGTTGGGTGCGGCAACCTTAGCGCCCATGGCTGAAGGCAGGCCGTAGCCCATGGTGCCCAGCCCTCCCGAGGTTACCACCGAGCGCGGCTCGTTTACGCTGAAGTAGCGTGCCGCAATCATTTGCTGCTGGCCGACGTCGGTAACCAGAATGGCGCTGCCCGCCGTTTTTTCGCTGACCTTGCTCACCGCCTCACCCATAGTAATGGCGCCGCTTGCAGGGTGCAGCAGCGGGTTAATAACCTTATCAAGTTCCTCCTTGTAGCAAGGCTTGAAGGAGTCCACCCACTCGGTGTGCTTGGCGGCGTTCACGGCCTGCGTGAGCAGCGGAAGGCTGTCCTTTACGCTGGCCAGCACCGGCGCATCGGCCTTAATGTTTTTGTTTATCTCGGCCTTATCAATTTCGAGGTGAACAACCTTTGCCTGCTTGGCGTAGGCGTTGACATCGCTGGTTACGCGGTCGTCAAAGCGCATGCCAATGGCGATGAGCACATCGCACTCGTTGGTTTTTTTGTTGGTGGCGTAGTTGCCGTGCATGCCCAGCATGCCCATGTTGAGCGGGTGCTTGGCCGGCACCGCCGACTTGCCCAGCAGCGTCCAGCCAAAGGGAATATCGGCTTTTTCCAGAAAGGCTACTACCTCCTTTTCGGCGTTGGCCAAGGTTACGCCCTGGCCAAGGAGGGCAAAAGGTTTTTTGGCCTCGTTAATCAGCTTGGCGGCAGCGTTAACCTCCTCGCGCTCCACCTGCGGAACGGGAATGTAGCTGCGAATGTAGCGGCATTTTTCGTAGTGAAATTCGCACTCGCCCACCTGCGCATTTTTTGTAAAGTCAATGAGCACGGGGCCCGGGCGACCGCTGCGCGCAATGTAAAACGCCTTGGCCATGATGTGCGCCACCTCATCGGCTTTAGTAATTTGGTAGTTCCACTTGGTTACCGGCATGGAAATACCTATGAAGTCCGTTTCCTGAAACGCATCGGTGCCCAGCAGGTGCGAGCCTACCTGCCCCACGATGCACACCAGCGGCGTTGAATCCACCATGGCATCGGCAATGCCGGTAATGAGGTTGGTGGCGCCGGGGCCCGACGTGGCAATGCACACGCCCACCCTGCCGCTCACGCGCGCGTAGCCCTGCGCCGCGTGCGCCGCGCCCTGCTCGTGGCGCGTGAGGATGTGGCGCAGCTTGTCCTGATAGCTGTACATGGCATCGTACACGGGCATAATAGCGCCGCCCGGATAGCCAAAAATCGTGTCAACGTTTTCTTCAATCAGCGAAAGAATGAGCGCTTCGCTGCCGGTAACTTTTTTACTCATAATATTTCATTTTACAAAAGTCTAAATTTTTCAAGAACATCATTCTATCCCTTTATTGTGTCATTGCGGGCTTGACCCGCAATCTCCCATCAGAGATAAAAACTTTTGGCAGGAGATCCCGAATCAAGTTCGGGATGACATGTTGGGTGGAGATTGCTACGCTTCGCTCGCAATGACGCTTGATTATACGAAGTATTTAAATTGTCAATCGTAAATCGTCCAATTGTCAATTAAATTTCCCTCACCCCGCCCTTATCAGCCGAGCTCACCATACTGGCGTAGGCTTTAAGCGATTTGCTGACTTCACGCTTACGCGAAACGGGCGTGTAGGCCTGCTTGCCCCGCGCCGTCTCCTGCGCCCGGCGCTGCGCAAAATCCTCATCGCCCAGCTGCACGTTGATGCTGCGGCTAGGAATATCTATCACAATTTTATCGCCGTCGCGCAGCAGCGCGATTTCGCCACCGGCGGCGGCTTCGGGCGAGATGTGCCCGATGGACAGGCCCGATGTACCTCCCGAAAACCGGCCGTCGGTAATTAAGGCGCAGGCTTCGCCCAACTTTTTACTTTTGATGTACGAGGTGGGGTACAGCATTTCCTGCATGCCGGGGCCGCCGCGCGGGCCTTCGTAGCGTATTACCACCACATCGCCGGCTTGCACTTTGCCGCCAAGTATTCCATCACAAGCTTCTTCCTGTGATTCGAATACCTTGGCCGCGCCCTCGAAGCGAAATATTTTTTCGCTCACACCGGCCGTTTTTACAATGCAGCCGTTGGCGGCAATGTTGCCGAACAGCACGGCCAGCCCGCCTTCGGTGGTGTAGCAATTAGCTATGCTGCGTATGCAACCGTTGACTCTATCCGTATCCAGCGTTTTGTAGGTAGAATTTTGCGAACCCATTTTCAGATTTCTGCCTCCGCCCGGTGCGCTTGAATATAGATCAGCCACTTCTTGCGAAACGTTTGGGTTCATCACATCATATTTTTCTATCGCCTGCTGTAGCGTAAGCCCATCGGCGCGGTGTACGGAGCCGTTGATGAGCTTTGCGCGGTTGAGCTCTGCCAAAATGCCAAGTATGCCGCCCG
Organism: Bacteroidales bacterium; assembly: GCA_031549685.1. GTDB lineage: Bacteria > Bacteroidota > Bacteroidia > Bacteroidales > UBA932 > JAITMY01. Next base: position 4,087 of record JAVBPG010000037.1, on the reverse strand, counting down.
CGCGGTTTACATCCTGAATGTAGAAGTTTTTGGTGTTGGGCGCCACCTTGCACAGCACGGGCGTTTTTCGCGAAAGCATGTCAATATCTTTCATTGAAAAATCGACACCAGCCTCCTGGGCAATGGCCAGCAAGTGCAGTACCGTATTGCTTGAGCCGCCCATGGCAATATCCAGCGTCATGGCGTTGAGGAATGCTGCGCGCGTGGCAATGCTGCGCGGCAGCACGTTGGTGTTACCGTTTTGGTAGTAGTCAAAGGCCATTTGCACAATACGCTCGGCGGCCTTATCGAACAGCGTAAAGCGGTTGGCGTGCGTGGCCACCACCGTGCCGTTGCCCGGCAACGCCAGCCCCAGCGCCTCGTTGAGGCAGTTCATGGAGTTGGCCGTAAACATGCCCGAGCACGAGCCGCAGGTGGGGCAGGCGCTGGCCTCGACCTGCTGTAGAACATCATCGCTCACGCTCTCGTCGGCGCCCATCACCATCACATCGATGAGGTCGTAGCGCTTGTCGCCCACCACGCCGGCCTCCATGGGGCCGCCCGACACGAATATGGCGGGGATGTTGAGGCGCATGGCGGCCATGAGCATGCCCGGCGTAATTTTATCGCAGTTGCTAATGCACACCATGGCATCGACGCAGTGCGCGTTGCACATGTACTCCACGCTGTCGGCAATGAGGTCGCGCGAGGGGAGCGAGTACAGCATGCCGCCGTGCCCCATGGCTATGCCGTCGTCAATGGCTATAGTGTTGAACTCGGCGGCAAAGCATCCGTGCTTTTCTATCTCGGCCTTTACGCGCTGCCCCACCTCGTGCAGGTGCACGTGGCCCGGCACCAGCTGCGTGAAGGAGTTGACCACCGCAATAATGGGTTTTCCCATTTGCTCGGGCTTCATGCCGTTGGCGCGCCAAAGGCTGCGGGCTCCGGCCATACGGCGGCCCTGGGTGGATGCTGCGCTGCGAAGATTAATTTTCATATTGATAAAATTCAAATGCTACTTGACCACGGAGACACAGAGAGCACAAAAGATTACCGATTAGAAACTATGTGATCTCTGTAGTTCTAAACATATTTTTACTACCCAAAGGGGCTGAGGAGAACATAGAGTAAATTATCTAAAGATGTTGCTCTACTGGAATTGCAAGTTTGTGTTCTCTGTGTCTCCGTGGTTAGAATCAAGCTATCTTCTACGTTATTTCGAGGTTAAGTTTACAAAGTAACAAGAAATCTGTAACCTCATTTGGTCAAATTTTGTACTGCCATGCGGCTCTTATTCCGATAAATATAATTATATCCATTTAACATGCAAATATTTACACACATCATTCCTTATTGTTTTCAAAATGGCAAATATACGCATTTGCAGGGTGCAAATAAAAAAGCCCCGATTTATCGAGGCTTTTGTTTTGAACTTTACGGTAAATTCCCGAAAACAGGCTTTGACATTTGTTTAACGGTAAATTGTAACTTATGTGTTCAGCCATACAAAAGCCTCATTATCCACGGCGAGGTTGACGACCACTCCACGGATTACCACGTTGACGACTTCTATATTACGGCTAAAAATTTTCATAATAATGTTATAATCAAATAACTGCGCATACGAAAAGGGTACAATTCGTACGCTAATCGTTTTCAAATGTAGCAAAAATTTTAATTGAGCCGATTTTTTACAAATATTTTTTTACCTTTGCACTCGCTTTTGGGGTGTTAGCTCAGTTGGCTAGAGCGCTTGCATGGCATGCAAGAGGTCATCGGTTCGACTCCGATACGCTCCACAGAATCAGGGTGTTAGGTGGTTTACCTAACACCCTTTTTTGTCTTTTAAAATCCTCCTAAAACGCCTTTCTACCTCACGGAGAGCTTGGTTGAAGGGCGATAAATCTACAAATTATTGTAATTTTACCTTTGGAATGCTCCTTAAATGTCCGAACAATAAATATGAGCCCCGAAACCAACCGCATAGAATACAAGCGACAACTCACAGATGGTTTAGAAAAAGAGGCAGTAGCCTTTCTAAACTATCACGAGGGTGGCGTACTATATATTGGGGTTGACAAAACGGGTCAGCCTGTGGGTGTTGAGGATATTGACGGCGATATGCTCAAAATCAAAGACCGCCTCAAGAATAACATTACGCCATCGTGTATGGGCTTGTTTGATGTGGCGATGGAGAAGGTAGAGGAGAAAGAGGTGATTAAAATTACCTTTGCCAGCGGAACGGAAAAGCCGTACTACATCAAGAGGTTGGGAATGTCGGAAAAAGGCACGTTCATTCGCGTAGGAACGGCTGCCGAACCAATGCCTGTAAGAATGATTGAATCGCTATTTGCTAAGCGCACTCGCAACTCCATTAGCAAAATCAAATCCCCGAATCAAAATCTGACCTTTCGGCAGCTTAAAATTTACTATGAGGGGGTGAACAAAACGCTGAATGAGCAATTTGCTGCTAACCTTGAATTGCTTACGGAGGAAGGGAAGTACAACTATGTTGCTTACCTATTGGCAGATGTAAATGGCACATCCGTAAAAGTCGCACGATATGGCGGACTTGATAGGGTTGATTTAGAGCAAAATGACGAGTACGGTTATTGCTCATTGGTTAAGGCTACTCAGCAGGTACTGGATAGAATTGAGGTGGAGAATAAAACCTTGGCGCAAATAACCCCAAGGGAACGTATTGAGAAGCGCCTGTGGAATCAGGTTGCCCTGCGCGAAGCTGTGATTAACGCCATTGTCCACAACGATTATACCTCGGAAGTGCCACCCAAGTTTGAGTTTTTTAGCGACAGAATCGAGATTACCTCATTTGGTGGTTTGCCGCAGGGCATGACTGAAAAGGAGTTTTTTGAAGGCTACTCCATTCCCCGCAACAAGGAGTTGATGCGCGTTTTCAGAGACCTAGACTTGGTGGAGCATTTGGGCTCAGGCGTTCCTCGTATTCTAAAGAACTACGGAAAGGAGTGCTTTAAGTTCACAGAGAATTTCCTACGTATGACATTCCCGGCTGTACTGCAAGTTGCCGAGCAAGTTACCGAGCAAGTTACCGAGCAAGTCAAGGAACTTGTTAAGCTGCTGGATAAGGAGATGGATAGGCAGGAAATACAAAGTAAGTTAGGACTTGCACATAGAGAAAACTTTCGTTCGACTTATATGAAGCCTGCATTGGAGCAGGGTTTCATTGAAATGACCATTCCCGATAAGCCTAACAGCCGTTTGCAAAAATATCGGCTGACAGCATTAGGTAAGCAGCTAAAAGGAAAAATCGGACAATAACCATTGTCCGATTTTTCCTCCATTAAGCAACCCCCGAAAGCATAGAGGTGTTTCATATCGCATTAGAGGCAAATGCTGTCTCCAATGCGATATAAAACGTACCTGCACGTTGCTTCCATCTCAATGAGCTTTTGTTGAAAAATTTCCAGCAATTTTTTTACTATTTTTGTGTACGTCTTTTTACGTCCTTTTTGGTACTGTTTTCTTTGTACAAAATTTGTACAAAGTTTCGTAAATCATTGATTATTAGAATCAATACTTGAGCGATATGCTCCACACAATCAAGGTGTTAGATAAGAATCTAGCGCCTTTTTTGTTGCCTTTATGTTAAAAACACGCTGATTTACAATGCGCAGCAAATAAATGCTATTTTTGTTGCGCTAAATAGTTTGCGACTAAGAAACTGTTTTGAATTTTTGAATTTCCATACTAAGGATTGAGATTGCTTCGTCGTTCCCTGCCCGTCCGGTCAGGCGGTTCCTCGCATTGACGTGGTTCAAGGCGTCATTGCGAGTCACGCCGTGGCGTGACGAAGCAATCTCAAGTTGATATGATTTTCAAGTAGTTAATAAAAATCAAAACACATTCATAAATTTGGAATTTAATACAGCACATGCATCGAAGCAGGCTGAACAAAGGTATAAATTCAGATATCAATACATAATAAAACGGTATTGTTAAGTTAATATAGATTCCATGATTTACAGCACTTGATGGTTATGTCATCCTGAGCAAGGCGAAGGATCTCAAGTTCGCACAGGGCTTCATATTCACAACATGAGATTCTTCGCCTTGCTCAGAATGACAAGGG
>JAVBPG010000043.1:0-17316 GCA_031549685.1 Bacteroidales bacterium | reverse complement strand
CTTAATGGTTATGTCATCCTGAGCGAAGCGAAGGATCTCAAGTTCGCACAGGGCTTCATATTCACAACATGAGATTCTTCGCTCCGCTCAGAATGACAAGGGTTCGATTTTTATTAAAATCTACACTAAATTAACAATACCAAATGGCAATATGATAAGCCGAAAAAGGTGCTGTGTACTTATCGTTTTTCTATTTTTTGAGTTGTAAAAGTAGCAATTTTTTAGCACATTGCTTCGTGGTCGAGCACGTAGAGGTGCTCCACTATATCGGAGGCGGTAAGGTACATTTGCGATTTGCTTTTGGCGCCGGCATCGCCCGCCATGCCGTGCAGGCCAACGCCCAGCAGGGCCGCCTGCGCAGGCTCGTAGCCCTGCCCCAGCAAGGCCAGAATTACGCCGGTAAGCACATCGCCGCTGCCGGCGGTGGCCATGCCGGGGTTGCCCGTGGAGCTGAAAAAAACATCGCCCGAGGGTAAGGCCACCGATGTATGCGCACCTTTGAGCACCACCACAATTCTGTGCTGCCGCGCCACCTCCTGCTGCTTTTGCAGCCGCTCCATACCGTTGGCGCAAGCGCCGAATAACCGTTCGAATTCCTTTACGTGCGGGGTAATAATGGTATTTTCGGGCAGCATGTTAAACAGCATTTCGTTGCCCGAAACAATATTCAAGGCATCCGCATCGAGCACCAGCGGAACGCTCACGGCGTGGCGCAGCAAGGCCTCCAAGCCTACCGACGCATCGATGCCGCAGCTCAGCCCGCAGCCAATGGCCACCGCATCGTACCTTCCGGAATCAACATTTTTTACCCCCGAAAAATGATTTTCGTTTTCGTCAACGCTAAGCATGGCCTCGGGTACAGCAGTCTGCAAAATGTTGACGCCACACTTGGGGATATGCGCCGTAAGCAAGCCGGCGCCTGCATGCAGGCAAGCACGCGAGGCCAACACCGCGGCCCCCATCATGCCTTGCGAGCCCGCCACCAGCAGGCAGCGGCCGTAGCTGCCCTTATGCGAGAATTTGTCGCGGGGCTTGAGCATTTTGCGCAAATCATCGGGCACGGTGTAGTAGAAATTGGATGGGGCCTGCGCCACGGCGTCGGGGTGCAGGCCGATGTCCAGCACGTGTAGCTGCCCCACATAATTGCCGTATTCGGGCAGCAGCATGGCCAGCTTGGGCGCGTTGAGCGTGAAGGTGTGGTGCGCGCGGACAACCGCCTCCGCATCGTTCGCCGCGTTATCCTCCGCCATCATGCCCGAGGGAATATCGACCGAAAGCACCCGGCAGCCGCTGCTGTTAATGGCCTGCACCAACTGCTTTTCGTAGCCCGCCAGAGGGCGCGAAAGCCCGGTGCCGAACAAGCCATCAACAATCAACTCATCACGTTCAAATACAGGAGTTTGCAGACCATCAACCTGCTCGCATCTGAGCATGGGCCAAGCCTTTATTTCACCGTAAAAGTGGGCCGCCTCGGGGCATAAATCATCCGGGGGGTAGCAGCATAGCGCCCGCACGGTATAGCCCGACTCCCACATTAATGCCGCCGCCAGCGCCATGCCGTCGGCGGCATTTTTTCCCTTTCCACAGACAATGGCAAGCTTTTTGCAGGACGAAAAAGCAGCGAGCAACTCGCGGTGCAGGGCCCCTGCCACCCGCGCCACCAAGTCCACGGAGGTAACCGGCTCATGCGCTATGGTGTAGTCATCCACCTGCTTTATGTCAGCAGCGCGAAGAATTTTCATGGCATTATTTTGTTTATTTCCCCAAGGCTTTGCGTGTTGGCTGTCCTCCGCCAACGGAGATGCCCGCAAGGGCGGAGGTGGAAGTTTCACTCAGAGCATCCACCCCCGGTCTTCGACCACCCCCGCCAGCGGGGACAATCCTCCCACAACTCCACCTCGACTATAAGATCATTGTCCTAAATGTTAAATCCCTTTTAAGATTGAGCAATTTCTTTATCTTTGCAAACAAAAATAATAAAATTTCTATCGCTATGTTCAAAAATCATCCGAGGGGATTAATTCCCGCAGCACTGGCAAACATGGGAGAGCGTTTCGGGTTCTACACCATGATGGCAATTTTGACCCTGTTTTTGATGTCGAAATTCGGCCTGTCGGAAACCGAAGCCGGAGGGATGTACTCCACCTTTTACGGAGCTATCTACATTTTAGCCTTGCTGGGCGGTTTAATTGCCGACTGGACGAAGAACTACAAGGGCACCATCATTGCCGGTTTGACCGTGATGTGCCTGGGCTACCTCTTTCTGGCCATGCCCTCGCTCATTACCACCCAGTGGGTTGCCCTGGCGGCGCTCCTCGTTATCGCCTTTGGCAACGGGCTGTTTAAGGGAAACTTACAAGCCTTGGTGGGTCAAATGTACGACGATAAAAAGTACACCAAGCTGCGCGATTCGGGCTTCCAAATCTTCTACATGTTTATCAACGTTGGCGCCATTTTTGCTCCCTTTGCAGCCATTTGGGTGCGCAACTGGTTTGTGAAGCTGCAGGGCTTCAGCTACCACGCCGACCTGCCCGATTTGTGCTGGCAGTTCAAAAACGGCACCATGTCCGAGGAGGTTCTGAGCGGCCGGTTCGCGGAGCTGGCCACAGAGGTTTCGGGTGGCGCAACGCCCGACATGGCTACCTTTGCCGACAGCTACCTCAACGCCTTTAACACGGGCTTTCACTACGCCTTCTCGGTGGCCATAGTGGCCATGCTCATTTCAATGGTCATTTTCTTTATCTACAAAAAAATATTGCCCGACAAAAAGGCCGTTGCAAAGGGAAGCCAACCTCACATCTCCAAGGAGCAGATACACCAAGATGCAAAGGAAATCAAGCAGCGCATCCTAGCGCTGTTCGCCGTATTTGCAGTAGTTATTTTCTTTTGGTTCTCGTTCCACCAAAACGGGTTGACCTTGACTATGTTTGCCAAGGATTATACGCAGCTGAAGATTTTCGGGCTCAATATTACTGCCGAAATTTTCCAATCCGTTAATCCTTTCATTGTGGTATTTCTAACGCCTGTTATCATGGCCTTCTTCTCGGCCTTGGCCAAAAAAGGTAAGGAGCCCTCCACTCCTCGAAAGATTGGTATCGGCATGGGCATTGCGGCGCTGGCCTTTGTGGTAATGGCAATAGGCTCGATAGGGCTACCAGCGCTAAGCGAGGTAAAGGCAATGGGCGGCCTGGATTTCGGCGCACGCGTAACGCCCTGGCTGCTGTTCGGCACCTACTTCATACTCACGGTAGCCGAGCTGTTCATTTCGCCCCTGGGCCTGTCGTTCGTGTCGAAGGTGGCTCCCGCCCACCTGCAGGGCCTGATGCAGGGCTGCTGGTTAGGCGCCACGGCGGTGGGCAACTTCTCCCTGTTCTTAGGCGCCATGATGTACAAAAACATCTCCATCTCCATTACGTGGACGGTATTTGTAGCCGTTTGCCTGCTCTCCATGGTGGCCATGTTTGCCATGGTGAAGTGGCTGGAACGGGTGGCGAAGTAAAAGTTTTCTCCTAAAAATGTCATTGCGGGCTTGACCCGCAATCTCCCGACAGAAAAAAAATCTTGTTAGGTGATTGCGGGTCAAGCCCGCAATGACAATATATGGTTAGCGCTTACAGCCTTACCGTTTGCTTCAGCAGCTTGTAGCCGCTGCTGCTGGCCTTGAGGCTTTCGCCGTTTTTGAGGTGCACCATGTAGCTCTCCTTATCGTACAGCTCAATTTTTGCCACGCAATCCACGTTCACAATGTAGGAGCGGTGGATGCGCACAAACTGCTGCGCGGGCAGGTGCTGCTCAAAATATTTCATGGTACGTTCCTTAAGAAACTTACCCGATGTGGAATGCAGCATAACGTAGTCGCCGTCGGCCTCGATGTACAGCAGGTCGGCAACGGGCACCACGTGAATTTGCTGGCGATTTTTCACCGCTATGCGCGACAGCTTCTCCTCCTGCTCCTCGGCCAGCTTGTTTACCAGCGCCACGGCCTGCCTGCCCTCCCCACCCTTTTTCACCTTTTCCAGCGCCTTGTACAGCGCAGCGTTGAAGCGCTCCTGCGAGTAGGGCTTCAGCAGGTAATCGGCCGCATTTTGCTCAAAGGCGCGAATGGCGTACTCCTCGTAAGCCGTTGAAAAAATTACTACAGGTGGATTGTCCGCCAGCTCCAGCATTTCAAATCCCGTGAGCTTGGGCATTTGCACATCCAGGAAAATCAACTGCGGCTTTTTTTCCTTCATCAGCTTCAGCGCATCGAAGCCGTTGGAGGCCTCGCCCACCAGCTCCACCACCCCGGCAAACCACTGCAGGTAGTGCTTTATCATATCGCGAGCGGGCTGCTCATCGTCGATAATTAGTACCGAAATTTTGTCCATAGCAGAATTTTTATTCGTATTTCATTTATAGCCGCACTTTACTGCTTGTTTTTGGGGGAGAAACGAAATGACAGTCCACGTTTGCGAGGAGATTCCTCTCTACGTTCGGAATGACGAAGCGTAGAGAGAAATCTCCTATTTTACAGCAAAAAAAACAAGCAGTAAAGTGCCGCTATAATCCACCCTACCACTACAAGCGCGGCCAGCATTAAGGTTTGAGCACCGGTATCTGCAGCACCACCGTAAACCTTCCCTCGCCCCTGCGCACCTGCATGGAGGCGTTGCCACCGTAGAGCAGGCGCAGCCTCTCGCCTATATTTTTCAAACCTGTGCCCGAGCCTTTTTTCGAACTTGCTCCGGGTTCAAAATCATTGGAGATTTCGATGTAAATATGCTCGCCGCGCTTTTCCACCTTTGTCCACACCTGCACCGCCTGCAGGCTTTCGCATACGCCGTGTTTTATGGCGTTTTCAAACAGCGGCTGCAGCATCATCGAAGGCATTTTAACCGACAGCGCTTCGGAATTTACATCAAAATGGTACACCAGCTTATCGCCAAAGCGTAATTTTTCTATGGCAAGATAACGCTTTACATTTTCCATCTCCTGCTCCACGCTCATCATATTTTGGTTGGTCGAGAGCACGGTGTAGCGCAAAAAATCGGACAGCGCCACTACCATTTCGCGCGCCTTTTCGGTATTCTGCAAAATGAGCGAGTTGACCGAGTTGAGGCTGTTAAATAGAAAGTGCGGGTTGATTTGCGACTTGAGCAGGTTGAGCTCGCTGTCGCGGATAATCTCATGCAGGCGAATTTCGGTTTCGGCCGTATCTTTCAGCTGCTCAACATAGGCCAGAATGTAGTAAACCAACACTACTATAAGATATTGCAATGCGCCAATTAACACGCGCCACGGCATGGAGGCCAGAATGGCATTGTGGTACGCCTCATCGCCATTGGTAAAAAGCGACATCAGCACATGGCCTACTCCTTGCCAAAGGGCCAGAAACGCGAGCGCGATAGCCAGGTGTACAAAAAGAAAATTATACCAAGCGTTATCATTTTTTCGGTTAAAATAAATGGGATACCAGAGTAGCAGCGCCAGCACAGCGTAAACAAAATTGTACACCAGCGCATCTGTAAAAATATAGCGGCTGTCCTGCGAGAATTTATGCATCACCAGCATTTGGATAATGGCTATCACTACCCAAATGCCGGCGTAGATCGCCCTACTCCTGTAATTTTTCAGCAGCGGATTACGCATTACTTTTTATTTCGCCACCACCAAATATGGAGGATATTGCCAAAATCAGCTTACGGTTGTCGGCTACCTCAAATGATGCCTTGGGGCGCCTGTCAACAAAGTTACCAAACACGTTAGTTTGGCGAATCTCTATGCTCCAATCGGCGGGAATGTATAGCTCAATGCCGCCAAACACGGTATTTATCTCTAAATAATTTTCTCCTTCGGCCAGCTGTGCAGCGCTGAAGTCCAGCTGCAAGCTACCGAACACGCAGCTGATTTCACCGCCCTTAAAGTTTTGGCTTACCACCTTCTCCTTGCCTCCTCCAAAAATGCAGGTACGCTCAATGTACTCGGAGCTATTGCGGCTTTCTTGATTGAATTCATGACGAGAGCGTGAATGGTGATAGTGCGGGTAACATTGGCAATCATTACGCCTTTTCTGCCACTCTTTCATTTTTTCGGGATCATGCATACGGCGATGCCAACTGCTAAGGAAGCAGGATTTTAGAACCAGGACAATACCAATTGATAGCAGTATTGTAGCCCAAATATTTTCGCCGTTAATGTAGCAACTTGCTATCTCCATGCGGCGTATTAGGAAAAAGCCACCCACTACCATGAGCATAACACCCCACCATAGCTTACGCCTCCCTCCAAATAAGGAGGAAAATCCAATAGCCACTACAAGCATAGGCCACGAGAAAACAATGCGCTTATACTCTACAGGCAATGTCCCTGCATTAAATAAGGCTAGAAGTATACCGGCGGCTATTATCAGCAAACCGCTTATCAGCATTTGAAGTCGTATTTGTTTCATTTTCATTTAAAATTAATTTTCAAACAAAGGTATACCGCCCGGTGCCGTTGTCCAAGGAATTGTCGGTTGAAATTACCTAAATTTCGACAAATGACGGTTTTTTCCCGATAAATGCCCACAACAAAACAAGGCGGCCCAAAGGCGTTTTTTTAATGACATTGCGGGCTTGACCCGCAACCTCCCAGCAAAAACAAATCTTGTTAGGGGATCGCAGGTCAAGCCCGCAATGATAAACTCCGGCAACAAGGCCTTGTGAACGGCCTCGTTTTTTCAAGAAAAAAAGTAGAAAATTACACCAGCATTAGAATCATCAGCTGGGCGCAGAGCACGCGCAAAAACATGGTTAGCGGGTACACCGTGGCGTAGCTGACTGCCGGAATATCGTTACCGGCCAAGTCGTTGGCGTAGGCCAGCGCGGGAGGATCGGTCATGGAGCCGGCGATAAGGCCGCTTAGGGTAAAGTAGTTCAACTTGTAGAACTTGCGCCCGATAATACCGATGGCCATAATGGGGATAAGCGTAATCAGCACGCCGTAGCCAACCCACTTGTATCCGCCGGCCACAATGGTATCGATAAAGGTTTCGCCGGCGCCCAGCCCCACGCAGGCCAGGAAGAGCGAGATGCCGATCTCGCGCAGCATCAGGTTGGCGCTCATGGTAGTGTAGGTAACCAACTTGTACTTAGGCCCGAAGCGGCTGATAAGAATGGCCACAATGAGCGGGCCGCCGGCCAAACCCAGCTTAACGGGCTGCGGCATTCCCGGAAAAGCAAAGGGAATGCTACCCAAAATAACGCCAAGTACAATGCCTATAAAGATGGGGAAAAGGTTCGGGTGGTTAAGCCTTTTGAGCGAGTTGCCGAGCTTCTTTTCTACTTCTGCAATCGCCTGCTCCGTACCAACTACCGTAACCCTATCGCCGATTTGCAGCTGAAGACCGGAGCTGGCTACCAAGTCTATCCCCGAGCGGTTTACCCGGGTAATGCTCACGCCAAAGCTGCGCAGTCGAAGCTGCGAAAGCGTTTTTCCGTTCAGCTCCGATTTGGTAATCAGAATGCGGCGCGATATAAATTGGTTATTGATCTGCTTCCACTTAAGATCTACCTCCTTGCCTATAAACGTTGTAATGGCCCGGGTGGCCGCCTGCGAGGTGATGACCAGCACATCGTCGCCGGTGTGGAGCAGCGTTTCGGCATTTACCAGCTTCACGGTTCCATCGGCCTTGCGCAGGCGCGAAATCACAAAGTTGCGCTGAATCATATCGTGAATGTCGCCCACCTTTTTCCCATCAAGCGCAGCGTTGGTTACCTGTAGCGAGAGCTGGCGGGCAGAGGATTCCTGCGTGGTGTCCAAGGCCATGGCGCGCTCCTCCTCCTTCTTCAGGTTTACCTGAAAAATGTAGCGCATTACCAGTATGGTAAATATAATGCCCACCACCGCCAGGGGATAGGCCACCGCGTAGCCTGTGGCAATGTCGGGGTTATCCATGCCCGTAACCTCCATGTTGGCCTGCTGCGCCGCGCCCAGGCCGGGCGTGTTGGTTACCGCACCCGACATAATGCCCACCATGGTGGGCAGCGGAATGTCGGTAACGCAGTGCAGCACGTAGGTGGTAAGCACGCCCAAAAGCACAATGCCCATGGCCAGCATGTTCAGCGTCATCCCGCCCTTTTTGAACGAAGAAAAGAACGCCGGCCCCACCTGCAAGCCAATGGAGTAAACGAAAAGAATAAGTCCAAACTCCTTAAAAATGTGCAGTATTTCGGCATCAACGCGCATGCCGAAGTGGGCAAACGCTATGCCCGCAAACAGAATCCAGGTTACGCCCAGCGAAATGCCCTTGATTTTGATTTTGCCAAGCGCCACGCCAGCCGCAATAACAATGGCCAGCATCAGGATGGAGTGCGCCACCCCGTGCCCGAAAAAAAGTTCTCCAAACCAGCTCATAGCTTACTTCGCAAGATGTGTGTGTAATTCTATTTTGGTAAAAAACAAGGAAATTTCAGGCAAAGCTAATTACCACAGCGGATAGCAAGCTTTTTTGAAAAGAGGCTGCAAAGGTAGTCAAAATATTCTTACAGGAGCTCCACCTTCCCCTGGGTATTGCCGTTAAATAATCCTACTTTAGGCGCTTACACAAATACTGCAGGGCGTCAACCGGATGGTGCAGCAGCATGCGCGGGCCCGAAAAGCGCATTACCTCCCGTATTTTTTGGCGGTGCTCCGCCCTATAGCAGTGAACGGCGCACTTGTGGCAAACAGGCTTCGCCTCCCCGAAGGGGCAGCGCTCCAGGCGCGCGTGCGCATACGCCTCCAGCTGCGCGCAATCAGAGCAAAGCATGCGAAGCAGCCCGTGCTTTGAGCGACAGTAAATTCGAATCATTTTTGAAACCGTCTTCTTTTCGCGGGTATTCATGGAGTAAGGGCAAGGAGGTGAGTAGGTGTAAATGCAGCCTGCGCCGAGGGAAGGGGCAGCTAACGCCAATTCACCTTACGCTGGGCCGGACAAATTTAAAATTTATTTTCACATAAAAATGTAACACATGTTACAGATTTGACGGGAAACGAACGGTAATTTTGTGGAGCGATAAAACGCCCGGCAGATTTGAATCTTGAGACCGGCACGATTTAAAGGTATTGCTAATTTAAACTTCAAAAAAGATGAAAACAGATGCAACATTCGCCGCAGCAACGGCCTTCAACCTTGCGCAGCAGGTTGAATACTCGGCAGGCGGCATCATCAGCAAGCAGGTGCTGAAGAACAGCGCGGGAAACGTAACCCTCTTCTCCTTCGACCAGGGGCAAGGCCTGAGCGAGCACACAGCGCCATTCGACGCGCTGGTTCAGGTGGTTGACGGCCTGGCCGAAATTACTATCGGCGGCGTACCGCACGCTTTACAAACAGGCGAAATCATTATCATGCCGGCCAACGTTCCCCACGCGGTGTACGCCACCGAGCGCTTCAAAATGCTGCTGACAATGATAAAAGGATAACGTCAAATCCATCCTACTGCAACGAAAAATGCTTCCTGCAAACTGTTAGTTTACAAGAAGCATTTTTACTTTGCGGTGAGGGGGGGATTCGAACCCCCGGTACCCTAATCGAGTACGGCAGTTTAGCAAACTGCTGGTTTAAGCCACTCACCCACCTCACCGTGGGTCAAAAAGCGAGTGCAAAGATAGGTATTTTTTTGTACCCCACAAGTGCACCCGCAAAATTCCCTACACCAGCTCGTGAATTACCAAACCGCTGCGGAGCTTGGGCTCAAACCAGGTGGTTTTGGGAGGCATAATGTTGCCCGTGTCGGCAATGTCAATAAGCTGCTTCATGGACACGGGGTACAGGGCAAAGGCCGCCGCCATTTCGCCGCTGTCCACGCGCTTTTTCAGCTCGCCCAGGCCGCGGATACCTCCCACAAAATCAACGCGCTTATCAGTTCGCAAGTCTTTGATAGCTAAAATATTATCCAACACAAGATTGCTCAACACCGTTACATCGAGCACGCCAATGGGGTCGGCATCGTTGTAGGTGCCGGGCTTGGCCGTGAGCGAGTACCAGCGCCCGCCGAGGTACATGGCAAAGTTGTGCAGGGCGTTGGGCCTGTACTCCTCCGCACCCCTATCCTCCACCGTAAAGCAGGTCTGCAGCTTGTCGAGCAGCTGCGCGGGCGTCAACCCGTTCAGGTCTTTTACCAGGCGGTTGTAGTCCATAATGGCCAGCTGCGTGTCGGGGAAAATGACGGCCAGAAAGTAGCAGTACTCCTCGTTGCCCGTGTGGCCGGGGTTGGCGTTCTTCTTCTCCTGCCCCACCCTTGCGGCAGCGGCGGTGCGGTGGTGCCCGTCGGCTACGTACAGCGCGGGGATACTTTCAAAAATCTGGGTAATGCGGGCGTTGACCGCATCATCGTTTACCACCCAGAACTTATGCCCGAAGCCATCGGCAGCCACAAAATCGTACTCGGGCGCAGCTTGAATAACGTTGGCCACAACGGCGTCCATTTCGGCCACCGCCGGGTAGGCAAAGAACACGGGCTCCACGTTGGCGTTTTGAATGCGCACGTGAATCATGCGGTCTTCCTCCTTCTCGGGGCGGGTCAGCTCGTGCTTTTTGATTTTACCGTTGAGGTAATCCTCAAAGTGGCAGCAGGCCACCAGGCCATACTGCGTGCGGGCTCCCATGGTTTGGGCGTACACGTAGTAGCGCTCGGTTTTGTCCTTTACCAGCCAGCCTTTTTCGCGCCACTTTTTGAAATTTTCCACCGCCTTATCGTACACCTTTTGCTCGTGCTCATCGGCAATGGGGTCAAAGTCAATTTCGGGCTTAATGATGTGCAGCAACGATTTCTCCGTAGCCTCGGCCTTGGCCTCTTTGGAGTTGAGCACATCGTAGGGGCGCGATGCGACCTCTTTTGCAAATTCTTTGGGCGGACGTATGCCCGCAAAGGGTTTAATTCTTACCATTTTTTGATTCAAAAATTCAAAGATTCAAAATTAAAATGCCAACACCTGGAGCTTGCTTAAAATTCAGGCCGGCTCCTGCACATTATGCAAAAAAGTCCCGAACCTTAGCTCGGGACTTTTGTTGAAAAAACATCGGCTACTGCTGCGCCGCGGGGGCCGCGTTGAGCAGCGCATCCAACTTGGCCTCATACTCCTTGTACTTGGCATCCATTTCCTTGCTTTCGCCGCGGAAGCGGGAGTAAATATTCTTTACGTTTTCCAGCGAGTACTTGTCGTTGGGCTGCAGCTCGTGCGCCTTAATAAAAGGCTCTATGGCCTTCTTAAACTCCACGGCGGCCTGCGCATCGAGCTCCTTAATTTTGGGATCCTTCCAATCCTTAATGGCGTTCGACTGCTTGATGCACTCCACCGCCTTGTTGTAGTACAGCGCGCCCAAGTTGTAGTAGGCGTTGTAGCTGGCAGGATCAACCTCGATGGTCTTTAGGTACATGCGCTCGGCATCGTCCATCTTGCCCAGCTTTTCGTACAGCGTGGCTTCGGCAAACAGCAGCGTGCTGTTGGTGGGCTCGTTTTCCTGCGCCTTGTGCAGGTAGGGCAAAACCTTGGTAGCATCGTCGCCCGCCGACAGGTACATGTTGATAAGCTCAATCAAAATGCCCTGGTTCTTGGGAAACTTCATAAAGCCTTCGGCCAGCACTTGCTCCTGCTTTGCCTTATCGCCCTTGACCTCGTAAGCCTTGGCCAGGCGCAGCTGCACGTCGCCCTCCTCGTAGTACGAGTTGTCGGCGCAAATGGTAAAGTAGGTTATGGCGTTGTCGTAGTCCTTCACATCGTCCATGAGCGACATGAGGCCGGCGTAGTAGGCAATGAGCGAATCGAGCTTGCCCACCAGCGGATGCATGCCCGCCTGTATGGCCGCCATAAAGTATTGCTGGGCGCCCTTGTAGTCCTGCAGCGTGTACCGGTTAATGCCTTCGGCGCGGTCTTTTAACGCCAGCTGCTCCAGCCCCTGCCCAATTTTCTTGGTATTGGCCCCCTTTGTATCCAGCTCAAGCGCTTTTTTATATGCATCAAAGGCCTTTAGCAGAGGGTCTTCTACCACCTGCTTTGTTTCCTTCCAGCAGGCCAGCCCGCCGGTTTCCTCAAAGTACATTTCGAGGGTGGGGAATATCAGCACATCGTAGGTTTTTTCGCCTATGGTCTCGGTCTTTTTACTCTTGGTCAGCGTTGCAAAAATGGTTTTGTGCATGCCCTGGGTAGCGCCCATAATGCTCTTGTCGTAAACGCCAACAAGCGTTTCGGCGCGCGTAATCCATGTTTTGGGGTTGGCCTCCTTTTTGGGGTTGGCAATATCCTCGTTGCTCTTGGTTATATCCTTCTGCAGGCCTTCAAAGCTGGGCACCTTAACCTGCACCTGTGCGGCCACTGCCAACGAAAACATGGCGCACACCGAAAGAAGAAGTAGTCGTTTCATCTTGAGATTTACTTTAGTTTGAGTTATTTTATTTTGCGATTTCAAAGGTAGAAATTTTTTGGAGCTTTTACAAAATAAAAATGAAGAATATTTCCCCACAAAATATAAGCAATCCCTCTCCCCCTCAATGTCCTCCCGAACTTTACTCGGGATCTCCAATCAGAGAGCTTTTTGGCTGGAGGTTGGCTTTGCCGAGCTTCACTCCGTTTCGTTTGCGGGTCAAGCCCGCAATGACAAGTGTCGGCAAGATTGCTTCGCTAATTTTCAATTCGTTTCCAGCTAAAATTCAAAAAAATATTTTTTAACCCGTAAAAGCGCTTGCCAAGTCCCCCAAAAAAGGTACATTTGTTATCCTTATTAAAAACGGGGGGAAGAAAAACAGCATGAACGAGTTTGTAGTATCGGCGCGCAAGTACAGGCCGCAAGTTTTTGCATCGGTGGTGGGGCAAGCCTCCATTACCGCCACGCTCAAAAACTCCATTGTGCGCAAGCATTTGGCGCACGCCTACCTTTTTTGCGGGCCGCGCGGCGTGGGCAAAACCACCTGCGCGCGCATTTTTGCCAAAACCATCAACTGCTTTAACTCCACGCCCGACATGGAGGCGTGCAACGAGTGCGAGAGCTGCCGCTCGTTCAACGAAGGCCGCTCGTACAGCATACACGAGCTCGATGCCGCCTCCAACAACTCGGTTGACGACATTCGCCAGCTCATAGAGCAGGTGCGCATTCCGCCGCAAATCGGGCAGTACAGCGTGTATATCATCGACGAGGTGCACATGCTCTCGGCGGCGGCGTTCAACGCTTTTCTCAAAACGCTGGAGGAGCCGCCCGCACACGCCATCTTCATTTTGGCCACCACCGAAAAGCACAAGATTATCCCCACCATCCTGTCGCGCTGCCAGATTTACGACTTCAACCGCATTCGCGTGGAGGACGCCGTGGAGTACCTCCGCTTTATTGCCAAAAACGAAAGCGTAACCGCCGAGGACGCCGCGCTGCACATCATTGCGCAGAAGGCCGATGGCGCCATGCGCGATGCCCTGTCCATATTCGACCAGGTGGTTTCGTTTTGCGGAAACAACCTAACGTACGCCCAGGTAATCGAAAACCTCAACGTACTCGACTACGACTACTACTTCCGGCTTACCAAGGCCTTTTTGGCCGGCAGCTACACCGACTCGCTGCTCATTTTCAACGATATTTTAGGAAAGGGATTCGAGGCGCAGCACTTCGTTGCCGGGCTGTGTACGCACTTCCGCGACCTGCTGGTGTGTAAAGATGCGCAAACCGTAGCGCTGCTTGAGGCCAGCGAGTCTATCAAAAAGCAATACTGCGAGCAGGCTGTGGCCTGCGATGCCGGCTTCCTGTTCAACGCCCTCAACCTGGCCAACCGCTGCGATGTGGGCTACAAGGCCAGCGGCAACCCGCGCCTGCACGTGGAGCTGTGCCTGCTGCAAATTTCGAACCTCACGGCTGAAAAAAAAAGCCCTGATGTAAAGGTTTCGGCCCCCGCCACAGCCAGCGCAGCGCCTGCACCGGCAACACCTGTGCCAGCTGTTGCTCCGGTAGCGCCATCGGCACCAACGCCCGTAGCCACACAGGTACCTGCTGCTGCACCTGCTCCCGCACCAGGTTTTGAAAGGCCAAAAACCATTCAGCTCAAAAACGTATTTAGCGGAAGCGCTACACCGCAAGCACCGCAAGGCTCAGCGCAACAGCACGCCACCGCCAGCGCCGATGAGGTAACCGAGGCGCTGGAGTTTACGCACGAGCAGCTGCTGGCCGCCTGCGAGCTGCTATCGGGCACGCTACCCGACCACAAAACCCGGCTTAAGCACGCCATACTGCAAGCCTCCAAGCAGGTGAAGGACAACCACATTATCTGCCTTGAGGTAGCCAACGAGCTCCACCACGGCGAGCTGAATTCGGAAAAAGTTTTTTTGACCTCCTTTTTACAAAAGCAGCTGCGCAACAAAAATGTGGCGCTGGAGCTGAACGTTGAGGCCGCAAACGCTAAGTCTACTAAGCCCTACACCCCCGAGCAGCGCTTTCAGTACTTAGCCGAAAAAAATCCCGCGCTGGTTAAGTTTAAGCAGGATTTGCATTTGGACTATAGCTAAGAGGCTTTCTAAAATTAACACGACGAACCGCAAAATCAATCAACTTTAAATTGACCTACTCCGCTTGATGCACATCATTGCGAACGCAGCAAAACAAACTCCGATTTCTGCCAATTTTCAGACCATTACATTGTTTTCCAACAGCCGCTAAGATATTTGAGTTTTGCAGATAAATGTATAAATTTGTAGTGCATATAGTTAACTTTCAAGTCAATGCCTTACAAAAAAATTACCATAAAACAAATTGCGGCCTTGGCGGGAGTATCGCTAGGTACTGTAGATCGAGTAATTCACAGGCGAGGAAGGGTTTCTCACGCTAACCAAGAGCGAATTGAGGCAATTCTTAAGGAGCACAACTATTGCCCTAATATACTCGCTCGTTCACTATCCTCTAAAAAGCAGTATAATTTATTGTGCTTACTCCCAAAATCCGAAAGAGGTGATTATTGGGAAACTGTTGTTTGGGGTATACAAAAGGCCCAGCAAGAGTTTGCCGACTTTCATGTGAAGATAGAGTATATATTTTTTGCTCATGAACCTACGGCCTTTGAAAATGCGGTTAGCGAAGCATTGAAAAAAAATCCCGACGGAGTCCTACTTGTTCCGTTGTTCCGAAAAGAGTCTATAATTTTAGTAACGCATCTAAAAGAGCGCAAAACACCTTGCGTTTTTATTGATTCCAATATTGAATCTATAGATGGGGTTTCATACTTTGGCCATCACGCTATTCAAAGCGGAGTGGTTGCCGCCAACATACTAGCCTCACAAGTACCAAAAGATTCTACTATTTTGGCATGTAAATTTATCAAAAGCGATGTGGTAGAATCAAATCAGACCGATGGCCGCATGCTTGGATTTACAACCTATTTTGAGTCGTTTTACCCGGGACACAAAATTGTTCCTGTTGAGTTTTTTCTGACCAAACCCACTTTATATTCTAAAGTGCTGGATAAAGTTTTTAAAGACCATTCCAACATTACGGGTATGATTACCTTTAGTTCAAAAGCATTTATTTTGGCTGATTATATTCAAAAGCGCCAACTTAACAATATAACCTTATTAGGATACGATTTGCTGGAGCAAAATGTAACCCATCTGAAAAACGGAAATATCTTCAGCCTGATAGCGCAGCACCCTCAACAGCAAGGCTATTTTGGGATAAAAGAGTTGGTTAATAACCTGCTAACCAATGTCCCCTTACAAAGACAACACTATATGCCCATTGATATTTTAAATAAGTATAATATTGACTACTATCATCAATATTAAAATTAAGCTATGAAAAACGTAACCTTATTTATAGAAAAAGGAAGGAACATTAAACAGGGAGTTTGTTTTCTATTTTTATTTTTTATTGTGGCACAAAGTTTCGCGCAACCACCCGCCGAGGCTGAGTGGAAAAACATGCTGCAGCAGGTGGGAGTGTTGCTCCCCTCACTTCAACCAAAGGCCGAAGACCCAGCTAAACCCAACCATATTTTTCCAAAAAATCCTAACAATCCCGAAGGTAGCTGGACTGACAGCGCAAAGCACCTCTACCTCCGCTCCGACTGGGGCACTTGGAATAACTACAATGAGGCTCGGGTGGGAAATTACAAGCCTATTGATTTACTGCTGACAAAATCGGGTAAAAAGGTTAAGAATACTAAGCAGTGGCTTGCAGAATGCAGGCCTTACATTCAACATAATGTTTACAACGAGGTGTGGGGAGTAATACCACCCGACAGCATTTTGCCTAAAGTGAAATTTACGGTTACAAGTTCTGTTGTTGGTAGCAGCAACACCGCTTACGTTGAAAAAAACATAGTGGGAATCATTGATGTTTCACGCTATCCTCAAGTCCGCAATCAGCCCGTGATTGAAGCCACACTAAGATTACCTCTTAACCGTCCAAAAAATATCCCTGTAATTATAGAAATTAGTTTTGATGGAAAAGTTAAAGACTATCAGCAACAGTATTGCTTTGCACAGTCGTGGGGTATTTGCTGCTTCAGGGCATTTACACTGCAAGCCGATAACGGAAATGATTTAACATCTTACGTAACAGGAATCTGTAATAAGGGTAAATTACGAGAGCCCAGCGATTGGGGTACGTTAGCCGTATGGGGTTGGGGAGTGAGCAAACTTGTGGACTATTTTGAAACAGACCCCGATATCGATCATACTAAGGTTGGAGTTACAGGGCATTCACGCTTGGGCAAGGCCACGTTGGTAAGCATGGCCAACGATTCTCGCATTATAATTGCCTTTGCCAGCTGTAGCGGTGCGCTCGGCGCTAAAATGAGCCGAAGAAATTTTGGAGAAACCTTGGATAATGTGGCAGGCCCTAAAATGCACCACTGGTGTGCAGGCAACATGCTTAAATGGACAGGTAGTAACTTAGCCGACATGCCTGCCGATGCACACTCGCTGATGTCTCTTTGCGCGCCACGTCCAATATTTGTGAGCGCAGGTACCGAGGATGAGTGGACAGATCCACAAGGTATGCGATTAGCATGTCATAGCGCACAACCCGTTTATGCGCTATGGGGTAAAGAAGAGAACGTTCGCTTCCACCTTCATCAGGGTGGGCACTCCGATGCGCAGGACTGGCCGGAGTTTGTAAAATTTGCTGAGAAATTTTTGAAAAAGTAAATGAGAAAAAGGCGAGAAAAATTCCTCGCCTTTTTCATTTAGATAAAACGGATACGCTACTTATACAGTGTTTTTACAATCCCCATCTCCAGCCCCCTCAGCTCGGCAAGCCCGCGCAGGCGGCCGATGCCGGAGTAGCCGTAGTGCTTTTGCGGCTTCTTCAGGTCATCCAGCATTTGGTGCCCGTGGTCGGGGCGCATG
>JAVBPG010000022.1:0-83089 GCA_031549685.1 Bacteroidales bacterium | reverse complement strand
CGGTGGGTGGGGAGAGGTAGGGCGGCTTCGCCGCCATACCTCTCCCCACCTCCTCCTTCATCCATTATCGTCATTTCGAGCAAAGCGAGAAATCTCCTTGCCAGTGCAACTTCTATTGACCGAAAAACACGAAAGAAATTTCGTACATTTGTTGTGAAATTTCAACTTCCAAATTTAATTGCATTCCATCGCCTCATACTTTACCCTTCCACTGCAAAATCCGGTGCTGATTTTTGCGGTGGTGCTGCTCATTATACTGTTTGCGCCCATCATTTTTACCAAGCTGCGCATTCCGTACATTGTGGGGCTTATTGTGGCCGGTATCATTGTGGGCCCCAACGGATTCAATATCCTGCTGCACGATAGCAGCATTGAGCTGTTCGGTACCGTGGGCCTGCTGTACATCATGTTTTTGGCCGGTGTGGAGGTTGATATTGAGGATTTTAAGAACAACAGGGTGAAAAGCATAGGATTCGGCCTATACGCCTTTACCATAGCCATGGCCATAGGTATAGTGCTGGCGCTGTACGTGCTGCACTACGACCTCATGACCTCCATACTGCTGGCCAGCATGTTCTCATCGCACACGCTGCTGGCCTACCCCATTGTAAGCCGCTACGGTATTACCAAAATCCGCTCGGTAAGCATTACCGTTATCGGGACAATTATTACGGACACGCTGTCGCTCCTGACCCTGGCCGTGATAGCGGGCAGCCACGAGGGCACCCTCGACGCGCTGCACTGGGTGCAGTTTGTTGGATTATTCCTGCTGTTTGGTGTGGTGGTTCTCTTTGGTTTTCCGTGGCTTACGCGACAATTTTTCAAGCGCAACACCGACAGCGTGGCGCAGTACATCTTTGTGCTGGCGCTGCTTTTTGTGGCCGCCTTTGGCGCTCAGCTCATTGGCATGGAGGGAATTATAGGCGCGTTCCTGGCCGGAATAGCCTTAAACCGTCTCATCCCCAGCACATCTGCGCTGATGAACCGCATTGATTTTGTGGGCAATGCTATTTTCATCCCGTTTTTCCTCATCAGCGTGGGCATGATTGTGGACGTAAGGGTGTTTTTCAAGGGCCCCAACGCCCTGATTGTGGCCGCCACCATGGCTATTGGCGCTATGGTAGCCAAGTATTTGGCCGCCTGGGCAACGCAAAAAACTTTTAAGCTGCGCGCCGACGAGCGCAACCTGATTTTTGGCCTGAGCAACGCGCACGCCGCCGCAGCTCTGGCCGTGGTGGTGGTGGGTCGCCGCATTGGGCTGTTTAACGACGATGTGCTCAACGGTACGGTGGTTATGATACTGGTTACCTGCATAGTCAGCTCGTTTGCAACCGAGCGCGCAGCCCGCAAAATAGCCTCGCAAACCAAGCTGCACGCCAACACGGGGCGCAAAAACGGCAAGATCCTAATCCCCGTGAGCAACCCCGCCACCATTGAGCGGCTGGTGGAGTTTGCCACCATGATACGCAGCGAGAAAAGCAAGGAGCCGCTTTACGCTTTATATATATCTGATAAGCAAGATGTCAGCGAAGACAGGTGGAAGCATGGCGAGCGCATACTCGAAAAGGCGGCCTCCTTTGCCTCGGCCAGCGACACCGAGTTGGAAATGCTTCACCTGGCGCACAACAGCATTGCCAAGGGGATAATAAAAGCGATTAATAGCCAACAAATTACCGATGTGGTGCTGGGCCTGCACCAAAGCACCAACCTGGTAAAGGCCATGTTTGCCATGCGGCTCAACACCCTGCTCAAGGGCAGCAAGCAGAGCATTTTTGTAAGCCAACTGCACCAACCGCTCAACACCATTAAGCGCATCAGGGTGGCCGTGCCGGCGCTGGCCGAGTACGAGGCGGGATTTGCCCGCTGGCTCTACCGCTTAGGCAACCTGCAAAAGCAAATCAACGTTCCGCTTATTTTTTACGCCAACCGTAATACGCTCAATCAGATAGAAGCGTTAAACCAGAAAAGCGAAACAGCCTATGATATTCAGCTCATTGAGTTTGATATTCGCACCGGATTCCGCGCCTTGGTGCACGAGGTGCATAAGGACGACCTGTTTGTAGCCGTGGGCGCCCGCATGAGCTCGGTGTCGTACGCGCCTATTATTGAGCGGCTCTACGATATTCTTACCAACCACTTTTCGCACAGCAACCTGCTCATTATTTACCCCGAGCCCTATGGCAGTGACGAGGAGCAAAACAAGTTCCTGAGCGGCGGGAAGAAGATTTAGCTGGGAAACATTTCGCGTTCGCGCAAAAAAGAATACCACAAAGGAACATAAAGAGATTTTACTGTGAAGTAGTAGGAGTTTGTTTTTTACACCTGTAAAATACTGAATATTAAAGAACAATGTTTTAAATAGTAAAACATTATGGCAAAAAAAAAACTACAAATCCGCAATAGTACTGCCGAATTTCTAACTTTTGCCTATCAGTCAAAAGGCGATGGAGTGGAAGTGCGTGTGCAGGACGGCACCATTTGGTTGTCGCAAAAAAACATAGGATTACTATTTGATACTTCAACTGATAATATCGGTTTGCATCTCAAAAACATCTATGCTGAAGGAGAACTGGATGAAGCTTCAACTACCGAGGATTTCTCGGTAGTTCAGCAGGAAGGCAGTCGCGAAGTTTGCAGAACGATAAAACATTATAATTTAGATTTGATTATTGCCGTTGGCTACCGCGTAAACTCCAAACGGGCAACGGCGTTTCGGCAATGGGCAACGGCGATTCTGCGCGATTTTACATTGCGGGGATACATCATCGACCGGAAAAGAATGGAAAACGGCGCCTTTCTGGATGACGATTATTTTGAACGGCTTTTGGAAGAAATCCGGGAAATCCGTTTGTCAGAACGACGATTTTATCAGAAAATTACTGACATATACGCTACAGCCATGGATTATAATCCGGAATCGTCCACGACCAAAGATTTTTTTGCAAAGGTTCAGAACAAAATACACTATGCGGTACATAAACATACCGCTGCCGAATTGATTTACACGCGAGCCGACCACAGCAAAGAAAACATGGGATTGACTTCTTGGGAGAAAAGTCCAAGCGGGAAGATTATAAAAACAGATGTGACAATCGCTAAAAATTATCTGACCGAAACGGAGTTGGAATCTCTTGGGCGTATCGTCAACGGTTATTTGGATTTTGCCGAAGAATATGCAAAACGGCATATTCCCCTCTCTATGTCTGATTGGGCAAAGCATTTGGATTTAATTTTACAGGCAAATGGGAGAGATTTATTGCAAAATGCGGGCAAAATCACCGCGGCTCTTGCCAAACAACATGCTGAAAATGAATTTGAAAAATATCGTCCTATTCAAGATCGCTTGTTTGAATCCGATTTTGACAAAGAGATAAAGCGTATTGAAGAGAAGCGGGATAGCCCGGAAAGTTGATAAATGATTATAGCGAAGAGGCTGCCCAAAAACTTTTTGAGCAGCCTCTTCTTTTTTGCGCCTCCGCAATCTTGTGGGAAAAGCTTACAGGAGCGAGAACGCCACCGTGAGCCCGGCCATTACAATGGCCACCATGCTCATGAGCTTAATGAGAATGTTGAGCGATGGCCCGGCGGTATCCTTGAACGGGTCGCCCACGGTATCGCCCACCACGGTGGCCTTGTGGGTGTCGGAGCCCTTGCCGCCATGGTTGCCCTCCTCCACGTACTTTTTGGCGTTATCCCAGGCGCCACCTGCATTAGCCATAAAAATGGCCAGCACAAAGCCTGCGCCCAAGCCGCCCACCAGCAAGCCCATTACTCCGGCTACGCCAAAAATCAAGCCCGTAACAATGGGCGCCAGGATGGCTAAAATTGAAGGAAGCAGCATTTCGCGCTGCGCTCCCTTAGTCGAAATTTCAACGCAGCGGGCGTAATCGGGGGTGGCCTCGCCGGTAAGTATGCCCTTGATTTCGCGGAACTGGCGGCGCACCTCCTCCACCATGCTTTGCGCGGCGCGCCCCACGGCGTTCATGGTTAATCCGCAGAACATAAAGGCCATCATAGCGCCAATAAATACGCCGATAAGCACCTTGGGATTCATCAGCGTTACCTGGTAGTAGCTCATCAAATCCACGATGGTGGCCTTGGCTACCTCCACCGTATCGCCGTTGGCAAGGGTAATTATATCTTTACCGATATGCTGCAAGCCTATTTTTATTTCCTCCAGGTACGAGGCTAACAAGGCCAGGGCAGTAAGCGCAGCCGAGCCAATGGCAAAGCCCTTGCCGGTGGCGGCGGTGGTATTGCCCAGGGCGTCGAGCGCATCGGTACGCTTGCGCACTTCCTTGCCGAGGCCGCTCATTTCGGCGTTACCGCCGGCGTTGTCGGCAATGGGGCCGTAGGCATCGGTGGCCAGCGTAATGCCGAGGGTGGAGAGCATTCCCACCGCGGCAATGCCAATGCCGTAGAGGCCGAGGCTCAGGTTTTGTGCGGTAAGCATGTTGTTCACATCGAACTGAATGGCGCACAGGAAGGCCATGATAATAGCCACGCCAATGGTCAGCACGGGAATGGCCGTGGAGAGCATGCCCAAGCCCAAGCCCGAAATAATAACGGTGGCGGGGCCTGTTTGCCCGCTGTTGGCCACGTTTTGCGTGGGCCTGTACGAGTGCGAGGTGTAGTACTCCGTGGCCTGGCCGATGATAATCCCCGCCAGCAGACCGCAAATTACCGAGAACGAAATGCCCACCCAGTTGGGTATTTGCAGCACGTACAGAATGCCGAAGGTGGCCAGGGCAATGAGTATGGAGCTTACGTTTACGCCCTTGCCCAGCGCGCCCAGCAAGTCCTTCATGGTAGCGCCCTCCTTGGTGCGCACCAAAAATATGCCGATGATGGACAAAATAATGCCCACGGCGGCAATGAGCATGGGCGCAAATACGGCCTTGAGCTGCATTTCGGGCAAAACGAAAAATGCCGATGCGCCGAGCGCGGCGGTGGCCAGTATCGAGCCGCAGTAGCTTTCGTACAGGTCGGCGCCCATGCCGGCTACATCGCCTACGTTGTCGCCCACGTTGTCGGCTATGGTGGCGGGGTTGCGAGGGTCGTCCTCGGGGATTCCGGCCTCGACCTTGCCCACCAGGTCGGCGCCCACATCGGCGGCCTTGGTGTAGATGCCGCCGCCCACGCGGGCAAACAGCGCCTGCGTGCTGGCGCCCATGCCGAAGGTAAGCATGGTGGTGGTGATAATTACTACGTTTTGCGCTACGCTAACATCGTAAAACACGTTGAGCAAAAGAAACCACAGCGATATATCGAGTAGGCCCAAACCTACTACCGTTAGGCCCATTACGGCGCCGGAGCGAAAGGCCACACGCAGGCCCGCGTTGAGCGAATTGCGCGCCGCGTTGGCCGTGCGCGCCGAGGCGTAGGTGGCGGTTTTCATACCGATAAATCCGGCTAAGCCCGAGAAAAATCCGCCGGTAAGAAATGCACCGGGCACCCAGGGATTTTGCACGCCAAAGCCATAGGCCAGTATGGCAAAGAACACGACCAGCACTACAAACACAATGGTTACCACCTTGTACTGCTGCTTGAGGTAGGCCATGGCGCCCTTGCGCACGTGCAGGGCAATTTGCTTCATGAGGTCGGTGCCCTCGTCCTCCTTCATCATTTGCCTGAAAAAGTAGTAGGCAAAACAAAGCGCCAGCAAGGCCGAGGCCGGAACAAGCCAAAAAAGTGGTGTCATAGTGATTTGGTTTAAAGTTTAAAAATTTAAAGATTAGGATTTATATAAGTATTTGTTATTTAATGTATTATTTTCTTTCGGTGAAAATGACGGTAAAGGATGAGCAACTTGGTTGGTTGGGGAGGCGGCTTTGCTGCCTCCCCCAACCAACTCTATGCTATTTTTTATAGCACGTCATTTCGAGCAATGCGAGAAATCTCCGACTAAAAGTGAAACGTTGTTATATGCAATCCAAGTATAAATCGCAGCATTTATTTGGTAGCTTTATTCTCCCACATCTCAAAATCTTCAAAATCGAACCCCGGCGCCACGGTGCAGCTGACCAGGGCGTAGCCCTTGCCCTCCTTCAGCCCTGCGCCAAACCAAGCACCGGCGGGTACTACGGCTTGCGGTACCTCGCCGCGCTCCACATCGCAGCCAAGCAAAATGCTGCGCTGGATGCCATCCTCAAGCAGCACAATTTCTAAAGCCTGCCCCCGGTGGAAGTGCCAGATTCCGTCGGACTTTATGCGGTGTAGCTGCGATTTTTCGTCATCGCGCAGCAGGTAGTAAATGGCGGTGCACACGCTACGCTGGCGGCCATCGGCGGTGGTCATGCGCTCGGTGCTGCGGTAGGTTTCCCTATAGTAGCCGCCCTCGGGGTGAGGCAGCAAACCCAAGTGCTGTATGATTTTTTCGGCTGTCATTTGTGTAAGCAAAAAGCGGAATGGTTTCAAAGGTAAAAATTTTTACGTACAATGCGATTAACATCTATCACGAAAGTTTCATAAAAGTTATGCACAAAGTAACACTAAGAGAATAGCTTAGTTGAATCTCATGTAAGCTGTTGTTCGGCTTGGCATTTAAACATCTTATGTGCTATCTTTGTAAAAACACTCTTGCAAAATGCTTAACGTTGAGGAGCGCGTAGCGCGCGCCGTATCGCTGTTTAAGGATGAGGGCTACAATTGCGCCCAGTCCGTTTTTTTGGCCTACGCCGATTTATTTGACTTGAATAAAAGCTTGGCGGCAACGCTGTCGGCTCCCTTTGGCGGCGGCGTGGGGCGCCTGCGCGAGATTTGCGGCGCGGTGAGCGGCATGTGCATGCTTGCGGGCCTGCGCTACCCCAACCCCGACCCGCAGGATGCCGGGGCCAAGAAGCGGCTGTACGCCGCGGAGCAGGAGCTGGCCGAAAAATTTCGTGCGGAGAATGGCTCCATCGTTTGCCGCGAGCTGCTGGGGTTAGCGCAGGTCAAGGACGCTCCCACCCCATCCGCGCGCACGGCCGAGTACTACGCCAAGCGCCCCTGCGCCGAGTACGTGGCGGTGGCGGCGAGAATTGCGGGCGAGCAGCTGAATAGCATAGAATCTCAATCGTAGCGTCCTCGTTCCTCGCCCTCGCAATGACGTACTTTGCATAAAATTCTTCACTATGAAAAAATACATTCCTATCATCGCCTCACTCCTTCTTGGCTGCTCCTCACAGCCCGAAACAGTCGAGCGCATTGTAGCGCGCATCCAGGCGCCGGTATTTGCCAACGCGGCTTTTAGCGTAGCCGATTTTGGCGCGGTGGGCGATAGCGCCACCGACTGCAAGCCCGCCTTTGACAAGGCCATTGCCGCCTGCGCCCAAGGCGGCGGTGGCAGCGTGGTGGTTCCTGCCGGAGTTTACCTCATGCATGGCCCCATTCACCTGGTGAGCAACATGAACCTGCGGCTTGAGGATGGCGCGAAAATTCAATTCGGCGGTAAGCCCGTGCACTACTTACCTGTGGTAAAAACCAGCTGGGAGGGAACTTTTTTGTACAACTACAGCCCGTTTATTTACGGGTATGGCTTAGAGAATGTAGCCATTACCGGCCGTGGCGTAATTGATGGCGAGGCCTCGCAAAGCTTTTCGCCCTGGGCTGCGCAGCAAAAAAACGATCAACAGCTATCGCGCGAGATGAACCACCAAAGCGTGCCCGTTGAAAAGCGCATTTTCGGCGAAGGCCATTTTTTGCGACCGCACTTAATACAGCTCTACGGTTGCAAAAATATTTTGATAGAGGGCGTGCGGGTTGAGGATTCGCCGTTTTGGTGCATACACCTGCTCGAGTGCAAAAATGCTACGGTGCGCAGCATTAGCTTTGCCACCTACAACAAAAACAACGACGGCATAGACCCCGAATACAGCGAAGATATTTTGATAGAAAACGTGGAGTTCGACAACGCCGACGACAACGTGGCCATTAAGGCCGGGCGTGACCACGAGGGGCGCGCGGCCGGGCACGGCAGCCGAAATATTGTGGTGCGCAATTGCCGATTTCGCGGCTTGCACGCCCTGGTTATAGGCAGCGAAATGTCGGCCGGAGTGGAAAACGTTTTTGTGAAAAATTGCAGCTACGCAGGTGCACTCAAGCGCGGCGTTTACCTGAAATCGAACCCCGATCGCGGCGGCTATATCCGCAACATTTTTGTAGATAGCGTGCAGCTGGGCACGGTGGAGGACGGCGTGTTTATTACCTCCTACTACCACGGCGAGGGGCAAGGCTACGCCACGGATATAAGCAACGTGCACATTGGCAACCTGAGCATTGAAAAGGCTACCAACGCGGGAATTGTGGTGCAGGGTTTCCCCGAAAAAAAGGTGCGCGATATTTACTTTTCGAACGTAAAAATAGGCGCTGCTCCCAACGCGGTTGACCTGACGAACACCGAGAATATTGTGATGGAAAATGTAAGGATTGGCGGCGCGGCGGGTGTGCCCACTTGGGCAAAGTAGAGCGTATCACGCAAAGACGCTAAGGCGCAAAAGAATAATGTTTTAACCACTAATTCACGAAATAAAGCAAGAAAAATCGTGTATTAGTGGCTAATTTTTGTGTATCTGCGCCTTTGCGTGAGGTTTATTTTACTCAAACTTTCCCCGGAATCCTCTCAAAAAATCCTCGGTTTTCATGCGCTTTTTTCCCGTCAGCTGCAGCTCGTCCACGCACAGGTAGCCGTCGGCGCAGCGGATTTTGAGGAAGGAGGAGCCGTTGGTAAGCACGCAGGCCTTCTCTTTGTCATTCCGGCCCTGAGCCGGAATCTCATTCTTGAAGTTGTCATCCCGAACTTGATTCGCCATCCTCATATCCGGGGATTGCGGGTCGAGCCCGCAATGACAATCCTTGGGTTGGGATTCCGGCTCAAGGCCGGAATGACAGTTTTGTCCAGCATTTTCCTCCTCTGCATGCGCCGCAAAAATTTTTACCGCCACGGGATTTCCGTCCACGGTCAACTCGCACCAGGCTGCCGGGTAAGGGCTCAAGCCGCGCACAAAATCGACCAGCCGGCGGGCTGTTTTTTGCCAGTCTAAGCGGGTGTTTTCCTTAAAAAGCTTCGGGGCTGTTGAAAACTTGTTGATATCGTAAGTCTCATTCTGTGAAATCGCTGATATAGAATTATTTATAATTCCATCTACGGTTTTTAGAACCAGCGTACTTCCCAGCGATTTTAGCTTGTCGTGGAGGGTTTCGGCGTTATCCGAGGCGAGGATTGGGACTTTTTCCTGCAGCAAAATCTTACCCGCGTCAATCTCCTCGTTGATGAAAAAGGTGGTAACGCCGGTTTCGGTATCGCCGTTAATAATGGCCCAATTTATGGGTGCGGCGCCACGGTAGTTGGGCAGCAGCGAGGCATGCAGGTTAAATGTTCCCAGGCGTGGCATAGCCCAAACTATCTCGGGCAACATTCTGAATGCCACCACTATAAATAAATCAGCCTCAAGTGCCTTTAGCTCCGCTAAAAAACCTTCGTCACGCAGCTTAACCGGTTGTAATACTGTAATATTTTGATTAACAGCATATTGTTTTACAGCCGATTGTTGCAGCTGCATGCCGCGCCCGGCGGGCTTATCGGGGGCGGTAACCACGGCCACCACCTTGTATCCGCCTTCGACCAGGGCTTGTAGCGGCCCAACGGCAAACTCGGGCGTGCCCATAAAAACGATGCGGCAATCTCTTGATTTACAATTTACCATTTACGATTTATGATTTTGATACGTGCAAAAGTACGTTTTTTTTGCGTAACCCACCGCCGGCGTGCGCTTGACTCGGCCGAACTCCGCTCCGCCACAGCGTGGCTACGCCCGCAGCTCGTGCGTTACTCGAAGACAAACAGCTTTTCGATGGGTGAGCTGAGCGCCCGTGACAGGTCAATGGCCAGCTTAAGCGAGGGGTTATACCGGCCGGCCTCAAGCCGCACAATGGTTTCGCGGCGAACGTTTACGCGCGCCGCCAGCTCCTCCTGGGTCAACCCGGCCTGCTGGCGATACTCCTTGATGTTGCTGGTAAATTCGGACATGCTATCTCCTATACTCGTAGTACACAAATGATACGCACCAGGTTACCAAGGCCAGGAAAATGGCCGCGCCGCATCCGAGCACGTAGAACAGCTGCGCTACAGGCGTCCACATGGGAATAACTCCCATAAGCGTGATGGCCACATAGGTTACCATGGTGCCGTTAACCCGCGCCGCCTTCAGGTTGTCCAGCAGGCGCTCGTCCCACGTGCCCCTTGTGAGGTAGCGCATAATGAAAAAAACAAAGAACCCGAAGAAGGAGAAGAAGAAAAGGCTGGCAACGTTGCCCGTTGCAAAAAAGTTGAATCCTGAAAACCCGGCAAATCCGGCAAGTCCGGTCCAAAGATAGCTTTTTCGATGCTGTTCCTTGCGTAATTCTTTCATAGTATTTTTATTTTAAGTTGATTAGATTAATATGCATTAAACGTAAAACTCCGGTAGCCCTCCGCATTGCTACCGAATCGACGCGACAAATATATCACATTGTTTTCAAATAAAGATACAAATTTGTCACATTTCTTCTATCAAGTTGGAAAAAAGCCTGTCCGGCTTGCGTATTTCCGGGAAAAATGCTACCTTTGTCCCCCGTTTCAGTATTTATTTTAATTTTTCAAAAACAAAATGGCTGTAAAAATCAGACTAGCAAGACGCGGCAAAAAAGGTCATGCCTTTTACCACATTGTGGTAGCCGACAGCAGGGCGCCACGCGATGGCAAATTCATTGAAAAGTTAGGCACCTACAACCCTAACACCAACCCCGCCACCATCGATCTCAACTTCGATAAGGCTTTGGGCTGGCTTAACAAGGGTGCCCAGCCAACCGAAACCACGCGTGCAATTTTGTCCTACAAGGGTGTGCTGTTGAAAAAACACCTCGAAGGCGGTATAAAAAAGGGTGCTTTGACGCCCGAGGCTGCCGAGCAAAAATTCCAAGCTTGGGTTACCGAAAAGGAATCGAAGATCTCGACCAAAACCACGGCGCTGGCCAAGGCTAAGGTTGACGGAAGCAAGCAGCGCCTGAGCGAAGAGCAAAAGACCAAGGAGGCCAAGGCGCAAGCCCTGGCGCAAAAGAAGGCTGAGCTGGCCGCTAAGGCTGCCGAAGCCGCCGCTGCTGCGGCACCTGCCGCTGAAGCCGATGAGGCTCCCGCTGCCGAGTAATTTTTTGCTTTGCAAAATAATAAAGCGCCGTGCAAATTGCATGGCGTTTTTTGTTTTATACGCGATACGCGCAACGCCGCGAAGACGCAAGAGGTTTCAACAAGATGCCATACTCGCATTGCAAGCTTTATCTTCTTCGCCTTTGCGTCTTTGCCCGAAAAATCCTTACTTTTGCAGCATGAATAATCTTACCGCCATAGGCAAACTTCAAAAAACATTCGGGGCGCACGGCGAGCTGATGCTGGCGCTCTACGACGACTTTTCGCTGCCGCAAAGCGCTCCGCTATTCATCACCGTTGACGGGTTAAGCGTTCCGTTTTACCTCAAAAGCGCGGAGGAAAAAGGCAGCAAGTACGTGGTTGTGTTTGACGATATGGAGAGCGAAAAGCGCGCGGCGGAGCTGGTGGGCAAGGAGGTGATGGCCGAGCTGAGCGCGCGGCAGCAGCGCCGGCATGCCGCCGGAAGTGGCAGCGCTGCACCCCGTGAACTAATGGGCTACAAGGTGGTGGACAAAGCATTGGGCGAGCTGGGCTTGGTGGGCGATTGGCTTGACTACCCGGGAAACCCCTGCCTGCAAATTCTCAACCCCCAGGGGCAGGAGATCATCATTCCCGCCAATGAGGACTTTATTATCTCGGTAGATGGTAAAGAAAAAATCCTTACGGTAGATTTGCCGCAAGGATTGGTGGAGATTTACTTGGAAGCTGATAAGGAGATTAAAAAATGAGCCCTCAAACCTCCAAAATAAGTTTTACCGCCTTCTCAACTCCTGCATTTCGCTCCACCAGAATTCCCTTCACACCTGCTGCCGCAGCGGTCTGCATGTCGCTTTCGCGGTCGCCAATGAAGAATGATTGCTTGGCATCGATCTCAAAGCGCGCCATGGCTTTTTGTACCATTAGCGGCTGTGGTTTCCGGCACAGGCATTTGCCAAAATCGCCGTGGTGCGGACAAATGTAGAACTCGGTAATTTGTACGCCGGAGTCCTGCAGCTTTTCCTGCAAAAATGTGTTGAGGGTTTCCACCTCCTGCAGCTCGTACTCGCCGCGCGCCACCCCACCCTGGTTGCTTACTACAATGAGCAGGTAGCCCTCGTCCTGCAAGGCCTTGAGGCACTCGCCCAGGCGCGGCGTAAGCACAAAATCCGCGGGACGAAAAACGTAGTAGTGCCCTTCGTCGCTATTAATTACGCCATCGCGGTCTAAGAAAACGGCTTTGTTCACGAAAGTGGAAAGTTTGTAAAGTGGAAAGTTTGTAAAGAGGCTTACGACTTGATGAACTTGTAGCTTTACAAACTTTATGAACTATTTTTATCTCATCAACAGCTGGTTTATAAAGTGCATCACCAGGTCGGGCTCAATGAATATGGGGTAAACGAAGCCAAACACCGCGCCGTAAAAGTGCGCATCGTGGTTCACGTTGTCGCCGCCGCGCTTGCTCATGTACGATGAGTACCACAGGTACAGCGGGCCAAAAATAATGCCGGGAATGGGCAGTATGCCCATAAAGTAGAGCTTGCTCCAGGGCTGAAAAAATATGAAGGCAAACAGCACGGCGCTTACGGCGCCCGAGGCTCCCACCGAGGCGTAGCTGTACTGATCCTTGCGCTTGGCAAGGTCGGAAATGCTGGCCACCACCATGCCGCCAAAGTACAGCACGATGTAGTGCAGCTGGGGAAAGCGCGTAAAACCCGTGTCGAGCCAGCGCTCCACGGCCTCGCCAAAGGAGTACAGCACCAGCATGTTTACGGCCAAATGCACGTAGTCGGCATGCACAAAGCCATGCGTAATAATGCGCCACCACTCCTTGTTGTGCTTTACGCGGTAGGGCGACAGCAGCAGCTTATCGAACACATCGCGGCGCTTAAAGCAAACGATGGAAACGATGCAGGTAATAATAACAATGGCAATAGTCAAGGCTTGAGAAGGTTTTAAAGGGTTCAAAATTGTTTGATGCTTCGCGTTTAAGGTGGTTGTTTTTTCAACGCGCGTTAGCGCTTAAAACAGTATTAAACAAATTCAAAACAGCGAAGCTTTAAGCTATATACATCAGTGCATTATTTTATACACCAACTCACGCAGCAGGTCGCCATCCTCGGTGGAAGCGTTGTTCCAACCTTTGCTGCGCATGTCGAACTCGCGCAGCAGCGAAATAACCTCGGCGCACTTGGTGGACGAGTACCGCGCCAGCACGGGCAGGTACTCCTTTTCGTAAATAAAAGGATGCACGCCGATCAGGCGCGCGGCTTCGTCCCTGGGCGGCACGGCCCGGTACTGCGCCTTGAGCATGTGCAGCAAGAACAGCTTGTGAAAGTGCGAAAAAAGGCTGCTTATGACAACGGTGATGGGGTTGTCCTTCGGATTCTTTTCGAAGTGCTGTACAATGCGGTTTGCCTTGAGCACGTTGCCGGTAGATATGGCGTTGTTGAGCTCAAAGCTGTTGTAGTCCTTGCTGAATCCTATGTTTTTTTCAATGTCGTCGGCGGTAATTTGCTTGGTGCCCTGCGGCAGCAGCACCATGAGCTTATTGAGTTCGTTAACGATTTTACCCAAGTCGGCGCCCAGAAATTCGGCCAGCATGCTCGCCGCCTGCGGGGCAATGCCCAGCTGCTTTTCCTTGAGGTAGCTGCTAATCCAGCCCATGACCTCGTTGTCGTAGGGCTGGGCGGTTTCGAGCACATCGCCCGCCTTGAGCGATTGCTTGTAAAACGCCTTGCGCTTGTCCACCGCCTTGCCCTTGTAGCAAATCACCAGGATGGTGGAGGCGAGCGGCGCGCGAAGATAGACCTCAATGGCTTCGAGGTCTTTGTCCTTGAGGTTTTGCGCCTCCTTTACCACCACCAGCTGGTAGTTGCTCATCATGGGGTAGCGGCGCGCAAGGTCAACAATATTTTGCCCCGTAACATCCTTGCCGTACACCACCGTTTGGTTAAACGAGCGCTCGGCCTCGGGCAGCAGGTTATCGACGATGTAGCTTGTTACAAGGTCGATGTAGTACGGCTCCTCGCCCATGAGCAGGTACAGCGGCTTGTAAATTTTGTTGCGGAGCGCCGCCATAATGCCCTCGTAGGAGGAAATGGTGTCGGATATGCGAAGCTTGGCCAAAAAGAATTAAGAATTGAGAATGAAGAATTGAAAATTTTTATCGCGCGCAAATTTTGAGTTGCTAAGGTACGATTTTTGGACGAAGATGAAAAATGTGCTTAACTTTGTGGGCGCAGCTTGGTTCGAACAGGGAAGCAAAGCCGCCAGGAAATCCGGCACACGGATAGCACGGATTTTTTTAAACTGATTTTTATCTTTTAGACAGGATTAACAAGATTTACAGGGTAGTGTATTTATCCGTGACTATTCGTATAATCCGCGTCATCCGCGTTCCAAAAAAATTCTTTCGTAAATCAAAAAAACGTAACTTACACCCCTACCCTTTTAAACCTTAAACTTTAAACCTTGAACTTTATCCCCCAAATATCCACTATCGACGGGCGGCAGCACATTTTCGACCCCATTCGCAAAAAGCACGTGGCGCTT
This sequence comes from Bacteroidales bacterium, assembly GCA_031549685.1. GTDB lineage: Bacteria > Bacteroidota > Bacteroidia > Bacteroidales > UBA932 > JAITMY01. The sequence continues at coordinate 68,397 of JAVBPG010000022.1, read as the reverse complement.
ACGCCCGAGGAGCTGGTGCGACAGGGCTTTATTCATTTTTTGGTAAACGAGAAAGGATTTCCGGGGGGCTTGCTGATGGTGGAGCATGCGCTCAAGGTAAACGGCATGAGCCGCCGCTGCGATATTGTGGCGTGCAACCGCGCGGGACAGCCGCTGCTACTGGTGGAGTGCAAGGCGCCAAGCGTGGCCATCGGCAACGAAACCTTTGCGCAGGCAGCGCGCTACAACCTTACGCTGCGCGTACCTTACCTGGCCATTACCAACGGCGACAGCGCCTACTGCTGCCGCGTGAATTTCGAAACGCAGGCCGTTGAATTTTTGCAAAGCTTTCCGCGCTACAGCGACATTGCGTAGCTCTTTTACTCCACCACATTTTTGCCGTGGTTGACCTTGCCGGCCTGAGCCCGGGGAAGGGCTACCACCAATACATCGGCGCTGTAGGCCGAGGCGGGGCCGCTTGCCACCTGCCCCCTGAACCTGGCCGTGGCACCCGACTGCTCGGGCATGGGCAGGGTAAACGAAACGGCGCTGGCTGCCAGCTGCTGCGACCGTAGCAGGGTCAGCGTTTCGCTGCCGGAGGGGCCCGATACGCTGTACAGGCTAAAGGTGGCCTGGGCGCTAAGGTTGGTGGCGCTGAGGGTAAAGGTAACGCTTTGCCCCGCGCATGCCGCGGCGTTGTCGGTGCTCATGCTGAGCGCGAGCTGCGGTGCAACGCTTTGGTCGCCATCCACGCCAATAGTCGGTTGGCCGCTATCATCGGCAAGAGGGTTATCAACCTCTCCGTTCGGCGTGTTGATAGTTGGAGGAAGTATGACGTTTACCTTGCCGCTATCGCCTACGGTAATATCAATATCATCCCTGTCGCACGTTCCTACCTGCTGCCCGCTATCATCATATATTTTATTATCTATAAGACTATTAGATAAATCTACGCCAATGGTGTTAACATCCAAATTGCCACCTCCCCCACCCGTATTGCCCGATATAATGGAGTTGGATATGCTAACGTTGCCCGAGGTATTGCCTCCCACCCCGCTGCCGCTGGATGCCCATGTGCTTGAGGTGTTGAGCGCCACCGTGCAGTAGTCGAGCGTAACGGTGCTTACGCCGCTAATGAACAATCCGCCGCCGCCATTGTTGGCTTGCTGGTTTACTACCGAGCTGTGCCTCATGGTAAGGGTTGTACCGGCAGCTACGTATACAGCTCCGCCATTGCTGGTGCCGGTTGTCTTGTTGCCGTAAAAGCGGGTGTCCTCCACCAGCACGTTTGAACCAATGGTATACAGGGCTCCCCCCATTTGTGCCGAGCAATCGTGCAGGCTGCAACTTTGCAGCACCAGCGTGGAGCTGCTTACGGCAATGGCACCGCCCTTGTCGCCCGACTTACAGGCCGCAAACTCGCAACCGCTAACCTTGGCGAATGCGCCATTGGCTAAATTAATGGCACCGCCTAAGGTGGCGGTTGTGGTAGCAAACGTACAATTGTTGACCAGCAGCTTTACGTTACCGCGCGCATCAATGGCTCCGCCGGCGCTGTTGGGTTGCGACGAGTGGCCGTATGTTGGGAAGGTAATGCCGCTCACGCGCGTGGTATCGTTGCCCTCCCTGAGCTGCAAAACGCTAAAGGTGGCACCGCTACGCCCCAGCAGCTGCGTTACTCCTCCTCCGTAGCCGCCAACAAGGCTTACCCCTGATTGGATGTAAAACGAGCTGTACAGCGGAGGCGTTGCGCTCCAGTTGGTAGGTGGTGGTGTGTAAACGCCACCGCTTATGTAAATAATATCGCCGCTCACGGCGTTGTCGGTGGCGTAGCTCAAATTCGAAAATGCTTTTGCGGGCGTGCTCCCGTCGCGCGTCCCGGCCAGGTAGACATCGGCCGCAGCATCTACATACCACGGGCGAGCCTGGCACACGGTGGCTGCAAGCAGCAGCAAACAGGTTAGCGTATACCTAAACATTTTACTACGGATTTAAGTTACCATTTTGAGGGCTAACGGCAGGCTGGCACGGCACCACGGTAATGGAATCGGTGTAGCGGCAGCCGTATACATCCTCCACCCACACGCGGTATCCGCCGGGCGCCACAATGCCGCGCGCGGCCACCTCGGGATCGGACCAGCGGGTTTTATGGCTTTGGTACAGGCGGCCGTCAATGGGCAAAAACATGGTGTCGCCAGGGCAAATACGGCGCTGGTCTTTGGGGAAGTAAAACGGGATTCCTACCAGCTTTACCTCCTGGTACACCCAAGGGCCATCGCAGCCGGCAGCCGAGGTTTCCTGCACGCCCAAGCGGTACGAACCCCGCCGGAGCCCCCACTTTACCACCACGCTATCGCTGCGCGCAACCGAAAGCAGCGTGCCCCCCGTAACGCTGTAGCGGAAGGAGGAAAGCGTGTCGCCGCTAACGGCAAACTGCGCTTTACCGTTTACGCACTGTTTTATGGCCTGTTGTGCGCGCAGCGTATGCGCCCCACTTAAGGCAAACGCAATGCTGAGCAATAGTATGTATAGCCCGTGTTGCAAACGTTCTACAAACTTCTCTCTGATTATACCTCCAAAAAATAGCCGGTAGGAGTTCAAATACTCCCTGATGCTACCACAGCAAACATGCAGCGCAACATACGCCTCGGTTGCACTCCGATTAGTAATAACTTTACTGTGCAACCTTGGCATACGCGGCGTCGCACGCTTGTTTGTGATACGGGGAACTCCGGCTAAATATTTCCCCTGAAAAATGCGCTACTCTATGTTTTGAACGTGGTTAATCTTGGTGCTCGACGGCATAGGCGTAACCGCTACCGAAATCCGGTTACCGCTAATACCGGCGGTTACCCCCGACTTGCGGCTGATTTGGTCGCTAATGCCGGTAAGCTCAATGGTATAAATATAGCCCGGTGCAAGGTTGTCCACCGCAAAGCTGCCGGTGGTGGCGTTGGCATCGTCGTACTTAGCGCTTGCTGTGGCAAAATCAACGGTCTCCTCAAACTCTCCGGCGTTGGTAACTCCGGTTCCCACGTTCTGCGTGCTACTTTCGGAGGTGGCCGCCTGCCCCATCGGTTTGCGGGTAATGGTATAGGCCAGCTGCTTTTGACCAATGCCGGCTACCTTGTAGCCTATGTTGGCCATGGTTTCGGTGCAGGCCAGCACCTGGTTGGCAGATGTAAATTCGGCTACGGGCAGGGGCAGCACGTACACCATTTTTTGGCTTTCGGCCGGTGCACAGGAGGTGGCTACGCCGCTCACGGCAATGCCGGTGGCAACCTTAAGTGTGTGGGCTCCGGGCTGGTCGGGCCAGGCAATAAATATGCTCGGCTTATCGGTTGCTCCGGCAAGCTCGTTATTGTCAACGTACCAGCGCGTGCTTACGGTTACCGTGTTGGTAAATCCGGCGGCGGCCAGGTCGGCTTTCCATGCGGCCAGGCCGGCCTGAGCGGTATCGGTGGCGTAGGGCATGGTGGCGCCTACGGTTACGTAATCCACCTGCGTGGCGGCAACGTCGTTGGCTGTACCGCTACCCGTGGGGCTGTAGGTCTGTGCGGTTGCGCTGGTGGCAAAGCACGTGGCGGCAGTAAAAATAGCGGCGGCAAGAATCTGTTTTGCTGTCATAACATCATGGTCTTTTAAATGAAACATTTTATTTATTAAATTTATTACTTCTCTACTCGACGATTGCTGCAGCCCGAGATTCTTAACCACGGAGCTGAAGAGTACGCCAGCATGCGGTGACCGCCATAAAATATGACGGTATTCACGGCCCTTCGGTTTTCTTTTGAAGGTACAGCATTAAAAAAGCACCTGAAGAATGATCCTATTGCCGTTGCAGCGTGCTGCATCTTTTGTTTCTTTTGTTTAATCATGTTCACAAATTATTGGTAAATATTAAAGTGTTACAAACTTGAGGGTGCGGTTGCCGTTGAGCGTGCGCACCACCACCAGGTACATCCCTTTGGGCAGATGCGATACATCAACAGCGGTAAAGCTTTGCAGCAGGTTTCGCCGCTCAATCAGCAGCTGCCCCATGGTGCTATACACCTTTACCTCAAATATTTGTTCAGATGCTATAACGTTAAGTACATCGCGCACGGGGTTGGGGTAAAGGTGGAGTGTTACCTGCTCCTCCTCCACGCCGCCGGTATCGGAGGGGCGAGGTATTACGTTTACACGGCACACCGCCTTGTGGTTGCCATCGACCGATTCGAGCTGCACCGTAGTAAATCCCAGATCGTTGGCGATAAGCATGCCGTTGCTGTCAACCGAAGCTACCTCGGGGTTGCCGCTGCTCCAGCTTACCAGCTTAAGGCGGGCATTGGCTGGCTCAAAAACAGGCTCAAGCAGCGCGCAGGTGTCGCCGGGGTAAAGGGTTACCAAGTTGGTGCTGAGCGACAGGGACGATAGCGGAAGGCCCTCAAACCACAGCTCGGGGTAGCCGGTAGAGTCGTTGAAGCACCACGGGTGGTTCTCGTCCACACCAAATTGCCACCCTATACTTTTGTAAAAAGGTACCTGTGCCTCCTCAAACTCAATATCGTGGTTGAGATCGGAAATGTAGGATGATGGGGGCGCGTCCTTTTTCTTAACCTGCATATCCCTGCGCTTGTACTGATGCCCCGGCGAAATGGTCATATCTTCGCCGCCCAGCAGCTCGTGTACCTGATCGTTGCCCTCTACCAGCCGGTTGAGCGCCACGTTGTTTTGCATGTGCACATCCTGCGCCACGTAACCGGCAAGGCCACCTACGCTAAAGCCGCCCAGCACGTTGCCCGAAGCGTAGCAGTTTTCGATGCGCGACTTGTAAAACGCTTGTCCCAGCAAGCCGCCGCTGTTTTGGTTCATGTGGTAGTTCACGGTATCGTCAATATCGGTAACGTGAGCAACCGAGTAGCAGTTGAGCATGGTGGAGCCGTGGCTAAGGTAGGCCACCAGCCCGCCGGTGTTGCTGGTAGCGCTGTATATGTGGCCTTTGGAAAAGGAGTTTTCGATGGTAGCAGCGTACATTTCGCCCAGCAGCCCGCCGGTGTAGTCGCCAAAACCGTAGATGGTGCAATCGGTGCTTGAGTTTTTGACCAGCGAACCGGTGCGGGCGTAGCCCACCAGCCCGCCTACCGATACCTTGCCCTTGACCAATCCCGAGGAGTGGCAACCACTTACTACCGAGCTCTGTACCATAATCCCCACTAAAGATCCAACATCCTTTCCTGCAACAATATACGCATTCTCGAGCGTAAGGTTGAGCAGCGCGGCACCCTGTGCTATGTAGCCAAAAAGCCCTACTTGCTCCATGCTGGGGCGGCAAATGGTAAGATTGCGAATGGTTTTTCCATTCCCGTTAAAGGTTCCGTTGAAAGGTGCTTGATTCTCATGGCCAATGGGTAGCCAGCCTCCACTATCGCCGGCATCGTAGCCCTGCAAGTCGAGGTCGTTGATAAGTATAAAGGAGAGGTACTGGTTGGCGCAGCTGCGAATGGCCGACAGCTGCTCGGCGGTGGTTATTTTGTAAGGGTTTGATTCCGAGCCGTTTCCTCCTGAAAATTGGGCTTTGGCAGGCGTAGGGTATGCAAGCAGCAGGGCCTGTAGCCCCAAGCCACAAGCTGCTACCCGCAGCCCAGCATAGGGTTTGACCGAAATCTCGGTAAGCCATATTAGCATGTCAACCAGACTCTTCCTCATTTTTTACGGGTTGCGCCGCGTAAAGGTGTAACAATCAAACGTAAAAAGCAGGACAAAAGTACTACGCTATGGTAGATAAGCGGTTTGGCTGCGTATAAATCTACATTTGGGAGCGTAAAACGGCATTGTTCTGCGTATAAACCCGCTTTCGTATGCATACAAAGCTTCGCTTAGATGTATTTTTACGCTATTGAAAGTGGCAAGAACGGACATAAGAGGCATAGCCGTGATTAAAAGCAGGCTGGCGTTTGGCTGTAGAGGAGTAAGAAATATAGCTAAAAGGGGAAGTAGTTTTTGGAAAAGCGTATAAATTGCATACATGAAATTTTAATAAAACCATACCATGGCACACGACACGCTACAAACGCTAAGCAATACGCAAAACTACTTGATGCTCATTTTCTTCCTAACGCCATTTTTTACGGCCATGAGCATGTTTGTGGTCATTGCGCTGCGCAAAATCAAAAGCAGATCGCTGGTGGCGCTCCAGTACGTTTTTTTGGCTATGGCCGGCAATTCAATGCTTTACATCATTAAGTTCTTTTTCAGCTTTTCGCTGCTCGACTACTCGGTAATGGGTTACCACAACCTGCTTTACGGGGTAATGTCGGCTCCGGTATTTTACTTTTACTTTGTGGCGCTGCTCAGGCCGTGGAAGGTTAGGGCCCGCTTTGTGCTGGTGCACCTCAGCCCGGCCATGGCTTTCGTGTTGGCCTCGTTTACCATGCAGCTCTTGGGATGCGAAGAGCCCGAGTGCTACATGCGCTGGAGCGACTTGCTGGCCAACATGCACCAACCCGCGAACGTTGTCTCCCTATTAATGCTGGCCACCTACTTGGTACAAACAACGTTGTACATAGCGATGATAGTAAAGATGCTGTATGTTCACCGAAAAAATATCAAGCATGAATACTCCTACACCGATGGCGTTAACCTCAAGTGGGCCAACTGGGCGCTGCTGGCCTACGTGTGCTACGCCTACATGCCCATGTTTTTTATCGTATTCGAAAATCTGGAGCTGCCGCTGATGCTCATATTTATAGCCATTACCATATTCTCGCTCTTCCTGCTATTCTTTGCCGGCTACCACCAGCCGCTCCTCTACCCCAACGACAGCGCTGAACCCGAGGTTAAGTTCGGCAGCATGGGGCCGGCGCCCGAAAGCCGCGACCGCATACACAGCGACCTGATTGAGCTGTTTGAGGTGCAAAAGCGCTACCGCGAGGTAAACCTTTCCATTAATGATGTGGCTAAATACTTGAATACGAATCGCACCTATGTGTCAAAAATTATAAATGAGGCTTTCGGCATGAACTTTTACGCCTTTGTGAACAGGTACCGTATGAGCGAGTTCATGCAGCGAATGCAATCGGAGGGGAATAGCAATAACTTTAAAATCAGGGAAGTATCGGAGCAAGTAGGGTTTAAGTCGTACACCTCGTTCTACAACTTTTTTAAGGAGCAAACGGGCTACACGCCCAGCGAATACCTAAAGAAAAGGATATAGTGTATAGTACTGAAAAACAAGCCGTTTGATTGTATATAGAGGCTCCTACCGCTCCCTTATCAGCTGCATAAACACTTCGTTTTCAAAGTGGTTATTCTTTCTCCGCCACGCTTTTCTTACTCCTGTAAGCTCAAAGCCCAGCTGCCGGAAAAGGGCAAGGCTGGCGGTGTTGCTCTCGGCCACAGAGCAGTACAGCTGGTGAAGGTGCAGCGATTCAAATGCATAGCTGATAAGCTGCTGCAAGGCCTGCGTGGCGTAACCCTTACGCCTGAGCGACTGCTCAAAGATGAGAATGCCCACCTCGGCGCGGGCATTATGCGGGTCAAAATTGTAAAGGTCGGCGGTGCCGATGGTTATGCGCGAGCCATCATCCGGAACAAGGTCCACCATCAGCCGGAGCTGCTTAGCAGCATATATATCGCGTTGCGCCTCATCAATATACTGCTGCAGGGCGTGCCGCGAAAAGGGGGCCGGCGTATCGCCGTGCTCCCATACCTCAGGCTGATTTTCCCACTCGTAAAGCAGCTCCAAATCCAGGGGCTCTACGGCGCGTAAAACTATACCATGTGCCATTTATTCAGCTGCCATGTACCATTTTATCATGCACACCTACCAAAATGAATCAATGTGCATGGTCAAATGGTAAGTTATTCCAATCCTCTTCTCTTTACCAGCGGCGTAATGTCGGGTTCGTGCCCGCTAAAACGCTTGTACAGCACCATGGCATCTTCGGTGCCGCCACGCTCAAGTATGCACTTGCGAAATGCCGTAGCCACGCTGGTGTCGAAAATGTCGCCCTTCTTCTTGAACTGGTCAAATGCATCGGCATCAAGCACCTCGGCCCAAATGTAGCTGTAGTAGCCGGCGTAGTAGCCACCCGAGAAAATGTGGTTGAAGTAGGTGCTGCGGTAGCGCGGCAGTATTTCGGGGATGAGCTTGAGCTTGTCCATTGAGGCGCGCTCAAACTGCTGCGTATTAATGCGGGTGCTGTCCTTCAGCACGTGGTAATCCATGTCGAGCCACGAGGCGGCTATGTACTCCATGGTTTTAAAGCCCTGTCCGTACTGCTTGGTGCTCACTATTTTCTGAATAAGGTAGGCGGGAATAACCTCGCCGGTTTGGTAGTGCTTGGCGTAGAGGGCCAGCATTTCGGGTTCAAAGGCCCAGTTCTCCATTATTTGCGAGGGCAGCTCCACAAAGTCGCGCGCCACGTTGGTGCCGGCCTGGCTCTTGTACTGGCAGTTGGAAAATAGGCTGTGCAGCCCGTGCCCAAACTCGTGGAAGAAAGTTTCTACCTCATCGGGGGTAAGCAGCGAAGGAACATTGCCGTTGGCCGGCGTAAAGTTGCACACCAGCGAGATGACCGGCGCTATGCGCTTGCCGTGGCGGTACGACTGCTCTCGGAAGTTGGTCATCCAGGCACCGCCGCGCTTGCCGGGGCGGGGGAAAAAGTCAAAGTACATGAGGCCCAGGAAGTCGCCGTTGTTGTCGCGGGCGCTGTAGCAGGTTACATCCTTGTGGTACATGGGCACATCGGTAACCTGCGAGAACTGCACGCCGTACAGCTTTTCGACCAAGGTAAAAATGCCCTGGCGCACGTTGTCCAGCGCAAAGTAGGGGCGCAGCTCTTCCTCGTCCATGTTGTAGCTCTGCTGCTTGATTTTTTGCTCATAGTAGCGCCAGTCGTATGGTTGCAGGGCAAAGCCTTCCTTGCTCTTGTTGATGAGCTGCTGCTGGTTGGCTGCCTCCTGCTTAGCCTTACGTAGCGTGGGTGTCCACAGGCGCGCGAGCATGTTGTACACGCTGCGCGGCGTTTTGGCCATGCAGTCGTCCAGCACGTAGTCGGCAAAGGTTTCGTAACCCATAAGCTTGGCTTTTTGTACGCGCAGCGAGACTATTTCGGCTATTACGGCGTTGTTGTCGTACTCGTTTCCGTTGTTGCCGCGGTTGGCGTAGGCGTTGAACAGCTGCTGGCGCAGGTTGCGCTTGGCCGAGTACTGCATAAAGGGTATGAAACTCGGATTTTTGAGCGTAAATACCCACTTTCCGCTATCCACCTCAGCGGCATTGATTACCGATTGGGGTAGCCCCTCCAGGTCGGCCGGGTTATCAATAACCAGCTGAAAGGCGTTGGTTTCGGCCAGCACATTTTGCCCGAACTTTAGCGTAAGCGAGGCCAGCCTTTGGTTTACCACGCGCAGCTGCTCCTTGGCTTCGGGCGCAAGGTTGGCGCCTCCGCGCACAAACTTTTTATACGTTTCGTCGAGCAGCCTTTTTTGCTCCAGGTTTAGGTTCAGCTCGGCGGATTGGTCGTACACCTGCTTTACCTTGGCAAATAGCCCCTCGTTGAGCAGCATATCGTCCTGGTGCTTGGATAGCATCGGTGCTACTTGCTCGGCTATTTTGTCCATTTCGGCGCTCGTTTCGGCCTCGTTGAGGTTAAAGAAAACAAGGCTGACGCGCTCCAGCAGCTTTCCGCTCCACTCCAGCGCCTCAATGGTGTTGGCAAAGGTGGGCGCCTGCGCGTTGCTCACTATATTTTCGACCTCCTCGGCCTGCTGCTTCATGCCCTCCTTAAACGCAGGCATGTAGTGCTGCAGCTTTATTTTATCAAAGGGCGGAACCTCGTGTGGGGTTGTATATTCGCCGTAAAAAGGGTTGCTTTCGCTGCATGAGCTGACAGCTGCAACTGCTACTATCGACATAATAATGAGTAGTTTGCGTAACATGGTTTAAAGATTCAAAGATTCAGGAATTAAAGATTCAAAAATTTAAGGTTTACCCACTCCATTGCCTACTGCCCTCGGTCTACTTATATTTTCTCCGTGAGCTTTTGCACCACGCGGAAGTTGTTGAAAAACTCCTTGGCAAAGACGCGGATAACCGTGTACGTGGGAATGGCAACAAGCATGCCCAGCACACCGGCCACGCTGCCCGCAATGAGTATTACCAAAAATATTTCGAGCGGATGCGCCTTCACGCTGTTGGAGTATATGGTGGGCTGTAAAACAGCCATATCAACTACCTGTACGGTAAAGAACACGGCCACCGTTTTGATTACCATCGGCACAAACTCCATACTGCTGTTGACCGCCGACACCAGGCAAATGAGTATGCCGAAGGCGTAGCCCACCAGCGGCCCCACGTAGGGTATAACGTTAAACACGCCGGCCACCAAGCCCATAAGCAGCGCCTGCTGCCACGAAAAGCCCGCCACCAGCGTAAGGCCAATGGTAAGCAAGGTCATTACGCAGAGCATGTCGGTAAAAATGCCGATAAAGTAGCGCACCAGCAGGCGGTTGACCGACGAAAGCGCCCGCGTAATGTTGTGCTCGTAGCGCTGCGGGAAAATGAGCACCACGGTTCTAAAAAACAGCTTATCCTCCTTGAGGAAGAAAAAGGTAATGAACGAAATAGCAAAAATAGCAATGCCAAAGTCCTTAATGGTGCCGGCCAGCGAGCCGAACAGCCCCGACAGCTGCGACATATTCACCACCTTTTCCACCTCGTGGTACAACGTTGTTTTAATCGAAAAATCGGGGTCGGACGAGAGGTGGCTCCGAACCCACACATCGAGCTTGTGCAGCGGATCGTCAAGCTGGGCGGTGAGCCCCGCCACATCTACCTTGGCAAACTCGTTGACCTGCTCAAGGATAAGGGGAATGAAAATGTAAAAGAATAAAACAAATATTAACCAAATGGCTATGAGCGTAATAGCGGCGCAAAGGAAGCGAGGCAAATGCCACTTTTTGATCCTTACCTTTGAAAGGACATCCATCAGAGGTTTGCCTATGAGCGACAGCACTGCCGCCGCCAGCACGTAGGCCACAATGTTTTGGAAGTACCACACCACCGCCAGCACTGCTGCTGTAACCACGGCGATGATGATGTAGCGTGCAAGCTTATTCATCGAAAAGTTTGCAAACTTCTTTTGTTGTATAGAATCTTTGCTCAAAATATTTACATCGCTTTTGTCATTGCGGACTTGATCCGCAATCTCAAGTGAGGAGATTCCGGCTCAAGGCCGCAATGACATTTAGTGTAACCTACTAAAACCTTGCCAAAATCGTTTGTCCGCCCTGCGTTTTTTGCTCCAGCACCACCTCCACTTTTGCCGACAACGGAATGAAAACATCCACGCGCGAGCCGAACTTAATGAAGCCCATTTCCTTGTTCTGCACCGCCCTATCGCCCTTTTTGGCGTAGCACACGATGCGGCGCGCAACAGCACCGGCAATTTGCCTGAACAGTATTTTAGCCGTGCCCGTATTCACCACCACCGTGGTGCGCTCGTTGTCGGTAGAGGATTTCGGGTGCCAGGCCACCAAAAATTTGCCCGGATGGTACTTTTGGTACTCCACCTCGCCCGATACGGGGTAAAGGTTTACGTGCACGTTGTTGGGCGACATGAAGATGGAGATTTGCCGGCACCTTTCGTTCAAATACTCAGGCTCAAATACCTCCTCTATTACCACCACTTTACCGTCGCAGGGTGCGTAAATGGCGCTATCGTCGTGCTGCAGCGGGCGCGTCGGGATGCGGAAAAAGCGAATGATCCAGCACCAGAAAATGAAGGCGGCAACCGCCAGCGTACACGAAATTATGCCGCAGCCCAGCAGGTAAAATACCGACATGCAAATGGCCGCTAACAGCAGCAACACCACTACAATGGTGGCGGTTCCTTCTCTGTGAATTGTCATACTATATTGACTTGCGACATGCGACTTACGACATGCGACTTTGCTACATCACATATCGAGCTTCGAACATCATTATTTTTACATAAATACCATTACATAGGCAAATACCAGCGGCAGCGACAGCAGCGCCGCGTCGAAGCGGTCGAGCAGGCCGCCGTGCCCGGGCATTATTTTGCCCGAATCTTTAATCCCCGCACTGCGCTTCAGCATCGACTCCACCAGATCGGCCAGCACGGCGGTAACCGAAATAATAACGCCCACCGACACCATGTGCACCAGCGCCACGTCGTCGAATGCGCGGTGCAGAATGTACGAGAACACCACCACCGAAAGTATGCCGCCAAGGTATCCCTCCCACGATTTCTTGGGCGAAATGCTGGGGAACAGCTTGTGGCGGCCGAGCGTAATGCCAAACAGGTAGGCAAAGGTATCGTTGGCCCAAAGCAAAATAAAAAAGCTAAGCATGAGGTGCATACCGCCCACGCTGTATACGCTGCTCATGAGCGAAAGCGGAAAGGCTACGTACATTAAGCCCAGCAGCGTATAGGCTATGTTGGTAAAAGGCGCCGCGCTTTTGCGAAACAGCTCCACAAAGAATACCAGGGTAAATAAAGGTATAAGTGCAAAAAGCAGGTACGCGTTGCAGCACAGGCCAAAGGCCAAAGTGTAAACCGCCACAAAAAGCAGCGCTGCCATTACCATGCCTAAGACGTACTGCGGCTTTACGCCCAGCGTGCGGCTAATGGAGTAAAACTCGTGCATGCACACCAGCATGGCAAAAAGCATAACTGCTTCAAAGGCCTGCGGGCACCAAAGCAGGGAGCCTACCACCAGCGCCACGTAAACCGCCCCCGACAGCGTGCGTATAAGCAAGTTCTTCCACTTCATAGCTTTTCATTCATTAGCTTTAGCGCCTCATCCCTGTTTGATTCGTGCACGTACAGCTCCACGCTACCAAACGATACGTACGATGAGTCGCGCTTGTTGAGCACCACCGCATAAATATCCTCCTCCTCCAGGTGCTGCCGGAGCAGCTCCGCCATTATTGGATCCGATGATTCGTATATTTTTACCCAACCTTTTTCCATATTGTAAAACTTACTTCTTTTCCTCCTCTTCGCCCGGGGCCGCAGGCTCAATGGGCTCGGTAGGTTCCGTAGGTTCCGTAGTATCAGTAACCTCTGCTATTTCAGTAGGTTCCGCAGGCTCCGGTTGTGATGGCTCAGGGGCATCGAACAGCGATTTTTCCTGCGCCGGTTTGTGCTCGGCTGCAGCCTCCTCGCCCTCGGCAGTAAGCTCGGGCTCGGCCTTTTTAGCGCGCCTGCGCTTGGGTTTTTCGGGCTCGGCGGCGGCCTCCTGACCGGCTTCGGCCGGAAGCGCAGGCTGCGCACCGGCATCGGTGGCCAAGTCGGTAACATCGCCCTTGCGCCTACCGAATATTTTCTCCAAATCCTCGCTAAAAATAACCTCGCGCTCCAGCAGCAGCTCGGCCAGCTGCTTCAGGCCCTTTTTGTTTTGCGTAAGCACCTGCTTGGCCAGCTTGTAGGCCTTATCCACCAGGGCTTGCACCTCTTCGTCGATGGCCTCAGCCGTTTTTTCGCTGTAGGGCTTTGAGAAGGTGTACTCCTGCCCTGCCGAGTCGTAGTAGCTGATGTTGCGCAGCTTGGGACTCATGCCAAAGAAGGCTATCATGGAGTAGGCCTGCTTGGTTACGCGTTCCAGGTCGTTGAGCGCTCCGGTCGAAATCTTGTGGAAGGTAAGCTCCTCCGAGGCGCGGCCGCCAAGTATGGAGGCCATCTCATCGAGCAGCTGCTCCTGCGTGGTAATTTGTCGCTCCTCGGGCAGGTACCAGGCGGCGCCCAGCGAGCGGCCGCGCGGAATGATGGTTACCTTTACCAGCGGGTTGGCGTGCTCCAGCAGCCAGCTCACGGTGGCGTGCCCGGCCTCGTGGTAGGCAATGGTGCGCTTTTCGTCAAGCGAAATAATTTTATTCTTCTTCTCCAGGCCGCCGATAATACGGTCAACGGCGTCGAGAAAATCCTGCTTGTCGATGGCCGGCTTATTCTTGCGGGCGGCTATCAGCGCGGCCTCGTTGCACACGTTGGCAATATCGGCGCCCGAAAAGCCGGGCGTTTGCTTGGCCAAAAAGTCGATTTCGAACTCGGGGACAAGCTTCAGCCCGCGCAGGTGTACCTTGAAGATTTCGAGGCGCTCCTTAAGGTCGGGCAGGTCAACGTGGATTTGACGGTCGAAGCGGCCGGCGCGCAGCAGTGCCCGGTCGAGTATGTCGGCGCGGTTGGTGGCGGCAAGTATAATTACGCCCGAGTTGGAGGCAAAGCCGTCCATCTCGGTAAGCAGCTGGTTGAGCGTATTTTCGCGTTCATCGTTGGCGTTAAACGCGGGCTTGTTGCCGCGCGCCCGTCCAATGGCGTCTATTTCGTCGATAAAAATAATGCAGGGTGCCTTTTCCTTGGCCTGCTTGAACAAATCGCGCACGCGCGACGCGCCCACACCCACAAACATTTCTACAAAATCGGAGCCCGACAGCGAGAAGAAGGGCACGTTGGCCTCTCCTGCTACAGCTTTAGCTAACAATGTTTTACCAGTTCCCGGAGGGCCTACGAGCAGGGCTCCCTTCGGGATTTTTCCGCCCAGGTCGGTGTAGCGCTTCGGGTTTTTGAGGAAGTCCACAATCTCCATAATCTCCACCTTAGCCTCCTCTAAGCCGGCCACCTCGTTAAAGGTAACCTTTACCTTGTTGTCCTTGTCAAAGAGCTGGGCCTTGGATTTGCCGACGCTGAAAATGCCGCCTCCCATGCCGGCACCCATGCGGCGCGACATGAAAATCCACACGCCAATGAGCAGGGCAATGGGCAAGAGGTAGCTGATGATGCCGCCTAAGTAGTCGGTTCGGTCGATAAACTGCGGCTCTATGCGGTCGCTCTCGGCAATGTCGTACTGCGCCTCGCGAAGGTTATCCTCAAAGGCCTTGCTGTCGCCGATGGTAAAGTAGAAATGCGGCCCCTGCTTGGCCGGCGATTTGAAGCGGGATTTGAACTTATCCTCGTACTTGCTCAGCCGGTCGGGCTTAATGTACACCTCTACCCTGCGCTGGTTATTTACCACCACAATCTTTTCTATGTCATGCGATTGCAGCATCTGGGTGCGCACATCGCGCCAGGTTGTTGCCACCGGCGCTCCGGTGTTGACAAAAAAGTTGATGGCAAAAATGCCGGCGATGATGACGGCGTAAATCCAGAATACGTTGTTGTTGGGCTTCCGCTGCGGTGTTTTGTCCGCCGGTTTTTGCTGCTTGTTGTTGCTTTGTCCTATCATAAAAATAAATTGTTGTTACACGCTTTTGGGATATGCCTACTTCGCCGTTTTTGTTGACGTTTTTTTTGCGGCCGGCTTGGCTGCCGTTACCTTTTTGGCAGCTGTTTTTTTAGCGGCGGGCTTGGCCTCCGCTACTTTTTTTGTAACCGTTTTTTTAACCACCGGTTTTTTGGCGGCGGGCTTGGCTTCCGTGGCCTTTTTGGTGGCTGTGCTTGCCTTGGCGGAAACCGTTTTTTTGCTTGTAGCGCTTGCCTTTACGGTAGCTTTTTTGGCAACGGTCTTTTTTACCTCTTCCCCGGCTACCTTGGTGGTTTTAGCGGCCACCTTTTTTGTTGCGGCAGCGGCTTTTTTCGTTGGCTCAGCCGCCGTTTTTTTAGCGGTGGCGGCCACCTTTTTCACGGCAGTAGTTTTTTTAACTACCGGAGGCTCATCGGTGTGGAGCTCCAGCGCGGCGTCGGCCCAGAGCTGCTCTATGCGGTAAAACTCGCGCATTTCGGTCTGAAAAATGTGCACCAGCACATCCACGTAGTCCATCAGAATCCAGAGCGAATTTTCGGTTCCCTCCACGCGCCGGGGCTTTTGCCCCAAGGTTTTGCGCACATGCTCCTCTACGTTGCGTGCTATGGCGTCAACCTGCGTGGTCGATTCGGCGTTGCACACCACAAAATAGGTAGATATAGCCCCGTCAATGCTACTCAAATCAAGGCTTACCACGTTTTGCGCCTTCTTATCCAACATGGCTGTGGCCACGGCCCGGCACAGCTCCTGTGCTGCGGTATCAGCCTGAGTTTGTTTCTTTTTCACCATTAAAAAAATACGATTTTACGTTGAACAGACTTTAGTTCCAACCTACAAAGTTAAAAAAAAATAGCAAAAAAACACTACCTTCGTTTCCGCGGGGATTTACGATTTACGATTTGCGATTTTTGATTGATGATTTACGATTGATAATTTGCGATTGATGTAGGTTGAGCAATAACAATATGCTGCGCAAAAAACAGACCTGTATTTAGCATTTTTATAGACAGGATTTACAGGATTCTTTGCATGTGAGTTCGGCCTAAAAGTCATATATTTTTCTACTCCAGACCATGAATTACAACATACTGCACTTTAAAACGCTAAGCTCTACCAACGACAAGGTGGCCGAGCTCATGGCGCAGGGCTGCGGCGAGGGCACGGTGGCCGTGGCGCTTAAGCAGCTGCGCGGGCGCGGCCAGCAGGGCGCCGGCTGGGAGAGCGAGGAGGGCATGAACCTTACCTTTTCCTTGGCGCTCTACCCCACGTTTTTGCCGGCAGAGTACATGTTTTACCTCTCCAAGGCGGTATCGCTCGGCGTAACGGACTACCTGAAAAAGGAAAATATTGATGCCCTAATCAAATGGCCTAACGATATTTACGTAGCCGATAGCAAGATTGCCGGCATGCTGATTGAGCAAAGCATAAGCGGCGAATACATTTCGCAGTCGGTGGTGGGGGTTGGCCTTAACGTTAACCAAAAAGTTTTTACCAGCGCCCCCAACGCCACCTCCATGCTGCTGTGCGACGGCAAGGAGCGGGATATTGCCCTTGCGTTGAACGAATTGCTGCAATGTATATTAAAAAGGTACGACGATTTGCAGGATCCGCAATCCCTGAGCATTGACGGCGAGTACATGGAGCGCCTGTACCGCTCCAAGGGCTACCATCCTTTTGTTAGAAAAAAGGATGCGCAGGCGGGAGAGCTGTTCACGGCCAAAATTGTAGAGGTGCGCCCCAACGGCGAGCTGGTGCTGCAGGAGGAGGGCGCCTGCAAGGAGGAGTGCTTTTGGTTTAAGGAGGTGGAGTTTGTGAGGTAAAAGCAAAACCTCTCCCCCCCATTCCGCCGAGGCTTTTCGCCTGTGCGTGGGCTATCCCCCAGAGTTTATCCCGCTTAGGCGGGAGTGGGGGTGCCTGAAAGGCGGGGGTGGATGCTTCATGCATTTGACTTCCACCCCCGGTCTTTGACCACCCCCGCCAGCGGGGGATAGCCACCACACAAGCCAACCCCAAGTCCCCTCGCTCGGCGGCGTGTTGCTGCTGCCGTTGATCGGCATTTGTAATGCCGATCCGAACACTCGAGAGTTTGCAACTTGAGCTAGAAAACATTTTCCAACCCATACACAATTATAAATTGCGCCATGTTCCCAGCGGCAATGCAATTGACCGCTGAACACCAACACACATGCCGCCTATCAGGGCGCAGCCTCTTCTTCATTGCTCCCGCCTTGCGGGACAAGCTGCTTCAGCTGACGGGTATAATGGCGAGCAATGCAAAAGCGCGCGGAGCAAGTGTTTCCCTTGAAAAAACACCTGTGCTCCGCGCGCAACATGCGGGTGCCTTCCCCTACCCGTTGGTTAAAACCAACGGCAATGAAAAAAGAAAGCAGCATTTCCTACAGCTTATGCTCCATTCGGCAGAGGCTTTCGCCTGTGCGTGGGCTATCCCCCAGAGTTTATCCCGCTTAGGCGGGAGTGGGGGTGCCTGAAAGGCGGGGGTGGACGCTTCACGCATTTGACTTCCACCCCCGGTCTTTGACCACCCCCGCCAGCGGGGGATAGCCACCACACAAGCCAACCCCAAGCTGTCCCCAATAGCCGAATAGCTCAAATAAGACGAATAAAAAAACTCTCCCTAAATCCCTCTCCTCAACTTGTCCCGCAAGGCGGGAGGAGAGGGACTTTACAACCCACAGGCGCTCTTGTGCTTGTTGCGCCCATTCGTGGCACACGCCCCTCTCCTGTGGAGAGGGGACAGGGGGAGAGGTTAAAAAACAGCCAAATTAACCGAATTTATTCTGCGGCAGGACGGACACTAAAGCCGACGCCGCGGTTGTAGCCGTAGCGGTATGCGCTGCTGCTGTTGAAGCGCAGGTTGTGCGCGAGGAAGCTATTGTTCTGCGTACTGCTCCAATAGCGGCCGTCCGTGCCTGCGTTGAAGAGCGTGCGGTCGAGGCTGCGGCCGCCTACGGCAGGGAAGAACAGGGTAGCGCCTGTGGCCTTGTCGGTAAACCTTCGGCCACTCACGCCGTTGTAGGTAGTCCATACGCTGGTTACCTTGGCGGCATCGAGCAGCTTGTCAATTTCGGCAGCGGTGGGTACCCGCCAGCCGGTGGGTGAGGGGTCGTTGGATTTAGCCCAAGTGGTATCAGTGGGTATAGTAGCATCCCATGTAGTGCCACCGTTGGAGTTTACCATGGGGTCGGTAGCGCTCCAGCCTACCTTGCGGTTCCACTGGTAAAACATGCCGGAGGCTTGGGGCGAGGTGGCAAAGTTGCCGGGAGCGTCAACGTTGCGAGTAGCCCAGCGCACACCGTTAACTACTACACCGTTTATATCATCGGAGATTTGCCAAACAAAAACTTGGCAAGTGGCCGTTTTACCATTGGCTGTGGTGGCGGTAATAGCAGCGGCACCTGTGGCTACGGCCGTTACCTTGCCATTAGCATCAACGGTGGCCTTGGCCTCATCGCTGCTGCTCCAGCTTACGGCAGGGTCGGTAGCGTTGGCGGGTAGCACTGTGGCTTGCAAAGTGTCAAGCTCCCCAACAGCAAGGGTAAGCGTATCCTTGCTCAGCGATAAGCCGCTTACGGGAATGCTTACCGTAACATTGCAGCTGGCGGTTTTATCGCCAGTTCGAGCAGTAATAGTAGCCGTACCTGCTGCAACGGCGGTTACCCTGCCGTTAGCATCAACGGTGGCCTTGGCCTCATCGCTGCTGGTCCAGCTTAGGGTTTTATCGGTAGCATCGTCAGGCGTTAGGGTAGCCGTAAGCGTGTACTCCTCGCCAAGGGCAAGCGCAAGCGTTGACTTGTCCAAGCTAATACCGGATACGGCAACAGCATTGTCGTCATCTTTACCGCACGAGCTAAAAGTTACGCTTGCCACTCCCAAGCCGAGCAGCAGGCAAAAACGAAAAAAGTTTTTCTTTGTCATGATTTTTTGTTTCAATTTTTTTAAATAGGTTTTACTTTAGTCCGCTGGAAAAGCTTTGGGGGTAGGCACAAAAAAACGTGGACTAAACAACCTACCTGCTTACTGAGGTACTGGAAGAACCTATGCGATCAAGTAAATGAGTAAAGCCCACGCATTACCACGTAAGCGCTACCTTACTCAATGATCGCTTGTGAAGATTTCCAGTTTTCAGTAAGCAGTGAATAAAGCTAACGCTTTTTATGTGTAATTCCTTATTTGTAAAGAAGTTATAAACCTACAATAGGATTTGGGTTATGCCATAGGCGGAAAATAATGGTTAATGGTTAATGATAAATGGTTAATGGCGGTTTGCGTACTGAGGGCTTTTAGAGTGATGACTAACAGCTGCAAATATAGGGGAATTTTGAGAAAAAGAAAAAGCAGGTACTCCGTTCGGCCGAAGCTTTTCGCCTCGGTCGTTCTATCAGCACAGGCTAAGCCTGTTGGCATTTAACCACGGAGGCACAGAGAGCACAAAAGAAAAAACACTTTCCCGCCTTGCGGGACAAGTTGTGAACTCCCTGTTTCTAAAATTATTCTGTAGGTTAAAAGAGTGCAGAGAAAACAGAGCTAAGTATAATTTCTTTGTATTCTATGTGTTCTCCGTGTCTCTCCCGCCTTGCGGGACGAGCTGTGGTAAATGTATTTTTGGTTTTTAGACAATTTCTCAGGATGACAACCCACAAGCGCTACTTCCTGAACGGCGGCTTTACCACCTCGGCGGCCAGGAATTTATCGCGGACTTTGATGTAAATTTTTGTTCCCAGGGCGGCGTAGGCGGTTTGCACGTAGCCTAGGCCAATGCTCTGCTTGCTCAGCGGCGACATGGTGCCGCTGGTTACGGCGCCGATTTTTTCCTGCCTGTCGTTGCAAATTTCGTACTCGGCGCGGGGCACTCCCCTATCCTGCAGCACAAAGCCTACGAGCTTGCGCTGCACGCCTTCGGCCTTCTGCTTTTGCAGGGCTTCCTTTCCTACAAAATCCTTGGTGAATTTGGTAACCCAACCCAGCCCGGCCTCCAGCGGCGTAATGTCGTCGTTGAGCTCGTGGCCGTAGAGGCAGTAGCCCATCTCGAGGCGCAGCGTGTCGCGTGCGCCAAGGCCAATGGGCTGTATGCCAAAGTCCTTCCCGGCGTCCATTACGGCGTTCCACAGGCTTACGGCATCCTCACTTTTTACGTAAATTTCGCAGCCGCCCGCTCCGGTGTAGCCCGTGGTGGAGAAAATGGCGTTTTTTACTCCGGCAAACTCCACCTCTTTAAAAGTGTAATATTCCATATTTTCAACCGGCTCGGCGCACAGCTTTTGCATGGCCTTGAGCGCCAGCGGGCCCTGCACCGCCAGCTGCGCGTATTGGGCCGAGGCGTTGATAAAATCGACTCCGATTTTCAGCCCGAACTTTTCGGCGTATTGGCTTGCTGCTGCAAAATCCTTGTCGGCGTTGGAGGCGTTGACCACAAGCAAATATTTTTCGGCATTAAAGCGGTAAATCAGCAGGTCGTCCACCACGCCGCCGGTGGGATGCATCAGGCAGGCGTACTGCACCTTGCCGTCGTGCAGCACCGAGGCATCGTTGCTCACAATGTGCTGAATAAAGGGCAGGGCGTTGGGGCCTAAGACCCAAAATTCGCCCATGTGGCTCACGTCGAAAACGCCGAGTTTTTGGCAAACGCAAAGGTGCTCATCGCTAATGCCGCTGTACTCTATGGGCATGTTGTAGCCGGCAAATTCGGCCATTTTGGCGCCAAGCGCAACGTGCAGCGGGGTAAGTGGTGTGGTTTTCATTTTTTGTTACTGTATTTTTAGATTTTAAAATGATTGCGTGAGCTAAAAAAGATACTTGCGGGCAAGGTTCAGGTGCGAAAAAAAGCTCTTGGTATCGTGATAGAGCAGCTTTCGGTTGCTCAAAATCATCAGGCACAAGCGGGCGTGCGTAAGCGGCCCGGCCTGGGGGTTGCTCAGCTTATACATTTTTTCGAAAAAGGCCCGGTGCTGCAGCGCGGGCGTTTGCACCACGCCCCCCAGCCTGCTGTGCAGCTCCAACAGCCTGTCCTGCCGCGGGCGGGGCTTATCCCGCTTTTTGGTGGCGTTGGCGTTGTGGTAGCGGTGCTTTACCAGGCTGCGGTTGATCGGCGCTACCCGCCCGTAGTTCAGCGCCATGAGGCCTAAGTGCCAGTCGTAATCCACCCCTGCGGGCAGGGGAAGGGCGTAGTCCAGCAAACTCCTCCTAAACAAAATCTTGTGGCCCCAGGTAAAGTTTACCAAAATCATCAGCCGCGGGTCGGAGCCGGTGTAGGGTATCCAGCACTCCTTGCCCGGAGGTAGCGCATTGCCCTGCTCATCGATGTACGAGGAGTGCGCGTACACCAGCAGGTTGCTGCCGATGGCGTTCAGCATCAGCTCTATTTTATCCAGGAGCCAAACATCGTCCTGGTCGGCAACGGCAATGTAGCTGCCCCTGCACAGCGTGAGCGCCCTTTCAAAATTCCTGGACAGCCCCAGGTTGCGCCCGTTTGCGTACACGCGCATAAACGGATAGCGCTGCGCGTACTCCTCCAGTATGGCCGGCGTGGCATCGGTGGAGCCGTCGTCCACCGCCACCAGCTCCATGTTGGGGTACGACTGGTTGACAAGGCTATCCAGCTGCTCGCGCAAAAAACGAGCCCCGTTGTAGGTGCACAGCGCTATTGATATTAGTGGCTTAGCCTCAGCCCGCACGTCTTCCATAAACCGCCCGCTTGGTTAGAAGATGCAAAAGTACATTTTTTTACTTGACAACGCCCAGCCCTCTAAAATTGTTCATAAAAATATGGCAAAAATGAGGCGGTGCCGAACATAAAAGCAGATTTTGCATTACATTTGCAGTCCGAAAAAAATAAACTCAAAATAATCATGAAAGTTCTGAAATTCGGCGGCACCTCGGTAGGTAGCCCCGAGCGCATGAAGGCGCTCCCCAAGCTCATTGTCAACGACGAGCCCAAGATTGTGGTGCTGTCGGCCATGAGCGGAACCACCAACAACCTGGTGGAGATTGCCTCGCTGCTATCGCAAAAAAAGCAAGCCGAAGCGCTTACCGCTATTAAAAATTTGGAAGAAAAATACGCCAAGGTTATCGACGAGCTGTTCTGCACGCCCGACTACAAGAAGCAGGCTACGGCGCTGATTAAGGAGCGCTTTGACCAAATAAAGAGCTTTTCGGCCGAAGGGTTTTCGGTTAAGGAGGAGCGCGTGATTCTGGCGCAGGGAGAGCTGATGAGCACCGCGCTCGAAAATCTTTACCTGAACGAAACCGGCGTAAAATCGGTGCTGCTGCCCGCGCTTAACTTCATGCGCAAGGACCAGCGTGACGAGCCCGACATGTACTTCATACGCGAGGTGCTGAGCCGCGAGCTGGCCAAGTACCCCGACTGCAAGCTGTTCATCACGCAGGGCTACGTGTGCCGCAGCTTTACCGGCGAAATCGACAACCTCAAGCGCGGCGGCAGCGACTACTCCGCCTCCATCATCGGGGCGGCCATCGGCGCCGAGAACGTGCAGATATGGACGGACATTGACGGCTTTCACAACAACGATCCGCGCATGGTGGAGAAAACGCACAGCATTTCGCACCTCTCGTTCGACGAGGCCTCGGAGCTGGCGTACTTCGGCGCAAAAATCCTGCACCCCACCTGCGTTATTCCCGTGCAGGAGGCCAACATTCCGCTGTGGATAAAAAACACCCTGGATCCCACGGCCTACGGTACGCTTATTGACTCCACCACGGAGGCCGGCGATATTAAGGCCGTTGCCGCCAAGGATAATATTACCGCCATTAAGGTAAAATCGGGCCGCATGATGCTGGCCTACGGTTTTTTGCGCCAAATCTTCGAAATTTTTGAAGATTACAAAACGCCTATTGACATGATTACCACCTCGGAGGTGGCCGTGTCGCTGAGCATTGACGACACCACCAACTTAGATAAAATTGTGGCCGAGCTCAAACACTTCGGCACCGTGGAGGTGGACAAGGACATGACCATTATCAGCATTGTGGGCAACAAAATTTCGGAAAGCAAGGGCGCTACCGCCAAGATTCTGGGCGCGCTGAGCGATATGCCCATCCGCATGATTTCCTTCGGCGGAAGCCGCTACAACGTGAGCCTGCTGGTGGAAAGCACCTACAAGAAGGCGGCGCTGGAGGCGCTGAACAATAAGCTGTTTTAATTGACAAATTACAATTGACAATTGACAAATTTAGCCACTTGGCTGTAGCGTTCAATCGTAAATTGTAAATCGTAAATTGTAAATCAAAGATGCTTTTCCAAATCGATAAACTCCGCTCCATCCCCACGCCGTTCTACTACTACGATGTGGAGCTGTTCAGGCGCACCGCGCAGGCCGTAAAGGCCGAGGCCGACAGGTACGGCTACCACGTGCACTACGCGCTCAAGGCCAACGCCAACGAGCCTTTGCTGCGCATGCTTAGCGGCATGGGCCTCGGCGCCGACTGCGTAAGCGGTGCAGAGGTGCAGCGCGCCGTGGACTGCGGATTTGCTCCGCAAAGCATTGCGTTTGCCGGCGTGGGTAAGCGCGACGATGAAATCAACCTGGGAATTGACCACGGTATTTTTACCTTTAACTGCGAGAGCGAGCAGGAGCTGGAGGTGATAAACGAGCTGGCCAAGGCAAAGGGAAAAATAGCCAGCGTGGCGCTGCGCATCAACCCCGAGGTGGACGCGCATACGCATGCGCACATTACCACCGGCACGGCCGAAAATAAGTTCGGCATTAACCTGTGGCAGCTGAATGATGTGGCGCTAAAGGCAAGCCAAATGAGTAACCTCAGGCTCATCTCCATTCACTTTCACATAGGCTCGCAGATAACCGAGATAGAGCCATTTATAGAGCTTTGCAGCAAGGTAAACGAGCTGCAAATTCAGCTCGAAAAAATTGGTGTAACGGTAGAGCATATCAACGTAGGCGGCGGTTTGGGCGTGGACTACAAGCAACCCGATGAGCATTGCATTCCTAATTTTGCCGAATATTTTGCGGCCATAAATAGGCACATTAAGCTGCGCGCAGGACAGCAGCTGCACGTGGAGCTGGGGCGCTCCATTGTGGCGCAGTGCGGCGCGCTCATTACAAAATGCCTGTACGTAAAGGAACTGCAAAAAAAGAATTTTGTGATTGTCGATGCGGGTTTCAGCGACCTCATTCGCCCGGCGCTGTACGATGCGCACCACCGCATTGAGAATTTGACTTCTACTTCAAACGAAAAGAAAAGGTACGATGTGGTAGGCCCCATTTGCGAGAGCAGCGACACGTTCGACAAGTATATTTCGCTACCCGCTACGCAGCGCGGCGACCTGTTTGCCATTCGCACCGCCGGCGCCTACGGCGAGGTAATGGCTTCACAGTACAACCTGCGCTCGCTACCCAAGGCGTACTACTCCGATAGGATTTAGCGCAGCATTCGCACACGGAGCCTCACTGTCATCCCGCCACGCAGGGCGTGGGGATATCCCAATCGAAGATTTTGCCAGGAGATTGCGGGTCAAGCCCGCAATGACAAACTCCGTGTTCATCCGTATTATCCGTGTCGTCCGTGTGCCAAAGTTACTCCTCCAGCAACTTCAACCTTAGCATGTTCAGCACATTTACCGAGGCGCGGATCATGGTGCGCTCGCGGTCGTTGCCGAGGCTGAGCTTTTGCGAGAAAACACCCTGAGGCGTGGAAACGGCCACCCACACCGTGCCCACAGGCTTTTCTTCCGTTCCTCCATCGGGGCCGGCCACGCCCGAAGTAGCCACGGCGTAATCGGTATGTAAAGTACGGCGAGCACCCTGCGCCATTTGCTCCACCACTTGTTGGCTCACGGCTCCGTGAACTTTTAAATCATTTTCATTTACGCCCAACAAATTTATTTTTACCTCATTGGCGTACGAAATTACGCTTCCCTTGAAGTAGGTCGAGGCGCCGGGAACCGAGGTAAGCATTGCCGCCACGCGGCCGCCGGTGCACGATTCGGCGGTGGCAAGCGTAGCGTTTTTTGCCTTGAGTAATTTACCTACAATACTCTCCAGCGTATCATTATCGTAGCCTACGATGCTGTGCGGAATGAGCGCTTGCAGCTGCTTTATTCTTTGTTGAACATCACTCTCGAGATTCGGAACTTGGTCGGCTGCGTAGCACGACAGGCGCAGCTTCACACCCGTGTACGAGGGCAGGTAGGCCAGGCGCAAATGCGGCGACAGCGCGCTCTCCCACCCGGCTATGGCCTCGGCCAGCTTGGATTCGGGGATGCCTGTAGTAGCTATATTTTTGTGGAAAACATGTCCTAATTTAAAGCGGTTTTTTACTCGCGGAATAACCTCGTTGACCATAAGGTACTCCATCTCCGAGGGCACGCCGGGCAGGGAAATGGCCACCTTGCCGGCGCGCTCAAACCACATGCCGGGCGCCGTGCCCACTCTGTTCATCATTACCTCGCATACGTCGGGGACTAAGGCCTGCGCCTCGTTGAGCGGGCCAACGCCGATGCCGCGCCCCGTAAGCCACTCGGTTACGTGCCTGAGCGTGGGCTCGTGCACCAGCATGCCGGCCGCGCCGAAATATTCGCCCAGCGTGTATTTGGTTATGTCGTCTTTTGTTGGGCCTAAACCACCGGTAATAATAATCAAATCGCTTACCGCAAAAAGCGAATCGAGCGCGCGCACAATCTCGCTCTTTATATCGCCCACCGAGCGCATTTCAACTACAACTGCTCCTGCATTACCCAACGTTTGAGAAATGAAAGAAGAGTTGGTATCCACTATTTGCCCGATGAGAATTTCATCGCCTATGGTGAGAATGGAGGAGTTCATTTTAATGGAGAATGGAGAGTTGGGAACTGAAAATTATTTTGGAAACAAAATGCTGCCGTATGCAAGCCGGCCATGGGCGGCAATGTGCAATGCGCCGGTAAAGTTAATCAAAGATTTGTTCGCGCTAAATTTGGAATAGTAGCAATCCGATAATAAACAAATATATAACATTCCTGCAAACGTTAAAAAGTGGCGCCGGTAGTAGGTTTTGCCCAATGCTGACGTATATTTGCAAACAATTTTAGTAAAAATTTATGGAAATGAAAAGAAAACATTTTTTGTATGCACTATTGGCCTGCGGTATGATGGCTTTTGCGTCATGCGGCAACGACGACAAGGAAAACAACCTCCCCGATGAACCCACGGTAGACGATGTGGAGAAACTCCCATACTCCTCTCTAACACCTGAGCAGCAAAAGGATAAATTAGCCCAGGAGGCTAACGCTTTTATTGCTCAAATGAATGACCTGAGCAAGGAAAAGTCTGTTGAAGTATTTAAGAGTTTTAATGGCTGCCTGAGTATTTCAAATCCATTTTTTGAAGAGAAGGATGATACCGCTATTTACGAGCCCGATCCCGTTGTTGGTCCCACTTCTGTGCAAGCCCGCAACGTAAAAATCAGGTCTGCAGAAGATATTATGTACATCAACAGTTTTTACGGTAAATACAGCTGGAATGCCGCCACGCAAGCTTGGGACACCAGCGCGTCAAGCGCTGCATTGGTGCTTGAATTCCCCGTAGGCAAGAGCACCACCAACAACGGTAAGATTGAGGTAACCGGCGTTTCGTCGGAGCAGGTTTTTGACGGAGTTGAGCTGCCCAAGCAGCTAACCGCAAAGGTTTACTACGGCAGCGATGTGGTGGCTTCCATTGAGGTAAACGGCGACGTTAAGGTGCAGAATAACGATCCGGCTGTTCCGGCCACGGCAAGCGTAACGCTGCAAATGGGCAGCTACAAGCTGACCCAATCTTTCAATAAAGCCGACAAAAAAGCAACAGCCTCCTTTGTAAAAGGTGCCACCACCTTAATTAGCGCAACTGCCAACGTTAGCGGTAACATTGACAAGGCTTTGCAGGAGAGTGATGGGAACTTAATAACAGGTGGCAACCTTTCCATGGAGCTGATGGGAAGCTTAGCCATTGTGGGTGCTATTGATGTTGCACAATACAACAAGGAGTTCGTAGAAGAAACCGACAGCCCGAGTCCTTCAGAAGGAACAGAAGGACAAATTCCGAATGGGGATGTTTGCAAGCAAAATGTTGAAACGTACAACAAGTACCACGAGCTTTACCTTGTATCAACTACCGATAAAACAAAAATAGCGAGGCTGATTCAAAAGGCAAAGCTGTTTACCGATGAGTATAGCTACTACGATTATCAATCGGATAAATACATATCCCACACCTACTACTACTGGGGTACCGTTGAGGTGCTTAAATTCAACGACAACACCGAGGTTGAGGCCGAGGTTTACTTCTCCGAGGGCTTTGATGCCGTGGTAAAGAACTTCGAAAATTTCATTACGTCGCTCCAGTAGGCAAGTGCCATAGCCATAAAAAAACGCCGAGCGTAGCTCGGCGTTTTTTTATGGTGCTACCAGAGCGTAGGTGTATGTTCCGTAGCCGCACCAAATGCCTACGCCGCCGCTGATGTTGGACTTGAGGCTGGTGTTGGCCGGAAAAATGGGATTCTGCCCGTTAATAATTTCATTCTGCCAGCTAATCCAAAAATCGTAGCCATGCTTGGGTAAGGTTTTGAGCTTTACAAAAACGGTATCGCCCGCCATAAAGTAGGTATTAAGGTTTTCCTCGGGGTACAAGATTGGCCCCTTGCTCAGCTGCAGCGAGATGAGCGAATCGCGGGGAAGTTGCGCGGAGCTCAGGGTGCCATACAAGCATGGCGTGTATATCGGCTCTTTACTTTTCACCATGGTAGCCAGCTGGTAAAATTCACTTGAGGTATTGCGGAAGCTGACATGCAAATACGCTGTGGTATCGTCCGCATTTACCTTTGCAAACCAAAGCCTGCTAAGCGGCACCGGCTGCGGAATGTGGGTTTCCGATGTTATGGTATCGTTGCGGTACAGCACCGTAAGCTTATAGCTTTTTCCCGCCTGGCCAAGCATGGCGCTGCCGTAGTACACAAAGGGCGGAATGTGGCTCCAATCCGTACCCAAGGTCAGCGTTTCCACCTGCTCCCCATCGCTTACCGTTACCTTGGCTGAGCGAATGGCGTAGTCCAGCAAGGTAGAATCAAGGTCGCGGTCAAACGGCGCCGACCACGACAGCATGACCTGCGCCGGCCTCCCGCTTTCAATCCAACCCTCTACCGCAACCCTGGGCTCGTAGGGCACGTACGCCACAATGGAGTCCCTGTTGTTGCAGGCAATCAGGCCAAGCGCTACGGCCAATAGAAGTAGTATGCTTTTATATCTTTGCATTACGTTTAAAACTTAAACCG
This sequence comes from Bacteroidales bacterium, assembly GCA_031549685.1. Taxonomy (GTDB): domain Bacteria; phylum Bacteroidota; class Bacteroidia; order Bacteroidales; family UBA932; genus JAITMY01. The sequence continues at coordinate 39,891 of JAVBPG010000022.1, read as the reverse complement.
CCAGCTGATGGACGGCACAATGGTGTACAAAGTTTTCGGCTTGGTTTGAACCCCGAGCTTACCCGTTTTTTCATCCTTCTCAACCTTCAGAAATACGTAAATGGGGTTGCGCACCATAAATACATCGTAGATGGAAAAATTCAGCCCGTTATTTTTCTTAAACCAGTAGTTTACCGAGATGTCCGTGCGGTTGTAGCTGGGCATACGCGAGGAATTATGATTGGCATACTCCCTTACCGGTGTGCTGTTAATAAAGTACCACGACGATGGCTGGGTGTACGCATTGCCTGTGGCAAAGGCGTAAACCACCGAAGCGTCCCACTTTTTATTGAAGGTGTAGGTAGCCACCAGCGACAGGCCGTGACGGCGATCGAACTGCGCGGGGAAGGTTTTGCCTCCGTTGATCCCGTCAAAGTTACGCTCCGAGCGCCCCAGGGCGTAGCTTATCCATCCCGTCAGCTTGCCCGCATTTTTTTTCACAATCAGCTCCACGCCATAGGCGCGGCCCGAGCCGTAGAGTATGCTGCTGACGTACGAGTTGTCCTGCGTGGTAATGAAATTCTGAAAGTATTCGGTTACGTTGTCCATGTTGCGGTAGTAGGCTTCTACCGAAAGGTCAAAGGCGCCATCCATCAGCCGCTGCGCGTAGCCCACCGAAAATTCGTTGCCGGATTGAGGCTTCACGTTAGCCGATGAGGCCAGCCAGAAGTTGGTTGGAATGCCAATGGACGATGGCGTAAGCAGGTTGATGTACTGGTGCTGCCGGCTGTAGCTTGCGCGCAGCGTAACGTTATCGTTGCTCAAGCTGTAGCGCAGCGACATGCGGGGGTCAAGGCTGCTGAACGATTTATCGCAGTAAAAAAAGTTGTAGCGCAAGCCAGCGTCCAGCGTTAACCGGGGCATTAAGTAGGCGCTTGCGCCAAGGTACAAGGCTGCGTCGTGCGCCTGCTGCCCGGAAACACCTCCATTGTTATACTGCTGATTATCATTTGCCACGCTAAAAGTTTGCGGTTGAATATTGTGAAAGGCATACTGCACCCCTGACTCAAGCGCTACACCGCCAAGGCTAAAGTTCAGGCTGCTCTTGTAGCCCACATCCCGGATGTTCGATGTTAGCCCAATATCCATTTCCACCTGATTAATATCCAGGTCGTTGTTGTAGTTGCTGCTGTACGCCAGCTGCGAGAAATCGCAGCGGACTGCTTTGGTATCCCACTGCAGCGAGAAGGCGGCGTTGCTCCAGTCAAGCCCGCCGTTAATGTAAATATCCTCTTCGGACAGGCTAAGCTTATCTTTTCCAAAAAATGCATCGGCCTTAATCCTATTCCTCTCCGACAGCTTGCCCACCAAGGTAATATTGGCGTCATAAAAGTCATACCCGGCGTTGTCAATGCTGTTCTTTGGATCTATGGTGCTAATGAACGGCATTATGATGGAGTTGATGTAGGTTTTTCGCCCCGAAAGGTACAGCCCGAACTTTTTGCCCAGGGGCGCCGCCAGCGTTGCCTGCGAGGCCAACAGCCCCACGTTTCCGGCAAGCGCTATTTTATCGGGCAGCACGGACTTGGTTTGCACATCTACCACCGAGCTTAACCGCCCGCCGTACTGCGCGTCAATACCCGATTTGCTGAGCTCCAGCGAGGCTATGTGGTCGGCATTAAAGAGGGGAAAGAATCCCGCCAGATGGCCGGGGCTATACAGGGGAACGTAGTTGTAAAGCAAAAGATTCTGTCCGGCTTCGCCTCCGCGAATGTAGAGGTCGGTATTGGCATCGCCCGCGTTTTGTACGCTTGGGGTAAGCTCCAGCAATTTGAGCAAGTCGGTGGTACCCAGCATGGCCGGCAGCGAGCTAAGCGTGGTTGGATTGAGCAGCACCGTGCCCTCCTGCAATCCACTAAACACAGGCTTGGTACTTTGCCCCTTAACGTTTACCTCATCTATTGCATAACCTTGGGCAATGCTATCGCGTTGAGCGTAGGCATGGGTAGCAGAAATAATGGTTGCGGTAATTAAAATTATGTATGTAACATAGCGCATTCTGTTTAACTATCCCTTGTGTTTACTGCCAACAGCTACCGCCAACCGCCTATTTGATTTACTGCTTACTGCCACTGCCTACTCGGTTTACTCCCTGCTGTCCGCCGCCCCGCGCAGCCCGTTGCCCACAAAGGTAAACGCCAGCACCGTGAGCACAATGGCCACGCCCGGCACGATGGCCAGGTGCGCCGCGTCGAGCATGATGTAGGCGTAGTGGTCTTTGATCATGCTGCCCCACGACGGCGTGGGAGGTTGCGCACCGATGCCCAGAAAGTTGAGCCCCGCCTCGACCAGGATGGCCGAGGCAAAGTTGGACGCCGTTACCACAATGATGGGGCTGACGATGTTGGGCAAAATGTGGCGGAAAATTATGCGTCCGTGCGAGTAGCCCAGCGCCTTGGCGGCCTCCACAAACTCCTTTTGCTTAATGCTCAGCACCTGTCCGCGCACCATGCGGGCAATGTCAACCCACATGGTAAGCCCAACGGCCACAAACACCTGCCAGAAGCCCTTGCCCAGCGCCATGGTAATGGCAATGACCATGAGCAGCGTGGGGACGCTCCACGTAACGTTGGTAAACCACATGATAAGCGCATCGACTTTGCCGCCGAAGTAGCCCGCCAGCGCGCCGAGCGTAATGCCCACCAGCAGCGCAATGAGCACCGCAATGGCGCCCACCGCCAGCGATACGCGCGCCCCGATAATGAGCCGGCTCAGCAGGTCGCGGCCAAAGCGGTCGGTGCCCAGAAGGAAGGTTTTTTGGCTCAGCCCCGGCGCTTCGCTCCTGTCAAAAACACGCTCGGGCTCCGTGCCGGCGCAGGGCTCGCAGTATTCGGTTACAAAAATTTTATCGCCCTCGTAGCGAATGCTTGAAATGGGAATTTCAGCGTAAGGCGCCTCCTGCCCGTACAGCATTTTATGAAAAAAGCTGACGCGCTCCGCCTCCACCGTTTTGCGCAGGCGCAGCATTTGCACCTTAAACAGCGGCGGCTTGGCGGCAATGCTCAGCTGCTGCGAGTTGGCGTAGGGCGCGCTGTCGGGGGTAATGAGGTAGCCGAGCACGGCGCAGAGCGAAAGGAGCACAATAAAAAGCAAGCCTGCCAGGGCCTGCCTGTTACGGCAGAACTTGCGCCAAAGCAAACGGGAGGGAGAGCTGTGAGAATTCAAAGTTCAACGTTCAAAAATTCAAAATTCAACAACGTGCAGCAGCGCTTACGGTCTCCTCCTCAAACTTTCGGGGGGAAAGAAGCCGCTTTTTACCTCGTTAATCCGCCGGGTTATGGCAAAGTCGGGCGGCGGAATCTGTCCGCTCTCCTGGCGCTGCGAGGGGCGGATGCTGCGCCGCGTAATGTCCGTGCGCGAGCGCGGACGCTGCTGGTCCCGCCACGAAAACCCCTTCAGCGTGAGCTCCTTCACATCAATATCCTTGGGCGGCAGGATATCCGAAACGGGGTTGGAGAGGTAGTTTATCCGTTGAATTTTACGGTTCTTGACGTAGATAACCATGTCGTTGCTCGACGAGTTGTTGACACCCGACAGCTTCAGCTTATCGCGCAGGTAGTACACCGATTGCCCGCCGCCAAACACATCCACCTGGTACAGCTCGTTTTGCTCAAAGTGGGCTATAATCAGCTTGCCCTTTACCTGGTTGTAAAATGCCTTGGTGCTGTCGTCCACCGAGGCTATAAAGCCGGCCCCGTCGAGCTCGAGCGAGTGCAGCTGGTTGTTTTTTTGAAGAATATTTATCTTGTCCGCCGTAAGCTGGTTTTCCTTGTTCCACAGCACGGGGTCGTAAAACATTTCCACCAGCGAATCGATGGCGCTGTACGACATGGAGTCGCAGGCTCCCTGAATTTCGGGGTGGAAAAACTTCACGTGGTGAAAGGCGTGCATGTACTTGCGCATGCTGTCCTGCGCCACGGTGAGCGTGTCGGTGTTGACCACGCGGCGCACCAGCAGCGTGTCGGCCTTGATAAACATGGTGTCGTCCTTCACGTTTTCCGAAAAGAAAACGCCCACGGGCTGCTTGGTAACAAAGGCCAAATCCTCGTTCTCGTACAGCTTGGCGTAGTCGCCCAGCGTCATGGCGTGCTGCGCCGAGTCGTACAGCTGCACGTTGTCGTACATCTCGCCCACCTTCTGCGAGCGGTAGTAGTGCGCGCTGTCGCTCCACGACTCCTGCTTTTCGCTCAGCATGTACACCTTGTCGGCCACAAAAAAGTGGTCGCTCTGCTTGTAGTACGAGCCGTAACGAAAGGCTAAAAACACATCCTTGTGAAAAACGTACGACTGCTTGAAGAACTTGGTAATATCGGCCTCGGTGTAGTAGTGCAGCGAGTCGGATTTGATTTTGTACTCGGCGTTTTGCATCTCCACCTTGGTGTTGAAAACGGCCAGCTTTTGGTTGGAGTAGTAGTAGCCCTGATCGCTCTCCATCAGGTTTTCGCCGTTGTCAATGGTTCCGCCTTTGGTAAAAAACGCCACGCTGGTGGCCGTGTTGAAGTCAAGAAACTGTGTACGCAGGCGCGTTTCTCCGTCAATGAGGGTAACCATTCTTCCGCGCACCTTACCCACGTCGGTAGCGCTTTGGTAGTCCATGTAGTCGCCGTAAAGCCACACGGTGTCCTTGTTCACCACCACACGGCTAAAGGCCTCGAAGCGGTTGTCGGGGTAAATGTAGGCGCTGTCGCAGGTCATGGTGGCGCCGTTGTGCAGCAGCCGCACGTTGCCTATCAGCCTGTTGATGGTGCCCTCGGGGCGTTTGAGGCCGCGCGCCACATCGGCATGCTCAATTTGTACCGGCCGCCGCTCGGCAAAAGCAGCAGCGTTAAGGCAAAAGAAGAGGAGGAAAAGTAACGAGTAACGCGTAGGAGGTAACAGGTAACAAGTCAAAATTCTATACCATATTGCATGTCGCATGTCGCGCATCTGAACTCTGAGGTTTGAAATCTAAAGCTACTTTTTTATCCACTCGCGCTGCAGCTTACAGCCTTGCATTTCGGGCGAAATAACAATGTAGGCCGTTTTTATGCGCTTTTGTATCCACTCCTCAACCACCTGCTGCTGCTTGGTATATTTAGACTCGTCCTGAATGACCGTGTAATCCTGCGCTAGGTTGGCGCGGTGCGAAGGAATGAATTCCGTGAACTTTATAATTTTAAAAATCTCGTTCCCCGATTGGTCTTTCGATGCAAATGCCGACGACACCTCGCCCACCTTCATGTCGCGCAGCACAATGTAGTCCGCCGGCAGCAGCTGGTCTTTGTCAAAGCGGGTGGTGGGCGTTGCTGACTGCTGGTTTACCACGTAGCCGCCGCTCAGGCGCGTGTTCTTGTCCTCGGAGTAGCGCACGGCCTGCTCAAAGGTCATGCTGTCCGCGCGGATGTAGTCGGCAATGCTGTCGAGCACGCGCGTAACCTGCAGCTGCGTTTCGCTCGAGAACTTGGGGCGGATAAGGATGTGGCGCAGGTTGCGCATGTCGCCCTGTATGTCGAAGCACTGAATGAGGTGGTAGCCGAACTCGGTTTCGACAATCTGCGACACCTGCCCCACCTTGAGCTGCCAGGCCGCATCGGCAAAGGGTTTTACAAACTGCTCGCGCGGGCTCAGCCCCAGCTCACCGCCGCGCCGCGCCGACCCGTCCTCGGAGTACATTACGGCCAGCGTCGAAAATTTTTCGCCCTTGAGCACGCGCTCGCGCAGCTCCAGCATTTTTTCGCGCACCAGGTAGCGCGCCTCGCTGCCCGAGGGCGGATACTTCGCTATTTGCTGTATAACGTACTGGTCGGGAATCATCTGCAGGCTGTCGGCCGACAGGCTTTTGTAGTACTGCTCCACATCGCGCGGGGTAATGATGACGTTCTTCACCAGCTCCCGGCGCATCAGCTGCGTGAGGTTTTGCTCCCGCATAAACTGGCGCAGGTTTTCCTTAATTTCGAACATGGGCTTGTGCCAGTACTCCTCCACCTTTTGCGCGCTGCCCAGCTGCATGGTAAAGTAGCGTATGCGATGCTCCACCTCCTGGTCTATGACCATGTCATCCTCCTTTAAGCTGTCAATGCGGGCCTGCGCCAGCAGCAGCTTGCGAATGAGCATATCCTCAAAGAGCTCGCAGCGCACGGCATCGTCCACCATGCGCCCCTGCGCCTGCAGCTGCATGAGCTCCTGCTCCAGGTCCGACTCCAGTATGGCCTCGTTGCCCACCACGGCCACCACCTTGTCCAGCACGTTTTGCTGGCTCATGGCCACGTTAAAGGTCAGGCATAGCGCCAGCAGGGCTGCCTTGCGTATCATTTTTTTGCTTCTACTCATCTAAAAATATTTTAACCGATTCCTCATGCTTGGCATCGCGCAGCAGGCGCTTTTCCAAATCCTCTATCATCCGCTGCTTGCGGCGGCTCAGTATCATCACCTTAATATTGTTCTGCTCGTACTCCAAGGGCGCCACGGCATCGCGGCCCCTGTACTCGCGAATGGATACAAGGTAGGTGTAGGTGTTATCGCTTACCTCCACGCACCTGTTTTGCGCCACGGCCTCCGCGTAGCTTTTGTTGGGCGGCAGCTCGCGCGCCAGCTCCTCCATGTCAATCCAGCGGTCGCCGAAGTAGTCAAAGCGCAGCGCGGCTTGCAGGCATAGGCCCTCGAGCGTGGTAATGTCCTCGGGCTTCGACGAGCGGTACAGGCCCCTTATGCGCTCCAGGTACGGCGAATTCTTTTTGAGCTTAATAAAGAGTACGCGCACCAGGGGGCTGCTCAGCGTAAAGAGCTGCTTGTTGGCGTTGTAAAATTGCTCCACCTCGGCAGCAGTAAGCACCGTATCGAGGCGCTGCTCAATGTAGGCCTGCTCGTAGCGGTACACCAGCAGCGAGCTGCGGTACTCCTCCAGCAGCGCGGCCACATCCTTCTGCTTGCTGTCCAGATTTTCCTCGGCCAGCTTCAGAATCAACTCCTTCTTTACCCAGGTATCCACTATGCTGCGCAGCATGGTAATGCTGTCGGCGGGCGAAATATTTTGCGGAAAGGCGTCCTGTATATCCTCTGGGTACAGCATTTTGCTACCCACCTTGGCCAACGGCTCGCTGCGGTTCCACGGCATGTAGTCGCAGGAAGTAAGCAAGAGCGCCATCATGCCGCAAAAAAATATTTTAAAACAATTGTTCATTCCTTTAATTCAATTGTCATTGCGGGTTTGACCCGCAATCTCCAAGCATAGAACTTTTTAATTAGGAGATCCCGTGTCAGGCACGGGGTGACAGCTCATCTCTACCGGCTGTAGTTGGGCGCCTCGCTGGTTACCATAATATCGTGCGGGTGGCTCTCGGTCATGCCCGAGTTGGTAATGCGCACAAATTTAGCGCTTTTGAGCGCCTGCAAATCCTTGGCGCCGCAGTAGAACATGCCGGCGCGCAGGCCGCCCAGCATCTGGTAAATTACCTCGGCCAGCGTACCCTTGAACGGCACCCTGCCGGCAATACCCTCAGGCACCAGTTTGCTCAGCTCGCTTTCTTCGGCCTGAAAATACCTGTCCTTCGACCCGTGCTGCATGGCTTCCAGCGAGCCCATGCCACGGTATGATTTAAACTTGCGTCCGTTGTAAATAATGGTTTCGCCGGGCGACTCCTCCACCCCGGCAAACATGGAGCCCGCCATGATGCTGTCGGCACCGGCGGCCAGCGCCTTTACAATATCGCCCGAGTAGCGAATGCCGCCATCGGCAATAAGGGGAACGCCCATGCCCTTGAGCGCTTGCGCCACATCGTAAATGGCCGACAGCTGCGGCACGCCTATGCCGGCAATAATGCGCGTGGTGCAAATGGAGCCCGGGCCAATGCCCACCTTTACGGCGTCGGCGCCGGCCTCGGCCAGCATTTTGGCAGCCTCGGCGGTAGCGCAGTTGCCCACCACCACATCAACATCTTTGTACGTTGCTTTAACCTTCTTCAGCAGCTCTACCGCGCCACGCGTATGCCCGTGCGCCGTATCGATTACCACTGCATCGACTCCGGCCTCGACCAGCGCCGCCACGCGCTGCATGGCATCAACGGTAATGCCCACACCTGCCGCAACCCGTAGGCGTCCCATGCCATCTTTGCAGGCGTTTGGATTATCCTTGGCTTTGGTCAAATCCTTGAACGTAAACAAGCCCATGAGCGTATTGCTGTCGGAGCGCACCACGGGCAACTTTTCAATCTTGTGCTTGCGCAAAATATCAGCAGCTACCTCCAGGCTTTTAAAATCCTTATCGGTAATAAAAATGAGCTTTTCGCGCGGGGTCATTAGCTCGCTAATGGTGCGCTTGTAGTTATCCTCAAAGCGCAGGTCGCGGTTGGTAACAATGCCCACCAGCTTTTTAGCCGCGTCCACCACCGGAATGCCGCCAATGCGGTTCTCCTTCATCATGCGCAGCGCATCGCCCACCGTTTGGTCGGGGCCAATGGTAAGCGGGTCGTATATCATGCCGTTCTCGGCGCGCTTTACGGCCTTTACCTGTGCCGCCTGCTGCTCAATGGTCATATTTTTGTGAATAACGCCGATGCCACCCTCGCGGGCAATGGCAATGGCCAGCTGGCTCTCGGTAACGGTATCCATGGCAGCCGACACCACCGGAGCGTTAAGCGTAATGCGGCGGGTAAACCTGGTGGACACGCTTACCTCGCGCGGCAACACCTCGGAGTAGGCGGGCGCAAGCAGCACATCATCGAATGTGAGGCCCTCAACGGCAGCTCTTTCTGTAGCAAAGGACATAAGAAACGGATGTTTTAAAGTTTTAAAAGTTCAAGAGCTCAAAACTTTGCTCTCAAACGAGTATATTTAGGCAAAGGTAGCAATTTTGAGCGAATGTTTTACGAGAAAAACGGAAGTGCCTGAAAGAAAAGTTAGCGCTCCCGACTCCACGGCATTTCAAACTTCCCGCTATCGTAATCCGTGCACTTTTCGGTAAAGCCGGCTTACGTTAAGACACCGCAAGCGAACCGGCGGGCGGGTTGATGCGCTGCTCCACCTTTACTGGATTGTGCGGACTTGTAATGCTTTTTTGCGCAATAAATACCCCGCAGCCAACAATGTAGCCCACCAAGGCCAGCAGCGTAATTTTTTTGAGGTACCATATAAAGTCAATTTTTTCCATTCCCATTACCGCAACTCCGGCGGCCGAACCTATGATAAGGATGCTACCGCCCGTTCCGGCCGCATAGGCCAGGAATTCCCAAAAATAGTGGTCTGTGGGGAAGCTGTACATGCCTATGGCGCCGGCCACCAGCGGCACGTTATCCACCACCGACGAGAGCACCCCGATAATGGTTGTGATGAGGTAGTACTTGCTGGGCTCCTGCAGCGGAACGGTATCGAGCTTGGCCGACAGCGCCACCAGCTGTCCGCACACCTGTAGCGCGGCCACGGCCATCAGTATCCCGAAAAAGAACAAGATGCTCGGAATATCTATTTTTTGTAGCACGGAGGTAACCGCCAGCTGACCTTGCTCCAGCTCGGGGCGCTTGCGGTGCATTATCTCCGCCACAATCCACAGAATACCCAAACCGCCCAGCATGCCCAAGTAGGGCGGCAGGTGCGTTACCGTTTTAAATACCGGAACCGCCAGAAGCGTGCCTACGCCCAGAAAGAATATCAGGTTGCGCTCCCAGATTTTGAGCTGCAGCCGGGCGCGGCCCTCATCCTTTTGGGGGCGCACCACGTTGCCCTTCAAGGTAAACGAAAGCAGCAGCAGCGGCACGAGCATGGAGGCAAGGCTGGCAAGGAAGGTGGCGCCGATAATGGAGGAGGCGCTGACCTTATTGGCAATCCACAGCATGATGGTGGTAACGTCGCCAATGGGCGACCAGGCGCCGCCAGCGTTGGCCGCCACCACCACGATGCCGGCGTAAAACCAGCGGTCTTTCTTATCGAGCACCAGCTTACGAAGAAGGGCTACCATTACAATGGAGGTGGTGAGGTTGTCGAGCACCGCCGACATGAAAAAGGTAATAACACCCACAATCCACAGCAGGGTAACCTTCTTGGTGGTTTTAATGCGGCTTGTGATAATGCCGAATCCGCCATGCGAGTCAATCAGCTCCACAATGGTCATGGCGCCAACGAGGAAGAATAATATTTCGGCTATCTCGCCCAGGTGCTCCAGCAGCGGCCCGTGCGTTAGCCACTCCATGTACTTGGCCTCGGGGTGGCCGGACAGGTAGGCGGTAAACTCGCCAAACGAGAGCATGGCCTCCGGCGCGCCGGTGGCCACCAGCACCCACATTAGCGCACCCAGCAGCAGCGCAGTGGCCGACTTGTTTACCTTTAGAGGGTGCTCCAGGGCAATGGCCAGGTAGCCTAACACAAATACTACAATCATCGCGTAAAACATGGCATAAGTTTTTTATGGTTATTGAAAGTTGATTTGATTTGCGTTACACTAAACCCGTATTAGAAAATTGCGGCGCTCAGCTGCTGCTGCTAACTCCCCACCCGCACCGCTTTTTGCACGCCCTTCAGGTGCGACAGGCGGAAAAGCAGCATCTCGAGCTGCTTGGCATTTTTTACGTACACCTGCATTTGCCCCTCCACCGTGCCGCGGTGGGGAGCGAGCTGCATGCCGCGTATTACGCCGTGCGCCGCGCTTACCGCATCGGACAGGCGCTGCTGCAAGCAGATTTCGTCGCCGGCCACAATTTTTATCACGGCCTGGAAGGAATCGGCATCGGCCTGCTGGCGCCACTTGGCGGGAATAACGCGGTAGGCGTACTGCTCGAGCAGGCGCCCGGCGTTGGGGCAGCTGGTGCGGTGAATGGTAATGCCGCTGCCCACGGTTACAAAGCCAAACACATCGTCGCCGTATATGGGGCTACAGCACTTGGCCAGCTTGTAGTCCACGCCCTTGAGCTGCTCATCGATGACGATGTAGTCGCTCGACTTGGATGTTTTTGCACTTTTGGCCGGCTCCTCCTTTTTGGGCTCGCGCTCCGGGGCCTGCTGCACCTCGCCCGCCGCGTACTTTTGCAGCACGTCGTGCACCAGGGCAAAATCCAGCTCATCCAGCGCCAGCTTCACGTGCAGCTCGGTAGCGGTTTTTATTTTAAAGTGCTTTACCAGCAGGGCAATGGGGTCGGTGCTGAGGTTGAGCTTCCAGTTTTTGAGCTTGCGGTCGAGCGCCTCCTTTCCCTGCTCGGCAATTTTGGCCTCATCCTCGCGCAGCTTCTGGCGTATCTTGTTTTTGGCCTTCGAGGTGGTAACGTACGTAAGCCAGTCGAGGTTGGGCGTTTGATTTTTTCCGGTAATAATTTCCACCACATCGCCCGTTTGCAGCGGCTCGCGAATGGGTACGTGCTTGCCGTTGCGTATGGCTCCGGTGCAGCGGCAGCCAAGCCCGGTATGAATATCGAAGGCAAAATCCAGCACGGTGGCTCCCGCCCTTAGCTGGCGCAAATCGCCGTTGGGCGTAAATACAAACACCTCGTTGGGCGCCATCAGCGCATCGTAGTCGCCCGCGCTACCCGCCGTTTCGAGCTGGTGGCGCACGTTGGCCAGCCACTCCTCCACCCCGCCTCCGGCGTGGCGCACGCCCTTGTACCGCCAGTGCGCCGCAGCGCCGTGCTCGGCGGCATCGTCCATGCGGGCGGTGCGAATTTGCACCTCCACATCCTGCTTGCCCACCACCTTTACTGTGGCGTGCAGGCTTTCGTAGCCGTTCGTCTTGGACTTGGTAACCCAATCGCGCAGGCGCTTGAGGTCGGGCTCGTACTTCGATGTTACCACCGAGTACACATCCCAGCAGGCGGCCACCTCATCCTTGCGATTTTCGAATGCGTTGTTGAGAATAATGCGAATGGCAAACACGTCGTACACGCCCTCAAAGGGCACGTTTTGCTTCTGCATTTTACTCCAGATGGAGTACACGGATTTGGTGCGATACTTGAGGTCAAAGGCGTACCCCTTGTGCGAGAGCTCGGCTTGTATGGGTGCAACAAAGTCCTGCACCAGCTGGGCGCGCAGTTTCTCGCTCAGCGCCAGCTTGGTGTTGATGTCGCGGTAAACCGTAGGCTCGGTGTAGCGTAGCGACAAATCCTCGAGCTCGCTCTTGAGCTTGTACAGGCCCAGCTTATGCGCCAGCGGAGCATAGAGCAGCAGCGTTTCGGCCGATTTTTTGGCGTGCTTTGATTTTGGAAAAAACGAGAGCGATCGCATTACCTCCAGCCTGTCGGCCAGCTTAATGATAATGACGCGCGGATCGTTGGAGTAGGTTACCAGCAGCCGGCGAAAAGCCTCGGCCTGCAGGGCGGTGGTTTTGACATCGAGCTGCGAAATTTTGCGCAGGCTGGCCACGATGGATACCACCTCCTTACCGAATAGAGGCAGCAGCTCTTTTTCGGGAATAGGCACCAGCCTGTCGGCCTCGTGCAGCAGGGCTGCCGCGGCAGCCTGTGCGCCAATACCCACCTCCACAGCCACAATTTTGGCAACATCAAGGGCGTGAAAAATAAAGGGGTCGCCGTTCTCGCGCTCGCGACCATGCAGCGCCAAACAGGCAAGGTCAAACGCCCGCCGCAGGTGCGATTTTTCTATTTCCTCGGGCAAAAAAACGGAGGACAGCTCTGCGTATTTTTGTTCTATCGTTTGCTCGGCCATGGGGGAGGCGAAAAAATTGTAGAAAGTACAAATTTACGGAATGATTTATCATTTGGCAATGCAGCATTGGCTTTTTAAGATTAGAAAAGGTTATTGCCGCAAATTTCTTACCTTTGCTTTAAGTAAAAAACAGATTTTCTAACATTTAAACAAAAAACACTATGGCAACAGTATGCTGCTACCTGAGCTTTGAAGGCACCTGCGAGGAGGCGTTCAACTTCTACCAATCGGTTTTCGGCGGTGAGTTTAGCTACCTGGGGCGCTACAAGGATATGCCCTCGGCCGATAGGCCCATTCCCGAGGCGCTGCAGGATAAAATTATGCACATTGGCTTGCCCATTAGCAAGGAAACCATGCTGCTGGGCTGCGATATGAGCGCGGAGCTGGGCATGAAGCCCACGGTGGGTAACAACATTTCGCTATCGGTCAGCGCCGCCAACGCCGAGGAAGCCGGCAAGATTTTCAAGGGCCTGGCTGCGGGCGGGCAAGTTACCATGCCGCTGCAGCAAACCTTTTGGGCACCCATGTTCGGCATGCTCGTTGATAAATTCGGCATTAGCTGGATGGTGGGTTGCGAATAGGGTTGCGCTACCCTACTACCGGATGAAAAAAGAGGCCGATGCTAAGCAAGTTAGCATCGGCCTTCGCTTTTGTTCAAGCTTACTATTTGCTGTTCAAATCTTTGTCCTTCTGCTTCAGCATCATACCAAGCTTAGTAAAGCGGGCATAACCTATTATGATAAAGTAACATAGAATCCACGCAACCACCTGCGCCCACCAAATGCCTTTAGGCCCTATGCGGTCGGACAATATCCAGGTTAGCGGTACGCGCACCACCCACAGCGATAGCAGCGAGGCTATCATGGGGAGTATGGTTCTGCCGGCTCCCTGCAGCGCTCCGGTTACCACCAAGGTTGTGGTATAAACAACGTAAAATATGCCTACAATGAACAAATACTCCTTTACTATGGCAACAATATTCAGGTTGTTGGTAAACATGCGCGCCAGCGGCTCGCTGCCAAATATGGCAAAAACGGTAGCCAGCACAGCCACGCCCAGCGCTATGACCGCCCCCACTACTACACCCTTTCTTGCCCTTTGGTACTGTCCTGCCGCAAGGTTTTGCCCCACAAATACCGATACCGCTCCGGCCAAGGCCATACCCACCACCAGCACCAGCTCGTCCACGGTTTGCGCTATGGTTATGGCAGCTATTACGTTAGGCCCCGAATCGTTGATAAACACGGCAATGGCCAGCAGGCTGCCCGCCACAAACATCATGTCCAACCCCACCGGCGCAGCCAGCTTCATTACCTTAACCCAAATGCGAAAGTTGAACTTCCACTCCTTAAGCTTGCGCGGGATGAGCCTATCCCTGTACATCAATAAAGCAATGCCCACCACGAAGGCAATACCCTGAGCGGTAATGGTGGCAACACCTAAGCCGACAATTCCTATGTTGAAAACAAAAATGAAGGTAAGGCTAAAAATGGTGTTGAGCGTAATGGAAAGCAGCACTAGTAGTAGAGGAGTTTTGGCGTCGCCCAGGCCGCGGTAAATGGCGCTCACCTGGCTGTAGCCAATCATAAAAATAAGCCCCACCAGCAGCGTGCGCAGGTAGGCTATGGCCAAGGGCATTATCTCGCGCGGCACGCGCAGGAGCCTCAGCAGGTCGTCGGCAAAGAAAAAGGATATGGCGCTAATAACAGGTGCAGCTACCAGCAGGGCAATAATGAGGGTGGTAATAGTATTCCCCAGTCGGGCCTCCTTACGGGCACCCACAAACTGTGCTATAACTACCGAGCCACCAATGCTAAAACCCACCAAAAACGAGAAGAAGAGCAGCATGACATACCACGTAGACCCAATGGCGGCAATAGCCAAGCTGCTTCCACCCCGCAGGTAGTTACCAGCTATAAAGCTATCTACGGCGTAGTGCATTTCCTGCAAAAACTCCGCCACCAAGATGGGAAGCGCAAACATACAAATTTGCTTCCCCACAGGTCCTGTAGTCATGTTTTTCATGATACAGGTGCTGTTTTATGTGCTTCTCTCTCCATTATCCAACAGTGTGCAACAACAAGTTGCAAAAGTAATCAAAAAAATACTTTAAGGAAAGCTAAAAAAACGCTCTATTTTTTGTTTTACAACAATTTTTTATGCCTTTGCGACTTGCGGCACCAGGTCGCTGAGGTCGGCTATGCGAATAACCTTCCCTGTACCAATGCTTTGTCGCGCCGCCACGCCGGTAAGTATGGCCATGGCCCCATCGCGCGATCCGGCCGCCTGCCGGTACTTATCCTCGGCGTTGGGGTAGCGAAATATTTTATCCTTCAGCCGCACATCGCCGCCGCCGTGCCCCTCGGCCTGGGGTATGCGAAAGGTCTCAACGCCACCGAAGTTGGTAAGCAGGGTCAGCTCGTCGTAGCCGGTATCGCTGCCGGGCGCGGCCTTGTCCTCCCTTATCCATGCCTCGAGGCGCCCCTTGGTGCCGTTGAAGGCAATGCGGTAGCCCTCGTAGGGCGAGTAGGCTGTGAGCGAGTATGCTACCTGCACTCCGTTGGCGTACTTAATGGTAGCCGCCATTTTGTCAAAAATATTGATATCCTCCTTAAACACGCAGCCATCGCGCAGGTAGCCATCGTACTGCTCATTTTTGCAGTACAGGTTGTAGAGGTACTCGTTTTTGGTAATATCAAAAAAGAACTTGCACTCCTTGGTATGCGGGCAAGCCCGGCAGCCGGTGGCGCGCAGCTTCCCGTTTTTTCCGTAAAAATCGAGCGAGCCAAGGGCGTACACGCTTTCGGGTTCGGACTCCAGCCACCAGCCCAGCAGGTCGAAGTGGTGGCTGGCCTTGTGCACCCACAGCGATCCTCCCTTTTCGACCAGGCGGTGCCAGCGGCGAAAGTAGTCGGCGCCGTGGCTCGTGTTCAGGTACCAGTGGAAGTCCACCGAGGTTACCTCGCCTACGCGCCCCTCGCGCAGCAGCTCGTAAATTTTTTGGCGGTGCGGCGAGTAGCGGTAGTTAAAAGTTACAATGACCTTTTTTCCGCTCCGGCGCTCGGCGTCGAGTATGGCCTGGCACTTTAGTTCGTCGGTGGTCATGGGCTTTTCGGTAACAATGTTACACCCGGCGTTGAGCCCCTTCACAATAAACTCATCGTGCGTGGCATCCACCGTGGTAACAATGAGCATGTCGGGCTTTTGCTCGAGCAGCATCTTATCGAAATCGGTGTAGAGCTTGCACTCACTACCCACACCTATATACTTGGCCACATGCTCCAGGCGCCCGGGGTTAATGTCGCACAGGCCCACAAACTCCACCATGTCGCCGTACTCGGCCCTCACGGAGCTTCCC
This sequence comes from Bacteroidales bacterium, assembly GCA_031549685.1. Taxonomy (GTDB): domain Bacteria; phylum Bacteroidota; class Bacteroidia; order Bacteroidales; family UBA932; genus JAITMY01. Next base: position 23,876 of record JAVBPG010000022.1, on the reverse strand, counting down.
CACATGCGGCCTCCCCTATGGCCGGTACCCACCATAGCCAGGCGCAACTTTTTACCGCCCGTCAAAGGGCTTTGCGCCAGCGCATCCATTGACCTCGAAGCTACGGCCGCAGCAGCCAAGGCCATGCCTGCGCTGCGCAAGAATTTTCTTCTGTCCATAAAGCGTGTTGATTTTTTCAGTGATACTCCCAAAGCACTCGCGTAAAAAAGGAGTGTAATGTTACACATTTTTGGTGAAAGTATAAAGGGTTGAAGCAAAATAAATTCGGATTTGATTATGAAAATCAGATTTAACCGCACCTCATCCCATTTTTCATTATCTTTGTGGTTCTACCCAATAAAAAAATAAAGTAAAGCAATGAAAATATCGGTTGTTGGTACGGGTTACGTAGGATTGGTTAGCGGCGCGTGTTTTGCCGAAACGGGCATTAACGTTACCTGCGTGGATATTAATAAGTCGAAGGTGGACATGCTCAAGGCCGGGCAAATCCCCATTTGGGAGCCGGGCCTGGAGGATGTGGTGAAGCGCAATGCAGAGAAAGGACGGCTGCATTTTACCACCTCGCTGGCCGAAAGCATAAAGGATGCCGATGTAGTATTTATTGCCGTGGGCACACCCTCCGACGAGGACGGCAGCGCCGACCTGAAATACGTGCTGCAGGTAGCTTCAGAGGTTGGAAAAAACCTTGACCACTACATGGTGGTGGTAACCAAAAGCACGGTTCCGGTGGGCACCTCGCAAAAGGTAAAAAGCGCCGTGCAGGCCGAGCTTGATAAGCGCGGCGTAAAGCTGCCCTTTGATGTGGCCTCCAACCCCGAGTTCCTGAAGGAGGGTAACGCCATTGACGATTTCCTCAAGCCCGACCGCATTGTGGTGGGAGTGGAGAGCGAGCTGGCGCAAAAAACGATGGAGCGCCTCTACAAGCCCTTCCTGCTCAACGGGCACCCTATTATTTTTATGGATATCGCCTCGTCGGAGCTGACCAAGTACGCCGCCAACGCCATGCTGGCCACCAAAATCAGCTTTATGAACGACATTGCCAACCTGTGCGAGCTCGTTGGCGCCGACGCCACGCTGGTGCGCAAGGGCATTGGCAGCGACCCGCGCATCGGCAGCAAGTTCATTTACCCCGGCGCGGGCTACGGCGGCAGCTGCTTCCCCAAGGATGTGAAGGCCATTATTAAAACCGCCACCGAGTACGGCCCCGAGCTCGAAATTCTCAAGGCGGTAGAGTACGTAAATGAGCGTCAAAAAGATTTGATTTTTAATAAAATACGTGCATTCTTCAAGGGCAATGTAAAAGGTCGCCGCATTGCGGTGTGGGGGCTTTCGTTCAAGCCCAACACCGACGATATGCGCGAGGCACCTGCGCTCACGGTTGTCCGCCGCTTAGTCGAGAACGGCGCAACGGTGGTAGCCTACGACCCGGTGGCCATGCACGAGGCGCAAAAGTATTTGGGCAACACCGTTGAGTACGCCAAGTCGGCCTACGAAGCCCTGCAGGGCGCCGATGCCTTGGCGCTGATGACCGAGTGGTCGGAGTTCCGCGTGTTTGACTACGCCGCCGCCAAGCAGGCGCTCAAGCAACCCGTAGTTTTTGACGGGCGCAACATTTACGAACCGGCGGAAATGAAGGAGCAGGGATTTGTGTACTACGGAATAGGAAGGAGGAAGCTGCAGTAGGCAGTGGCAGTAACATGCTGCTGCTTGTCATCCCGAACTTGATTCGGGATCTCCGTCACTAACTGCATCCTAAAATTAGGTGGGAGATTGCGGGTCAAGCCCGCAATGACAATATGGATTAATGTTTGATATTACAAAATGAAAAGAATTCTCATCACCGGCGGCGCCGGATTTATAGGGTCGCACTTGTGCGAGCGCCTGCTCAACGAGGGTAACGATGTGGTTTGCCTCGACAACTACTTTACGGGAAGCAAGGAGAATATTGCCCACCTGCTGAGCAACCCCTACTTTGAGCTGGTGCGCCACGATGTAACCACGCCGTTTTACGCCGAGGTGGACGAAATCTACAACCTGGCCTGCCCCGCCTCGCCAGTGCACTACCAGTACAACCCGATTAAAACAGTGAAGACATCGGTAATGGGTGCTATCAATATGCTGGGTTTGGCAAAACGTGTAAAGGCCAAGGTGCTACAAGCCTCCACCAGCGAGGTGTACGGCGACCCCGATGTGCATCCGCAGCCCGAGAGCTACTGGGGCAACGTAAACCCCATTGGCATCCGCTCGTGCTACGACGAGGGCAAGCGCTGCGCCGAAACCTTGTTCATGGACTACCACCGACAAAACAACGTGCGCATCAAAATCATTCGCATATTCAACACCTACGGGCCGCGCATGAATCCCGACGACGGGCGCGTGGTGTCGAACTTCATCGTGCAGGCCCTGCGCGGCGAGGATATTACCATTTACGGCGATGGAACGCAAACGCGCAGCTTCCAGTACGTGGACGATTTGGTGGAGGGGATGGCGCGCCTTATGGCCACGCCCGACAACGTTACGGGCCCCGTAAACGTAGGAAATCCCAACGAATTTACCATGCTGGAGCTGGCAGAAAAGGTAATCAAGCTGACCGGTTCAACGTCGAAGTTAATTTTCAAACCCCTCCCCTCCGACGACCCGAGGCAGCGTCAGCCCGATATTAAAAAGGCCTACGACTTGCTCAGCGGCTGGAAGCCCAACGTGCAGCTGGAGGAAGGATTGATTAAGACGATAGCGTATTTTAGAAGTAAAGTTTAAAGTATTCGTCATTGCGAGGACGAGGAACGAGGACGAAGCAATCTCAAACTATAGTTGGCTTTGCCAAAATAAAGATTGCTTCGCTTTGCTCGCAATGACGCTATGATTGAGAATAGTTTTTTATGATAAAAGTATTAGTAACGGGAAGTAACGGGCAGCTGGGCAGCGAGCTCAAGGAGTGCGCTAAGCGCATGTCGGGGGTGGAGTTCTTATTTACCGATGTGGCGGATTTGGATATTACAAATGCTGCTCAGGTAAATAGCTACTGCGAGCTGCACCAACCGAAATTTATTGTAAATTGCGCTGCGTACACCGCTGTAGATAAGGCCGAGGCGGAAAAGGATTTGGCTACGCTGATAAATGCCACCGCCGTGAAAAATTTAGCGGAGGCAGCAAAAAATAGCGGAGCCTACTTCATTCATGTTTCCACCGATTACGTTTTTGACGGCATGGGATACCTTCCCTATAAGGAGGAAGATGAGGTAAATCCGCAGTCGGAGTACGGGCGCACAAAGCTGCAGGGCGAGCAATTTGCGCTGGCGTATGGCAAGAGTATGGTAATTCGCACAGCATGGCTGTACTCCATATTTGGCAACAACTTTGTAAAAACCATGCTGCGTCTGGGTGCTGAAAAACCTACGCTCAACGTGGTGTTTGACCAGGTGGGAACACCCACCAACGCGGCCGATTTGGCAGCATGCATTGCAGCCGTGATTGAAAAAGTCGGCGGTGGAGCCTGCCCGTTTGTCGGCGGCGTGTACCACTACAGCAACGAGGGCGTGTGCAGCTGGTACGATTTTGCGCGTGAAGTAATGGAGCTGGGGAGCCGTCCGTGTAAGGTTTTTCCGATAGAAAGCAAAGACTACCCAACACCCGCTCAGCGTCCGCACTACAGCGTGCTGAACAAGGCAAAGCTAAAGCAAACCTACGGCGTGGAAATTCCGTACTGGAAGGATAGCTTGAGAAAAGTCGTGGAGAAGTTGAAGTAGCTAAGTCTTTGCCAGCTGTCATCCTGAACGAAGTGAAGGATATCCAGTTCGCATAATGCTATTCAAGAACGTCATTGCGAGAACGAGGGACGGAGGACGAAGCAATCTCAATATCTAGGCAAAGTAGTTTGGAATAGAGATTCTTCGTGTCACTCAGAATGACAGAGATTGCTTCGTCGTTCCTCCTCGCAATGACGCCAAGGTTGAGATTGATTCATCAATAATAAATCGCAAGTAATAATTCATAAATCGTAAAACTATGAGTAACGTGGATAAAAATGTATTGGAGCGTGCAAATGCATGGCTTACAGGTAATTTTGACGATGAAACAAAGGCTCAGGTCAAGGACTTGATGCAGAACAACGAAAAAGAGCTGGTGGAAAGCTTTTACCAGAACCTGGAATTCGGTACGGGCGGTCTGCGCGGTATCATGGGAGTGGGCACCAACCGCATGAACAAGTACACCGTGGGCATGGCCACGCAAGGCCTGGCCAACTACCTCAAAAAATCCTTTGCCTCGCTGCCGCAAATCAAGGTGGCCATTGCGCACGACTGCCGCAACAACAGTCCGTTTTTTGCAAAAACCGTGGCCGAGATTTTTGCCGCCAACGGCTTTCACGTTTACTTCTTCGACGGGCTGCGCCCCACGCCCGAGCTCAGCTTTGCCATTCGACTGCTGGGCTGCCAGAGCGGCGTAATGCTCACGGCCTCGCACAACCCCAAGGAGTACAACGGCTACAAGGCCTACTGGGACGACGGCGCGCAGGTGCTGGCTCCGCACGATAAGAATATTATCGACGAGGTAAACAGCATTACCGACCCGGCGCAGGTAAAGTTCAGCGGCGATGCGGGCAAAATCGAAACCATAGGCGCCGAGGTGGATGACATTTACCTCAACGGCATCAAGGGTTTGATTTGCCTTTCGCCCGAGGCCATTGCCAAGCACAACGACATAAAAATCGTATATACCCCGCTGCACGGCTGCGGCGTGAAGCTGGTGCCCGAAATGCTCAAGCGCATGGGCTTTACCAACCTCATCCACGTGCCCGAGCAGGATGTGAACGACGGCAATTTCCCCACTGTTTACTCGCCCAATCCCGAGGAGCCTACCGCACTCAAAATGGCGGTGGATAAGGCCCTGGCCACGGGAGCCGAAATGGTAATGGCCACCGACCCCGATGCCGACCGCATTGCCCTGGCGGTGCGCGATAAGAAGGGCGAGTTTGTGCTGCTCAACGGCAACCAAACCAACTCTATATTTACCTACTACCTGCTGCGCCGTTGGAAAGAACTTGGAAAATTGCAGGGTAAAGAATTTACCGTAAAAACTATTGTATCCACTGAACTTATTGGCCGCTTGGCCGAAAGTTTTGGAGTGAAGTGGTACAACTGTTACACGGGCTTTAAGTATATTGCCGAAATTGTGCGCGAGAATGAGGGCAAGATGACCTACATTGGCGGCGGCGAGGAGAGCTTTGGCTTCAACGTTGGCGGCCTGGTACGCGACAAGGATGCGATTGTGAGCTGCGGTTTGGCCGCCGAAGTTGCCGCCTGGGCCAAGGAGCAGGGCATGACCATGCTCGACCTGCTGCACTACATCTACACGCAGTACGGCTACTACAAGGAGAAGCAAATTGCCGTAACCAAAAAGGGCATGGACGGGCTGGCCGCCATCAAGCAAATGATGGTTGACTTCCGCGCCAACCCTCCAAAATCGTTGGCAGGTTCGGCCATCAAGGAAATTTACGACTACCAATCGCTCGAAATTCTGGACGTGAAAAGCGGCGAAAAGCGTAAGATTGAAATAAGGGGCGGAACATCGAACGTGCTACAGTGGCTGACGGAGGATGGCACCATTATTTCCGTGCGCCCGTCGGGTACCGAGCCTAAGATTAAGTTCTACTTCGGCGTGCGCGAAAACCTGCCCTCGGTAAACGATGTGGAGGCCGTAACCGCCGTGCTGGATAAGAAGATTAACACCATTGCGGAAGAGCTCAAGCTCGTTTAATGGAGAATTGAGAATGGAGAATTAGGAATGTTTTTGGGATGATTAGAATATAGGTATTTGTCATTCTCAATTATCAATTCTCCATTCTCAATTGTTTTTTATCTTTGCACTTTATTTTAAACAAAAAACACAAAAACAAATGAGCTTACTAAAAGGAAAAGTTGCCGTTGTAACCGGCGCCGCACGCGGTATTGGCAAAGCAATTGCGCTCAAGCTGGCCTCCGAGGGCGCCGATATTGCATTTACCGATTTGAACATTGACGAGAACGGAAAAAAGACCGAGGCCGAAATTGCAGCGCTTGGCGTAAAGGCCAAGGGATACGCTTCCAACGCTGCCCTGTTTGAGGATACGCACACGGTGGTGGACGAAATTGTAAAGGACTTTGGCCGCATTGATATTTTGGTAAACAACGCCGGCATTACCAAGGATGGCCTGTTTATGCGTATGTCCGAGTCGCAGTGGGACGCCGTTATCAACGTCAACCTCAAGTCCGCATTCAACTTTTGCCACGCCGTAACACCGGTTATGATGAAGCAAAAAAGCGGCAGCATTATCAACATGAGCTCGGTGGTGGGCGTGAGCGGTAACGCTGCGCAGGCCAACTACTCGGCCTCAAAGGCCGGCATGATTGGCCTGGCAAAATCGCTGGCCAAGGAGCTGGGCTCACGCGGCATTCGCGCCAACGCTATTGCCCCGGGCTTTATCATTACCGAAATGACCAACCAGCTGAGCGATGAGGTCAAGGCCAAGTGGGCCGAAACCATTCCCCTGAAGCGCGGCGGCACGCCCGAAGACGTGGCCAACGTAACGCTCTTCCTCGCCTCAGATTTGTCATCGTACGTGAGCGGACAGGTGCTGCACGTGTGCGGCGGCATGAACATGTAGGCAATGAATAATTGATAATGAACAATTGAAGGCGGGCATTTGCTCGCCTTTTTTTTCGTAAAAAAGATTGACAATTATTAGCTATCTTTGAAATCAATCTAAATCTTTTGCTATGAAAAAGAATTCGTGGGTTTGGGGTATCATTCTCTTTGTACTCATTTTTATTGCTACGGCGGTTGTTTTTCAAATTTACGAGTTGGGAATTTTGCCGTCACACTTTTTTGGCGCCTTGTTTGGCGTGGTAATTACGGCAATCATTACCGTATTCTTGCTGCAAGGTCAAACGGCTAACGAAGAGGAGCGCGAAAAAAGCGTACGCGTATTTGAGCGCAAGCAGGATGTGTACGAAAATTTCTTGGAGCATTTACGCAAAATTATTCACGATGGAAAAATTTCTATCGCCACAAAGGATAATAATGATGCCTCGCAGGGCACCAACGTCGGCGATTTGAAAGACTTGATATTTCACTTAGGCTACATGCAAATGCACACCTCCGAAAAAACAATCAACGGAGTGCTTGACGGCGTAGCAAGAATTATTAAGCTGATGAACGATTTTACGCAAAATTCCAACGCCGATGACAAGAGGGCGCTTACTATTTACTACGCCACGCTGTCGGGCGAGCTGTTTAAGCTGGTGGCGTTGCTCAAGGAAGATTTGTATAAGCAGGAGCATCGTCCTGTTTCGCGTGCCAAAATGAACGCCATACTTAAAGAATGTGATTTGTTCGTTGGCGAAGAAGAGTAGCCTTTGCATTTTAATTGTTCATTGTTCATTAAAAAGTGCCTTTTACCACCCAAAATAAGCGATTCATTCCGCGCGAGCTCAGCTGGCTCTCGTTCAATCGCCGCGTGCTGCAGGAGGCCGAAAACCCCGAGGTGCCGCTCATGGAGAGGTTACGCTTCTTGGGGATTTTTTCCAACAACCTGGACGAATTTTTTCGCGTGCGCGTAGGCACCATTCGCCGCCTGCTCGCGCTCCACGACGCCAATAGCGATAGCGGCCTCAAGCCTCAAAGCATACTGGAGCTCATTAACGAAACAGCCATGGAGTACCAGCGCGTGTTCGACAAAACGTACGAGCACCTGGTGCGCGAGCTGCGCAAGCACAACGTGCGCGTGGTAAACGAAAAGCAGCTCACCGCCGGGCAGCGCACGTACGTGCAGAACCGCTTCAGCGAGCCGCTGCTCAACGCCGTCAGCCCCATCATTCTCTCGCAAACGCCGCGCTTTCCCGAGCTGGTCGATAAGTCCATCTACTTCATCGTGCGGCTTTCGCAAAGCAGCCACCCCACGCGCTTTGAGTACGCCCTGGTCGAAATTCCCACCGCCGATTTTTCGCGCTTTATTTCGCTTCCGCAAAAAGGGGGCAAAAAGTTTGTCATGCTCCTCGACGACGTGGTGCGCTGCTGCTTGCCCAACATTTTTTCGGTGTTTGACTACGACATTTTCGATGCCTACACCATTAAAATCACGCGCGACGCCGAAATGGATGTGGACAACGATGTATCGCAAAGCTTGGTGGAAAAGGTACGGCGCGGCGTGCAGAACCGCAGCAAGGGCGAGCCCGTGCGCTTTGTCTATGACAGCGACATGCCGCACAACATGCTGCGCTACCTGTCGCAAAAGCTGGGCCTGGGAAAGCAGGACGCCCTGATTCCCGGCGGGCGCTACCACAACTTCAAGGATTTTGTCAAATTCCCGAACCTGCTGGGCAAGGAGTTTGAGTACGAGCAGCACGAGCCCATCCGTGTACCGCGCCTGGAAAAATCAAAAAGCATTTTTGCCGAGCTAGCCAAGGAGGATGTGTTTTTGTACTACCCCTACCACAGCTTTTCGCACTACATACGCCTGCTGCGCGAGGCGGCCATCGACCCCTCGGTGGAGCAAATCAAAATTACGCTGTACCGCGTGGCCTCGGAGTCAAAGGTGGTGCGGGCGCTGATGAACGCCGCGCGCAACGGCAAGCAGGTAACCGCCGTGGTGGAGCTACGCGCGCGGTTCGACGAGAGCACCAACATTTACTGGGCACGCAAAATGGAGGAGGCGGGCGTGAAGGTGGTTTACGGTACGCCGGGGCTCAAGGTGCACGCCAAGATGACCTACTTTGTGCGCCGCGAAAACGGCAGGGAGGTAAGCTACGCCAGCGTGAGCACGGGCAACTTTCACGAGGGCAACGCCAACGTGTATACCGATTTTTCGCTATTCACGGTGGACAGGCGCATTACCACCGAGGTGGCGCACGTGTTCAGCTTCATAGAGCAACCCTACAAGGGCTACCACTACAGGCACCTCATGTGCTCGCCGCTTACCCTGCGCACCGATTTTATGGCATTGGTGGATAATGAAATTAAAAATGCCAAGGCAGGAGTGAGGGCAAGCATTGCCATTAAGGTAAACAACCTGGTGGACGATCAGGTGGTAGAAAAGTTGTACGAGGCCAGCTGCGCCGGCGTGAAGGTAAGCCTTGTGGTGCGCGGCATGTGCTCGCTCATCCCCGGCGTAAAGGGCATGAGCCAAAACGTGCAGGCCGTAAGCATCGTCGATCGCTACCTGGAGCACTCGCGCGTGTTTATTTTTGCCAACGGCGGCAAGCCCCTGTACTTCATTTCCTCGGCCGATCTCATGCGCCGCAACCTCGACCAGCGCGTGGAGATTGCCGTCCCCATCTTCAACCCCAAGGTGCAGGACGCCCTGCGCCACATAGTAGGCTGCGCGCTTAGCGACAACGTTAAGGCGCGCAAGCTCGATGCCGGACAAAAGAATGGGATAGCGCGGCGCGGAAAGGTTCCTTTCCGCTCCCAGGAGGAGCTGCGAAAATATTTATTAACTATTTAGCAGCCAAATAGTTAAAAAACAATAAAAGACTTTTACGGCAAGCGTAAAAGTCTTTTATTGTTTTTGAGCCCCTCACCGGACTTGAACCGGCGACCTGCTGTTTACGAAACAGCTGCTCTACCACTGAGCTAAAGGGGCCTATTGCCTTTTGGTTTATATGCCTTATTTAAAAGGACTGCAAAGGTAAGAATTCTTCATTTATTTACAAAGCAACCTTCCTTTTTTTGTTAAAAATTTGTTGTACAAGGAATTTAATGCTTGCGCAATAAAAAACTTATCGTACATTTGCCCCTGATAACTTTTGTTTCACTTTTTTAATTTTTTGTTTTATGACGATTTATGTTGGTAACATTGCCTACTCAATGAAAGAAGACGACATGAAGAACGCCTTTGCTGAGTTCGGCAACGTGGCAAGTGCCAAAATCATTATTGACAGGGCTACCGGCCGCTCAAAAGGCTACGGCTTTGTTGAAATGGAAAACGACACCGAAGGTAATGCCGCTATCGAAGCTCTAAACGACAAAGAAGTAGGTGGTCGCCGTATGCGTGTTAACGCTGCGCGTCCCCGCGAATAATCTTACGCCTGTTTGAGAAAAAAATAACGGCTGCTCACTTGAGCAGCCGTTATTTTTTTGCCAGAATTCCTATCGCGACGCAAACCCTATTTTTTTGCGCACGCGAAAGTAGTAGATGAGTATTATTGCGTAGCATATTATCCAGGCCAGAACCTGGGAGTACCAAATGCCGGTTGGCCCCATTTTTTGCGACAGCAGCCAGGTTAGCGGCACGCGCACCAGCCATAGCGATACAAGCGAAGCCAGCATGGGCGCCAGCGTTTTGCCGGCACCCTGCAAGGCGCCGCCAATTACTATGGTGGTGGAGTTGAGAAAGTAAAACATGGCTATAACCATCACGTAGTCGTGCAGCGCCCTCAGTATTTCGGGGTTATCGGTAAACATGCGCGCCACCTGCTCATTTGAAAAATAGGCCATGATGCTGGCATACACAGCGCATGCAACCGCCAGCAGCACTCCAACGCGGGCGCCTTTGCGCGCCCTTTGGCCGTTGCCCGCGGCCAGGTTTTGCGCCACAAATACCGATACGGCTCCTGCAATGCTCAGGCTGGCCACCATAACCAGCTCGTCAAAATTTTGTGCTATGGACACCGCGGCAATAACGCTGGCCCCTGCCCTATTTATAAATAGGGATATGGCCAGAATGCTTCCGGCCGTAAACATCATATCCAACCCCACCGGATAGGCCACCTTTACCACCTTTTCCAGTATGCGGATATTAAAATACCACTCGCGCAGCTTGCGCGGCACCAAGCCTTGCTTGATGAGCAATACCAGGCCCAGCACAAAGGATAGCGCTTGCGCAAAAATGGTGGAAATAGCCAGCCCCGTTATGCCCGAGTCAAAAACGATTACCAGCAAAAGATTTAGGCAGGTGTTGAGCAGCAAGGAGAAAAACACCAAAATAAGCGGAGTTCGGGCATCGCCCAGGCCACGAAAAACGGCGCTTATGGCGCTATAGCCCACCAGTGAGGTAAAGCCGGCAAGCATAATTCGAAGGTAAGCAAGCGAATAGGGAAGCACCTCCGGGGGCACATTGAGCAGCTGCAGCAGCGGTCGCGAAGCGGCTATGCCCGCAACGCTTATTATAGGAGCGCTTACCAGCACCGCCACCAGCAGCGTAGTAATGGTTTGCGGAAGCCTGTAATCCTTGTTGGAGCCCACAAACTGGGCTATAACCACTGAGCCGCCAATGCTAAAGCCAAGCAAAAACGACAGCAGCAGCATGAGCACGTGCCACGTGGCGCCAATGGCTGCTACCACCGTATCGCCATGCTCCAAAAAGTTACCCGCCACAAAGCTGTCCACCGTGTAGTGAAACTCCTGCAGCACCTCGGCAAAAAGAATGGGCAGGGCAAACAGCAGAATGCGCCCGGCCACCTTACCCGTGGTCATGCTCTTTACGGCACGTGCCCTTGAAATATGGCTGGTGTTGAACAGAAAAAAGATGGATAAATTTAACGCACGAAAGTACAAAAAATAGTCAAACTACGTGCTGTCCAACTCTATCTGTGCAGCGAATATTTTTTGTGAAGCAACAAATATATGGTTGCAAAATGAAAATTGTAAGTATGTAACTATAAGCATATTAACAAAAATAAGATTGAACGTTTGAAGTGTTTTTACAAAAAAATACTTTAAAAATTACCTAAAATAGCCGTTGGTATAGCAAAAATGAGTAAATTCGTCCGTTTTTAGGCAAAAAATAAATTTATTTCCTTATTTAAGTATGAAAATTACTCATATCGAACACATTGGCATTGCCGTAAAAAGCCTCGAAGAGGCCATTCCCTACTACGAGAACGTGCTGGGGCTCAAGTGCTACAACGTTGAGGAGGTGGCCGACCAAAAGGTTAAAACTGCCTTCTTTCAGGTGGGGCAAACCAAAATTGAGCTGCTGGAGAGCACCTCGCCCGAGGGCACCATTGCCAAGTTCATCGAAAAGCGCGGCGAAGGCGTGCACCACATGGCCTACGCCGTTGAAGGCGGGCTCAACGCCACCCTTACCGAGGTGGAGGGCAAGGGCATTCAGCTGCTCGACAAGCAGGGCCGCAAGGGCGCCGAAGGCTTGAGCATCGGCTTCCTGCACCCCAAGTCCACCGGCGGCGTGCTGACCGAGCTGTGCGAGCACCCGTAGAATTATACAGCTATTGCAAACGTTGTAACAACGCATGTGGGTTACTTTAAACTTTTAAACTCGTAAACTTTTAAACTCAGATATAGATGAGCACAGAACAGGAACAAGTAATGGAGCTGGTTAAGCGGCGCGAGAAGGCGCGCTTGGGCGGCGGACAGGCACGCATTGAGTCGCAGCACAAAAAAGGAAAGCTTACCGCCCGCGAGCGCATTTCGCTGCTGCTGGACGAGGCCAGCTTTGAGGAGTTCGACATGTTTGTGGAGCACCGCTGCACCAACTTCGGCATGGAAAAGGAAACCTACTCGGGCGACGGCGTGGTTACCGGCTGCGGCACCATCGATGGGCGTCTGGTATATGTTTACTCCCAAGACTTTACCGTATTTGGCGGCTCCCTGTCCGAAACCATGGCGTTCAAAATTTGCAAAATGCTTGACCAGGCTATGAAAATGGGCGCTCCCGTTATTGGCATTAACGACTCGGGCGGCGCGCGCATTCAGGAGGGCGTGAACGCTCTGGCCGGCTACGCCGAAATTTTCCAGCGCAACATTCTTGCTTCAGGTGTAATTCCCCAAATATCAGCTATTTTCGGACCATGCGCCGGTGGTGCGGTGTACTCCCCTGCCCTTACCGACTTCATTGTTATGAAGAAGGACACGGGCTACATGTTCCTTACCGGCCCCAAGGTGGTAAAAACCGTTACGGGCGAGGACGTTACCCAGGAGCAGCTGGGCGGCGCCTCCGTGCACAGCACCAAGAGCGGCGTATCGCACTTTGCCGTGCAAACCGAGGAGGAGGGCATTTCGCTCATCCGTAAGCTCATCAGCTACATTCCGCAGAATAACATGGAGGAGGCGCCCCTGGTTGCCTGCTCCGATCCTATTGAGCGTCAGGAGGCGGCGCTCGATACCATCATTCCCGAAAGCCCCAACAAGCCCTACGACATGCACGAGGTCATTAAGATGATTGTGGATGACGGCGAATATCTTGATGTTCAAGGCGCCTTCGCCCCCAACATCATTACCGCCTTTGCCCGGTTCAATGGCATGTCGGTAGGCATTGTGGCCAACCAGCCGAAGTACCTTGCCGGCGTGCTGGATATTAACGCCTCCCGCAAAGCCGCCCGCTTCGTTCGCTTTTGCGATGCCTTCAACATCCCGCTCGTTACGCTGGTGGATGTGCCCGGCTTCCTGCCCGGCACGGCGCAGGAGTACGGCGGTGTAATCCTGCACGGCGCCAAGCTGCTTTACGCCTACGGCGAGGCCACGGTGCCCAAGGTTACCGTTACGCTCCGCAAATCGTACGGCGGCGCCTACTGCGTGATGAGCAGCAAGCACCTGCGCGGCGACCTCAACTACGCCTGGCCCAGCGCCGAAATTGCCGTTATGGGCGCCAGCGGTGCCATCGAAGTGCTGTACAACAAGGAAATAGCAGCTGCCGAGAATCCGCAGGAGGTGGCCAACCAAAAGGCTACGGAGTACGTTGAGAAGTTTGCCAACCCTTACAACGCAGCCAGGTACGGCTACATTGACGATGTAATCCTGCCCAAGAATACGCGCTTCAGAATTATACGTGCGCTGCAGCAGCTAAGCACCAAAAAGTTGACCAACCCGGCCAAAAAGCACGATAATTTACCGCTTTAGGATACTGTTCATAAAGTGTTGATAATAATTTTAAATATTTTATCATCAGCATTTTAAATAGCAAAGCGATACTCTTTTAACGATCAAGGAATAAAAAACAAAAGAAAAACAGAAGAATGGAATAAAATACAGTTTTGGGCCTTGCCACTTGGCTTTACCCTTTTGTTCCATTTTTCTATTTTCTGTTTTCCCCTTTATAAATGCATGAATAAAAAAATTAAACACAGCCTGCTCGCTCTGCTGCTTCTCGGTTCGTTCGGCGCCTCAGCTCAAAAAAGCACCGACCTGCGCATCAACGAGTTCATGGCCATTAACCAAACCAACTACGAGGACGACTTTGGCGAGCGTAGCGCATGGATTGAAATTTTTAACTCCTCCTACGGGACCGTAAACATCGGCGGCTGCTACCTGACCGACGACCGCAACAACCTCAAGAAGTATCAAATCCCTAAGGGCGATGTGCTTACGTACATTAAGCCGCGCCAGCACGTGATTTTTTGGGCGGATAACAAGCCTACGCACGGCACCTTCCACCTCAACTTTAGGATAGACGACACGCGCTTTCTGGCGCTGACCAGCAGCGACGGGCGCACCATTATTGACAGCGTAAGCTACCCCGAGCAGCAACCCGATGTGAGCTACGCCCGCAGCGAGGACGGCATGGGCCGCTGGAAGTACGCCGAAAAAACGACCCCCAGCACCAGCAACAAGCTGGTGGAGCTCGAGGCGGCCAGCCAGCGCTTTGCCTCGCAGGATCCCTCGGGAATGGCCATGGCCATAACCGCCATGTCGGTCGTATTCTTAGCCTTAGCCGTTTTGTTTCTGATTTTTAAGTACGTTGGCAAGTTCTTGTCGGCCCGGCAACAAAAGGGAGGCAAAAAGGAAGCCATTGAGAGCAAGGATATGGCCGAGGATACCCAGCACGGCAAAGCCGGCCAGGAGGCCAAAAAATCGCAGCCTGCCACCGCCGGCGAGGTTTACGCAGCCATTGCGGTAGCCCTCAACCTGTACGAGGCCGAAATGCTGGAAAAAGAGTCCAGCATTCTTACCATAAACAGGGTGGCAAAAGCCTACTCGCCCTGGAGCTCCAAGATTTACGGGTTAAGGCAGGTGCCGACGCTGAAGAAATAAAAGATAGAAGGACGGAAGGAAAAAGGCAAAAATTCTTGTTCTTTAAAGACTTACATCTTCAGCACTTATAAAAAAATCAACAATAAGCAATTAAACGATTCAACAATATATGAAGGACTATAAAATAAAGATCAACGGCAACGAGTACAAGGTTGCCATTAAGGAGGCCGATGGTAATATTGCCGAGGTGGAGGTAAACGGAACAAACTACCACGTGGAAATTGAGCGTCCTGTTACCCAGGTTAAAACGCCCAAGCTGGTGCAGGTTGCAACGGTTCCCACGGCAGATTCGCATCAAGCTGTGGTTAAGACTGTTGCCCCGGGATCGGCCTTTGCCGTGAAGTCGCCGCTACCCGGTGTTATTATTGATGTGTATGTAAAAGAAGGCGATACCGTTTCGGTAGGGCAAAGGCTGGTTATGCTGGAGGCCATGAAAATGGAGAACAGCATTGAGGCTGACCGTGCCGGAAAGGTAACCTCCGTTAAGGTCAAAAAGGGCGAATCTGTGCTTGAAGGCGCCGAACTCGTAACTATTTCATAGCATGGAAGGAGGAGTATTCAGCTTTTTAGGGCAGAATCTGCAGCAGTTTCTATCCTACACCGCCTTTTCGCACATGACCATAGGCCACATCGCTATGATGGTGATAGGTCTGATTTTCATTTACCTGGCCATTCGGTACGAGTTTGAGCCCATGCTCCTCATCCCCATTGGGTTCGGCATTCTGATTGGCAACATCCCCTTCATGTCGGGCTTGAAAATCGGGATTTACGAGGAAGGGTCGGTGCTTAACATACTGTATTTCGGTGTAATTCAAGGGATTTATCCACCGCTCATATTCCTGGGCATTGGCGCCATGACCGATTTTTCGTCGCTCATCTCCAACCCCAAGCTGCTGCTCATTGGCGCAGCGGCGCAGCTGGGTATTTTTGGTGCCTACATGATTTCGCTGCAGCTGGGCTTTATGCCCAACGAGGCCGGAGCCATTGGCATCATTGGCGGCGCCGACGGCCCCACGGCCATCTTCCTGTCGTCGCGCCTGGCGCCCCACCTCATGGGTGCGGTGGCCATATCGGCGTACTCGTACATGGCGCTGGTGCCGGTAATACAACCTCCTGTAATGAAGTTGCTTACCACCCGAAAAGAGCGCCTTATCCGCATGAAGCCGCCCCGCGTTGTATCGCATCTGGAGAAGGTGCTGTTCCCCATAATCGGTCTGCTGCTGACCTGCCTCATCGTGCCGTCAGGCTTACCGCTGCTGGGCATGCTGTTCTTCGGTAATTTACTAAAAGAGAGCGGAGTAACGCGTCGTTTGGCGGAAACAGCCCGCGGCCCGCTGATTGATATTGTAACCATTCTGATTGGCCTTACCGTGGGTGCTTCAACGCAGGCAACCACGTTCTTGACCCCCGACTCCATCAAGATTTTTGCCTTGGGCGCCGGCTCGTTTATCATTGCCACCTTTGGCGGTGTAATGTTTGTCAAGATTTTTAACCTTTTCCTCAAGGAGGGAAATAAAATTAACCCACTCATTGGCAACGCCGGGGTTTCGGCCGTACCTGACTCCGCTCGCGTTTCGCAAATAGTTGGTTTACAATATGATAAAACAAACCACCTGCTTATGCACGCCATGGGCCCCAACGTGGCCGGCGTAATTGGTAGCGCAGTAGCAGCAGGTATTTTACTTGGATTCTTGTCTTAAAACTGTAAAGAAGATGACACAACTCAACCAGCCCAATCCCAATGATCAATCCAATAAGGAGGTTGACTTGCTTGAGATTATGCAGTATTGCTTCAGGGCTATAAAAGCCTTTTTCATTTGGCTATGGGATGGCCTGATTGCATGCCTTATTTACCTTATACGTAAGTTCTTGTGGCTGGCTCTTATTTGCCTTGCGGGGATGGCATTGGCGGTGGTTTTATACACAAATGCTCCCAAGTACTACGCCTCATCGGCTATTATCAGCTCCAACAGCATGGAGAGCAGCATAGTAATTAGCAAGCTGGAGAACATCAACTACCTTCTTAACCACAAGAATTACGGTGAGCTTACCGCCCTACTCGGCATTAGCGAAAGCGATGCAGCTAACATCAAGTCGCTGACGGGCTACTACGGCGTAATGCACCGCATGGGAGGTTCGGGAATGAACAACCTGCCTGTGCACTACATTAAGGAGTTTGACTGGCAGGATACCAGCCTTGAAATTTCGAGCAACTATTTTATGGTTAAGGCTCTTGTATACAACGAGGAGGTTTACCCGGCCCTAAGCCAGGGGCTGCTGCGCTACGTTGGCAACAACGCATTCGGGCTGCAAGCAAATACGCTGCGCGAGGAGCAAATAAAGTCTCAAATAGACAATACCAAGCGCGAAATTGAGGCAGTACAACAAGCCATACAATCATATGGTCTTAATAATAAGCCAATTACAATCCCAATGATAGGTGGTGAGAAGCAGAAAAGCGAGCTGGTTCAAATGCAAGAAATGCTCAGCCGGCTCTACCAGCACCAGCAGGCGCTGGAGCGTAGCAACGCCCTCTTTCTCGCTCCCGCTACCATGCTATCCGATTTTAGCAAAACCTACCGCGTGGCCAACGGACTGATCAAAAACTACGTTGCTCCGGCGCTTGTTGCCTCGTTTGTGCTTGGCCTAGCGGGCTTGCTGCTGTGGGATAACCGCAAGAAAATCGGCGCGGCTGTGTGCAAAAAGGCGTAAGGGATTAGGAAGCATTGACGAAGGTGAAAGAAGCGGGATAGAATTTCCGCTTTTTTTGTTGAGAAAACTTGCACCACCATTTTTTAATTATTACTTTTGCATTATTGCAATTAAATAATTATTTTTGAATAATGACAAGTAATATGGTAAACCCATTTGTAACAACCGGTTACGTATCATCGGAGTATTTCTGTGACAGGGAGAGGGAAAGCCGGCAGCTGGTGCGCGAGGTCATGAATGGGAACAACCTTGCGCTGATTGCCACCCGCCGCATGGGCAAGACCGGGCTAATAAAGCATTGCTTTGAGCAGAAAGAGGTAAGCAGCCGCTACTATACCTTTTTTATTGATATTTACGCCACCAGGTCGCTACGCGACTTCGCGCTGCTGCTGAGTAAAGAGGTGGTATCGCAGCTGAAATCGCGGGAGAAAAAAGCGGTGCAGCTTTTTACCAACGCGGTAAAGTCGCTGCAGGCCAATTTTACCTTTGATATACAGGGTATTCCCTCGTTGAAAATAGGATTAGGTGACATCGCCGAACCGGAGGTTACGCTATCCGAAATTTTCAACTACCTGCAAGCTGCTGATAAGCCCTGCATTGTAGCCATTGATGAGTTCCAGCAAGTAGCCTTCTACCCCGAAAAGAATGTGGAGGCATTGCTGCGCACCCACGTACAGCACTGCCACAACGCGCGCTTTATTTTTGCGGGTAGCCGGCGCCATACCATGGGCAACATGTTTCTCGAAGCCTCCCGGCCATTCTACCAAAGCACCTCTATGCTGCATCTTGAAAGTATTGACCTGCAAAAATATACGGATTTTATAGCGTCGCATTTTAGGCGGTACGAAAAGCAGGTAACCGAAGAGGCTATAGAGCTGGTGTACAAGCATTTTCAGGGCATTACATGGTACGTACAAAAGGTGTTCAACGCCCTATTCGACATGACGCTTACCCATACAACGTGCGATACGGAAATGGTTCCGCAAGCCATACGCCACATCGCTGACTCGTATAACTATGCTTATCAAGAAATTATGTTTCGCTTGCCCGAAAAGCAAAGGGAGCTGCTGGTGGCTATTGCCAAGGAGGACCAGGCGCAGGCGCTAACCTCGGCTGAGTTTGTAAATAGGCATGGGCTAACCTCGGCCTCATCGGTGCAAGCCGCCCTGCGGGTGCTGCTCGAAAAAGACTTTGTAACGCACGAGCAGGGCATTTACCAAGTCTATGACAGATTTTTAAATATTTGGTTAAAGGAAAAATACTAAAAAGCCGTCCGTAAGCTGATCTCATTCATCTAAAGAAAAATCCAGAAACATCCCTCACTTCCTCATGGTTAAGAAATTTCTCATCCTTATCGCTTTTTTTACTTCGCTTTCAACCGTTGTTGCTCAAAAAAAAGCAGGCTTCATTGAGGCCGTTAACGCCGCCAATCCCTGGGCCGACTCGGTGCTGGCCACCATGAGCACGCGTGAAAAAATAGCCCAGCTGATGATGCCCGCCGCCTACTCCAACAAAAACGGGGCGCACGTGGCCGAAATTGCCCAGCTGGTGGCCACGTACAAGGTGGGCGGGCTATGCTTTTTTCAGGGAACGGCGCAAAAGCAGGCGGAGCTCACCAACTACTACCAAAACCTTTCCGCTACTCCGCTCATGATCAGCATGGATGCTGAGTGGGGCGTGGGCATGCGGCTCGATAGCGTGCTGAACTTCCCGTTTCAAATAGCGCTGGGCGCGGCCAACAACGACTCGCTAACCTACCGCATGGGCGCCGAGGTGGCGCGCCAATTCAAGCTGCTGGGCATGCACGTAAACTTTGCACCGGTGGCCGATGTGAACAGCAATCCCGAAAATCCCGTGATCAACGTGCGGGCCTTCGGCGAGGATAAGGAGGAGGTAACCCGCCAAAGCATAGCCTACATGCGCGGCCTGCAGGACAACGGCGTGCTGGCCTGCGCCAAGCACTTCCCCGGGCACGGCAACACCGACAAGGATTCGCACCACGAGGTGCCCACGCTCAAGATGAGCCGCGACACCTTTTACAATATCGATTTATATCCTTTTAAAAAACTAATAAACAACGGATTATCATCAATGATGGTAAGCCACCTCAGCGTACCGGCGCTCGACAGCACGGGCGAGCTGGCCAGCCTGTCGCCCAAAATAGCCGACGGATTACTTCGTAAGGAGTTAAAATTTAAAGGATTGGTATTTAGCGATGGGATGCAGATGAAGGCCGTAACCCATCACTACCAAAGCCCGCAGGCCAATCTGCATGCGCTGCTGGCCGGCAACGACATGCTCGTTTTTCCGGTGGAAATTCCGGCAAGCATCGACACCATTGAGCGGGCAGTCAGCAGCGGCGTTTTTCCCCTGCAATTGCTCGACCAAAAGTGCCTGCGCGTGCTCAAGGCCAAGTACTGGTTGGGGCTGAATGGGCGAAAGGCGGTGGAGCAGCGGGATTGGAGCAGCGCCCTCAATACCGGCAGCGCCAAGCTGGTGCGTACGCAGCTTATTGAGCAAGCCCTAACGCTGGTCAACAACAAAAACGGCATGCTGCCCATCAAAGACTTGGACACGCTGAAAATAGCCTACGTGGAGGTCAGCAAAAAGGAGGCGGCAAGCGAATTTTACAACACCGCCCGGCTATACGCCAACATCGACAGATTTACCGTTGACCAGAGCCGGCGCGCCTCCTACGACTCGCTGGAGTATCGCTTGAGAGATTACAACCTGCTTATAGTGGGATATTTAGATATTAACCAGCGGGCGCCGCAGAGGAGCTTCGGCATGGATAGCGCCTTTTGCACCTACCTCAGGAATTTGGCCGCCCAAAAGCGAACGGTGCTCAGCTTGTTTGCCAACCCCTACACCCTGGCCAAGCTGGGCGCGTCCGAGCAGTTTGAGGCCACGCTGATAGCCTACAACGGCGGCGACGACTACCAGCGCATTGCCGCCGAGGCCATATTCGGCGGCGTGGCCATCAGCGGAAAAAGCCCCGTTACCGTACCCGGATTGGTGGCGCTGCATCAAGGCCTGACAACAAGGCAAACGCGCCTCAAGTACGGCAGCCCCGAGGAGCTGGGCATTGCGCCGGAGCGGCTTGCCACGGTCGACACCTTGGTTAAGCGCGCCATAGCCATGCAGGCATTCCCCGGATGCCAGGTGCTGGCGGCGCACAGAGGCGTCGTTTTTTACCAAAAATCGTTTGGTTACCACAGCTACCAAAACGAGGCACCCGTGCGCAACAGCGACCTGTTCGATATTGCCTCCGTAACCAAGGTTACCGCTACCCTACCCGTGGTAATGAGCATGGTGGACAAGGGCGAGCTTAAGCTCGGCGATAACCTGGGAGAGCACCTGAGCCTTGAGGAGGGCTGCAATAAAAGCGCGCTGAAGCTGAGCGATATTTTGCTGCACCAGTCGGGGCTCAAGGCATGGATGCCGGTGCACGTAAACTTTATGCACCCCGTATTTGTAAGCCAGCCGCTGCTCAGCGTGTCGCAAAGCGATAGCCACCCCTTTAAGCTGTATGCCAACACGTACCTCAACAAGTTTCACACGCTCGACACCGCGCTGTTTAAGTCCGAGCCGTCGGCCGGCTACCCCTACACCGTGGCCAAGGGCATTTACGCCCACCAAAGCATTAAGCAAAAGGTGTACGCGCTGATGGACGAAAGCGAGCTGCAGGACAAAAAGTACCGCTACAGCGACCTCGGGTTTTACTACCTGCAGCGCGTGGTCGAAGCCCGCTCGGGAGTGGGGCTCGACACCATTTCCGATAAGTTTTTTTACAAAAAATTGGGGATGACGAGCACCGGATTTTTGCCCCTGCGCAAGTTTAGCATAGAAGACATTGTGCCCACCGAGTGGGAATATCCGTTCAGGCACCAGCTCATTCACGGTTACGTGCACGACCACGGCGCGGCCACCGTGGGCGGCGTTGCGGGCCACGCCGGCGTGTTCTCCACCGCCAACGACATGGCCAAGATGATGCAAATGTACCTGTGGAAGGGAAGCTACGGCGGCGAACAGCTCATTAGCGCTAAAACGGTGGGCAAGTTTACCCAGTGCCAGGGCGGCAGCGATAACCGCCGCGGCTACGGCTTCGACAAGCCCGAAATGAACCCCCAAAAGGCGAACCCCGTGTGCAGCGAGGCCTCGCCCGACAGCTACGGGCACTCGGGCTTTACCGGTACGCTGGTGTGGGTTGACCCGCAGCGCGAGCTGGTGTACGTATTCCTCTCCAACCGCGTACACCCCGACAACACCAACAACCAAATCACCACCACCAACGTGCGCACCAACGTGCTACGGGAGTTTATCAACGCCGTTGACGAGGTAAGGAAGAAGTAGGCAGTAGCAGTTTGCAGTAAGGGAATGGAGGGTTAGCAGTCGAAGTACTGAAAGGTTACTCTTTTCCTCGCCGCACCCCCGCTTTGGCAGGACTCAGAGGAACAACGCTCGTAACGCATAAGCCACTAACGCGCGCAGCGTAGCGCTACGGATTCGGCGCTTGCCCGTTGAGCGCGGCGGCTATTTGCGCGGCAAAATCATCGATGCCCTTTTGCAGCTTTTTACCCAGCATGGTTTTCATCATAAAGTTGAACTCGGCGCGCAGCGTGAGGCGCAGGCGCGTGTCGTACGGGGCAACGGATTTGAGCTGCACCCACAGGAAAAAATCGAAGGGCGACTTGCCGTTGGGGCCAAACTTTACCACCTTGTCCGGCTCCTTGTCCACAATGCGCAGGCCGGTTTTGCCAAGCGGCTTTACGGTAAACGAGCACGCGCTCTCCGACGCCTCGAAATCCTCCACCTTATCCTTGGGAATCATGGCCTCGAACTGCCTGAAATCCGAAAAGAGCCCGTAGAGCTGGCTCGCAGGACGGTTGACCTGCACTATTTTGCTAACGTAGTCCAAAGTACAAATTACTATTTACAAAGTACAAATATACGTAAACGACAATTAGTACTTCGTACTTGGTACTTCGTACTTATCCGGCGCTTCGCGCCACTTTTTCAGCACCTCCACATCGCCTGGCTGCACGTAGCCCGAGGCCACGGCTTCTTCGATAAGCGTGCTGTAGTCGGACAGCGTGGTAAGCTCGCACTGCGCCTCGGCAAAATTCCTTTGCGCGGTTTCGAAGCCATAGGTGAAGATGGCCACCATGCCCAGCACATCGGCCTGCGCGGCGCGCAGCGCCTGCAGGGCGCTAAGGCTGCTACCACCGGTGGAGATTAGGTCCTCCACCACCACCACCCTTTTGTTGGGCGGTAATTCACCTTCAATCATATTGCCCAGCCCGTGCTCCTTGGCCTTGGCGCGCACGTACACAAAGGGCAGGCCCAGCTGCTCGGCCACCAGCAGCCCGTGCGCAATGGCGCCTGTAGCTACACCTGCAATAACCTCCACACCGGGGTACTTAGCTTGTACAAGGCAGGCAAAGGCCTCGGCAATTTGCCTGCGCACAGCGGGATACGCCAGCGTTTTGCGGTTATCGCAGTAGATGGGCGATTTCCAGCCCGAGGCCCAGGTAAACGGGCTTGCGGGGCTCAACTTTATTGCCTTTATTTGTAGCAGGCCTTGGGCTACTTGCTTGGCTGTTTCCATTGCTTTGTTTTTGAAAAAGGTAAGCAAAGATAGGAAAATTTGTTGGGATGGGAAGTAGAGGTTTTATGGTGCCTGCCATACCCAAAACGTGAGGGTAGCCTTACCTTTGTGGAGGCTATAAATAAGTTAGGCGCAAGCGATGGACAACAACGTAAAAATAAAGAATGTAAAATATGAATGAAATTAATATAGATTTTGACTTTCGGAAAGACAGTAAATGTGGAGACCCTGATACAGATAGTAAGAAACTGTATGAAGCTCATAAATTTCTGTGGAATAAAACATTGCCGTGTGGAAAAGATTTTGATTTGAAAATTATAGGCGAACGTTATGGTAGATTGATTATAAAGAATAATTTATGTGATAATTTGTCTAGCGATAGAATGTGTCCGCATTTTGTTGGAAAATATAATGGCAAATTTGATAGTTGGTTATCTGATTTTGAGAGAGAAGAGTTCAAACATAAAGTTCGTACTATTGGAGGACACATCATTTTTCCTGCTCACAAAAAGAATGGTTTTACAATAAATCAAGCTAGAGGTGTAAACAGAATAATTTGCGACAGATTTGATTTAACCTTGGAGTGCATTCGACG
>JAVBPG010000040.1:0-52750 GCA_031549685.1 Bacteroidales bacterium | reverse complement strand
GGATGCCAACAACAACGTTACGAAGGATTACGCGGATATTCTGCGCAACCACCGCTACCGGGTCAACATCATCAAGGTATCGGGTAGCGGCTACCCCACGCCGGAGGATGCCTTTAATTCCAGGCCGCTGAACATGGAGGTAGATGTGGAGGAGTGGAATGACGGGGATATGAAGGATGTCATTTTCGATGGGCAGTACTACCTGTCGGTAAACCAATCTTTGTTTGAGCTGGCAAAAGAGGGGAGAACGTGTACCGACAAGCTTGCCATAAAAACCGATTTCCCGGTATGGAATGCTCAGGTGGCATCGGGGGGTAGCTGGCTGTCGATTGTCGGCAGCCCAACGGGTGGTACCGGCACCAGCTACCTGAACTTTAAGGTAACGGCAAATACGGGTGCGCAGCGCGAGGGAAGTATTTCCATCGTTGCCGGGCGGCTTTCCTACATGGTAAAAGTGGTGCAAACCGACAAGCCCGGGCTGGAAATCAGAACCACCACCGATACGCTAAAGTTTCCCAACTATAATATTCAGCCGCTGGTGTTAGGGATAAGCTGGGAGCCCTCTGCCAAGCCTTGCCAGCTGCACTACCCGTCAAGCTACGGTGGAGTTTACCTCGAAACAATAGTTCCCTCCATTATTTCGGGTGGCGTGTATGCACTACCCGTCAAACCAATGCTGATAACCGCCGACGAGCTGAAGAATAATCCGTACCTGACGAAGGAGAGTAAGCTGAAAATTACGGCAACCAGCGATGATGGGCTACCCCTGGTAAAGGATGTAGTCGTACGGCAAACCAGCTACACCGTGGTTCCCGAAGTGGAAGACTTTTACCAGCTGAGCGCAACACAGTACAGCTTCAAGATAAAATCCAACGCCGAGTGGCGGGTTAAGGCAAGAACGGATGCCAACAACGTTCTTCAAGCTACCAGCCTTAACATTGGGGTGCAACGCGGACCGGGGGAGCATTCCTTCACTTTTACCCTTAGGAATATGATGGGCACGGGGGCTATAACCTCCGCCAAGGTAATATATACGCTTGAAAGCACGCAGGGCCTGTTTGGAGATGTAGCTTTTGAGCTGAACGGCATTGCCGCATATATTATCAGAAAAGCCGACAGCGGATTAGAGTACGATTTGCTGATGCAGCGCGAAGACCTGCCGCAGGCTTCGTGGTACATATTCAATAATGTACCGACTAACTCCACATCGCTGGCCACACCCCCATCGGGCCCCCAAAACGCCACTCCCGTAAACGGCAGCTGCGCAAGGCTCAACACGGGGGGATTTACGGATTGGCGAATGCCCACCCATGAGGAGCTGTACAACGTGTTTACCTATACCCGCACCGGAGGCCGGCAGCCCGGGAACTTTAATATCGCAACATCTTCCGAGTATTTTACAGCAACCCAGGACGGAGAAGCGTCATCGTGGAGTGCTGTAACCGTTTCTACCAGCAACACCGGTACATCTTATGATTATCACGATAAAAGATATGCTCGTAGAGGCAGGTGTGTCCGTACGTTGAAGTAAAAGGAGCATGAAAAAAGGTAAAAAAAAGCAACACGTTCCCGCTACATGCCGCCATACCCTGAGGGTGGCGCTATACAGCTGTTGCCTATGCCTGCTCTTTGCTGCCTGCCGGAGCGATGAAGAGGGTATTTCCCACGCTCGAACCATACTTTTTTACATGGCGGGCGATAATAACCTGGCGGGCGAAGTGGACGGAAAAGTTGACCGGCTGCTGGCAACACCGGTACCGGCGGGTTGCCGTCTTTTGGTTTTCCGGGATACAAGGGAGGCCAACCCGCAGCTGCTGGAAATAGTCGGAGGCAACAAGGGGCAAAATACCCAAAGTATCATCCGCGATTACGAAGAGTGCAATACCGCCGATGCCGCCGTTTTGGGCAAGATACTGCAGGAGGTGGCAAGCCTGTATCCTTCGGAGTCGTACGGCCTGGTGTTTTTCTCGCACGCCTCGGGGTGGATGCCGGAGCAGACGTACTCCAAACCCGGGCTTCGCTCCATCGGCATGGACAAGGGGAGGGAAATGGAGCTTCCCGCATTTGCCGGAGCCCTGCCCGACGGGATGTTCGACTTCATCATTTTCGAAACCTGCCACATGGCGGGCATTGAGGTGGCCTGGGAGCTGAAGGAAAAAACCGATTATATCGTAGCCTCCTCGGCCGAAATCGTTTCGCCGGGATTTTCGCCGGTTTACCCCAAAGCGCTGCCCTGTCTTTTTGAGCAGGAGCCCAAGCTTAAAAAGTTCGTTGAGCTGGTGGCGGAAGACTACAGAACACGGCAGGACGATTACAGCTCGCTTACGCTGAGCCTTATAAATACAAGGGAGCTGGAGGGGCTTGCTACCGCGCTGCAGGACTGTGCCTGGCCGCTGCCGGTGGGTAACAGCGTCCAGCCGTTCGACCGGTACGGCAAGCGGCTGTTCTTCGATTTCTACGATGCTTTTTCACAGTCGATGGTTGCCGGACAGGCCATTGCCCTGCAAGCGGCCATAAGTAAGGCGGTTATTTGCAAGGCGGCATCCGCACAGTTCATGCCTGCCTACGGCGGTTTCGACATCTCCTCGCACAGCGGGCTGACCAGCTACCTCCCGCAGGAGCAATACCCTAAGCTGAACGGCGCCTACAAAAAGCTGAGGTGGTATGAGGACGTAATAGCGACCCTTAAGATAACCGTTTCCGATTGGGTTGAGGATCCGATTATGCAGCCGGTTGCGCAAGATAATTTTTATAAATAACTTAAAAACAAGATGTTATGAATGAGCCTGTTTTTATTTATGTAGCTCTGGGCCTTATTTTTGTTGTAGCGGGAGTGGCCATTTACATCTCCATACGCCGCGCCCCGCACGATTACGAACTGTGGCATCCCTACACCCTGCTCATGTACGCCGGGGCCGCCATGCGCGAAGAAATTCTCCGGCGCTTCCCCGAGATTGTCGAAAGCTACTTTGCGGGCGATAGCGCTGCCGAATTCAAAAATAAATACCCCGAAACGCTAACCGTCGTTTTCGGCTACAAGCCGCAGGGGAAAAAATCCGCACGGGACAAGGACAAGCTGTCATCGCGCATGGAAATTGGGGAGTAGCAAAAAGCAAGGAGGGGTTAGGGGAAGAAAGTAGGCTGTGGCCGTGGGCAGCAGGTGCGTTGTTGCAAAAAGAAGTTAAGAAATGAAGCTAAGACAAGTAGACAGCAAGAAAATTTTCAAATGGGCGGTTGCCCCCGTTTTACTTAGGCTTATCCTTGTAGTCGGGGGCGTGCAAGCATGCTCAAACGGTGCGGCCTTATCCGCACAGGGGCAGGATCAGGACCTGTCCGGTTCGCCGCCGAGATCGCCACAGTTCCGCCTGCCTGCCATTCCCGCCGGGCTGATGAGCCCTGAGCAGCGGGCGGATTACCTCGCGCTGCACTACTGGGATGGCTACGATTTTGCCGATACAAGCAGCATTGCGTCGGTGGAAAAAAACGAGCAGATTTTGTCCGATTACATCGCCATCCTGCCGTATGTAAGCGACCAAATGGCGCAGGCCTCGCTGTTTGAGCTGCTTTCGCGGGCCGAGAAAAATAAAAGCATCTTCCTGTTTTTTGCGGAGCTGCTGGAGAAGTACCTGTACGATCCTAACTCGCCCTTCCGCAATGAGGAGTACTACCTCTACGTGCTCCGTTTTATCAATGTCTCGCCGGCCTTGGGTGAGCTGCAGAAAATCCGTTTTGCCCACCAGCTGAAGTCCGCTGCGAAAAACAGAAAGGGAACGAAGGCCGCCAACTTTTCCTACACGCTTGCCGATGGCAGGCAGCAGCGGATGTACGACATCCCGTCCGACTACCTGCTGATTTACTTCAATAACCCCGGTTGCCAGGCTTGCCAGGAGCTGCAAGCCGAGCTGGAGGCCTCGCCGGTGGTGTCCGTAGCCGTAAGGGGTGGCCTGCTTAAAATCCTTGCCGTTTACCCCGACGAGGATTTGAAGGAGTGGCAAGCGCACCAATCCCGCATTCCCGCGGCATGGCTTAACGCCTACGATGCCGGCCAGGCTATCAAGCGTAAGGGCCTATACGACCTGCGGGCTATCCCCTCGCTGTACCTGCTGGATAACAGCAAGACCGTGCTGATTAAGGACGGCACCGTGGAGCAGGTGGAGCGGATGCTGGGCTCGAATTGATGGTAGCTATTCTTTTCCTCTCGCAGAGCCGCAAAGAAAACGCATATCCTCGTTGGGGGTCATAGCACCTAATAGCAGCTTGGCTTTCCGGAGCTGCACCTCGCTTTGCTATTCACTACTTTTTAAGCT
The DNA here is from genome assembly GCA_031549685.1 of Bacteroidales bacterium. GTDB lineage: Bacteria > Bacteroidota > Bacteroidia > Bacteroidales > UBA932 > JAITMY01. The sequence continues at coordinate 48,443 of JAVBPG010000040.1, read as the reverse complement.
GCGCCGCGCTTCAAAGATTTCACTATCTTTGCAGGCTAAGTTTATGGCATTTTTTCGCCACAAGTTTAGTCTTTAATACATTGATAAACAAAATTTTGTATAAATGATCAAGACTCCGAAACGCTACCTTGTTACCTCGGCTTTGCCTTACGCCAACGGCCCTGTTCACATCGGGCACCTAGCCGGCGTGTACGTTCCCGCCGATATCTACACGCGCTATCAGCGCCTGCGCGGCCGCGATGTGATTCACGTGGGCGGCTCCGATGAGCACGGCGTACCCATTACCATTGCGGCGCGCAAGCAGAATTGCACGCCGCAGGAAATCGTGGACAAGTACCATGCCATTATCAAAAAATCGTTTGCGGATTTTGGCATTTCATTCGATATTTACTCGCGCACATCGTCGGCAATTCACCACAAAACGGCCTCGGATTTTTTCAAAAAGCTGTACGACGAGGGGAAATTTATTGAGAAAAGCAGCGAGCAGTACTACGATGAGGAGGCTAAGCAGTTCCTTGCCGACCGCTACATTACGGGCACCTGCCCCAAGTGCGGCAACGAGAGCGCCTACGGCGATCAGTGCGAAAAATGCGGCAGCACCCTCAGCCCCACCGAGCTCATCAACCCCCGCTCTACCATTAGCGGAAGCAAGCCTGTAATGCGCGAAACATCGCACTGGTACCTGCCGCTGGAGCAGTACGAGCCCTGGCTCAAGCAGTGGATTCTGGAGGAGCACAAGGAGTGGAAGAGCAACGTGTACGGGCAGTGCAAGTCGTGGCTGGACGGCGGGCTGCAGCCGCGCGCCGTGAGCCGCGACCTCGACTGGGGAGTGAAGGTGCCCGTGGAGGGCGCCGAAGGAAAGGTGCTCTACGTGTGGTTCGACGCGCCCATCGGCTACATTTCGAACACCATTGAGCTGCTGCCCGACGATTGGGAAAAGTACTGGAAGAGCGATGACAGCAAGATGGTACACTTTATCGGAAAGGATAATATTGTATTCCACTGCATCGTATTCCCCAGCATGCTCAAGGCACACGGCGAATTTATACTGCCCGACAACGTGCCTGCCAACGAATTTCTGAACCTTGAGAACGATAAAATTTCCACCTCGCGCAACTGGGCGGTGTGGCTGCACGAGTACCTCGAGGAGTTTCCCGGCAAGCAGGATGTGCTGCGCTACGTGCTTTGCGCCAACGCGCCCGAAACCAAGGACAACAACTTTACCTGGAAGGATTTTCAGGACAGAAACAACAGCGAGCTGGTGGCCATTTTCGGCAACTTTGTGAACCGCGCCATGGTGCTTACGCAAAAATATTTTGAAGGAAAGGTGCCGCAGGCCGCCGTGCTTACCGACTTTGACCACGCCACGCTATCCGAAATGAAGGAGGTAAAGGCAAGGGTTGAGGAAAATCTGGAAAGCTACCGCTTCCGCGAGGCGCTGCGCGAGGCCATGAACCTGGCCCGCCTGGGCAACAAGTACCTTGCCGACACCGAGCCCTGGAAGGTAATAAAAACCGACGAGGAGCGCGTAAAAACCATACTGAATATCGCCCTGCAAATTTCGGCAAACCTGGCTATTGTCATGGAGCCTTTTTTGCCGTTTACGGCTGAAAAACTGCGCAAGATTCTGAACGCCGACAGCGTCATGCTGCAGTGGGATTCGTTGGGCTGCGCAACGCTGCTGCCCGTTGCCCATGCGCTGGGCGAGCCCGTTCTGCTTTTCGAAAAAATAGAGGACGACGCCATTAGCGCGCAGCTGCAAAAGCTGGAAAAAACCAAGGAGGTAAACGCTGCCCAAAACCATAAGGCCGAGCCGCAGAAGGAGCTTTGCGCCTTCGACGATTTCCAGAAGATGGACATTCGCGTGGTGAAAATTCTAGAGGCGGAAAAAGTTGCCAAGAGCAAAAAGCTCATCAAAATGCTGGTGGATACGGGCATTGACAGGCGCACGGTGCTGAGCGGCGTGGCCGAATACTTCGAGCCGAAAGATTTGGTAGGCAAGCAGGTGTGCATGCTCATCAACCTGGCGCCCCGCCCCATTATGGGCGTTGAGTCGCACGGCATGATACTCTACGCCGAGGACTACGACGGCGCGCTGCGCCTTATGCAGCCAGGGGTGGAGGTGAAGAACGGAAGCAAGATTGCATAGCAGAGAAAGACCCTAAAAACGTGCGCCCACAACGCACGTTTTTTTGTATTTGTTGATCTTGCCGTCAAGCGAAAAGACTTCGACGTAAACAACGTAAACGCCAACATCGGCGCGCCGGCCGTTGTCGCACGTGCCATCCCACGACAGCTGTCCCTCAACGGCCAGCGTGGCGTTGCGGCAAAGCGTTTTGGCCGCCTTCCCGCCCGAGGTAAAAATGCTGATGTTGGCAATGTAGCCCTCCTTCGGCATTTTGTAGCCGATAAAAAGCACGTCGTCAAAGCCATCGCCGTCGGGCGAAAAAACTTCGGGGTAAATGCTCACGGCGTCATCGTGGCTGGGCTCGTGCGTTGAGTACTGCGAGTTGCGGTACGTTGGCGTGCCGAATCCCACCACCTGAGCAGCCGAAAGCCAGCTGGCATTTTCGCTTGCGGGACGGTTGGGATTAATGCGCTCCAGCGAAACACCTTTTTTATTTACCAGCGCGCCGCTGTGCATTTTCTCACTATAGTAAAAATCCTCGAGCAGCGTGCTATCGGCGTTGAGCAGCGTAACGCAGCCCGACTCGTTGGGGTAGGCCGGCAGGGTTGGCAGGGCGATAAACGCCTCGGGATTTTCGCAGCGGTACTGCGCCCGTACCACATCGGGCTTGGTGGTAATAACCACGTACTCGCCGGGCAGCAGCGTGTACGCCGGCAGCAGGTACGACTTGTCTATGGCGCCGGTTGCGGCCTTGCGGTTGGCAATGCGGCAGCCCTGCAGCTCGGCAATTTTGTCGGAGCAGCTGTATAGCTCCACAAAATCAACTCCACCGGTGTTGGGGTTGAACAGCACCTCGTTAATCACCACGCTGCCCGCAGCGGGCTTGTCGCCAAAGCCAAAGCGCAGCTCAAAATCGTGCAGGCAGTTATTTGACAAATCGCAAGCAGCATTTTCGGCGTGCAAAAAGTAGCTGGTGTTTTTTTCGAGCTGGCACGGAAATACAAGCGTAACGCTACTGGGATTTTCGAGGCTAAAAAATAAATCCTGCGGCGCTCCGCAGCCATCGAGCACAAAGCTGCTCGGCGCAAGAGATTCCTCGCTCAGCGCCTCGCTAAAATCGAGCTGCAGCCGGCTATCGGCCACCTTATACCCCGTGCAGGCGGGTGGCGTCAGGTCGGGGTTTGCGGCGGCTACGGAGTTTGCCCTGCCGGGAGTTCCTCCCCGCTCATCAACCGCTGCGCGCCAGTTCAGCGCGCTTTCCTCAAGGTTGTTTAGGTCCACTTTTTCGAGCGACCAGCCTCCCGATTTTTTTGCATCATCAGCGTACCACGCATCGCTGTAGCTGAGCTGGGCAATGGGGATTTCGCAGGCATCCCTGAGCGTGAGCCGGGTTCCGGCATCAATAAGCGTTGGCCGCCCCGACACGGCGAGCGGCGTTACGCCTGGTGCATTGCCAATAATGGCGTAACTTTTGGCCCTTATCACACCCGAGGTAATGCGCCCCGTTTTGGTAGCGCTGGCAATGGTAAACCCGTCGAGCGTAATATCGTTTTCCGTACGATTGTACAGCTCAATATACTCCTCGGGCAGCTCGCCTTCGCTGTTGGGGTGCGCCATCAGCTCGCTAAACACAAGGTCGCCGTAGCGCAGAACGCTGAGCGAAAAATTGTGCGTAAGGCTGCCGAGCGTGCCATCGGCCGCCGGCAGGTTGCCTATCGACAGTACATAATCATCCGATATAAGTTGCTTGTTTGTAAATAGTTGCAATGTGTTTCCGTTCGACGCCTTTACGGAATCTATCTGCCAGCCTTGCCCGGTGGAGCTTAAGCTGTACAGGGCCGTATTGGCCGCCTGCAGCGCGTTTACGTTTTTGTTCAGCTGCACCTGCAGGCAGCGCGCGCCGCTGCGCTGCACCGATAGCACCTGCAGCGGGCGCACCGCAAAGGCAGCATATAGGTTGTCCATGTGCAGGCTTTTTTTGTAGCCGGTGGTGCTGGTTACCAGGTGGGCCCCCACATGGTTTCCGTCAAATCCGTTGGCCGCTGCTGCGGTGTAGGTTTGCATGCCGGCAAAGCTTCCGTTGGCGCCTACCGACAGGGAAAAAACACCCTGCGGCGACTTTGCCAGACAAATGGCCAGCGTGGCGTTGTTGCAGCGCAGCTTGGTAGAAATAATGCTTGTCAACTTTTTATTTTGCAGGTAAAAAAGCCGCAACGTGTCATCGCTGCCGGTGCCCACGTAGCCCAGCACAAATGATTTGAGCCGCTCGTTGGTAAAGGCGAGTGTGTCGCCGGCGCCTAAGTTGGCTCCTACAAAAATTCCAAAGCGGTTGGTGGAGGTAACGCTGGATCCGTAGGAAAATTTTACGAGTGCGCTAAACGTATCAACGCTGATGTGCGGGGACGGGAGAACGGGAAAGGAGAAGCTTTCGGAGACGGCCGTGTTCTGCGGAACCACCGAATCGCACATGGAGTATGCACCGGCAAGACTGTGATGCGTGGTGCGCCACTTTGAGCCGGGCGAGAGCGTGATCTCCGGAGGAATAGCGCCGCTTTCAAAATCGAAGTACTGCTGCGCAAGGGTAGCCTGTGAAAAGCAGCACAGCAGCAGCAGCGATAATAAAGCGGGATACTTTTTCATTTACATTCTACTAAATCTAAAATTCTTTCCCTGCCACGTATCGCGCTCCTCTAAGCGCTTGTCGAGCATGGCAAGCAGCTGCTCGTTGCGAATGAGGCCCCAATCGGAGTGCGCCAGAAAGCGGGGCGGCACCTCGCCGGCAAAGCGCTCGATAACAATGTTGGGGTTGAACACCTCTAAAAAATCGATAAAAAAATCGATGTACTCGGGAATGGTGAAGCGGGTAAAATTCTGCGGATTGTCGGCAAACTCCTGCGCCAGCGCCGTGTTTTTTACAAGCTGCAGCTGGTGGAATTTTATGCTGTGCAGCGGCAGCTCTGAAAGGATTCCGGCCTCGCGCAGCATATCCTCTTTGCATTCGCCGGGCAGGCCGAAAATAATGTGCGCCCCAACATTTATGCCGCGCCGGGAGGTGGCCTCTATGGCCTGCCTGGCGCAGGAAAAATCGTGCCCGCGGTTAATGCGCCATAAGGTTTTATCGTAGCACGACTCCACGCCGTACTCCACCGACACGTACTTTTCCCGGGCAATTTCAGCAAGGTAGTCCAGCTTTTCGCCGTCCACGCAGTCGGGGCGCGTGCCGATGATGATGCCGGCTACCAGCGGGTGCTGCAGGGCTTCGCAGTACAGCCGGCGCAGCGTATCAAGCGGCGCGTAGGTATTCGAAAAAGCCTGAAAGTAGGCCAGGTACTGCTGCGCATCTTTGTAGCGGTGCGTAGCGTGAAACTCAATGCCCTCGTTGATTTGCTGCGTTATGCTTTTCTGCGGAAGGCAGTATGATGGGTTAAACGCACCGTTGTCGCAGTAGGTGCAGCCACCGCGGGCAAGGTTCCCATCGCGGTTGGGACAAGTAAAGCCTGCGTTGATGGTTACCTTTTGCATGCGCTGCCCGAAGGTGCGCTTAAAGTATCCGGCGTAGGAGTTGAAGCGCCGGCCACCGGCCTGCATTGACCATGTGCTATGTGGCGCGCTGTGGGGCATAGTGTGGTGCTTGCAAAGGGTAGCCGAGCTACCCGTGGTGGCTGATGCGCGTAAGGGCGGGTATGTTGAGCAGCAAAATGGTTCGGTGCTCGCCCAGCCGGATCAACCCTTCCTTGTGGAAGTTGGTAAGTGTGCGCGTGGCGTTGGAGGCCGTCATGTTGGAAAGCTTTGCCAAGTCGTCGCGCGAAATGCTGGAGCATAAGGTTTGCCCGTCCTCCTTTAGCCCGTAGGCTTCAGCAACAAGCAGCAGCGAGTCGGCCATGCGCGCCCTGATGTGCTTTTGCGTAAGCGCCAGCAAGCGCATATCGGAGAAGCGCAGCGCGCGCGATACGTACTGTAGCAACGCGTGGGCAAATGCCGTGTTGGCTTTGATCAGCGTCTCAACGCAGTCGCTCGGCATGATGCAAACAACCGATTGCTCCAATGTTTTGGCCGAGGCATAGCTGTCGTTGGCCAAAAATGCCTGAAACCCGAGCAGCGACAGGGGGCGTGCAAGCCGCACAATTTGCTCCTTGCCCGATATGCCTTTTTTGTACACCTTGGCCTTGCCCTGCGACAGGCAAATCAAGCCGGTGGGTTGCTCGCCTTCGGAAAAAATTACCTCTCCCTTTTTGTAAGTGCGAAAGCGCAAGCTGTCTCTAATCTTCCTTCTTTCCTCAACGGAAAAAACGGGAAACATGGTAAAGAAAGCCTCCCTATCTTGTTCGGTTACTGCCAACATAGCCAACTCCTCACGCTAAAAAAGACCGTTAATAACAGCATCTATCTTACTAATTACTTCGCTTAAATCTTTCGGATTGTCCGAGAAGTTAATTTCGTCGACGTTGATAATTAGCTTTTGGTGCGCGTACGACTTGATAAAATCTTCGTAGCGATCGTTCAAATTTTTGAGGTAGTCCAGGCGAATGCCCTCCTCGTACTCCCTGCCGCGGCGCTGAATTTGCCTTACCAGCGTTGGCACCGATGCGCGCAGGTAAATGAGCAAATCGGGAGGGGCAATGAGCGAGTTCATGAGCTCAAACAGGTCCTCGTACGATTTGTAGTCGTGGTCGGACATGAGGTTCATGTCGTGCAGGTTGGCGGCAAAAATGTAGGCATCCTCAAATATGGTGCGATCCTGCACCACGGATTGCTTGTTCTGCTTTATCTCCACAATCTGCTTAAAGCGCTTGCTCAGGAAGTAAATTTGCAGGTGAAACGACCAGCGCTGCATGTCCTGATAAAAATCGTACAGGTAAGGGTTGTCCTCTGTGTCCTCGTACTGCGCTTGCCACCCGTAATGTTTGGAAAGAAGCCCGGCAAGCGTGGTTTTTCCGCTGCCAATGTTACCTGCTATTGCAACGTGCATGGTAGTAAAATGCGCACCCATAGGTGCTAAAATTAAATGTTTTTGAGAAAAGAAAAAGGAAAACTCTTTTTCGATGGTAGCTAAGTTATGCAAAAAAAATTATTCCACCAAAAGCTTTGTAAGCACGCCGTTCTGAATGGTGTAAACGGCCTCGCCGGTCAGGGCGCAGCAATCTACGTTGCTTGCCAGCAGGCGCGGTGGCTCGCTCCAGCTGCTCATATTTTGGGCGTACAATTTTTTTTCCGAAAGGTAGTAAATGGTTTGCTCGTACACATCGAACCAGGCATCGGCGTTGAGCGAAAAGAGGTGTAGCGGCGCGCCGAACTTATCAAACACCGCGATGTTTTTTCCCGAAAAGTTGACAAATAATTTATTGCCGCGCTCTACCATGTAGGTGGCCGGCTGCTTGCCGCCACTTGTGTAGCTGGCCAGCGAGGCGGCTTCGCGCGTGGTGTTGAGCGTAAAGTCGAGATACAGCAACTGCTGCCGGTAGGCATCCGCTACCCACATGCCATTCTCTGCCGAGCGGCAAACGGCGGAGGGCTTGAGAATATTTACATCGGGTAAAAAAATAGGGTTGCCCAGCACGGATAGCTTATTGTCGAGCAAAAAAACGCGCAGAAATTGCTTGCAAAAAACGAGTACCTTGAACGGGTCTAAGGCATCAACATTTTCGATTTTCCCAAACGAGGTGGTGTAGCGCGATTGCAGCTCCAGCTTGGCGTTGTACTTGGCCACGCCGTTGCCTGTAACCACGTAGCAGCTGCCCTGCCTGTCGGCAGCCAGCGAGGTAACGCCGTCGGCTTTGAGCTGCTGGGAGAAGGCGGTTGGGGAAAAAATATAAAAGGATAAAAGGATGAAGAGATAAAAAAAAATAGAAGAACTTCGCTTTTGAGATTGACTTCGTCGAACTTCGCTTTGCTCCGGTTGCTTCATCGTACCTCCTCGCAATGACGTACCTTGAGGCGTCATTGCGAGCGAAGCGAAGCAATCTCTATGTTGCAAATGCTTCATTTACAATTGTTCATTTATCTCCAACAATTGCTCCACATACTCACGCGTGTTGTACAGGCGCGGCACCTTATTTTGTCCGCCGAGTTTACCCCGCTGGCGCATCCACTCGTAAAATACGCCTTGCTTCAGCGTATGCAGCAGCGGCATTTTGAGCGTGGTGTTATTTTTTCGCTTCGCTTCATAGTCGGAGTTGGCGGCGCACAATGCTTGATCAAGTAGCGTGGTGAAGGTGGTAAGATTTGTAGGCTCAACTTCAAACTCAATAAGCCACTCGTGTCCGCCCTTCTCATCGCCCTGCATAAAAACGGGCGCCACGGTGTACTCCTTAATGCTTGCGTTGGTGGCCTGGCAGGCGGTGCGCAGCGCGTTTTCGGCGTTATCCACTACCAGCTCTTCGCCAAAAACGTTGATGTAATGCTTGGTGCGTCCCGTGATTTTTATTTTGTGCGGAAAGAGCGAGGTAAACTCCACCGTGTCGCCGATAACGTAGCGCCACAGGCCGCCGTTGGTGGTAATTACCATGGCGTAGTTTACTCCTTTTTGCACATCGGCAATGGTACAAAAACACTGCTCGTCGCCGCCGAAGGTGCTCATGGGAATGAACTCGTAAAACACGCTGTAGTCCAGCATGAGCAGCATGCCGCTGTCGTCCAAATCGTCCTGTATGCCAAAAAAACCCTCTGAGGCGTTGTAGGTTTCCATGTAGCGCATGCCCGACGACGGAATGATGGCCCGGAACTGCTCGCGGTAGGGCGTAAAGTTTACGCCTCCGTGAATGAACAGCTCGAGGTTCGGCCAAATTTCGAGCAAGCTGTTTTTGCCGGCGTAGCTGAGCAGGTAGCGCATAAGCACTAAGTTCCATGAGGGCACTCCGGCAAACTGCACCACATTCTCGTTCAGCGTTTCCTCAGCAATGCGCTTTACCTTTTCCTCAAAATCGGGAATGAGCGCGATTTCCTTTCCCGGCGTGCGCACAAGCTCCGCAAGAAATGGAGCGTTATCGATAAGAATAGCCGACAAATCGCCGGCGTAGGTGCTTGCCCCAATGCTGGTTACCTGGTGGCTGCCGCCAAGAGTCAAACATTTGCCGGTCAGGATGTTGGAGTCCGAAAAGCGGTTGAGGTAGAAGGTCAGCACATCCTTTCCGCCGCGGTAATGGCACTCCTCCAGCGAGCCCTGGGGTACGGGAATAAACTTACTTTTTTCGGCCGTTGTGCCCGACGACTTTGCAAACCACTTCACTTCTTCTCCGCACAGCACGTTATTTTCGCCCTGCATCATGCGCTCAATGTAGGGGCGCAAATCGCCGTACTGGTGAAGCGGTACGCGCTGCTGAAAGGTCTCAATCGTTTTAATGGATTGGAAATCGTAGCGCTTGCCGAACTCCGAGTCCTTGGCGGCATCGAGGTCTACAAGCAGCTGCTGTTCCTGCACCGCCAGCGGATTTTTGCGAAAAGCATCAATCTCCGCCAGGCGGCTCTTGAACATGAGGTTGAATATGGAGTTGATGATGGCCAAATAGAGAGAGATTAGTAATTAGAAATTAGTGATTAGAGAGGTCAACCTTTAGGCCAACTTGCTCAGCTGCTCTTCCAGCGAAGCAATCTTTGCCTCGGCGTCGCTTTGCTTTTTGTGCTCAAGCGCCACAACGGCTTCGGGCGCGCTGCCTACAAACTTTTCGTTGCCCAGCTTCTTCATTACGCTATCCAAAAACTTTCTGAAGTAGTCCAAATCCTTTTCCAGCTTTTTACGCTCCTCCTCCACATCTATCAGGTTGCCGAGCGGCACGTAGAACTCGGTGATTTTTACCAGGAACGAAGAGCAGGCGGCTTCGGTATTGCTCTCCACGTTCAGCACCTCGGTAATGTTGGCCAGGCGTCGCACAATGCTTGCGGCCTCGGCGGAAAATTCGCCTTTGACCAGCAGCCTTAATGCCTCCTTGTTGGGAATATTTTTTTCCTTGCGAATGCTGCGAATGCTGGTTACCGCTTGCTTTGCCTCCTCGAAGCTATTCAAAATATTTTCGTCGAACTCTTGCGCCATAGGCTGCAGCGCCACCATAATGCTTTCGCCCTCTTTTCGCTCCGCCAAATTTTGCCACAGCTCCTCGGTGATAAACGGCATGAAGGGGTGCAGCAGGCGCAGCATGATGTCGAAGGCTTTGAGCGTGGCGTCGTAGGTTTGCCTGTCCATCGCCTTGCCCGGCTGCGGCTTGATAATTTCCAGGTACCAGCCCGAGAACTCGTCCCAGTACAGCTTGTAAATTTCCATCAGCGCCTCGGACAGGCGGTACTTGTCGAAGTCGTCGCTCAGCTTTATTACCGTTTTCTTGAGCAGCGAGTAAAACCACTCCACGGCCACACGCGAATGCTCGGGCTGCGCCTCACCCTCGCTCGGCTCCCAGCCTTTGATGAGGCGGTAAACGTTCCAGATTTTGTTGCAGAAGTTGCGCCCCTGCTCGCACAAACTTTCGTCAAAGGGCAAATCGTTGCCGGCCGGCGATGTGAGCAGCATGCCTAAGCGCACGCCGTCGGCGCCGTACTGCTCCATGAGCTCAATGGGGTCGGGCGAGTTACCCAACGACTTGGACATTTTGCGTCCCTGCTTGTCGCGCACAATGCCCGTCAGATATACGTTTTTGAAGGGGTAGCCACCGGCCCACTCGTAGCCCGCAATAATCATGCGCGCCACCCAGAAGAACAAAATTTCGGGTGCGGTAACCAGGTCCGAGGTGGGGTAGTAGTACTGCAAATCCTTGTTGGGATCGGCCTCGGGGTGCCCAGGCACGTTGGCATCGAACACCGAAATGGGCCACAGCCACGATGAGAACCAGGTATCCAGGCAGTCCTCGTCCTGGCGCAAATCCTCCACCTTCAGGTTCTTGTTTTTTGATTTTTCTTTGGCCAAAGCCAAGGCCTCTTCGGCAGTTTCGGCCACTACAAATCCGCCCTGAGGCATGTACCACGCGGGAATGCGATGCCCCCACCACAGCTGGCGCGATATGCACCAGTCCTTCACATTTTCCATCCAGTGGCGGTAGGTGTTTTTAAATTTGGGTGGGAAGAGCTGCACCTCGTCCTCCATTACCGCCTCCAGCGCCGGCTTCGAAATATCCTCCATGCGCAGGAACCACTGCATGGAAAGCTTCGGCTCAATGACCGCATCGGTGCGCTCCGAAAAGCCCACCTTGTTGGTGTACGGCTCCACCTTTTCAAGTAGCCCGGCGGCCTCCAAATCTTTTTCAATTTGCCTGCGCACCTCAAACCTATCTTGCCCTACGTACAGCTGCGCCTTTTCGCTCAGCGTGCCGTTGTCGTTGAAAATATCAATCACCTCCAGGTTGTACTTTTCGCCCAGCATGTAGTCGTTCACGTCGTGCGCGGGCGTAACCTTGAGGCAGCCCGTACCAAACTCCACGTCCACGTATTCGTCTTCAATAATGGGAACCTCACGATTGATGAGCGGTACAAGCACTTTTTTACCCTTCAGGTGAGCATTCTTTTCATCGTTGGGGTTGATGCAGACGGCGGTGTCGCCCAGAATGGTTTCGGGGCGGGTGGTGGCCACGGTCGCCCAACCACTCTCTCCCACCACCTTGTATTTTAGGTAATATAATTTGGAGTTTACCTCCTTGTAAATAACCTCCTCGTCCGACAATGCTGTCAAAGCCTGCGGATCCCAGTTTACCATGCGCACGCCGCGGTATATTTTACCCTGGTTAAATAAGTCCACAAACACGCGGATAACGCTCTTGGAGTACTCCTCGTTCATGGTAAAGTTGGTGCGATCCCAGTCGCACGAGGCGCCCAACTTCTTGAGCTGCTCCAGAATAATGCCGCCGTGCTTGCGTGTCCACTCCCAGGCGTGCTCCAAAAACTCCTCGCGCGTGAGGTCGGTTTTTTTGATGCCCTCCTTGGCCAATTTGGCAACAACTTTTGCTTCGGTTGCAATCGAAGCATGGTCGGTACCCGGCACCCAGCAAGCGTTTTTACCCAACATACGCGCGCGGCGCACCAGCACATCTTGAATGGTATTGTTGAGCATGTGCCCCATGTGCAGCACGCCGGTTACGTTGGGCGGCGGAATCACAATCGTGTAGGGCTCCCTGTTATCGGGCTCCGAGTGGAACAGCTGGTGCTCCATCCAGTACTTGTACCATTTATCCTCTATCTCCTTGGGCGAATACGTTGTTGCAAGCGTTGACATTTACAATTTATGAATTATGATTTACTATTGTTGATTTTATCGGAGGCCGTTCATGGCGTTGATGATTTGCTGGGCGCGCTGCCTGTCGCCGGACTGGGCGTAGATTTGCGCCATGAGCTGGTAGGCGGGCTTAAAGTCGCCGCGCAAGCTGAGCAGCTTTTGCAGGGTACGCAGGGCGTCGTTGAGCTGCCCCTGCTGGGCCTGGGCGTTGGCCACAATCCATAGCCCCGAAATGTCGCGGCTGTTGTACTTAATAATGGCGTTGGCCGTAACGATGGCGCTCGAAAAATCGCCCTTGGAAAAGTAGATATTTGCCAAAGCATTCAGCGCCGTAGTATTTCCCTTGTTGAAGGCCACCCAGCCGCGCGCCAGCGCCAAGGCCGAGTCCAGCCTGTCGGTTTGCTGGTAAATGGTAATCAAGTCGGCCAGCGCCTGCTCGTTGTACTCGTCGTACTCCAGGGCTTTTCGCAGCAGCGGAACGGCCTCGCCAATATTCCCCTCCTGCATAGCCTTGTGCCCGTAAAAGTCGGATTTATCTTCGCGCTTGAGCACAATGCAAATGGGCACATCGTCCACCTTAACTTGGTAGGCGGTATTCCTGGGCGGGAATGCTTTTTTGTTTTTCAGCAGCTCGGGGTTCATGCCGGTAACGGTAAATATGGCGTAGTCCCAATCGTTGTAGCCACGCTCGTACCAGCGCGCGAATCCTACAGAGACATTAGCGGTATCCTTACGCGTGTAGTACGCTACAGATGAAGTATGCCACGAAACGACCCTCGTTTTGCGAGTGCTATCAGGGGCTCCATTTTGGGCAATATCGGCTAAAACCCACTCTGCCGCCTCGCGCGTGGAGTGGTAGTAGTAGTCCATTTCGTAGTTGCCGTAGGTGCCCTTAATGCCGCCGACACATTGGTTGAAGAAGGTGTACTCGTAGGGGTGGTTTTTTACAATGAATATGGCCGGTGGAATGAGAAATACAAAAGGAAGTACGGTCAGCGCAATTTTTAGATACTTCTGCCTGGCAATACCAATCAAGGCATTAAAACCTAAGCCTGCCGCTACAGCCATAGGCGGGTAGGCAAACAAGGAGTGCCTCCAGCCTCCATATACATTGGCGTTGCTATAAACTATCCAAAATACCGGAAATATAAAAGCAAAATAGACCAAGAAGGTTGTGAAGCGATTGGACTTTTTCAACCCACCAATAAATGGATAAGCAATAGCTCCAAAGATAGCGGCAATGGGAATAGTTATGAGGATAAACTTTGGAGTATAGTACCAGGGAAAGTCCGAGGACCACTGCATGGCCCCCTCAAAGTTTTGGCGCAAAGCTGCGCCGAATTGTGACATTGTCGCAAATGTCGAAGTAACATTTTTTACGGGAGAAACCAACGCATAAGGCCAGAGGAGAATGCCGATAACGTATCCGGATAAAGCAATAATAATTCCATATTTAAGTAGCTGGAGGAAAAAAGAAGAGAGTTCCTTTTTCTGTCCAGGAGTGTTTTTTTTACTTTTTTTAGATTGCTCTCTCGCTTCTATCCATTTTTTCAAAAAAAGAACAACCCCGAACAAGCCAAAGTAGGCAATGAGCAGTATCCCCCCCACACGTATAGCCAAAGCAAGCCCTATGCTGACGGCAAGCATCGCACAAACCTTTTTCGAGACGTTGGGAAATGCTTGATAAAAGTACGCAATGTAGTAAACGCCCATCATCATGATGGCGGCAAATGGAGCGTCTTTTAGGTTGTTGAAAGAGTGTCCCAAATAGCGCGGAGAAAGAAACAATAAAAGAGAAGTAATGATCGCGGCAAGCCAATTTCCACTTATTCTAAAAGCGAGTAATCCGGCAAATAATACCCCCAGCCATCCAAAAATAGCATTTACAAAATGTCTTACAGATACAATGTCTTCTACGTTAAATATACTTGCTATGAGACATGAAATATTATCGGGCAGCTGACCGTACTGCATAATAAAACCCTCTACAGCTCCTGTGCCCACACCGGAAACAGCCGATGTGTCCTTGCCGAGCGTTTTGTAAAAACTTATCACATTTTCGGCTTGCTTAAAGTGAAAATGTTCATCGCCAGACATGCCCGCATCTCTCGACATTATTGGCATTGCAACAAGTAAGGACAAGGAGAGTATGGTAAAAATAACCCTGTTGTAATCGGCTTTAATCCAGTTAACAATTTTGTTTTTCATTATAACGAGTTTAATTTATAATGCTTCCTAATTCTATACATGTCAAAAATCTGTCGAATAAAATCCATTTTTTTAATCTTTGAGCCCCTCACATCGCTCCATGCAGATAAGGGAAATTCAAAAACCTTTTTGTACATTTCCTGTACGCCGTACAGCTCAATCATGCGGGCAAAAAGTTCAACATCAAAAATCCAGGAACTTATAAAAGGTTTTTCAAAAATTACCTGGGCTACCTGTGTGCAAAATACCTTTGCGCCACACTGCGTATCATAAACCTTTAACCCCTGAAGCACGTGCGATGCCACATTGGCAAATATTCTGCCCATAATCCCTCTCATAAATGTCCTTTCGATATTGCCACCAAGTCGCAAAATCCGACTGCCAATTACGGCATAGAACTGTTTTTTACCGGCCAGCTCTATCATTGCATACAAATCCTGCGGCGGCGTTGCCATATCGGCATCGTAAAAAGCGACAAAGTCGGGACTTGCAGCTACTGCATGCAATATACCTTGCCTTACGGCTTCCGCCTTGCCCGAATTCTTTGGTAAATCCAAAACCTCTACCGCCTGGTGCTCTTTCGCCAAGCGATTCAACACAGCAAGGGTATGGTCTTTGCTGCCGTCATTTACAAACAGCAAGGAGCAATCCGAATGCTGCTCAATAAATTCCTTGAACTTATCAAGTGGCAAACGCTTTTCTTCATTATAGCACGGTATGACAATGGTTACTCTCACTCTATACTACTCATTTTTGTGAACATACAGCATGTCCATTATCTTCCATGCCAGTGGTATTTTCTTTGCAGCCTCTTTTAGCTTATGCCGCAGCCCATGATATTTACGGAATGCACGATTGTGGTAATCGAATACTTTTTCAAGATAGTTGACCAAATAGGCATCATAATATTGCCCGAAAAATTTCAGTATATCCAGCTGCTCTGCTTTACTTGGCAAATAATACCATTTAATTGTCAGCAGGTTAAAAACAGCATATAAATTTCTTTTCGTCTCTTCACTGATTCTTATCGCGCCGATGTTGGGGAAAGCAACATTTGACCACGCCGTTTTTTTATTGAAATTTCCTTGCAATATTTTCTGTCCAGCAACCGCACTCATAAGCAGGTTGTTGGTCAAGTGCCACTGAAACATTTTACCTGCCGTATGCAAGTTGGCATCATGAAATACAACGATTGCACCATCTTGCAAATATGGCAAAATCATAAGAAAATCCAGAATTTCGCCAGGGTTGGTATGCATCGTGTCAATCAAGCAGAAGTCGATGTTGCCGCCGATTTGATCCATAAAATTCAACGCCAAGCCCCCGCTAAATAATTCCCATTGCTGTTTTAAATGAGGATAGCTATCCACGAGGTAACCTACCTTCTTGGCCTTGTTTTTGTACCAGTAAGGTAGATAATCAATGGAGTATAGCTTCGCATCCGTGTTGTGTATGGCGTTTAGCATGACCACCGAAGAGCCTCCCGAACTCACGCCCAGCTCCAACAACTTTTTTGGTTTGTGCCGAGCTATCAATCCGTTTAAGAATTGTCGCTCCTCAATGGACATTTCGGAAAGCTTGGCATAGCACCGTTCAACCTCGAGTTTTTCCAATATGGCATTTTCATCATTTGCCGGCATGAATATGTCAACATCCTCTACTCCCATCATGTGTTGTTCTTATTTATGTTACTACATCTACCCTCCGAAACTTAGCGCATAGTGATACAACATAGTATTTTACCAGCGGCACTATATTTTTCCAATTCTTCTTTTTGGATTTTTCAACTACAACGTTATAGAAAAGAGTTTTTTTTGCATAAGCCCAAAAATGCTGCCCTCGCTTTGAAGCGTAAAAAGATTTCCAGGGCTTATCCCAAACATAATGAATGATTTTTGGATTTTTGTAGGCTTTACATTTTCCACACATCACATTCCAATCCATCGAAGCGTACTGCACTTTGTTCTCACAGACAATATTCAATAATTCTTGATCGGCAAACGGCAAGTCCTTCTGCAATTCAAGCTGCATAATATCTTCAAACGTTACGCTGCTTTTAAAAACATTCACATTGAAAATAAGTACGCCTGCACTAAAGTAGCTCTGATACCGGCTTAGCCCCATTTTTTTTGCATGGCTTCGAATTACGGCAAGAACTCCGATGTCTTTAACGCACGTCAACATGCTTTTCTCGTCGGCATGACGAAAGAAATCAGCAATATTTGCCAGGCATATAGTATCGACATCAAGCCAAAGCACGTGCTTATATTCCGTAAAAATATAAGGTATTATCAAACGGAAAAGCGAGTTAACCGTATATCGTAAATTCCTAATGGCGTAACTTTCAAAATACTTTGAAACATCCAAATATTCTATCTCGAAATTTTTATACGATTCGGCCTGTTTGTACAGTAGCTGCTTGTAATCCTCTCGCAGCGTTTGACTCAATACGTATATCTTGAAAGCTTGATCAGCATCCGCATTTTCCATTACCGATTGAATGCTAACCGCCATGTAGGGGAAGTAGTTATCATCGGTAGCGAATACTATGGGAATAGCATTGCTGGAATCTTTAGATTGTTGGGGATTCATGATGGTTTGATAATTCTGCGGTTTTGATTATTTTATTTACACTAACTTGCTTTGTTCCAATGTAAAATAAATCTATGCATCCGCTTCTTACCTCTTCTCCTCCCCTCTCGCCTATCGGGGCAACATAAAAATCGTCCATCGAAATATCGCTCAGCTGCCTCTCGTGCTTGCTATGCATGCGAAGCCGATTAAGCCTGTTTAGCGTTTCATACGGAATTTTCAACAGAAAATTCGGCAGCCATTGTTGAAACTTAAAGATGTCAAATTGTGTTATTTTCTCTATGTTGGCTTTGTTTTTCTGGTAATACTGCATTGCTTTTTCATTTCCAAAAACACCATATGCATCCACCGTCGGAAAGTAGTCAGCCAACAACTTTTGTAATTGAATCGGCGTATATTCCCGAATGTGATAAGGGCATCGAGTTAAGGACATTTGCTTGTTTGGAGTAGTAACAATCAATTTTCCACCCGGTTTTAAAACACGTTTTATTTCTTGTAGGAAGAAACGATCCTCACGTATGTGTTCAACAACTTGAAAACAAATTACATAATCGTAAGTATTGTCAGGCAGCCCTAAAAAGGGAGGAAACCTCATTTGCTTCAACTTTAGATTCGGGTACTGAGTTGTGTCCACAAAAGGAGAGGCGTCGTACTTATCAATGCTGAGTATGGATTCTACTTTCGGCGATATCCACGGCAAGCCATATCCCGTTCCTGTCCCCGCCTCTAATACATTTCCGCTGACTAACTCTGATGCCTTTTTGTAGGCTAAACGAAAGCGTTGAAAAAAATAGTTGTACGTTTCGTCGGAGTATGCACGCTCTGCCGTATTTTCTTTGAAAATTGCTTTAACATAATACCAAAACCTAGATTTTTCGGTTTGTTTAGTTGCCATATTTTATTTGTTCCAATATTTATTTTCCGCTCAAATTTCTCCACTCCGCCCCCTCGTACCTTCCAAACCAGGTCAGCTGTCGTTTGGCGTAGCGGCGCGAGTTGCGCTTTATCAGCTCTACCGCCTCGTCCAGCGTGCGGTTGCCGTCGAGGTAGTCGAACAACTCGCGGTAGCCCACAGTTTTCAGCGCGTTCAAATGCCTGTACGGGAGCATGGACTTTGCCTCTTCGAGCAAACCCTGCTCCATCATCTGATCAACGCGAAGGTTAATACGATTGTACAACTCGGCCCTATCGCGGTTTAACACGATAAAGCGGATGTCAAAGTTACGATTTTTTGGGGAATTTCGGCGAATTTGGGAGAAAGGTTTCCCTGCGGCTAAGCACACCTCCAGGGCCCGCAGCACGCGCGCCGGATTTTTTACATCCACCGCGCCGTAAAAGTCGGGGTCGAGGGCCTGCAGCTCGCGCTGTAAGCTTTCCAGCCCCTCCGCCTTCAGGCGTTGCGTTAGCCTTTCCCGTAGCGATGCATCCACCTCCGGCACATCGTCAATGCCAAAGCAAACCGCGTCGATGTACAGGCCCGAGCCGCCCACCATGAGCAGGGTGTCGTGCTGCGTAAATAAATCATCGAGCAGGGCAAGAGCGTCTCGCTCGTATTTTCCTACGGAATAATAATCTCGAACAGAATGAGTTGCAATAAAATGGTGCGGCACAGCATTTAGCTGTTCAGGAGTAGGACGAGCAACTCCAATATTCAACTCCTTATAAATTTGACGAGAATCGCACGAGATAATGGGCGAGCCCATTTGCTGTGCAAGTGAAATGCTGTAGTCGGTTTTGCCCACGCCGGTCGGCCCCATCAAAACCACCAGGGTCTTGGGCTTTGCGAGGTCGGTGAAGAAGACGGTTTTTTGTTTATCAATCGTCGCCTCCGGACGACGAGGCATAAAGGTTGGCATCGAAATCGGGCATTGCTTGGTCAAAAATGGAGGTTAGCGAGCCCGATGAGTTTCCAATCTGCACGGGTGGCTCGCCGGCTTCGGCGGCGGTGCGCGGGTAGCGCGCGCGCGGCGTGGGCTCCAGCATTTCCTGCAGCTCCAGCCTGAAGCTGCGGTCGTTGATCACATCGAAGGTGTAGAGCAGGCGGTGGTGCTTGGCGCGTACCAGGCTGCCCAGCGTTACCGAATCCATCAGCTCGCTGTCGTCGCCGCCGAAAAGCGAGAACTCGCGCTCCTCCTCCCACTTAGCGCTGGCGGTGTAGAACAGCACGGGCTGCGACTCGTCGTAGTCCAAATCGCCTTGGATAAAATGGTGAAAGTCGTAGAGCGTTTGCTCCGCGTCAACGTCGTACTCGCGCTTAAATTCTGGGCGCGCAGGGAATGTTACTTTAAATCGAAAAATCATAATCTCACTCCTTGTGCCATTGCGGGCTTGATCCGCAATCTCCCAGCATCACTGATTTTATCGGGAGATCCCGAATCAAGTTCGGGATGACAACTATAATCATTAATCAACTACGTAAAAATACAAAAAATCTTGAAGTCCTCAAGCGCCGCCGGCAATTTCGTCCAGCTCAAGCCATCGTAATTCTTTATATGATAATACATTAACAATTTCGCCGATGCGGCTGGATTTTTGTATCAGCGCATCGGACGAAAGCGCCCCTGAGCTGAGCGCTGCCTCCAGCTCCGCCTTTTCCTTTTCCAGCGCCTCCATTTCGGCGGGAAGGCTCTCGTACTCGCGCTTTTCGGCAAAAGACAGCTTTCGTTTAGCGGCAGCATTTTCATTTTTCTTGCGCTCGGCCACGGGCTTTTCTTCGCGAGGTTGCTCGGCGCGCAGCTGTCGCTCCTGCTCCGTTTTGTAGTCGCGGTAGTCGGTGTAGGTGCCCGGAAAATCCTTGATTTTTCCTACCTCCTCAAACACAAAAAGGTGGTCAACAATTTTGTCCATGAAGTAGCGGTCGTGCGACACAACCATTACGCAGCCCTCGAACTCCTTGAGGTACTCCTCGAGCACGGCCATGGTCATCAGGTCGAGGTCGTTGGTGGGCTCGTCGAGGATGAGGAAGTTGGGCTGGCGCATGAGGATGGTGAGCAGGTAGAGCCTGCGCCGCTCGCCACCGCTGAGCTTGCGCACCAGGGTTTGCTGGGCGTTGGGCGGGAATAAAAAGTAGTTGAGAAACTGCGAGGCCGAAAGATTTTTGCCGTCGCCCATTTTCACGTACTCCGCTATATCGCGCGCCACGTCTATCACGCGCTTGTCCTCGTTCACGGTAATTCCCTCCTGGCGGTAGTAGCCTATGACCACCGTTTCGCCGTAGCTCACGTGGCCGCTGTCGGGTGGAATGTTTCCCGTCAGCAGGTTGAGCAGCGTACTTTTTCCCGTTCCGTTTTTGCCGATGATACCGACCTTTTCGCCGCGCACAAATTCGTAGGTAAACTTGTTGATGTACTGCGTACCGTCGTAGGCTTTGCAGATATTTTTTGCCTCGATAATTTTTTTACCTAACCGCGCCGACTGCACGTTTATCTCCAGCTGCCCGTCCTGCCGCTTGGCATGCGCGCGCTCCTTTACGTCATCAAAAGCATTGACGCGTGATTTAATTTTGGTGCCGCGCGCCGAGGGTTGGCGGCGCATCCACTCCAGCTCGCGGCGAAAAAGGTTCGAGGCGCGCTCCACCTCGGTGTTGAAGGTGTCGATGCGCTCCTGGCGCTTTTCCAAAAAGTAGGAAAAGTTGCCCTTGTACGAGTACAGCTGCTGCTGGTCAATTTCCAGAATAACGTTGCAAACCCTATCCAGAAAGTAGCGGTCGTGCGTAACCATGAGCAGCGTGGAGCGCGATTTGGAGAGGTACTCCTCGAGCCACTCCACCATGTCCAGGTCGAGGTGGTTGGTGGGCTCGTCGAGAATGATGAAGTCGGGCTCGCTGATGAGCACGTTGGCCAGGGCCACGCGCTTGCGCTGGCCGCCGCTCAGCTCACCGACCTTTTGGTCGAAGTTCGTTATGCGTAACTTGGTCAGAATTTGCTTGGCGCGCTGCTCAAAATCCCAGGCATGGTGCGCGTCCATTTGCTCCGAGAACGGCGTAATATCCTTGCCGTGAAATACCGCATTTTCGTACTCGCTTACCACCTTTGCCGCCGGATTATCGGAAGTAAAAACAGCTTGCAGCACCGATATGTCGGGAGAAAAATGGTCGACCTGTTCAAGGAAGCCCATGCGCAAATCGCGGCGAAAAGTTACCTCGCCCTCATCGGCCGTATCGCGCCCGGCAATGATGTTGAGCAGCGTGGTTTTTCCGGCGCCGTTCTTGGCCACAATGGCCACGCGCTGCCCTTCGCCCACGCCGAATTTGAGGTGGCGAAACAGCACCAGGTCGCCGAAAGATTTGGTTAAATCTTCAACTTGTAAATAGGAAATCATGGGCGCAAAGGTAGCAAATTCCATATTTCAAACCCATATCTCAAATATTCGCGCCTTGAAATATTGAATTCTTTAATAATCAACGCTTTGTGTAATGTGTAAAGGCCTTGTTTTTTTACACATTTTTACCTTGGTAAATAGCTATAAATATTTACTATCGCAGGTGGTATGTGTTAACGAAAATCAGAACCGCTTTTACACGGGCAATAGCGTGCAATGGGCTTTATACCTTGCGTATCAAGGGTTACAACCGCATTAGCTGCTGAAAAATGGGAGTACAGAATTTTGCTACTGGCAGTTTGACGTTAACCTAAGCTCAGCTATCTACTATATATAGCCCTGTGAGGAGCCCTGCTTATTGACAGTAGGTGTAGTTAAAATTCCTTATAGTGAGATATTTGGCTTTTTGCTAATGTATTTTTGTATCGAAATGGGATGAGAATCGCCGCCTCGTAAATTTACAATAAGGTAACCACCAGAGGTTGCTGTAAATGTCTGAATGTTAGATGTTGGTGTTTAATTGTAAAAGACACGCACGCAATAATTGGTTCAATACGTTTTGTTATAACGCTGATTTACAACAATGTGCTAAAAAAATAAAGTGCTGAAAATATGAACAAAATAGAGGGTTATCGTAACAATTTCGCTATTTCCCACCTATAATTTTGCATGCTGAAATCTTGACACTTTGAAAAATGTACAATAATTTGATGTTGAAGTAATTATCGGTGAATTTGTTAAATACACAAGCTTGGGAGCCATGAAAATGTTGGGTTAGCGCGTAGGTGATTTTGCAGGGGGGCGGTGCTGTGGAGCAGGTAGTGAAGAGGGGGTGCAAAACTTTTAAAAGAAGAGGATAAATAATGAAACTTTTATACCAAAACGAACACCTTGAGTGTTTTCAATATAAGGGCCGAAACCCCATGATTGAGCGTATTGATAGGGTTAAAGATGCTGATTTTCAAATTTTTAACGATGTCAATAAGATTGTTTTTGTGTTAAGCGGAAAGATTGCAGTTTCCTTTGAGAAGCTGGTGAATAAGGAGGTGAAAAAGGGAGAGTTCTTTTTTGTTCCTCCCAAAAGCCAGTACCGCAGCACGGCGCTGGAGGATTCGGTTATTTTGTTGTTCCGCTTAAATACCAGCTTCAACTTTTGCGACCATTTTTCGTTTGAGATGCTGCTTAAGAATGAGGCCGAGGAAGCCGACGAGGTGTTTACCAAGTTGAAAGCCAGCCGTATGCTAAATGCGTACCTGAGCGCCACAGAAATGTTTTTGCAGGACGGGCTTAAGTGTTTTTACTTTTTGGAGCTAAAATCGAAGGAGCTGCTTTTCCTGCTGCGCGCGTACTACACTAAGGAAGAATTATATGCTCTCTTTACTCCTGCCCTGAGCTCCGATGTGCAGTTTTCGAACAAGGTGTTCAAGCACTGCGATACGGTAACGTCGCTGAAAGAGCTGGCGGACATTATGAACTACAGCCTGTCGGGCTTTGAGAAGCGCTTTAAGCGCGTGTTTGGGGTGCCCGCCTACCAGTGGCTCAAGACAAGAAAGGCAAGAAATATATACCATGAGATTAGCTGCACCAAAAAAACATTTGCTGAAATAGCATTTGAATACGGCTTTTCGTCAACTTCCTATTTTAACGACTTCTGCAAGGCCAATTTTGGAAAAACGCCGGGCGAGGTTCGTGGTCAAATCGTCTCATTTTCCAACAACCTAAAGGTTCACATTTAAGGGCTACCTACACTTCTTTCGGTGCATCTTCTCCTATTTTTGATGCAAGGCATTCATTTATAGATTTCTCTATAAATAGTTGCTTACACTCGTTACTGTAAATTAACCTCAACAATTTTAGCCATGAAGCGCTTCTTACATAGAAAATACTTGCTTGCTCTTGTTTTGCAACTCTGTTTTATAACAGGTTTTGCGCAATCGTGGAACGGAGGGAGCGGTACTGCCGGCGATCCGTACCAGATTGCCACGGTGCAGCAGCTGACTTTCCTGCAAACATCCACCAACGCCAATACCAACTACACCAACGTGTACTTTAAGCTGATGAATAGCTTGGATTTGGGCGGCAGCAGCTGGGCACCTATAGGGACTTCGGCAAGGCCGTTCAGGGGTAACTTTGACGGCAACAGCCATACAGTTTCCGGGCTATTTATCAATACATCCATTAACGATGTGGGGCTGTTCGGCTCCCTGACCAACGGCGCTATTTCAAACCTGGGCGTGCTTACCGCCTCCGGTGGCGTTAAAGGAAATAACAACGTAGGTATTTTGCTCGGCAGCCAAAGCGGCGGCACCATTACCAACTGCTTTACGATGGGAGCCGTTGCCGGAAACGATGCCGTTGGCGGGTTGATTGGTAACCAAACGGGCGGTACCGTTACAGTGTCGCAGTGCTTTGCCATAGCCGATGTAACCGGCGGTGCCGGCCTCAACGGATCGGCCGGGTTGGTAGGCGTGGTAAGGGGAAATTTAAATAACTCCTACGCATGGGGCAACGTAAAAGGGAACGGCTCTGTGGCCGGATTGGGCGGTGCCCTGAGCACCAATGGTGTGGTAAATAGCAGCTATGCAATGGGTAATGCTACTTCTTCGCTAACGTCCAGGATTGGCGGATTAGCAGGATTTATTACTCAAACGAGCGCCAGGCTGCAGAACAGCGTGGCCATAAACGGAACGCTGACAAGTACCGGAAACTCCACCGGTCGCGTGGTAGGGCAATCAAATCTTGCCACCGCCTATACGAACAACTATGCCATAGATAACATGGTGCTGCTTGTGAATGGCGCGCCCAAAACGGTCAATTCGAACGAAAACGGCATTGATGGCGGGTCGCAAAGCAAGGCTACCCTGAATTCTGCGGCGTTCTACAGCGGCACCCTATTGTGGAGTATTGCGGCGGTAAACGACAACAGCAAGCTATGGAATATATGGGAAGGCGTAAGCTACCCCTACCTGCAACGGCAAAGCTCGCCGGTAAGCGTGGCCTCCTTTTCGGGGACAAGCTTACAGGGGGCATTCCGTCCGGATGTGTTGATGGATAGCATATTGGTATACCTAAAAAACGGAAGCGCCTTCACGCGCCTCGGCGCAACGTTTGTGAATAATTTTACGCACACGTGGAGCTATACCGACCCGGCGCTGGCGATGAACGGTGTGGTGTATATTTTGGCCTACGAATCGGGGAAAGCCTGGCCTTCCTACCCCGTATCGGAAACGATATGCGGCATTACCCCAACCTTTGATGTATCCGACAAGACAACCTGCGCTCCGGCCATCAACCTGCAATCCAGCGTGTCGAACCTGCAGAATGCAGGATTGAATGACGTCCAGTTCAGCAAAGCCGGCGGTGTGGCCTTCGATGCCAATATCATCCCATCGCCTGTAAGCTACTCCGTTAAAGGCACCCAAACTATTTATGCCAGAGTGGTAACCCCGCTTGGCTGCCGGAGCGACATCAAATCGTTCCAGGTAAGTCAAACGGGGAGCTTGGTATTCAAGGAAGATTTCGGTGCAGGAGCAGCTTGCTCCAGCACGCCTCTGGGGAGTAATGTAACGACCTACGCTTTTGGCGGCGATTTGCATACCAACGGACGCTATGGCATTTGCTCGCAGCTGAGCAACTACTATGAAGACTACTGGCACTTCGGTACGGCATCGTACGACCATACCAATCCCGGTACGGGGCGCGCATTAATTGTAAATGCCGACTTCGACCCGGGTAAATTTTATACGTTAACCATTAACGATCTGTGCCCCGGTACCCGGTTGAATTTTTCGGCCTGGGTGGCCAACCTGGTCAACCCGAATGCCTCGGCTACCAACTTTTACATGGGGCAGGGCGTTACGTTCAACGACCCCGACCTGCTTTTTGAACTCCGGGATGCAAACACCAACGCGCTGCTTGCACAGTATAGCACAGGCAGTATTCCCAAGGTTACCAATCCGGCGAACAACTGGCGGTCATACGGCTTTGACTTTACGGTCGGAACCTCTTCGTCGGTTACGCTTACCTTGTACAACAATGCCCCGGGTGGAAACGGAAATGATTTGATGATTGATGACATAGAGGTTTACCTGTGCGCTCCGCCTGTAAGCATTACAGCGCCTACCGAGGAGGAAACCGTGGTGTGCGGCGGCGATGCCGTAACGCTTACGGGAACCTACACCGACGATGGTACATTGGGCAATGATATAACGTACCGCTGGATACGCAGCGCTACCGGAAATGTTAATAACCCCGCCGATTGGACGACCGTATTTACAGGTGCTGCTACCAATCCGCTGACGGCATCGTATGCTATCCCGAGCATGGGAGCTGCCAACGAGGGCTACTACCGTTTGGTGGTGGGAACGCCCGGCAGCATAGATTCCTACAACTGTACGGCCAAATCCAATCCCATACATTTGACCTACCGGCCAAGGGTAGCCTCCTCGAATATCAGCGTAGCGGGAGCAACGGCCATTTGCGCCGGCGCTTCCACCTCCCTTACGGCCAGCCCGACAGGTATAACTATTGCCAACCCCGTGTACCGGTGGTACGATAGCCAAACGGCAGCGGCGCCCGTATTTACAGGGCAAACATACCAGACGCCCGTGCTTACCACCAGCGCTACTTACTACGTAAGCATTTCGGGCGACAAGCATTGCGAAAATGCTACGGGCGACCGGTATGAGGTAGCGGTAACAGTGGCTCCGCTGCCCACTGCCGGCGATATTACGGTCATAACGGATGCAACAATTTGCTCCGATAACAGCGCTATCCTAACGGTTACCACCTCGGCCGGCATGGTAGCCCGCTGGTACGGCGATGCCGGTTTGACCAACTTTTTGTTTGAGGGCAATACTTACACCACGCCGGTGTTGACTACCAGCACCACGTACTACGCTATTGCCAAAAACATCAGCCTCGGATGCATGGGCGACACCGCTGCTGCCAAACCGGTGGTGGTAACGGTCAATCCGAGACCTGTGGCCGATTTTGATTATTTTGCCGACGATGCCAATCCGTTTGTGATGCACTTTACGGACAACTCCTCCATAAGTGCGGGTAGCATCGCGTCCTGGTTGTGGAATTTTGGCGACGACAGCACGTCAACCTTACAAAATCCGCAGCACCCATATGCTTTACCCGAGGGCAACTACACCGTCAGGTTGATTGCTACCAGCAACACCGGCTGCGCCGATACGGTTGCGTATGTTATCCACGTGGGAAAAACGCCCTACGCAAAATTCAGCGTCAACGATACCACGCAATGTTTTGATGGGAATGCCTTTGAGTTTACCAATTTAAGCTCCATCAGCGTGGGCGAAATTCCGCAAACCACCTACTTGTGGACCTTCGGCGATGGAACCCAAAGCGCAACGGAGCATCCTGTACACCAATATGCTAGCGCAGGTGCTTTTACGGTAAAGTTGGTGGTAAATATGGCCGGATTGCTCGACTCTACCACGATGAACGTAACCGTTAACCCGTCGCCGGCGCTGGTTGCCAAAACCAACGCCACCATTTGCACCGGAGAGTCCGTGGATTTACGTACCTTAATCATACTAATGGTTGGTAACTCGGGCGTTTTCTACGCCGATAGGAACGGAAGCCCGCTGGCCAACATTACCGTCAGCCCAACCGATACCACGCAATACTACATACAAGTAACCGACCTTTCAACCCTGTGCCAAAGTTGGGATTCCGTAACGGTTAATGTGAACGCCTTGCCAAGCCTGTCGGGCAAGCGCGACACCACCGTGTGCGCCGGCCAGCCGGTGGATTTGAATACCCTGGTGGCGCTCGAAGCCAATACCACCGCAGCGTTTTATACGTCTATCAGCGGAGCACAGGTTAGTCCGGCGGTGGTCAATCCTGTGGTTTCAACGCAGTATTATGTAAAAATTACAGGGACCACAACAGGCTGTGAGGCTTGGGATTCGGTAACCGTGAGCGCAAATCCGCTGCCAACGCGGCTGGAAATTATATCCATTACCAATAGCGAAGCCTGCTACGGCACCTCAGCTCTTTTATTTGCAGCCACGGCTTCGGGCGATTTCGTGCCGCAGTGGTACAGCGATTCCGCTTTGACGAATTTACTGTTCGAAGGAAACGGTTTCCTAACGCCTACTTTGACAGCTACAACGACCTACTACGTGGCGGCAAAGAACAGCATAACCGGCTGCCGGGCAAACGCTTCGGAGGCCAAGTTGGCCGTTGCCACGGTTAATCCGCTACCGGTTTTCAGCGATATTGATTTTGTTGTCCATGCCGCATCCTGCGGAAGTGCTATGCTTCGCTTGAGCGCCGAGCCCCTGGAGGGTTTTTCAGCCCGCTGGTACGCCGATTCCACTCTGACGGAGTTTTTATTCGAAGGCAACGACTACACCACGCCGCTATTAACCAGCACCACAACTTATTACGTTGTAGCCAAGAGTGATACCACCGGCTGTGTCGGCGATCCCTCGGCGGCGCATCGGGTTACAGCAACCATAAATTTGCAGCCAACCGCCGGCGATATTCTTTCGGTGCGCAACGACAGTATTTGCGGGCAGGGAACGGCGACCTTGAGCGCCACGCCGGCCACGGGCTTTATCGCCCGCTGGTACAGCGACGCTGCGCTGACAACCTTCCTGTTCGAAGGCAACAGCTACACCACACCGCTGTTGACCACCAGTACTACCTACTATGTAGTAGCCAAAAATGATACCACAGGTTGCTCGGGTGCTGCCACGGCAGCTAAGCCGGTAGTGGCCACGGTTAGCCCGCTGCCAACCATTAATGATATTCTTTCGGTGCGCAACGACAGTATTTGCGGGCAGGGAACGGCGACCTTGAGCGCCACGCCGGCCACGGGATTTATCGCCCGCTGGTACAGCGATGCCGCGCTGACAACCTTCCTGTTCGAAGGCAACAGCTACACGACACCGGTAATAAATACTTCGACCACGTACTATGTGGTAGCAAAAAATATTTCGACAAATTGTATAGGCGATGCCACGGCGGCTAAGCCGGTAGTGGCTACGGTTAATCCGCTACCGGTCAGCAGCGATATTCTTGAGCTTAGTCAGGCTGTTTCCTGCGGCGAAAATGCAGTTACTTTAACGGCTTACTATTTTCAACCGGATTTTGTAGCGCGTTGGTACGCCGATGCTGCGCTCACTAATTTCTTGTTTGAAGGAGATAATTTTCATACGCCGTTCCTTACTACAACAACGACCTATTACGTAGCAGTCAGAAACTTGAACACCGGCTGTATAGGCGATGCGTCGTCGGCGATACCGGCTACGGCAACCATTTACCCTTTGCCTGCGGCAGGCGATATTGTTGCCACAAGCGGAGCAAGCATTTGCGTCGGCAATACCGCTGTGCTGAGCGCCACGCCGGCTTCGGGCTTTGTGGCGCAGTGGTATGCCGATACCGCGCTCACTACATTCTTATTTGAGGGGAATAATTATACAACACCGGTACTGAATGCAAGCACTACTTACTATGTAGTGGCACGCAACCAGGTAACTTCTTGCACTCCCGTTGACCCTGCAGCGGCTAAAGCCGTTACCGCCACAGTTACACCAATGCCAACGGCCAGCGATATTACCACGGTAACCGGCGCTACGATTTGCGGACCAGGCTCTGTAACCTTAAGCGCCACGCCGGCGGCAGGCTTCGTTGCGCGCTGGTACAGCGATGCCGCCTTAACAACTTTCCTGTTCGAAGGCAGCAGCTACACGACACCGGTAATAAATACTTCGACCACGTACTATGTGGTGGCAAAAAATACTTCGACAAATTGTATAGGCGATGCCACGGCAGCTAAGCCAGTAGTGGCTACGGTTAGTCCATTGCCGCAAAATACTGATTTTAGGGCGATTACCAGTACATCCGTTTGTAAAGGCGGTAGGGCAGGGCTTTTTGCTTCGGTAGAGCCGGGCTTTGTGCCGCGTTGGTATAGCGACAGCGAATTGACAAACTTTTTGTTCGAAGGAAATTCCTTCATAACACCACCTTTGGATACGACCACTACTTACTACGTAGTGCCTAAAAACCTTGCCTCCGGCTGTATCGGACTTCCCTCCGCTGCAAGTACGGCAACAGCAACAGTAAATCCACTGCCGACGATAAACGATATTACCGCGGTAACCGGCGCCGACATTTGCGGACCAGGCTCTGTAACCTTGAGCGCCACGCCGGCCACGGGCTTTGCCGCCCGCTGGTACAGCGATGCCGCCTTGACCACCTTCCTGTTCGAGGGCAGCAGCTACACTACGCCGGTGTTGAGCACCACCACTACTTACTACGTAGTGGCAAGAAATACCTCGACGAGCTGCATCGGCAATGCCACGGCGGCTAAGCCGGTGGTGGCTACGGTTAACCCGCAGCCCACCGCCAGCGACATTACCGCGGTAACCGGCGCAGACATTTGCGGACCAGGCTCTGTAACCTTGAGCGCCACGCCGGCCTCGGGCTTTGCCGCCCGCTGGTACAGCGATGCCGCCTTGACCACCTTCCTGTTCGAGGGCAGCAGCTACACGACACCGGTGTTGACCACGACGACCACGTACTACGTAGTGGCAAGAAATATAGCTACAGGTTGCATCGGCAATGCCACGGCGGCTAAGCCGGTGGTGGCTACGGTTAACCCGCAGCCGACTACCAGCGATATTACCGCGGTAACCGGCGCTGACATTTGCGGACCAGGCTCTGTAACCTTAAGCGCCACACCGGCCTCGGGCTTTTCCGCCCGCTGGTACAGCGATGCCGCCTTGACCACCTTCCTGTTCGAGGGCAGCAGCTACACGACACCGGTGTTGACCACAACGACCACGTACTACGTAGTGGCAAAAAATATAGCTACAGGTTGCATCGGCAATGCCACGGCGGCTAAGCCGGTAGTGGCTACGGTTAACCCGCAGCCGACCGCCAGCGACATTACCACGGTAACCGGCGCCGACATTTGCGGACCAGGCTCTGTAACCTTGAGCGCCACGCCGGCCACGGGCTTTGCCGCCCGCTGGTACAGCGACGCCGCGCTGACCACCTTCCTGTTCGAAGGCAGCAGCTACACTACGCCGGTGTTGACCACAACTACCACCTATTACGTAGTGGCAAGAAATACCTCGACGAGCTGCATCGGCAATGCCACGGCGGCTAAGCCGGTAGTGGCTACGGTTAACCCGCAGCCGACCGCCAGCGACATTACCACGGTAACCGGCGCTGCGATTTGCGCGGACAACACGGCAACCATTACGGCGACGGCGGCCACAGGTTTTATTCCTCGCTGGTACAGCGATGCCGCGCTGACTAATTTATTGGCTGAGGGCGTATCCTACACAACACCCATACTAAACGCAGCAACGACCTACTACGTAGTGGCCAAAAATATAGCCGGTGGTTGCATAGGTAGCGCTTCTGCCGCCAAGCAAGTTAGCGTAGTTGTGAATCAGCCGCCAACATTACCCACTCTACAGGTAGTAGGAAAAACTACTATAGAGAGGAACACATCTACTACCCTGGAGGTAGTAACTCCTGTTGCAGGAACGATACGGTGGTATGAGCAGCTTCAACCCTATCAACTTTTGCACGAAGGCGCAAGCTACACCACCCCGATATTAACCGAAAATGCAACCTACTACTTGCGCCTGCTGAGCCCCGAAGGTTGCGAAAGCAGCATGCAGCAGGAGGTGGCGGTAACGGTAGGAGGGGACATTGCCGTTGCAGAAGCCATAACCCCTAATGGCGACGGCTATAATGACACATGGATAATTCGTAACATAGAAAATTACCCGAATAACCGGGTTACAGTCTATAACCGCTGGGGCGATAAGGTATACGAAAAAGCAGGCTATACCAACAGCCCGGGCTGGGATACCTATGCCAACGTAGCCAATCGCTTGGGAAAGGGACGAGTGCCGCGCGGAACCTATTTCTATACCGTACATCTTAACGACGAAGGGCGTCGTGTTTTTAAAGGTTCTATAGAAATTATTTACTAAAAAAGGAGCATTTGTGTATGCAAACCACTAATATGATAATACAAAAACGGGTGTCGTACCGCCATCTGCTGACGGTAGCCGCTACAGCATTGCTGCTCGGCTTATCTGCTCCGGCCAAGGCGCAGTACGATCCCGGTTATACACACTATATGTTCAACGAAATTCTTGTAAATCCTGCCTACGCAGGAGCAAAAGATGCGTTGTCCATAGTGGGGTTGGCACGCGATCAGTGGGTGGGGTTCTCCGGGGCGCCTCATACAGCCTCGCTCACTGCTCATACGCCGTTGGCTCAGGACCAGATAGGCCTGGGTGCAGGCTTAAATTTTGAGACAATAGGCGTTCACCAATGGGCTCTTGGGTTTGTCGATTTTGCCTACCGCATTCACTTCCCCAAGGGAATTTGGGCCTTAGGATTGCAGGGCAGCTTTGGCTATCAGGAAAGCCGCTACGGCGATTTAAAAAATCTGGATTCAGATCCCAGCATAGACCCGCTGTTGCAGTATAGCCCCGCAAACTTCTTGGTAAATGCAGGTGTGGGAACATACTACTACACGAATAATTTCTACGCCGGATTTTCTATTCCGAGGATTTTAAACAACGATTACATAACGGGAGAAAGCAAGCGCTTTGATGTGCGCGACTGGACCTACTACCTGCAATCGGGCTATGTTTTTTACCTCAGTGATGACTTTGAGGTAATGCCCTCCGGCATGTTAAAGCTTACGGCCGGTGTGCGCCCGCAGGTAAATATATCAGCGCTTGCGCTACTGTATAGCACGCTGTGGTTGGGGGCTGACTATCGCACCGACAACTCACTGGCAATGCTTGCCGGTGTAGAATTCTTAGAAAAATTCCGCTTAACCTATTCGTACGACGTGAGCTTGAGCAAAACCACCCGGCAAGACCTGGATGGAAGTCACGAATTATCGCTATCCTATACGTTCGACATCATACACAAGCATGTCGTATCTCCACGTTTGTTCTAAATCAAGCCATAAAAACAAAAGTTAGCATGAACACAACTCTTTACATAAAGCGCACAGGATTGCTGCTATGGGCAAGCCTTCTTGCAGGCATCGCCTTGGCGCAACAAAACCCTTACCCCGATAGCAGCCGCTACCGCATATCGCCTGTTGCTGTCAATACCGAGCTGGCGGAGTGGGGGGCTTTTGCCTACAACGGCTCCGTTATTTTTTCAAGTAACCGCCACAGCCCGCGCCCGAGCCATTTGGTGCATCGCACCGATAAGCAAACGGGAGCTGATTTTTATGCACTCTACAGCGCCACGCTGAATGCCAACGGAGGCGCCGGCAAGGTCGAGCTGTTTGCCAATGAGCTGGACAGCCGGTTCAACGTTGGGCCTATTTACATTACGCCCAACGGAAATACCTTAATTGTTACGCACAACGTGGAGAAAAAGAGCGGTACGCTTAAAGATAACGGCAAGCGCGAGTACGTGCTGCAGCTGGTTTTCTACAGCCGCGATGCTAAGCGCAGCAGGTGGCGCAAAGATCGTGATTTTCAGTACAACAGCAGCGCCTACAGCTGCGCCCACGCCTTTATGACGCCCGACGGGCAGCGGCTCTTTTTCAGCTCCGACATGCCGGGCACGCTGGGCGGTATGGATATTTTTGTATGTAATCGCGAGGAGGCGGGTTGGGGCAAACCGCAGAACGTGGGAAAGCAAGTTAACAGCGGGCAGAACGAGATTTTTCCGAGCGTTAGCAGCGACGGGCGCACGCTTTACTTCAGCTCCGACCGTGCAGGCGGGTTGGGCGGGCTGGATATCTACCAGGTAGCGCTACCGCTAACCGATGCAGGCACAGCCTCCAACATGGGCGTACCGGTTAACACACCCTACGACGATTTTGGGTTGGTATTATACGATAAGAAGCAAGGCTTCCTGTCATCCAACCGGCCGTTGGAAATTAACGGCCGCGCTGATGCCAGCGACAACATTTACCGGCTGCTTGTATCTCCGCCCACAAAGTTGTACAACCTTACCGTAGTGGATAGCTTTACTCAAAAACCCATAGCGGCCAATATTAGCTACCGTTGCCTTGACTGCGATGGCGATACGCTGCCTCAACACAGCTCAGTAGTAGCCGGCGGGGTGCTGAAAAATATACCGCTAACCTCCACCTATCGCTACGAGGTTATAGCCACTGCTGATGGATTCCCGCCGCATAAGCAGCTGCTCATTCCTACGGAGGAAAATACCGACGTTGTACTGAATGCAACGTTGCGCAGCCTGGTAAAAGGTACCGTGGTGGATCAGGAGGGTGTACCCGTTGCCGATGCTATTGTTACGATTACCGATAACGGCGGAAAAGTTTATCGCTATACGGCTAACCGCAGTGGAGGCTACACCTCCGATTTTTTTGCAGGAGGAAGCAAGCTTGAGGTAGCAGCCGCAGATGCCGGAATGGTATCAAGGCCTGTAACCATTGACCTTACCGGACGTACAGCCCGGCAACAGCCGGAGTACACGGCTAACTTTACGCTATACTTCCCCGAAAAGATGGCCCTGCAGGCAGGCGTGCTGTTCGAGTTTGACAAGTACAGCTTGACGGCCAAGGCAAAAAATATACTGGATAAGCTGTCCAAGGCAATGCTTCGCCAACCCGATGTTACAGTGGTGCTATCGGGGCATACCGACTCGCGAGGCGCCAGCGAGTACAATCAGGTGCTGTCATCACTTAGGGCAAAAGCTGTGCGCAGCTACTTAGTTGGTAAAGGCGTAAAATCCAGCCGCATTAAAGTAGAAGCCTACGGGTACTCCAGGTTGATAAATAAATG
Source organism: Bacteroidales bacterium (assembly GCA_031549685.1). GTDB lineage: Bacteria > Bacteroidota > Bacteroidia > Bacteroidales > UBA932 > JAITMY01. Next base: position 14,218 of record JAVBPG010000040.1, on the reverse strand, counting down.
TGGCAAAGGGGTGCCTTGTACAGAGCTTGAGCATCAGGAAAATCGAAGGGTGGAATTTGTATTCAGTAAGAAGCTGGAGGTACCCCAAATGTAGCATCTATAAGCAACGGGAAGCTGCTGAAAAAAGTTGTTTTTACAAATTTTTGAACATGCAATTTGTATGGTTATACCCCTATTTCATTGCTTCCGCCTTGCGGGACAGGCCGCTTTAGCTGGCGGGTAAAGAAAGCCTTTGAATATTGCGCGCGGGTTGCGAGCGTTACCATCTAGAAACGCCTTGCTCCGCGCGCTTTTTATATCGCTTACTATTCCCACCCTTAGCTAAAGCTGAGGGCAATGAAATAGGTAACATGTAGCGTGCACCGCCTTGCTTAAATTCTGTTCGTAATTTTGTACCTTTGCTATCCTTGCCTCAACAAGGATTTGCACATGCTTTGCCGAAAAATTTACATACTGCTTACCGCCACCTTTTTAGCCGGTAACCTTGGCGCTCAGGTGCTGCGCGGCAGCCTTACCGACGATAACGGCAAGCCTGTGCCCGCCGCTACCGTGTACCTGCGCGAGCTGCAGCTGGGCACCTCGGCCGATGCGCAGGGCGAGTTCAGGCTCAACGTAAAAAGCGGAGACTACACGTACGTCATACAATGCCTTGGTTATAAAACAGCTACGGGGGTTGTAAGGATAGGCAAGCAGGGCGCGGTGCTCAACGTGCGCATGAGCATGCGCACCTACGAGCTGCCGCCCATTATCATTTCCAAAAATCGCGAAGACCCGGCCTACCGCATCATGCGGCATGCCATTGCCATGGCGCCCTACTACAGCCGGCAGGTAAGCAGCTACACCGCCGACGTGTACCTGAAGGGCACGGCCAAGGTGAACAAAATTTCGCGCGTGGTAAAAACCCTGGCCAAAAAGGAGCTGCGCGGCGCCAACATCAAGGAGGGCGAGGCGTACTTTTTGGAGTCGATGAACGAGATTACGTTTACCGCGCCCAACAGCTACAAGCACCGCGTGCTGTCGGCCAACAGCACGCTGCCCGCCGAGCTGGGCGGCAAGTTCAACACCATGAACTACGTGAACGTAAACGTGTACAGCCTTAGCCTTTTTGCCCGCGACGCCTTTTCGAACTACCGCTTTTTCTACGAAGGATTTGTGGAGGAAGGCGACATGTTTATCAACAAAATAAAGGTTACACCCCGCAAAAAATCACCCGAGCTGGTGGGCGGTTACATCTACATTATCAACGATACGTGGCAGGTCTATAGCGCCACGCTCGGCGGCGAATTCCCGTTCGGCACGTTCAGCGCCACCATGTCCACCAACGAGGTGCAGAGCGAGGTGCGGCTGCCCACCTCGTACAACATCAGCGCCGTGGTAAAGGCGCTGGGTAACGAGGCCACCTTTGCCTACGCCGGCACCGTGCGCTACAAGGATGTTAAAAAAAATAGTACGCTCGAAAATCCGCTGAAGGCGGGCGACGAAAAAGCGCCGCAGGCCTTGCCGGCGCAGCCATCCACGGTGGCCAAATCCGCTCCGCAAAAAAGCAAACCTGACAGCATAAAGCAGGCAAAGCGCCGAAAGGAGCTGGAAAATTTGCTGGAAAAGGAGGTGCTGAGCAACCGCGAAATGCTCAAGGCAAGCAAGCTGATTAGCGAGGAGGCTGAGGCAAAAAATCCCACATCGCTCAACCTTAGCAACCGCTACCAGGTGCAGATAGACAGCGGTGTGCGCACGCGCGACACGGCGTACTGGAACGAAATCCGGCCCATTCCGCTCCGGCGCGAGGAGGCCGTCAGCTTCCGCAAAACCGACTCCATACGCGCCCTCGCCCATGCGCCCAGCGACTCGGTGAAGCGGCGCAGCGGCTGGCTGGGCAACCTGCTCATGGGCAAGCGCTACGAGCCCTGCAGTACGCTACGCATTGCGCACAACGGGCTCGTGGCGCCAAGCATGCTCTACTTCAACTCGGTTGACGGATGGAAGTACGGGCAGGAGCTGTGGCTGCGCAAGCTGTTTGCCGACAGCAGTACGCTGCACCTCAACGCCACCGCCTGGTGGGCATTTAACCGCGAGGCCTTTATGTGGAAGCTGCGCGGCAGCTACACCTACATCCCCGAGCGCAGGGCCAACGTTTTTTTCGAGGTGGGAAAGTACGATTTGGACTTCAACCACCACCACCCCGAAACGCAAAGCAACAGCCTGCTGTCGCTGCTGCTGCACAACAACTACAACCGCCTGTACGAAAATTTTACAGTGCAGGTGGGTAACAGCATCGACCTTGCCAACGGGCTAACGCTGCAGGCCTCGCTTGCGTACTACGACCGCACGCGGCTGGACAACAGCACCAACTTCTCGTTCTTCAACCGGGGCGCGCAGTACGCCCCCAACGTGCCCGAGAATGCCTACGTACCAGCCGACTACAGGCTGCGAACGGCCGCCATTGCCAGCGTTTCGCTCAGCTACACGCCTAAGTATTTTTACCGCATGCGGGGACGGCAAAAGCGCATGGCCTACTCCAGCTACCCGACATTTTCGATCGCCTGGCGCGAGGGTATTCCTTCGCTTTTCGGCAGCAAGAGCGATTTCAGCATGGGGAAAATTTCCATTCACCAGAACGTAAGAACAGGCCTGCTTGAGGAGCTGTTTTACCGGGTGGAGGGGGCAAAATTTTTCCGCAACAGCGAGGTGGATTTCCCCGATTTTTACCACTTCACCATGCCCGGCTACGTGGCTTATACCAACGATGCAGCCTCGTGGGAATATTCGCGCTACTACCGCTACAGCACGCCCACCTGGGGAGCGAGTGCACAAATTCGTTACACTACACCTTACTTAGCGTTGAAATATTTGCCCCTGCTCGACCGCACCTACTGCCGCGAAAACGTGAGGGCGCACGTGCTCTATACGCCGCAAAATGATTTTTACTCGGAGCTGGGCTACGAGATGAGCGAAATATTTTTGATGATGAGGCTCGGAGTGTTTGTGGGCTTTGAAAACGCAAGCTTCAGGGTGGTGGGGGTAACTTTCGGGTTTAACCTGTAGGAGCTGAAGTCCACAGATTACAAAAAAATAGATAAAAAAGAAAAAACTATGACGCTATCGGAACGCTATACAGGAGTAATATCGTGGTTTGAACGCAACATGCCGGTGGCCGAAAGCGAGCTGCAGTACCGCAACCCGTACGAGCTGCTGGTGGCCGTAATTCTGTCGGCGCAGTGCACCGATAAGCGCGTGAACATGGTAACGCCGGCTTTTTACAAATCGTTCCCCACGGCAAAAAAACTGGCCGCTGCCGAGGTTGACGAAATATACGAGCACATCAAATCCATATCGTACCCCAACAACAAGGCCAAGAACCTGAAGGGCATGGCTGTGATGCTTACCGAGCGGTTTAAGGGCGTGGTGCCCAGCGAGGTGGAAACGCTGCAGGAACTGCCCGGCGTGGGCAAAAAAACGGCCAACGTGGTGGCCAGCATAGTGTACAAAAAGCCGGTAATTGCGGTCGACACGCATGTTTTTCGCGTGGCAAAAAGAATAGGCCTGGCAAAGTCCTCCTCCAAAACTCCGCTGGAGGTGGAGCTGCAGCTCGAAAAAAATATTCCCGAGCACCTGCGCGCCACCTCGCACCACTGGCTCATCCTGCACGGCCGCTACATTTGCGTGGCGCGCAAGCCCAGGTGCAGTGAGTGTGGCATCGCAGCCTGGTGCAGGTACTTTTCTTCTCCCGAAAACAGCAAACCCTAACAGGAATTCCAAATCCTGTTAGGGTTACTGACTCAAAAAATCATTCCGCCTTTTTACGCCGGCCTTACCTTACCACCAACTTTTTGGCGTACTGCTTACCGTTGGCCTGCAGCATGAGGATGTACGTGCCGCTTGGCAGGTCAAGCTTGCCGCTTAGCGAGGCCGCCGTGCCGCTCTTCAGCAGCACGCCCGCCAAGCTGTAAACGCCAATAGTAGTATTGCTGTACATGGCGTCAACCTCAATGCGGACGCTACCCTTACCGGCCGGATTGGGGTACACCTTCAGCATGGCATCGCCCTCGTTTTTACCAACCGCCGTAGCCTTGTTGACCACAATGCTTACCTGTGCCTCGCTGCTTTGTCCGCCGGGGCCGAATACCTTCACGCTAATGCTGTGCGTGCCGGATGTGAGGTTGGTAATGGTAAACGAAAACGCATCGGTGCTGCCTACGCGGTGTACCACGGCGTCGTCGAGCTTGAGCACTGCCGAGTCGGCGTTGGTAAGGTTTACCGTTACTGTGGCGCTGCCGCCTTCGCTAAAGGTGGCGTTGTTGGTCGGCTGCAGTATGCTGACCGTGGGCTGCGGATTTACAACAGGAGTGCTATCGTTTACAACTATGCTGACCTGATCTAAGGCCTGGTTGAACCTGTTTTTGGCCAACACCTTTATGTTGTACAAACCGGCTTCAACGTTTGACATGGTGTAGCTGAGGCTGCTGCTGTGCTCGCGCTTTTTCTCAACGTTGTTTACCCATAGAATCAGCGTATCGCTGTTGGTGGCTTGAGCAGCTATGGCAACGCTTACGCCCGCCCTAAGTACGCTTCCGTGGGCAGGCCGGATAATGCTTACCGTGGCTTGCGGCCACGCATTTACAACAACGCTGCGCTGCGCCTGCTCCTGCACTCCTTCGCTGGTTTTGGCTACCGCCAGTATGGTGTGCGTTCCCACGGCTGCATTTTTTACCGTGTAGTTGATGCTGGCCAACGGGCTGCGCTTTACCTCCAGCCCGTTTACGTAGATAATGAGCGTGTCGGCGTTGGCCGCTTGCGCTGTAATGCAAATGCTGTCGCCCTGCGTAAAGGTGGCACCATCGGCGGGTGCCAGCAGCAGCACGCTTACAGGGTTGGCGCTAATGCTCAGCACCGGCGTGGTGCTGCAGGTAAATGCAACGCCGCCTGGGCCGCTAATGCTTCCGGCCGAAATGCCAAGGCTCGTAGCCGTGGCCGCGGTAGCAACGTTGAGCGTAGCCGTAGCACAGGTGTCGCCCGCGGCAATGGTAATGGCGGCAGGGCTGAGCGTGTAGTCGGTGCCCGATACGCCTCCGGTTACCTGCAGCTGCACGCTGACGGCGGCGGGTGCTTTAACCGGAATTTTGGCGGTAACGATGATTGAGTCGCCTCTGCCCACGCTGCTCCTGCTAAGCGATAGCGTAAGAACGGGCGCTACCACCTTAAGCGAGTGCGATTGGGCAGAAGTGCAAACGGCGCCTCCGGCCGAGTAGCCGCGGGCCTGCACCGTGGTGCTGCTCACTGCCGTGCTCAAAGGCAGCTTGACGATGTGCTCGCCGTTGCTGTACTCCTGCGAGGCAGGGATGGTGGCTACCGCTGATGAGCTGAGTAGAATATCAACGGGGTATTCCTTACCTCCATTTTTTACTTCGTCTACAAATTTTTCCAACTTAAGGCAAACCGAATCGCCCACGTAGTACTGGTAAACGTTGTTGACCTTGCGGTTTTCCTGCTCGTGAATCCATGCGTCGAGGCGGAAGGAGTGAATGTCCTCCCAAAAATCGGCGCCGCTGTTTTTGCCCTCCAAAATGTTTCCACCGCTACCATCGCCGCCCGAGCGGAATATGTACTTGAATCCCTTAACCGAGTCGAGCGCCGCGTTGGACAGGCTGTAGAATGATTGTAGCGATGCTATGCCGAAGCGGTACGTGTGCGCAGATATTTTGCTCATCTTTAGCGTAGCCGGTGGCACTTGTTCCCACTGGGCGGGGATGTATTTTTCGGTGTTGTTTTTAAATACCACGCCGGCCCAAAAGTACACATCGCTGCCGTTGTAGCCCGCCAGCGTACCGCTCATGCCGGTGCCCAGCGTATTGAGCGTTACCGCCAGGCTGTCGCCGTGCACCAGCCAGGAGGCGTTAATCGCCACGGCGTTGGTGGTGGCACCGACCAGCATATCGGAGGTGGAGTTGCAGCCGTTGCTCCCCGTAACCTGCGCGCTGTAGCTTCCTGCGCTGAGGTCGGCAAAGGTAACCGGCGCGTTAAGCGCTACATTGCTGCGCGTGTCGCTGCCTATGCTTACGCTGAATGGGGCTGTTCCGGCGGTTACCTGCAGCTCAATGCTTCCGTTGTTCTGCCCTGCCGATGCAGGAGTAATGTTGGCGGTAGTAGCAGGCCTGATTGTATCGCTGCTTACCGTGGCCGACTTGGTATCGCTGCAGCCCGTGCTATCGGTCAGCAGTACGGTGTAGCTGCCGGCGTTCAGGTTCGAAAATGCGTAGCCGTTCGCCTGCTTTACATTCGCCCCGGAGTTCAGCTGTAGCGAGTACATGGCGTTGACAAACGGGGTACCGCCGGTTGCATTTACGGTAATGCTTCCCGAGTTGGGAGCGCAGGTGCGGCTGGTGCTGCTGAGGGCAAGCGTTGGCCTTGCATTCACGGTTATATTTTTTACCACGCTGGCGCTTGGGCAGGTGTTGACGGTAATGCTCAGCGAGTAGCTGCCGCTTGCTGCCGTTGTGCTGTTGGCTATCACGGGATTTTGCAGGGCCGATGTAAATCCGTTGGGCCCCGACCAGCGGTAGGTAGCGCCGCTCACCGCCGCGGTTTTTAGCTTGAGCGTATCGCCCGAGCAGTAGCTGCTGTTGGCGGTAATGGCGGGCATTGGAGGCGTGGCGTTGGCCGGCGCATCAATGCGTACGCTTGCCGTAGATGAGCAGGCGTTGGCATCGGTTACCAGCAGGGTGTAGCTGCCGGTATCTACAGCGCTGTAGCTAATGCTTACCGTTTGGTCTGCAGCGTTTTTCCATTCGTAAGTAAATGGTAATAAGCCGCTTATAGTGTCCAGCCTGATGCTGCCGCTATCGCCCGGGCACACCGGGTTGCTGAGCCTTGTAATTTGCACAAGCGGGTTGGCGGGTTTCGATACGGTGATATTCTGGAAGCTTGCATCGCAGCTGTTGGCGCCGCGCACCACAACGGAGTACGTCCCCGAAGCCAGCGATGCAAAGAGGGCGGAGTCGGCGACCTGGGCTATGGATTTTGTGTCGGCAAGGGTGGCGCCCGAGTAAAGCTCTACCGTGAGCGGCAGCACGCCGTCCTGTCCTTTCTTTACCACTACCGCTCCATCGCTCAGGTTGCAGCGGGTGGTGGCCAAAGTTCTTACCAGGGCATCGCTGGGAGCGCCTGTGGGGTTGGGTACGGCAACGCTATCGGCCAGCGTGCAGCCGGTGCTGTTGACCACCTCAACCAGGTATTTTCCGGCGCTCAGATTGCTGAACGTGTATGACGAATCCGCCGTTGCGCTTTCCAAATTTTTATTCAGGTAGTAGCTAAAGCTGTCGCCTGCTCCTGCGCCTCTGCTAACCGATACGGCGATGCTTCCGTTGGTGGCGCCGCAGTGCGGAGCGGCAGCTAATTTATTGGTAAAGCTGATGGCTGCGTAGCGCTCAAAAGTAAATGCGGTGGCCGGCGACTGGCTACAGGCCGCAGGATGCGACTTGGCGCTGCGAACCAGCTTCCACGTGTAGCTGCCTGCGGCGGGTGGGCTAGCAGGCGTAAAGCATAGCGTGTCGTGCAGCAGCGCTACGGCCGATGGAATGGCCGCGTCGGCGTTATCGACCAGCGTGTAGCGGTACAGGCTGGTATCAACGCCGGCAACGCGCACATCGAAGGGCAAATCGGCGCAGCTGCCCGGTGCCACAATGCTCGACAGGAGTATGGCCGTGGGCGCGCTGTAAACGTGAATGGCTTGCTGCGCGGTGCGCACGGCTCCGGTCGGCGACTCGGCCCTGGCCGAAAATTGCAAATCGCTCGTGCCAACATTATCTAAGGTAAACGAGTACGACCCATCGCCGTTATCGGTAAGCGTAACGGGGTTGCCGCTGGCGGTAAGCGTAACGGTAGCGGGCTTGGCGCCCTGCTTCACGCCGTCTACCAGCTTGAGCACGGTTCCGCTCAGGGAGGCGCTGGCGCAAACGTTGGTATCAACCTCTATTTTTACGGCAAAGTTATGCAGCATGCGCTCCATCGAAGCCACATCCTTGTTGGGGAAAAGGCCCTCCCAGTCGCTGCCGTTAGCGCCGCGACCCTGTATGCGCAGCAGGTATTTCTCCGCTGTTTCATCGCCTTGCCAGGTTTCGCCGGTTTGTTGGTTGTCGTACACAAAATCTTTTACCGGCTTGTTCATGCGCCAGTAGTAGCGCCTTTGGCCATTGACCTCGGAGGCCAGCTGCATTTCAAAAATACCGGCTAAGCTAAAGCGGTTGCTAAAGCGCCATTTTTCGTTGCTCTCAAACAGGTCTAAGCCGCTGGCAGTGGGCGTAACGCCGGTGTATAAACCATTCACAATGTACAGGCGCCGGGCGGTTGCTCCGATGTGATCGGTACCGCTGCCCTGGGCTGCCAAATCGAGGTTGAAGTAAACGCTCACCGTATCATCCTCGGCGGCGTAGGGCGGATAGCTCTCCCACACTCCGGAAAGGCATGCGGTGGCGCCGGTGGCCACGTAGGTGGGGGCTTTGCTGCTGCATCCGTTTTTGCTCACGGTAAGCTCGTACGTGCCGGACTGCGCATACTCCGACGTGAGCTTAAAGCTGGGATTTTGGGCGGTAGAGCTGAAGCCCGCGGGGCCGCTCCACGAGTAGCTGACGCCCGGGGTGGCGCATGCTCCGCTGAGGGTTATGCTGCTATCGAGCACGCATACGGGGCTGTTGCTGCCCAGCGTTGGCACGGCAGGCTTGGGGTTAACTACTACGGCCTGGGTGGCCACCGGGCTTTCGCAGCCGTTTACTTTTACGGTCAGCGTGTAGCTGCCTGCTGCCAGCTCGTTAGCTCCGTTTAGGGTTGGATTTTGTGTGGTAGATGAAAAAGCGTTGGGGCCGCTCCACGCATACGAATCGGCCACGGCGCTGGTGCTTAGCCTAAGCGTATCGCCCGAGCAGAGCGTTGCGCTATTTATCATAATATCGGGCTGGTTGGGAATGGCGTTCACGGTAACGGCAATAGCCGCCGACCGTGTAGCTGCATACTGGCATCCCACGGGGTTGTCGCTTTTGTACGATTGAATGTACACCGTGGTGCTTGCCAAGAGCGGATTGGTGGTGGTAAACTTACCGTTGGCCAAGGAGGCAGCCACCGGGTTGCCTGCCGTAGCGGCATCCCACAGGGTGTACTCTACATCGGTTTCGGCGGTAGATGTCATGCGCACCACCGCGTAGTCACCCGCGCACAGCGTCGTGTCGGCGCCCATGGCGGCAGCGGGTTTAATGCAGCCGGCCTCCTTATCCTGAATGGTAATGGTGGGGGCAGAGGCGTTGTGCAGGGTAAAGCTCACACCGGCCAATCCGGTTACGGTGCCTATGTTTACGGTCAGCTCCTTATCGCCGTTAACGGTGCCCTCGGCCACCGAGCTGAGCGTATCGGTGGCGCTGGTGGCGTTGGCGGCAATGGTAATGCTACCCGACGACAAGCGGTAGTCGGTGCCGGCCACGCCTCCGGTAATGCTGAGCGGAATGCTAACAGGCACACCGGCCGCAGCAGGTATGGAGGCGGTAATGACTACCTTGTCTGTTCCGTTGTCGGTAATGCTGGTAGCGTTGAGGCTAAGGGTAACCTGCGGCGCGTGCATGGTAAAGCGCACGGTGTCCACGCGCAGGGCGCCACCCTCGGACTTTGACTGCCCGGCAATGGCGTAGCTGCCCGCGACAAGCGACGATAGCGTTTTGGTATACGTGCCCGCCGAGGAAGAAATGTCCGACAGCGCAAGCCCGTTTTGCTTGAGCGCTATCGTGGGGCTATTTCCTGCATTCGCCGCTCCGTCTATTTTACTTTGGAACTCCAGGGGCACCGATTCCCCAACGTAAAAATTTGTTTTGCTTAGCGCGGTAAACGCGGCCGAAAATTGGTGAATGATTTTGTAAAAGTTCGATCCGTCGCACTGCTTTTGCCATGCATTCTGATCATTATTTTTTACCAAAAACTCAATAGCTGTAGCCTGATTTTTTTCCTCTTCGCTCAAGCCGTACATGTCGGCCAGCTTAAACCTGATTTGAAAAATGCCGTAGTTGGCCTCGCTTACCACATCGTGGTAGTACAGGAATGCGAACTTATTTTTAGGCGCAATATCAGTTTGCCAACGCTCGGCAGCGCCATTGTTGAGTTTTACGCCGGAGTGCAGGTACACGTGGTCCCAGCGGTAATCCTTCAGCCCCGAGTTAGCTCCGCAGTCGCCCGCCCCCCAAAAGGAGTTAAGCTCAATGGTTATGCTGTCGTCGGCGCAGCTGTAGTGCGATGCCCATACGCCGTTGTTGTAGCTGTTTTGGGGGTGCAGCACCCACGGGTCGTTGGTTACCGTTTGAGCAAAAACGCCCAGGGCGCATAGCACCATAGCGGTGGCGGCAAGTATTTGTTTCATAGCGTTCATATTTTATTGATTTTTCTTTACTGTTTTTTTGGTAATGCATACTCCACGGTCGGTGGTGAGGCGCAGCATGTAAATTCCGGGCCTCAGCTTACCGGTGTTGATGCCGATAACTCCGCGCATAAGCGGCAGGTTGTGCTGCATGACCAGCGCCCCGCTCGGGCTGTAAATTTCTACCCGGCTGATAATATCGCTTGACTGAATGCTGAGTTCGCTGCCAAACGGGTTGGGGTAGAGCTGCACCTCTGCATCCTGCGCCGCTGCCACGCCGGTTACCTGCTTGTCGTCAGTGGCTCTTATCTGCTTAGTGGTGGTAAGCACGTTGGAGCCGAACTTGGCCCTGGCGGTAAAGCTGTGCGTGCCGGTATCGGCTATGCCGGTTATGGTGTAGCCGGCCAGCGAGCCGGCCTTGCGCACCACTGTAGCTCCATTGTGCATGAGGTACACGCTGTCGGCCAGCGGGGCATTTGCGCTTACCGATATGCTGCTGCCCACCTCTACGCTCGATACATTTGGGGTAATGCTTAAGCTGATGGATGGTTGTGTGTAGGCTATTTTTAGGCTTGCGCTTTCTGCATCGTAGGCGTTTTTTGCGGTAACGCTAAGGGTGTACGTTCCGGCGGCGACAATGCTGCTTAGCGTGTAGCTGAGCCCGCTGCCGGCTACCCGGTGCAGGCATGCGCCGTTGAGGTGCAGGAGCAGGCTATCGGCGTTGTCGGCTACCGCCGTAATGGTGGCGGCCTGCCCCACCGCGTAGGTTTTGTTTGCCGCAGGCGACAGGATTTGCACCTTGGGGTAGGGGCTGGGCGGCACCACCACGGCGGGTGCAGCACCTATCCGGGTGCGCGTGTACACGCGGTACTCCCCGGGGCGCAGCGTGAGCTGCCATTGGGTACCGGTAATGTTGACCGAATCGCCGGTAAACAGCTCGTAGTATTTTCCGGTGTTGGGAAAATATACGTCGAACGACTGCTGCGCCACATCGGCATTTACCACCGCCAGCAGGCTGGAGTCGCCGCGCTCGGCGTGTATCCACTTGCGCAGGTCGTTGTTGTTACCGCCCGGAACGCCGATGTAAAAGTTGTTGGGGTAGCGAATGGCAGGGTAGGTTTTTTTGAGCTGAATAAGCTTTGAAAAAACGTCGAACAGCTTGGCGCGTCCCGCATCAGCGGCGTAGTCCCAGCGGATGGGCTTTTTGGCTGTCCGGCAGTCCTCGCGGTGTATAAGGGTGTCGACCTCGCACTGGCCTATGGAGTAGTCGTAGCCCAGCTCCCCGAACTGCCACAGCATTTTGGGCCCGGGCACGGTGTAAAACAGCACCGCTGCCATGGCCACCCGCTCCAGCGCGGTGGCAGGATTTTTGGTGCTGTAGCCGTTGTGCCCGTTGCCGTACTGTAGCAGGTCGTACATGATGCGCTCCTCGTCGTGGCTTTCCATGTAGGGCACCAGGTTGGGCTGCGTAAATCCGTGTGCGCTATACTGCACTCCCTGCAGGTTGCTTTTGTTGTTGCTGTAGCCCATGGCCACCTCGGCGTAGCTGGGCTGCTGGTTGCTCCACAGCATCATGCCGTTGTTCGATAGCTCCAGCTCCTCCCAGTATTCGCCAAGGTGCTCCAGGATTACGTAGGCATCGGACTTTACGGCCCACACCTGACCTGATATGCGCTTCCAGTTGTCGATACGGCTTTGGTCGTAGGCGCTCCACGCGCTAAGGTCAGTGCTGTAGTTTTGCGTAAATCCTTTTGAAAGGTCAAAGCGGTAGCCGTCTATCTTGTACTCCCGCAGCCAGTACTCCACCACGCGCCTTACCAGCTCCTGCGTGTAGGGGCTGCTGTGGTTAAAGTCCTCGCCCACGTTGTACGGATGCTTTGCCACGGCGTTGTGGTAGGGGCTATCGTCGGCAGGCCGCTTGTTGGCCGCATCCCAGTACATTTTTACGGTGGGCGAATTGCCGAAGGCGTGGTTGAGCGCAATGTCCATAATAACGGCTATGCCGCGGCGGTGGCACTCGTCGATAAAGCGCTTGAGCATTTTGGCGCTGCCGTATGCTTTGTCGGGGGAGCAGTAGTAGGCGGGGTTGTAGCCCCAGCTCTCGTTGCCGTCGAACTCGTTGAACGGAAGCAGCTCAATGGCGTTAATGCCTAAGCGCTGCAGGTAGGGCAGGGTGTCAATGAGCGAGGCGTAGCTGTGCTGCTTTACGAAGTCGCGCAGGAGCAGCTCGTATATTACCAGGTCGGATTTATTTGGCGCCTTAAAATCTTGCACCAGCCACGGATACGGCGCCTGGCCGGTTTGCAGCACGCTCACGTAGCCGTTGGCCTTGCCCTCGGGGTAGGGTAGCAGGTTGGCGTAGGTGGTGTCGGTAATGTACTTGTCGTTCCACTCATCGAGCACTTTCTCGGAGTAAGGGTCGCCCACAAATATGCTGCCGTCGACGGCGTACTGAAACCTGTACTCCTTACCCGGCGCGAGGTTGCTGAGGGTAATCCAAAAGCGGTCGCCGTCCTTTTTCATCATGTAGTCGTTGCTGAGCATCCACCCGTTGAAATCGCCCACCACGTACACAAAACTTTTTTGCGGAGCGCAGAGCACCAGGGTAACCTTGGTTTTATCAGTAGCATTATAGTTCACGCCATCGCTCATGCCTGCTGGCTTTGCAGCCTCCTCGCTCTCTCCGCGCACCACAAAGCGCACCGTGTCGCTCTTGGCTTGTGCGCCCTTGACGGCGGTGGCCACCAGGGTGTAGTTGCCCTTGGCGGCGTTGGTAATGGTGTAGCCTATTAGCGTATCGGCAGGCGCTTGCTTTAGCTCCACGCCGTTGCCGTACAGCGCAAGCCGGGCTGCTACCGACGATGCCGCCCACAGGGCAATGCTATCGCCCTCTTTGAACAGGCTGTTGTTGCGCGGTGCGGTAATGGCCAGGTTAAAATCATCCTCCGATACGTCGATAAAGATGTCCTTTCCTCCGTCATCTTTTCCCTCCAAAAAGTCGGTTTTTCCGGTGGTTTTGGGTTCTCCGCTACGAAATACGAAGGCCATTTTGAGTATTACCTCATCCTCGGGCACGCCGTACCACTCGCGTATGCTGGGGCTAATGCTCAGCTCCCACCTGTTGTTGCCCTTGGCGGTAAGCTTGTATTTGGGCAGGTTTTCGCCCCAGGTGTTGTTGACGTACTTCCAGTCGCTCGCCCCCGTGCTTTTGCTGGTGATAACTCCGGTATGCGCGTACACCGTCCCCTCGTAGTCCTTTAGCCCGGCCGTACCCTGCGCTGCGTCGAAGGTAATGGTGGCAGGCTTGCTGTGCACCGGCACCACGGGGCTTGAGGTTACCACCTGGGCGCGGGCGCTGAGCAGGCCAATGAGCAGGAGTACGGTCAATGCTACGTTTTTCATGTTAATGCAAATGTTAATAAAGCCAAAATCAAAGTATTAAATTCCTCCACTTCTCATTGCTAACAGAATGCTAATATACGCTATTATCTACTTGTAATTTGCGTGTTAATAGGCTGTTGGAAAAGCTTTAACTTTCAAACGATTTCGCAAACGATTGCAAGTTTTGGCTTAACATTATTTACAAGTAAAGCGGTAGGGATGCTTTCCTCTACCGCTTACAGCGTGAAAAATAGCTGCATTCATAGCAACCTCTTACTTCATTTGCAAGCTATTTAACGATTATTTTCCCCAATGCCTTCTGGTTGTTTTTTGAGATTGCGGCGTAAACATAAACTCCTTTTGCGAGGGTTTGTAGATTAAGCTCAAGCCTGTTTTTGCCGCCAAGCTCATAGGCTTTAATCAGCACTCCTTTTGCATCAAAAATTTTAAACG
>JAVBPG010000048.1:0-19009 GCA_031549685.1 Bacteroidales bacterium | reverse complement strand
TAGTAGTGCGTTTGAAAATCAATAATTTTAGTTTTTCCGCGCTTCGAATCCCGCATGAAATCAAAGCCGTAACCACCGCTAATTGACCAACCCTTGTAGCTAACCGACAGGCCAAGATTTACCGGACTGTTGGGCATGTAGGTAACCTCATTGCCACCCTTAGGCTCATAATTCAGCATGGTAAACTTGTAGTAGCACAGCCCGCCAATGGCAATTTCTTGTGGAAATGCAGCAACGTAGGCGGTATCCACCTGCGCCTTGCCATGGCACGGCAAAAACGCGATAAGCGCAAAAACGGTGTATTTTACTTTTCGAAAAATAATGGGTAAAATTTGCTGTTAATCAGGCGGTAAAATTACCAATTATTAGCACAACAACAATTAAATTATTAGATGCAAAAGTTGAATAACACAAACACCCTGCGCGCAGGCTGCACGCAGGGTGTTTGTGTTATTTTATACATTTAAAAACCAAACTTCCCGTTGCTATTTTTCCACGTATCCTTCGCCGTAATTGGCTCTATCGTATCCCAGTGTTCAGCAATTTTACCGTTTTGTACACGAAGTAAATCGTAGAAAGAAGAGTGCTTCCCTGCAAGGTGGCCTTCGCTAACCACCAGCACAAAATTGCCCTCGCCCAACACCTTATGAATTTTATCGTATTTCATGGTAATGCCCTGCTTAACCCACTCGCCAAGCGCCTTGCCTAAACCCGAGAGTTGATCGGGGATTTGCGGATTATGCTGAATATAGTTATCGCCATCAAAATAGCCTGCCAACTTATCCATTTTTCCGTTCACCAAAATATCTTCCACAAAGTTTTTTACCAGCGCTTTATTGGCTTCGGTTTTATCCAAATCGGCAACCTGCGTTGCACCATCTACCATAGTGTGTCCGCTTGGATTAGGACCTGCCGTTTCCTGCAAATTATCCCAGTGCTCCACAATTTTTCCATCTTCAAACCGGAAAATATCAAAGCCTATTTTGGGGCCGAAAAAGTTGTAATCCGTGTGCGCAAACACAAAATTGCCATCTTGAAAAACACGCACCGTATTTCCCCTTGCGGAGTTGGGCGGCAGCTGTGCCAGCAGTGCTCCAAAACCCGCCAAACCATCGGCCACGCCAAGGTTGTGCTGAATATACTTGTTGGGGTTAATGTAACCTGCAGGTTCTTGCGCCCCCGTTTCAATCGACTTTAGCAAATCGACTACCTGTTGTTTTTGACTTTTTTCCATAGCCTTTCCGTTTTTTGATTTTGTGTTGTTATTACCTCCGGCACACGCAAGCAGGCCAACACATACAACCATTGCCGCGCTTAGCACCGTTACTTTTGTTTTCATGTTTTTTGAATTTAGAATTATGATGCAAAAGTACAGCCGCCCTTTGACTAAGGGCGGATATAAAAAGGAAGAAAACGGATAAATTTAGGCTGATAAAATTTTACCGGAAGGTAAAACTTTCGAGTTTGGGTGGCGTGGGGTTGAGGTCGAAGTAATCGACCTTTTTAATTGGCAGGCTGAAGTACGCTAAATCAGTGTAGCGCTTGTATAGCCTTGGCAAGACGGAATTATCGTTGAATATTTTTTGGCAAATCTCATCCGAAACATCAAATTTTACCGATCCCGAAATACGAACGGAAATATTATCGGCTAAGCATAAAATTTCGATGTTGGGGTTATTTTGCAGCTGCTTGTAAACCTCTTTTTGAGGAGAGGTAGCAAAGTATAGCGTCTTGGCGTCTTCGTCAATTCTCATAACTTGAAAAAACCGAATAGCTGGATTGCCATCCTTATCAATAGTTGCCAGCGCAACGTCCTTATGCAACTTTAAAAAATCAGCCGCTCTTTTCATTTGAGTGATATTGCTGGAGGTGTCGGTATTGCTGCTAAAGTTGACAGAGGTTGTATTAATCCTATGATTATTATGTTGCGTAGAGCTGTTGCAGCCCATGAACGCAATAATACCCGTATATGCCGCTACCATTTTCAATAAGGTAATATTCATTTATTCATCTTTTATTTCAAGACAAAAATACGGCGAATATGCAACAGAAGGCTGATACAAAAAGGAGTAAAACAGGTAAAATTAGGGAATATGCTGTTTCTTAAATTCGGCTGGACTCATTCCCGTTTGCTCGCGAAAAAACTTGCTGAAGTTGGTAGGCTCGTCAAAACCTAACTCAAAGGCTATCTCCTTCACGCTAACACCATTGTAAACAAGCAACCGCTTGGCCTCCAGTAGTATACGATCGTCTATGAATTGCTTTGGGGTTTTACATACAGCCGCATGCAACGATTTTGACAGCGATTTGGCCGTGGTATTCATCAACTCCAAATAATCGTTTACCTTGCGTAGCGACTTGTGGTGCTGCTCCACCAGCTCGGCAAATTGCAAGGCCAAATTGTATTCACCGCTTTTTAACGGCACAACAACTTGCTCACGTTGCCTGGTGGCCTGAGTGAGGAACGCGCTTAAATAGCTGTGCAAAATATTTTGCTGCAAATTGTCGCGCCTGCAGGCAAATTCATCCTCCATCATTTTGCAAAGCGTGGCCAACTTTTCGTTAACAGAAACAGGCGCGTTGCCCGTAAACGGGTTGAACAAATCCAGCTGCTTTATCAAGCGAATATCGCTGTCGCAACGGTTAAAAAACACATCGGTAAACAGGATGGCTTTTCCGCTATACGAGGACGAGGTGTCGAAGCTCACCACCTGATTTTTTGCAATGAAAAGAATTTGTCCGCCGGCAACATTTATAGGAGTAAAGTCAACAAATTGAGTTGATCCGCCCGACTCTATCAAAATAATTTGGTAAAAATCCGTACGGTGCGGAACGCCGCTGATTTGTCGTTTTGACTGGGTAATCTCTGACAAGTTTTTTATCTCAAACTCAAAGAGAGTCGGCGCGTTGAATGAGTAGTTTTTCATGGCAAACATTACTTTTCTTTACTCTTCATCCACCCCCAGTGCCTTACCACCGCCCGAATATCGTTGTACGTATATCCCTCGCCCAGCTCCTGCAGAATGATGGTGGATGATTTCATTTCGCCGCTAATGGCCGATGAAACGTAGGGCAAAATGGCCTCAACTTTTTCCTTCTCCACGAGGTCGAAAACCGACACCTCGCCGCTGGTGATGAACTTTTGTAAATGCCCGTGAATGGTGGTGTGCGCCACGCTTCGCTCCTGCGCTATGTCGGCAACGCTTTTACCGCCTTTAAACATTTCCAGCGACACCCGCGCGCTGTCGCCCTTCACCGGCTTGGGCTTTTTACTTTTTGCTTGTTTTTCCTCCGCTTCCGCAAACAGGTTTCGCTTAGGAGGAATCGTAAGTCCCGTGCCGTTTACCAGCAGCACATCGTTGTAGCGTACCTTCTTCAAGTCCTCCAAAAACATGGCCATATTTTCCTCCAGCGCGCACAAATTTTTGAGATATGTCTTTGCTCTTTTTCCTGTAAAATTTGAAATGTTTTCGCGCAGCGGCAGCAGCATTTTTTCTACAATATCCTTGAAAAAATACTCCACCGCCTTTTGGCAGCGCTCGGCAAGGGCCGTGGTGTCGCCGCTTTGCTCCGCCTGTCGGGTTAAGGCCTGCAGCTGCGGGCGAAATTTTACCAGCACATCTTCCTGAGCACGCGCGCAGCTTTTCAGCTCGTAAAACAGCTGGCGCGCATCGTCAAACTCCTCGCCCGTTTTATCCTCCAGCAACTTTTGAAATTCGTATAAAATACGGTGCAGCGGCTTCCAGTCAAAGTACAGCAGCAGGCGCATGGCCCAAAACTTTTGCTTCTCCACCTTCAAAATATCGTTCAGCTCCACCGCCGGTTTTTCCGATTGCGCCAGGCGAATGGCGTACTCATCGGTTTGTACGCAGCCCGCACGCACCGGCGACTGCAGCACCACCCCATCGAGCGTGGTGCAGCGGCTCAGCGCCACGTAGGCCTGCCCTGCGGCAAAGGCGCGGCTGATGTCGAGCATTACCTTTTCGAAGGTCAAGCCCTGACTTTTGTGCACCGTGATGGCCCACGCCAAGCGTATGGGGTACTGCGTAAAGGTGCCCAGCACCTCCTCCTCCAACTCGCCGCTCTCTTTGTTCAGCGTGTAGCGGTAATTGCGCCAGGTTTCCTTGCCCAGCTCAATTTCCTTTTCGCTCCCCACGGGCTGCACAAAAATCTTATCGAAGCCTATGCGCGAAATGGTGCCGATTTTTCCGTTGTAGTAGCGGCGCACCTCGCCCATGTCGTTCTTGATAAACATGATTTGCGCGCCCTCCTTGAGCTGCATGGCCATATCGGTGGGCAGGGCGTAGTCGGGGAAGTCGCCCTCAATTTCGCCCTTAAATTCATATGTTTTTCCTTTCAGCTTCTGCAGCTCCTCGGCGTTGATTTTGTCGGCCTGGTAGTTGTGCGTGGTTAGCGTAACGTAGCCCTCGCTTTGCGGCGCCTGAAAGCCGGGAATATACCGCCTGTTGAGCTCGTCGATGTCCGGTTTTTCCAGCGTATTATTGCGAACGCGGTTGAGCAAATCCACAAAGGTTTGGTCGCGCTGGCGGTACACATTTTTCAGCTCCAAGTAAAGAGGAGGCTGCTGCGCAATGGCTTTGGCGTGGAAGAAAAAGGGCGTTTCGTAGTAGCTCTTCAGCAGGCTCCACTCTTCGTTTTTCACCACCGGCGGCAGCTGAAACATATCGCCAATGTACAGCAGCTGCACGCCGCCAAAGGGCTGTGCGTTGCGGCGCACGCGGCGCATGGTGGTGTCGATGGCGTCGAGAGTATCGGCGCGCAGCATGCTTACCTCGTCGATGATGAGCAGCTCCATGCTCTGTATCACGTCCAGCTTGGCTTTCGAAAAGTGCGTGTACTCCTCTTTTTTTACCCCGTTAGGCAAAAAAGGCTCGAACGACAGCTGAAACAGCGAGTGCAGCGTTACGCCGCCGGCGTTGATGGCCGCCACGCCGGTGGGCGCCGCCACCACCGCCTTTTTGTGCGTAGTTTTGACAATGTGGCGAAGAAAGGTTGTTTTTCCCGTTCCCGCCTTCCCGGTTAAAAACACGTGCTGCGAAGTTTGGTTGACAAACTCCTCGGCCATTTGAAAAATGGCGTTGCTGCTATCGGGCGTGGTAAACATGAAGGGATTTTCTGGTGGAAAGCAAAGGTAAGAAAAAATATGAGCTTCGTCATTGACTATGCCCCCAACCCCCTAAAGGGGGCTATAACTGAAGTGCTAATGTTATAGCCCCCTTTAGGGGGTTGGGGGTAAAAAATAGGTTGCCACACCAGCGTGTAACAACCTACCACAAAAATATTATGAAAAATCTTTTACTCCTGGAATGGAATAGCGTTGGGGTCTTGAGCGTTTTCTACCTGACCTTTAACAGCCGACTCCTCAGCCGCCGATCCGCTGTGCATAAACATGCTCGCCGCAAGGCTCAGCACCAAAATGGCGCCGGCCAAGGTCCAGGTCGATTTTTCCAAAAAATCGGTGGTGCGGCGCACACCCATGGCCTGCGTGCTGCCGGCAAAGTTCGCCGCCAGGCCGCCGCCTTTTGAGTTTTGCACAAGTACAACTAAAATAAGCAGAATGCTTACAACTAAAATCAAAATGGTAATTACGTAGTACATATTGGTTTACAATTTGTGTTGGCTGTTTTTTACATCATTGTCGGCACGGCATACGGGCCTGCTCACAATTTTGGGTTGCAAAGTAAGCTCTTTTTTTTGTATAAAGCAAACTTAGCCGCTTAATCCTACTTTGCCCCATCTATCTCTTCCAACGACAGATAGAATTCTCCGGAGTCGTTTTGCGGGGCCTCGTCCCTGTTTTCGGGGGCCGGCGCTGCCTGCTCCACTCTGCTGGCCCTGGCCAGCGATGCCGCCCGCTGCTCCCTGAGCAGGTACTCGTTAATGTACATTTTTCGCTTTACCTGCGCCGTTTTTTGAGGCACAACCTGCGGCGTAGCATCCTCCTCGGCTACCAGCTCAAAGCCATCGCTATCGGCGGGGACGGCCAAGGGCGCTTCCTCTTTTGCGGCGCTGCCGGCCGGCGCAGCATCGCGCAGGTAGCGCTCAAGCCGGTGGCGGTTGGTGGCGTAAAGCGACGCGAAGGTCAGGCGCGTATCAAAAAACGGATGGTGAAGCTGCTTCATGGCTTTGAGCAGCAGCAGCTGGCCGCATGCAAACCACGGCAGCTCATCCACCATTTCCTCCACCGAGCTCATTTGCTCTTCCGAAATTTCCTTTGCCGCGGGAAGGATTTTTTGTAGCTCTCCTGCTGTCATGTCAATTCAAAAAATTAAAAATTCAGCTATGCCATTGCGGGCCTGACCCGCAATCTCCTCGGGATATCCCGAATCAGGTTCGGGATGACAAAGCGGGTCAGAACCATTTTACCAATTCGCCACCGAGGCGTTGAAAATATCCTCTATCAACTTTTGGGTTACCGCTTCAACCAAACCCGCCTCCACCGAGGCCAAATCTTTTTGGCTGTCGTAATCTTCAAACTGCGAAAACGACTTGTCGAAATTCTGCGATGGGTCAATCTTGTTTACAAACTTTACGTGAACGGTAATGGTAAGGCGGTTCAAGGCGGCCACCTCTCCAGCAGTAATAGCCTGTGGAGCAACGTGGTATCCCGTTATTTCACCCTCAAAACTTAGGTCGCCGTCCTCATCGGTTTGCGATAGGCGCGTTCCGGTTATGAACTTCAGCTTCATGGCCTCCGTAAAGCTGGCGCTCAGCGTGGGGTTTACCAGCGGGGCCATGTTAGGAAAAAACGCTACGCTAAACGTTTTGGCATCGGGCGAAATGGAGGCTCCCGAAAACGAATACTTGAGGCTGCACGAGGCCGAAACCGCCACGAGCAAAATCAGGGTGTATGTAAAAAATTTTTTCATGCTTAAATTCGATAAACGCTTCGCGATAAATTGCGCTTCGCGCGATAAAAAGATAAAAACTGCGGCGGATAAATTTATCGCGAGTGCAGCGAGCTTTTATCGCGAAGCGTTTTATCCGTTTATCTCTTTCTACTCCAAGTTATACTCCTTTATTTTCCGGTACAGCGTGCGCTCCGAAATGCCGAGCTCCTGCGCCGCCAGCTTGCGCTTGCCGCGATGCTTTTCCAGCGCCTTTTTCATCAGCTCCAGCTCCTTGTCGTTGAGCGAGAGTGACTCGTCCTCCAGCTCGCTGGCCTCCACCACATCGGGGTTTGAGCCGTGCCGTATGGTTACCGTGTGCGGCGGCGTGGCGTGCGAAATATCGGGGAAGTGCGGGGCGACCATCGGGCTTATGTCGTGCACCGCGCCGCCCTGCATGAGCATGCTTACCGATTTTTTCAGCTCGTTCACATCGCTCTTCATGTCGAACAAAATTTTGTACAGAATCTCGCGCTCCGACGAAAAATCTTTGCTATCGACACCGCTCAGCAGCGCGCCACCCTTGTTGTAAACAACGGGTAGCAAATTCGCTTCGGGCAAATACGATCGCAATGTTTCCGCCGAAATTTGCCGCTCCGATTCGATAATGGAAATTTGCTCGGTAAGATTTTTGAGCTGGCGGACATTGCCCGGCCACGAGTAATTCTCGAGCACGCCACGCGCCTCAGGCGTGAGCTGCACGGCGGGCATTTTGTACTTTTCGGCAAAGTCGGCGGCGAATTTCCGGAACAGCAAGGCAATATCCTCCTTACGGTCGCGCAGCGGCGGAACGCTGATGGGCACGGTGTTGAGGCGGTAGTACAAGTCCTCACGGAACTTGCCGCTCTGGATGGCCTGCTGCAGGTTTACGTTAGTGGCGGCCACCACGCGCACGTTGGTTTTCTGCACCTTCGATGAGCCTACCTTCAGAAACTCCCCCGTTTCCAGCACGCGCAGCAGGCGCACCTGCGTGGACAGCGGTAGCTCCGCCACCTCATCTAAAAAAAGCGTGCCGCCGTCAGCCACCTCAAAGTAGCCGCGGCGCGTTTCGTGCGCTCCGGTAAACGAGCCTTTTTCGTGGCCAAAGAGCTCGGAGTCGATGGTGCCCTCGGGGATGGCGCCGCAGTTTACGGCAAAGTAGGCACCGTGCTTGCGCGCGCCGTTTTGGTGAATTACCTGCGGAAAAACCTCCTTGCCCACGCCGCTCTCGCCGGTAATGAGCACCGACAAATCGGTGGGCGCCACCTGCGCGGCTATGTCCAGCGCGCGGAGCAAGGCTGGGTTGCTGCCTATGATTCCAAAGCGCTGCTTTATTTGCTGAATATCCATTTATCTGCTATATAAGCCAATACCAATAATGGTTTGGCATGAAAACATGACAAATTTACAGATTGTTTTTGAACCATGCTAATAGACTGTGTTATTTTGTGTTGTAAAAACAGGGCGGGAGGACAATGCCTTACAAGCGATTGCAGGCCGAAGAGAGGACAGGGACAAAGGAGAAAAAGATTTCTTAGATTAATCGATATTCGTAACGCGTTTATATACAAATAATTGATTGTTTTTGGGTAGGTAGTGAAACAAAGAGGATAGGAGCATCTCAAAATCGTTGAAAAAATATTTTGTATCTTTCAGCCATAAAATAATTTACGCTATGAAAAGGATAAATATTCTTGTCAACTTGCTCCTTGCTGTAAGCCTTACTGCGATATCAAGCACTGCAAAGGCGCAAACGCTGGTTCTCAACGAATCTTTCCTAACGCAAGAAAGCTTTAACACCTTTACTACCGTGAGCGTCAGGGGCGACCAAAGTTGGCACTTTAGCTCGCTGTACGGAGCAATGATAAGCGGCTTTGCAAACAGCAAGAGCAACGAAAATGAGGATTGGCTCATCAGTCCGGCAATGGATTTGTCCGGTATGGACAACCTAAAATTATCTTTTGATCATGCAAGGGGTCCCGCAGGCTCTATAAGCGTGGGAATATCGGAGGGCTGGTACAAAGTGTTTGCTACGGCCAACTACACGGGCAGCGTATTAACTACTACATGGGTAGAGGTTACGGGAGTAAATCATGGAACAAGCTCTTGGGGATTTGTATCTTCGGGAGAGCTTGCTATTCCCGCCTCCGCAAAATCCGCCACCACGCGAATAGCATTCAAGTACATTTGCGATGATACCCAAAGCGCTACGTGGGAAGTTAAAAATGTCAGCGTTTTCGGCACAACCTCCATCACGCCTCCCGACGGAGCTGTTGATTTCAAAATTACAACATGGAATGTGGAGTGGCTCAGCTGCTCAAGCAATGGCCCAAGCGATACGGAGCTACAAATAAATAATGTGGTTGCGGTCATAAGGGCAATGAACTCCGACCTCGTAGCGTTGCAGGAGGTAGGTACAAGCGGCACATACGCTACCATTGATACGCTCGTGCGGCGGCTTGGCAGCGAGTGGGCAGGTAGCATAGCACCCTGGAACGCTAGTAGCTGCCAGCAAAATCAGGGGATTATTTACAAAAAAGCAAAGATGCAGCTCCTCAACGGCTCGCTTATGAGTAGCGGGGACTCCTACAATGGAAATACTTACAGCTATAACTGGTCGGGCGGCCGCTATCCGGCCCTATACAATGTAAATTTTTGGGTAGGCAGCGTGCAGGTTCCCGTTTCATTTGTCAACATACACGCTAAAGCAATGGGAGATGAAACGAGCTACAACCGTCGTACCGGCGCATCGGTGGCACTAAAAACCATACTCGACGGCAGCGCATACAATACAAGGCGAGTTGTTTTTTTGGGTGATTTTAATGATTATTTGGAGGGAACGCAATGTGAAGATTGCGGAGGCTTATCCGGTATTTCTCCATACAAAAATTTTATGGATGATGCCACCAGCTACAGGGGCTTAACCAGCGATTTAGTAGACCCCTACTACGCAAGCCCATCAATCGACAACATTATTATTTCAAATGAACTGTTTGACAACTACGTAAGTAGCAGCACTGCAAGGGAGGCGACGGCTACCGGAACCATTACAAATTACAAATCCACCACCTCCGATCACACACCCATAAGCATTACATTGCGCTTCGCCAATACAGGGGGAGGTTCAACCGCCGTTACGGGTGTTACGCTTAATAAAGCGGCAACAACCTTGGCCGTGGGGCAAACGGAGCTGCTGACGGCAACCGTAGCGCCATCAAACGCCACCAATAAGAATGTAACATGGAGCAGCAACAACACCGGCGTAGCCACCGTAAGCAACGGACTGGTTACGGCCGTGGCGGCAGGAACAGCGGTAATATCCGTTACCACTGCGGACGGAAGCTTTGTGGCGCGCTGTACAACGACCGTGCAAACCAACAGCGTTGCCGTTACCGGAGTTGGCCTAAATAAAGCGGCAACAACCTTAGCCGTGGGACAAACGGAGCTGCTGACGGCAACCGTTGCGCCATCAAACGCCACCAACCAAAATGTAGCGTGGAGCAGCAACAACACCGGCGTAGCCACCGTAAGCAACGGGCTGGTTACAGCCGTGGCAGCAGGAACAGCGGTAATATCCGTTACCACCGCGGACGGGAACCACACGGCGCCCTGCGCAGTAATCGTTAGCGGCACGCCAACAGCTGTAGATGCTAATGCTTATGATCTGGTGGCAGCCCTATATCCCAATCCTACCCAGAATACGCTTACCGTTCGTCTTGACGATGGTGCTGTTTTACCGGTTGAGGTAACGGTGCTCGGTATTACCGGACAAGCGCATCAAGTTCAACGTTTCGATACGCCAACCTTTACCCTTGACGTATCGGGGTGCACGCCGGGTACGCTGCTGATAAAAATCAAAAACAGCCGCGGAGCTATCGTAAAACAAGTCGTAAAACAGTAATTCTCTCTCCCCCCCAAAAAAAAATCCGGACTCAAGCTTGAGTCCGGATTTTTTCCTTTTACGCTACTCGTAGCGCGCTATTTTTTTACCTGCACGCTTTCGTAGCCTTCAATTATATCGCCCTCCTTAATATCGTTGAAGTTGGCAAGGTTGAGGCCGCACTCAAAGTTGGTGCCCACCTCCTTTACATCGTCCTTAAAGCGCTTGAGCGAGGCCAGCTCGCCCTGGTGTATCACAATGCCGTCGCGGATTAAGCGCACCTTGGTGTTGCGGGTAATTTTACCCTCACGCACGATACATCCGGCCACGGTACCCACCTTGGTAACCTTGAATACCTGCTGTACCTCCACCGAGCAAACCACCTCCTCCCTGAATTCGGGGGCGTGCATACCGGCAATGGCATCCTTAATTTCCTCAATGGCATCGTAGATGATGGAGTAGGTGCGGATTTCGATTTGCTCCTGCTCGGCCAGCTTACGTGTAGCCGCCGACGGGCGAACCTGGAAGCCCACGATAATGGCCTCGGAGGCGGCAGCCAGGTGCACGTCGCTCTCGGAAATGGCGCCCACCGCCTTGTGAATTACGTTGAGCTGCACCTGCTCGGTGGAAAGCTTGAGCAGCGAGTCGGTCAAGGCTTCTACCGAACCATCCACGTCGCCCTTTACAATAATGTTGAGTTCCTTGAACGAACCTATGGCCAGGCGGCGACCGATTTCGTCGAGCGTAATGTGCTTTTGCGTACGCAACCCCTGCTCGCGCTTGAGCTGCTCGCGCTTGTTGGCAATATCGCGCGCCTCGCGCTCATCGGCCATTACGTTGAAGGTTTCGCCGGCTGTGGGAGCACCGTTCAAGCCCAAAATTTCAACGGGCATCGACGGGCCGGCCTCCTTAATTTTTTGTCCGCGTTCGTTGTACATGGCTTTTACACGGCCTGTAAACGTACCCGAAAGTATGAGATCGCCCATGCGCAGCGTGCCGCTGTGTACCAGCATGCGCGAAACGTAGCCGCGGCCCTTGTCCAGCAACGACTCGATGATAGAACCACTGGCGCGCTTATTGGGGTTAGCTTTAAGCTCAAGCATATCAGCTTCGAGCAGTACCTTTTCCAGCAGCTTATCAATGTTCAAGCCGCTTTTGGCGGCAATTTCCTGCACCTGATACTTTCCGCCCCAATCCTCCACCAGGTAGTTCATCGCCGACAGCTGCTCGCGAATTTTATCGGGGTTAGCTCCGGCTTTATCAATTTTATTTATGGCAAAAATCATGGGCACGCCTGCTGCTACCGCGTGGTTAATGGCCTCCACGGTTTGCGGCATCACGCTATCGTCGGCTGCAACAACAATGATGGTTACGTCGGTAACCTTGGCGCCGCGC
Source organism: Bacteroidales bacterium (assembly GCA_031549685.1). Taxonomy (GTDB): domain Bacteria; phylum Bacteroidota; class Bacteroidia; order Bacteroidales; family UBA932; genus JAITMY01. Next base: position 6,847 of record JAVBPG010000048.1, on the reverse strand, counting down.
GCACGCATGGCGGTAAAGGCCTCGTGACCGGGCGTATCGAGGAAGGTAATCATGCGGCCTCCATCGAGCTCCACGTGGTAGGCACCGATGTGCTGCGTAATACCTCCGGCCTCGCCGGCAATAACGTTGGCGTTGCGAATGCTGTCGAGCAGCGATGTTTTACCGTGGTCAACGTGTCCCATTACGGTTACAATGGGCGGGCGCGACACCAACTCCTCGGGCTTGTCTTCCTCCTGCTCAATGGCGCCTTCGGTGTCGCCGGTAACAAACTCTACCTGACGACCGAAGTTCTCCACAATCAGCGCAATCGCCTCAGCATCAAGGCGTTGATTTATTGAAACCATGAGCCCCAAGTCCATGCAGGCAGCTATTACCTCGTTTACCGAAATGTCCATCATTTTGGCCAAATCGTTGGCGGTAACAAACTCGGAGAGCTTGAGAATTTGGCGCTCCTGCTCCTGCATTTCCTGCTCCTCCTGCATGCGCTGGCTAATGGCCTCGCGCTTGTCGTGCCGGCGCTTGGCGGCACCCTTGTGCTTGGTGCCCTTTTCGAGCATCTTGGCCAGCGTATCCTTTATTTGCTTATCCACCTCCTCGGCGGCTACCTCCTGGTGGAAGGGGCGTTTTCCCTTGGCTTTTTTCTCCTCCTTCTTCCGCTTCTCGTGCTCCTTGGTAACCTCTTTGCCCTCCTTTACCACATCCACGGCGCCCTTCTTTATGCGCTCGCGCTTGCCCCGGCGGCCACCCGCCGCAACATCCTCCTTCTTGAACTGCTTGAGGTCAATGGTGCCCATTACCTTGGGGCCGGTAAGCTGCTCAACCTGGGTGGGTATAAACTCAATTTCCTTTTTTGCAATAGGCGCCTCAACTTTTTCCTCCGGAGCAGGTGCTGCCTCAACTTTGGGCGCAGCAGGCCTGGGTGCCACCGGGGCCTCTTCTTCCTTTTTCGCTGTTTTTTTCTTCGGCTTTTTCAGCGCGTTCAAATCTATTTTGTCCAGCACCTTGGGGCCTGCAATTTCGGGCACAGTGGTGGCAATCGTTTCCACCTCTTTTTTCTCTGCCTTAGGAGCCTTCTCCGGCTTCACGGGTTGCTCCAGCGCTTCGCTTTTCTCCTGCTTAACCTCTGCTTTCGGCTTTGGCTCCTCAACCGGTTCGGGCTTTGCCTTGGGCTTTTTACCCGATATGGCGTCGAGGTCAATTTTGTCCAGCACTTTTGGCCCGGCAACCACTGGTTTTTCGGGAACAAAAACGGTGGCATCAACATTTTTTATAATCAGCTCCTTTTCGATGGGCAGCTCTTCTTCCACCTCCTTCGGTTTTTTCTGCACCACCTTTTTGGCCGCCTCCTTATCTTTGATGCTCTGCTCGTTGCCAAACTCTTTGGCTACCATCGCGTAGGCCTCCTCCGATATTTTGGCGTTGGGGTTGGCCTCCACGGCAATTCCCTTTTTTGCCAAGAACTCCACAATGGAGTTCAAACCCAAGCTAAATTCCCGGGTTACCTTGTTTAATCTAATCGTATTTTCTGCTTGCGACATAGTCAAATATTAAATGCTGAAAAATATCTCTCTGAACAACCCTACGCTTGTTACTGCGGGCCCCGACTTGTCGGGATAAACTTTGACCCGCAATCTCCAACTATTTAAGAGATCCCGAATCAAGTTCGGAATGACAGACTCGCGCTACTCCTCCTCAAACTCCGACGACAGAATTTGCAGCACCTCGTCAATGGTTTCCTCCTCGAGGTCGGTGCGCTTAATCAAATCCTCGCGCGGAATGCGGAGTACGCTCTTGGCCGTATCGCAGCCGATGGCCTTCAGCGCGTCAATTACCCAACCTTCGATTTCGTCCGAGAACTCATCGAGGTTTACATCCTCCTCCTGCTCCACATCTTCGCGGAACACATCAATTTCGTAGCCCACCAGCTGGCTGGCCAGCTTAATGTTCAAGCCGCCCTTACCAATGGCCATCGAAATTTCGTTGGGCTGCAAATAGACTTCAATGCGCTTGGTTTCCTCGTTGATTTTTATGCCGGTAATCTTGGCGGGGTTAAGCGCGCGCTGCACCAGCAGCTGCGTGTTGCCGGTGTAGTTGATAACGTCAATATTTTCGTTCTTCAGCTCGCGCACGATGCCGTGAATGCGGGCGCCCTTCATACCCACGCAGGCGCCTACCGGGTCAATGCGCTCGTCGTACGACTCCACCGCCACCTTGGCGCGCTCGCCGGGTATGCGTACAATTTTTTTGATGGTAATAATGCCGTCGAAAATTTCGGGAACTTCGAGCTCAAACAGGCGCTCCAGAAATTCGGGGGCGCAGCGCGAAAGCGTAATGACCGGCGTGTTATTCCTCATCTCCACCTTGTGCACAATGGCGCGCACGGTATCGCCCTTACGCAAAAAGTCGGTGGGAATTTGCTCGCTCTTGGGCAGCACCAGCTCGTTGCCCTCATCGTCCAGGATGAGCGCCTCCTTCTTCCAAATTTGGTAAACCTCGCCTACCACCAGCTCTCCTATGCGCTCGCTGTACTTGTTGAAAAGCTGCTGCTTTTCCATATCCGAAATGCGGCCGGCCAAATTCTGGCGCAGCGCCAGCACCGCGCGGCGGCCGAATTTTTGCAGCTTCACTTCGTCGGTTACCTCATCGCCCACCTCGTAGGTGCTGTCTATCTTTTGCGCCTCGGTCAGCGTAATCTCATGCGTAGGGTCCTCCAGCTCATCGTCGGCCACAATGGTGCGGTTGCGCCAAATCTCGAAGTCGCCCTTATCGATGTTGATAATGATGTCGAAGTTGTCGTCGCTGCCGTATAGCTTAAGCAGCGTTCCGCGGAACACGTCCTCCAGCACGCCCACCATGGTGGGGCGGTCAATGTTTTTAAGTTCCTTAAACTCGGCAAACGTTTCGGTCAAATTAATGTTTTCCATTTTTTTGTTTAAAAAAATGAGTGATTATTATAAATTTTAAACTTTAATATACGCTTTTGTCCACTTCAGCTCGTCAAGCTTCAGCTCCTGCGTGCGGGTTACGGCTTGCTTGCGCTTTTTGCCCTCCACCGCCTCCATTTTGGTGTACTCCACGGCTATTTTCTCTGCCGAAGCATCGAGCAGCGTTGCCACCAATTTTATGCCGCTTTTAAGCAGCAGCTCCACCTCCTTGCCAAGCAGCTTGTGGTACTGCGGCAGCACCTTCAGCGGCTCGCCTAAGCCCGGAGAACCCACCGTGAGCTCAAAGTCCTCCTTTTCCCGGTCAAACGCGGCCTCCACGGCGCGGCTAATGCTCACGCACTCCTCAATGTCCAAGCCGCTAGGCTTATCCACCAGCACCTCAATTTCGTTGCCCGGCGTAACCGACACATCGACTAAAAAAATGTCGCTGCCGGCAATAAAGTTTTCTACGGTCTGAGCTATTTCCTTTGCGCTAATCATAAACTTAAGTAAACGAAACGAGGGGACTTCCGTCCCCTCATCTCTTCTGTTTTTGCGAGTGCAAAGGTACTAATAATTCGCTAACTACCAAACAATTTAATACAAAAGTTCGTCTTGCTCCTAATTGTTTTATTTTAAGCCTCTTATAATTAACACCTTGCATTTCCACACCCCGCGCCCCGCTTAGGGTTTAGCTGTTTTGGAGTAAATATTTTCCTAAATTTGGAACCGTTGAAAAAGAGATAAACAAGATTATTTGGCATGAATCTTTTTCAAGAGCGTCATTGCGAGCAAGGCGAAGCAATCTCAGAAGTTGAGAAAAAGGCTTTCTACTCCCGCAGGGAGTATGTTTTATTAACCGTGGGTGGAGCTTGCCCGCTCGCGAAGCAGGCGGGCGAAGCAGAACCCACGGCATATGCGCAGAGCACGCACGGCGCGCGGAGCAAGCGTTTCACAAGAGCTAAACTACTGCTCCGCGCGCAACAAGTTGGTGCTTTCCTACCGTAGGTTCTGCTTCGCGACACCTACGGTTAATAAAGTTTAGCCCCGCCAAGGCGGGGCATTAACCAATAGATGTAGATATTTTTGATTATTATGCTGTTATACAAATTCGAAACAGCTTCTCAAAATAAAGGATTTTTTAAGACGAACCCTTTGTTTGTTTTGCACCGTTTTTGTTCAGCGCATTTATCTGAGTTTTTCACTTCAAAATAATTAAATTATGAAAAATTATTCAACCGAAAAAATCCGCAACGTTGTGCTGCTGGGTGCCCCCGGCAGCGGAAAAACAACCCTCGCCGAAGCTATGCTTTTTGAGGGAAAAGTAGTAGATAGGCGGGGAACCGTAGAGGGAAAAAATACCGTGAGCGATAGCACGGAAATTGAGCAGGCCATGCAGCGCTCGGTGTACAGCACGGTGCTATACACGGAGTTCATGGAGCGCAAACTCAACTTTATCGACACGCCGGGCTCCGACGATTTCGCGGGCGGCGTGTTTTCTGCCTTTAAGGTGTGCGACACCGGCGTGCTGGTGGTCAACGCGCAAAACGGCGTGGAGGTGGGAACCGAAATCTTTGCGCGCTACGCCGAGCGCCACAACAAGCCGCTGATACTTGCCGTCAACCAGCTCGACAGCGACAAGGCCGACTTCGACGCCTGCATGCAGTCGCTGCGCGATACCTTCGGCAAAAAGGTGGTGCAGGTGCAGTATCCGCTGAGCACCGGGCCGGGTTTTGATGGATTTGTCGATGTGCTCAAAATGAAGATGTACAAGTTTAAGGGTGACACCGGCGAGCGCGAGGAGCTGGAAATTCCGGGTGGGGAGGAAATGGAGCGCGCCGTGGAGCTCAACAAAATACTGGTAGAGGCCTCCGCCGAGTACGACGAGGAGCTGATGGAGTTCTTCTTCGAAAAGGGAACGCTGGATGAGGAGGAAATCCGCCGCGGGCTGCGCGCCGGCATGAAAAACCGCGAGGTAATGCCCGTGTTCTGCCTGTCGGGCAAAAAGGACATTGGCACCAAGCGCCTCATGGAGTTCATTATCAACGTGGCGCCCTCGCCCGAAAAGGCGCGCGAGTACAAAACGGTGGAGGAGGAGGTGGTGCCCTGCGATGCCAACGGAGCGCCATCGCTCTTCGTGTTTAAAACCGCCATTGAGCAGCACATGGGCGAGGTAAGCTACTTCCGCGTGATGAGCGGCAAAATTACCGAGGGTTTGGATTTAGTAAACGCCAACAACGACACCAAGGAGCGCCTGACGCAAATATTTGCCGTGGCCGGAAAAAACAAAAACAAGGTTACCGAAATGGTGGCCGGCGACATCGGCTGCACCGTAAAGCTGAAAAATACGCACACCAACCATACGCTCAACGGCGGCGGAAAGGCGTGGAAGTTCTACCCCATCAACTTCCCGCAGCCCAAGTTCCGCACCGCCATTAAGCCCAAAAACGCGGCGGACGAGGAAAAGATGAGCGAAGCCCTCAACCGCATGCACATGGAAGACCCGACAATACTGATTGAGTACTCTCGCGAACTGAAGCAAACCATACTAAGCGGACAAGGCGAATATCAAATTAATATTGTAAAGCGCAACCTGAGCAACCTGCACAAAATTGAGGTGGACTTGTTCAACCCGAAAATTCCCTATCGCGAAACCATTACCAAGGTGGCCGCCGCCGACTACCGCCACAAGAAGCAGAGCGGTGGCGCAGGTCAATTTGGTGAGGTGCATCTGCTCATTGAACCTTATGTAGAAGGCGCCCCCGACCCGAAAACGGTGAAGGTGGAAGGAAAGGATATTACGCTCAACATCCGCGGCAAAGAAGAGCATAACCTTGAATGGGGCGGCAAGCTCATTTTCTACAACTGCATTGTGGGCGGCGCCATCGACGCGCGCTTCCTGCCCGCCATACTCAAGGGCATAATGGAAAAAATGGAGGAAGGCCCGCTTACCGGCTCCTACGCCCGCGACATTTGCGTGGCGGTGTACGATGGCAAAATGCACCCGGTGGACAGCAACGAAATTTCGTTTAAGCTGGCCGGACGCAACGCCTTTAAAGAAGCGTTTAAAAAGGCGGCGCCTAAAATCATGGAGCCCATTTACACCGTAGAGGTGCTGGTTCCCTCCGACGCCATGGGCGATGTGATGAGCGACCTGCAAAATCGTCGCGGCATCATTGAGGGCATGAGCAGCGAAAAGAATTTTGAGCAGGTAAAAGCCCGTGTGCCGCTATCCGAAATGAACAAGTACAGCACCACGCTCAGCTCGCTGACCTCGGGCCGCGCCACCTACACCATGCAGCTCGCCGACTACCAGCAGGTACCCCCCGAGGTGCAGGAAAAGCTGCTGAAGGAGTACGTGGAAACGGAAAAGGAAGAGTAGAAAGAGCCTCTTCCCCGGCCCTCTCCCAAGGAGAGGTAGCAAGAAAATCGCAGCAGTCGGAGATTGCTGCGATTTTCTTTTACCACGCATTAAATCAAAGTGTTAAAAATAATTTTTGTGATAAAGATTATGAAAATAAATACTTAACTTGCAAGAGGAGTTATGTTTAATCTTTAATTGCATTATTATGAAAACACTATCCGATTTTACCAATCTTTATTCGTTGAGCAAAACACTCCGATTTGAGTTGATTCCGCAAGGAAAAACGCTACAACACATTCAAGAAAAAGGTTTGCTTGTGCAAGATGAAAAACGAGCAGAAGATTATCAGAAAGTAAAAAAGCTGATTGACGAATATCACAAATATTTCATTGAAGAGTCATTGAATAATCTGAATCTGGAAGGACTTGATGAATATTATCTTTATTATCAAATACCTAAAAAAGAGGAAAATCAAAAGAAAAAATTTCAGGAAATAGAAAGCAAACTCCGCAAACAAATTGCTGAGCGTTTTCAAAAGCACAGTTTATATAAAAATCTG
>JAVBPG010000027.1:0-11541 GCA_031549685.1 Bacteroidales bacterium | reverse complement strand
CGCCCCAACACAACCACTCTTTTTTCACAAAGAGCATCGTCATGCCGAGCGAAGCCGAGGCATCTCTCCTGTTCGGCTTAGGCTGTGCCTAAGTCGAGTTATGTTGACAAACTGAGCTTATGTAAATAAAAAACGGTCGAGGCGAAAGCTTCGACCGAACTCAGAACTTTGTCATTGCGGGCTTGACCCGCAATCCCCCGATAGACGCACCCTGTAGTTGGAGATTGCGGGTCAAGCCCGCAATGACAGTAGTAGGAGAAAAACACTACAATTGTAGCGCCTCGTACTTTTGATTCCTCAGCCACGGCTCATAACCCGCTTCGCGAATAGCGGCTTGTATTCCCTTGGCATCGAACGAGTAGCTTGCCCCTGCCGATGACACTACATTTTCCTCCATCATGATGGAGCCAAAATCGTTAGCACCGGCCCACAGGCAGAGCTGCGCGGTGCTTTTGCCCACGGTAAGCCACGAGGCCTGTATGTTGGGCACGTTGTGCAGCACCATGCGCGCTATGGCCACCGTGCGAATATACTCTTCAATGCTTACCTTTTTTACGTTTTCAAAAACAGGGTTTTGCGCCACATTTTCCAGCTGCGCGGGCCAGCAAATGAAAGATAAAAACCCGTAGGCATCCTTTGGTTTTTCGCTCTGTAAATCGCGAATGAGCATGAGGTGGCGTATACGCTCGGCGCGGGTTTCAATGTGGCCAAACATCATGGTGGCCGAGGTTGCCAGGCCCATGCGGTGCGCCTCGCGCATTACGTCGAGCCACGCCTGGGTATTAGGTTTGCCGGGCGAAAGAGCTTTGCGCACGCGGTCAACCAATATTTCGGCGCCCGCTCCGGGCAAGCTGTCAAGTCCGGCAGCCACCAGCCTTTCCAAGGTTTCCCGGTACGATACATTTTCGAGCCGCGCAATGTGCGCTACCTCGGGAGGCCCTAATGCGTGCAGCTTGAGTGTGGGATATTTTTGCTTGAGCTGCCTGAAAAGCGCTTCGTAAAAATCGAGCCCGTAGCGCGGGTGCAGGCCGCCCTGCAGCAGCAGCTGGCCGCCGCCTTGGGCAAATAACTCCTCAACTTTTTGTGAATATTCTTCGAGCGTGGTGGTGTAGGCTTTTTCGCTTTGCAGCCCGCAGTGAAAGGTGCAGAACTTGCAGCCCGAAATGCACACGTTGGTAATGTTTACGTTGCGGTCAATTTGCCAGCTCACGCCCATGCCCGGTACGTGGTGCTGCCGCAGTTTATTTGCCACATTCATCAGCTCGGCTAAGGGCGCCTGCTCGTACAGGTACAGCGCCTCCTCGTCGGTGAGCGGCTGTAAGTCGAGGGATTTTTTGTAGAGAGAATTTAATTTACCATTTACCATTTACCATTTACCATTTATCTGCCGCGCAAGTGCACTATTGCCTATTGCCGACTGCCTATTGCCACTTGATTTTACTGCAGTTGCCCACTGCCCCCTCTTTTTTTCATCTGCGCTTTTCTGCCCGGCTCAAAAGTTTTCACGCCCTTTGTTTTCAACAGCGACTCTAAACTCTGTACCGGCACCTGCGCCGTCCACATGCTGTCCACCTCCGTGCCCACGCTCACGCCGAGTTTTTCCACATCGGCGGGCTTAGCGGCCGATGTTACATGCAGAAAGCCGCCCACGTAGTAGGTTTTATTGTCCTCGCGCAGGTTGTATTGCTCCACCAGCGCCGCCGACGGCGTGAAGTTTTTGCCGCAGCAGCCCTCGGCCTTGAGATCGCGCAGCAGCTTGTCGGTAAGCATTGGCTGGGCCGGCATGCTTGCACGGGGAGCGCACCCCGCAAGGAGCAAAAATGCACAAGCGTATGAGGTTATTTTACGTAACATTCGGAGTACAAATTTTGGCAAAGTTAGCATTTTAAAAACAACAAAGCGAAGCCCTTCACGGCTTCGCTTTAGCTATGTCAACCAAGCGCGGTTTGTGAACATGTAATACTTACTACAACCAAAAATCGCTTGGCATTTCGCTGTCCTCCAGCTGCTTTTTTCGGGCATCTTTCGGCTTTTCCAGCAGCTCCTTTGGAATAGGATCGTTTTTGTACAATCGCTTGCCGTGTCGATGGTTGTCGGCGTGGCCCTTGCCGTGCCTTTCAACGTTGGATTTTTGATCTTTCATGGCGCTTGTTTTTTTAAGAGTTTTACCTAAAAAGGCAGGAGCCTCAATCCCGTCTACAAGATAGTAAATTTTTCTCGTATTTCGGACCCGGAAAAAACGTTTTTTGTGGTAAAAAACAGAATGTTTTTTTGTAAAAAAAGTACTGACTATTAGTTCCTCTAAGAACCGTTTACGCACACGGCAAGAACTTGATTATTAGCTTTGCTTAGCTGGTTGGGAGGGTGTAAATCCATTTTTGGGGAGCTATTCTTTACATAAAGTGCTATCTTTGCACGGATTTTTTGAAAAACAGAGAAAAACACAAACACAAAACGCTATGATTTATTCACACGAAGTAGAGCATCAGTGCGTGGTTAAGCAAGGCCAGATGCACGGTGCGGCGCCCATCCCCGAGGAAGGAAAATGGGTAAAGTCGAAAGAGGTAAAGGACATCTCGGGCCTTACGCACGGCGTGGGCTGGTGCGCCCCGCAGCAGGGTACCTGCAAGCTGACGCTCAACGTAAAGGATGGCATTATTGAGGAAGCGCTGGTGGAAACCGTGGGCTGCTCGGGCATGACGCACTCCGCCGCCATTGCCGCCGAAATTCTTCCCGGCAAAACGGTGCTCGAGGCGCTCAACACCGACCTGGTGTGCGACGCCATCAACACCGCCATGCGCGAGCTGTTCCTGCAAATTGCCTACGGCCGCACGCAATCGGCGTTCAGCGAAGGCGGTCTGCCCATTGGCGCCGGCTTAGAGGATTTGGGCAAGGGCCTGCGCTCGCAGGTGGGTACCATGTTCTCAACCAGGGCCAAGGGCGTGCGCTACCTCGAAATGGCCGAGGGCTACATTAACCGCATGGCGCTTGATGCCGAGGGCGAGGTTATCGGCTACGAGTTTATTCACTTAGGTAAAATGATGGATGCCGTAAAGAAGGGCACCGATGCCAACGAGGCGCTCAAAAAGGCAACCTCTACCTACGGTCGCTTTGCCGAGGCTGCTAAGTATATTGACCCAAGGCACGACTAATTAATTGATAATGGATAATTGATAATGAATAATTGTGAAAGACAACAACATAATCATTCATTGTAAATATTATCCCCTGTCGATTTAATTATCAATTATTAATTGTTAATTATAAATTAAAAATATTATGGCATTATTCGAAAGTTACGATAGGCGTATTAAGCAGGTAAATGCTGCGCTTAACAAGTACGGAATAAAAGACCTCGATGAGGCAAAAAAGATTTGCGCGGATAAGGGCATTGATGCCTACCAAATCTGCAAGGACATTCAAACCATTGCCTTCGAAAACGCGGCGTGGGCTTACGTGGCGGGCTGCGCTATTGCGCTGAAGAAGGGCTGCAAAAAGGCTGCCGAAGCGGCCGAGGCTATTGGCGAGGGCCTGCAGGCTTTCTGCATTCCCGGCTCGGTGGCCGACGACCGCAAGGTGGGTATTGGCCACGGTAACCTGGCCGCCATGCTGCTGCGCGAGGAAACCAAGTGCTTTGCCTTCCTGGCAGGTCACGAGAGCTTCGCGGCAGCCGAAGGCGCCATTGGCATTGCAAAGTCGGCTAACAAGGTGCGCAAGGAGCCACTCCGCGTTATCCTTAACGGCCTTGGCAAAGATGCCGCCATGGTAATTTCGCGCATCAACGGCTTTACCTACGTGCAAACCCAGTTTGACTACGCTACCGGTGCTCTTAATGTAGTAAAAGAAAAAGCTTACTCAACGGGCGAGCGTGCCAGCGTTAAGTGTTACGGCTGCGATGACGTGCGCGAGGGCGTTGCCGTTATGCGCTCGGAGGGCGTTGACGTTTCCATTACCGGAAACTCCACCAACCCCACGCGCTTCCAGCACCCCGTCGCAGGTACCTACAAGAAGGAGTGCATGGAGCAGGGCAAAAGGTATTTCTCGGTAGCATCGGGTGGTGGTACGGGCCGCACCCTGCACCCCGACAACATGGCCGCTGGCCCCGCCTCGTACGGCATGACCGATACCATGGGCCGCATGCACGGCGATGCGCAGTTTGCAGGCTCATCATCAGTTCCCGCCCACGTGGAAATGATGGGCTTCCTGGGCATGGGTAATAACCCTATGGTCGGGGCTACTGTAGCGGTAGCTGTGGCGGTGGAGGAGAGTGTGAAGTAGAAGCCGGTAGGTTAAAAAGCGGACAATGGATAGCTAAATCTGTTGTCCGTTTTTTTATACTACTTATTGTAGAATGTACAATATATGAGTTGTTGAATTAATGTGTTTATATACAATCGGTTGCTTTTATCTAAAAGGTTAAAAATGTCGAACGGGATATAAAACAACGCATTTTCACCTATATTTGCGTTGCTTGTTTAAACAAATTAAAAATATGAACCAATCTGTACAGCGTGCTTTGTCGGTAATGACACTATGCTTTGCCGCTATGGTGGCACAAGCCAAATTTGTGGTGGTTTCGCCCAATGGTGATGAGCTGCAAGAGGCTTTTGACAATGCCACGGCGGAAGATATATTTTTCCTGAAAAATGGAACGTACAGAAAGTCAAATAACACTCAGTACGCGTTGCCAAGTAACCCTAAGCAAAATAGCATAAATAATATTACCATTATTGGCGAGAGTCGAGATGGTGTGCGTATAGTGGGAGATACGGCAGGTCCCGCAGGTCCCGCAGATGGTAGTAATACCATGTATTTTCGAGGTAGTAATTGGTATGTCGAAAATATAACAGTGGAAAATGTGGCAACGTATGCTCAAGCACGTGCATTGCGCACCCATGGTGATAAAATGATGTTTTACAACGTAAAGCAGATGAGCCACCAAGATACGCACTATGCTAATAGCGGCATGCAATACTTTTTTAAGTGCGAAACTCAGGGCGATGTGGACTTTATATACGGCGATGCGGCAATAATGTACGACAGCAGCGTAATAGTTTCGAGAGTGCGCAAAGGTGGTTACATTACTGCCCCAGAGGACTCAAAAGTGACAACAAGTGGATTTAAGCATGGTATTTTAATTAAGAATAGCAAAATACTTGCGGAATAAGGCTTATCCGATAATACCTGTACTTTAGGGAGACCTTGGAAAGCAAATAGTTCTTCGGGTTTTTTTAATTGTAAGTTAGGGAAGCACATAAGCCCTCAAGGTTGGACAGAATGGGATAATTCAACCAAGGCGGGCATTTACATGGCAGAGTGGAACTCTATGGATTTAGAAGGAAATACCATGAATGTAATCCAGCGTCTTGCGTGGACTACGCAACTTATGGCTGCGGATACCAATAAGTACTCCATTGAGCGTTTTTTTGAGGGTTGGAATCCTCGCGCCACGTTAGACGCGCCTATGGGCATGAGAGTTGATGGCGATTCGTTGCGTTGGAAAGCAGTGGAGGGAGCAAGGGGGTACTTGATTTACCGCAACGATTCATTACAAGATTTTACGGCGCAGTTGGCGTATGATGTTAACGGAAAAACGGAAGAAAAATATGCCATTAGAACGCTCAACCAAGCAGGTATTCCCGGTAGCGCTGTTCCGAGATTGGAAAATATTATAACATGGGAGCAAGACACGGTGGGGTACTATGGTGATCCGAATATTGTGCTAACTGCCACCGTCAACAGCGGTTTGCCTATAACATACACCTCCATCCCCAGCGACATTGAAAACCCCGTGCTGCATGTGGTAAATGGCAACGAACTTGAAATTTTGTGGGTAGGAGATGTTACCGTTACGGCGACACAAGTTGGAAACGCCACCTATCTGCCTGCTACACCAGTTTCGAAAATTTTTACCATACTGGAATTTCGCTCGGATCCACTAACACCACCGGTAACGGGCGTTGACCAGAGCGCACAAATTCCTGTTAAGGTTTATCCAATTCCTGTAAAAGACTTGCTAAACCTTAACTTTGACGGAGAGGGTGCGTACAATGTTAAGTTGATGGACTTGACCGGAGCGGTGGTTTATAGAGCAAACGTAAAGGGTGATTCGCATGTCATTGATGTTTCCAAGTATTCATCAGGCAGCTATCTGTTGTGTATGGAAAATGCGCAAAAAAAGCGCTCGGTAGTACAGTTAGTGGTAAAATAGTAGAGTTTTTTTCTTGTTGAATCTTTTAAAGATTCTTATCGTTTTGCTAAAAAAAATCCATATTAATCTTGTTTAGAAATTGTATTAAATCGAAATTATGATGAAAAAATTATTGTTTTTGCTTGTAAGTGCCAGTTTAACAACTACGGGCGTTTTTGCCCAAAATTTTGCCGATAGCCTTCGCGCTTTTCCCGGTGCCGAGGGCTATGGTGCCTACGTAACGGGAGGTCGTGGAGGCCGCGTTATTTACGTTACTCACACGCTGGATACAGCCGATGTTAACGCACCTCAGTACCAGGGTTCACTTCGCCAAGCGCTTAGCACTCCGGGCATCGACCCTATTACCATAATGTTTAAATGTGGCGGCGTTATCGATATGAAAATTTCGGGCAACTCCAAAGGTAACTTCAAAACCAGCCGCAGCAACATGACTATTGCCGGGCAGACCGCCCTTGGCGATGGCATTGTTATTAAGGGTTTTGGTATTGGCTTTAGTGGCAAAAACGTTATCATTCGGTACATGCGCTTCCGTCCGGGCGATATATATAGTGTAAAGGGGAAAGAGCAGTCGTGCTTGTGGTATGAGAATGCCAGCGATTTCATTATTGACCATTGCTCGTTCAGTTGGGCGGTAGAGGAGAGCATGACCATATACGACAACCAGCGTACTACCGTACAGAATTGCTTGGTAAGCGAGTCGCTTTACGCATCTTTTCATGACAAGGGTATTCGAGGTTATGGTGCGCAGTGGGGTGGAAAAACTGCCAGCTATCACCACAATATGTTGGCGCACCACATGAGCCGTATGCCCCGCCAAAACGGAGCACGCAGCGATGCCAATGGCACCGACAACGGAGTTTGCATATTTGACTACGTAAATAACGTACACTACAACTGGGGTAGCGATGGCGCGTTTTATGGTGGCGACTCAAGAGCATTAGCAGGCAATCGTGTAGATTGCAACATGATAAATAATTACTACATACCAGGTCCGGCAAGCCCAACGGAAGCAGGTAGTCAGTACTTTGTTTCCCCATCGGATCCCGCTGCACCCGGACAAGTAGGAAAGTGGTGGCTCGCCGGAAATGTAATGTGGGGCAACGCTGCTAAAACAAATGATAATATGGGACAGGGCTTAAAAAATAATACAGGTAGTAAGTATAGCGCTTCTGGAGTTTTTTCTATTCCTACCCACGCTATGGTTATCGCAACCGCTGCCGAAGTTGCACGCGACTCAGTGTTTGCAAACGTTGGTGCTAGGCTTCCCAAACGTGATGCCATAGACGCTCGCGTTGTGGGCGAGGCAAAGGATAGGTTGGCAGGAGGAGAAGGCTACCATTTTACGGGTAGCATCGTAATTCCGCCTGATGCAGAAAAGCAGAAAAGCACAAGAACAAAAGGAATTATTGATACCTATATGGATACCAAGCCCGCCGATGCCGATGCCTCATGGGACGCTTGGGCCAGCTACTACGCGCAGGTTGACAGCACACACGCCCCGCTGGATAGCGATGGGGATGGGATGCCGGACGAGTGGGAGATTATGCAGGGACTTGATCCTTTTAAAGCCGCAGATGGTAATTTTTGTGATTTCAACAACAACTATACCAACTTAGAGAACTACCTGAATAGGGGAAGTAACAATGGTGTGCTAACAAGAAAAATAGAACAGGTTATCACATGGGAGCAGGGCACCGTGGCGTACTATGGCGATCCGAATATTGTGTTAACCGCCACCGTTAATAGTAGTTTGCCGATAACGTACACCACCTCTGGCGGCGATCTTGAGAATCCTGCGCTGCACGTGGTAAATGGCAACGAACTTGAAGTTTTGTGGGTGGGAGATGTTACCGTTACGGCTACACAAGTTGGAAATGTAGAATACATGTCCGCCCAGCCGGTTTCGAAAAAGTTCACAGTGCTGGATTTTCGTCCGGACTCAACACCTCCACCGGTAACGGGAGTTGACCAGAACGCCCAGCTTCCGGTTAAGGTTTACCCCAACCCTGTAGAGTCCCAGCTAAACCTTAGCTTTGAGGAAGAGGGTGTGTACGATGTTAAGTTGCTGGACATGGCCGGCGTGGTAGTTTACAGCGGTCGGGTAAAGGGTAGTTCCCATGTTGTGGATGTTTCCTCGTACCCATCGGGGACTTATCTGCTGTCTATTGAGAACGCTCAGAAGAAGCGCTCGGTGGTACAAATAGTGGTAAAATAGTGGTGGTGGTGAAATGACCCTAAGGGGGGTAAACCCTCTTAGGGTCAAACAAACAGCGGCGAGTTTATCTCGCCGCTGTTTGTTTGACTCGGAGTACCATTATCAAATATTTTTCCGTAACCTTGCCTCGGGAATGTTGAGCATTTGGCGGTACTTGGCCACGGTGCGGCGGGCTATGAGGTAGCCCTTTTCCTTCAGCAACTTTACAATGCTTTCGTCCGAGAGCGGCTTCTTTTTATCCTCGGCTGCGATTAAGTCTTTAATTTCCTTCTTTATTTTTCGGGTGGAAATTTCCTCTCCGCTCTCGGTTTGCATGCCCTCGGAGAAGAAAAATTTTAGAGGAAAAATGCCGAAGTTAGTTTGCACATACTTGCTGTTGACCACCCGCGAAATGGTGGACAAATCGTAGCCAGTGGCCTCGGCCACCACCTTTAGCAGCAGGGGCTGCAGCATGGATTCGTTGCCGGTTGTAAAAAAATCTTTTTGCCGCTCTACGATCACGCTCATTACCTCGGCTAAGGTTTGGTAGCGGCGCTGCACCGCGCTGATGAACCAGCGGGCGGCATCAATTTTTTTGCGCACAAAATCCGAAGCCTCCTTATCCTTGGCGTAGGTTTTGAGCAGCGTTTGGTACTCCTTGCTCACGCGCAAGTCGGGGGCGTTGCGCGCTGTTAAGCTTTGCTGCAGCTCGCCGTCCTTGTACTCCACCAAAAAATCGGGAATAACGGCAGGGGCGGCATCGGTGGCATCCTCGCTGTACCCGGCGCCGGGCTTTGGATTCAGCCTGGTAATTTCGCCCGCGGCCTGCTTTAGCTCCTTATCGGAAATGTTGAGCGCGGCGCAAATTTTTTCGTAGCGCTTGTTGGTAAAATCATCGAAAAAGTCGGTCACAACTTTAGTGGCTAACGCAACCGACGCTGCCTCCTCCTCCTTTGCCTCGAGCTGCAGCAGCAGGCACTCCTGCAGGCTGCGCGCGCCGACGCCGGCGGGCTCCAAGTCCTGTATCACGTGCAGCACCTCCAGCAGCTCACCCTCGCTTACCTCTTTTCCTTCGGCAAAAGCAATATCATTGGCAACTTCGGGCAGGGTGCGGCGAAGGTAGCCGTCATCGTCCAAGCAGCCGATAAGGAAAATGCCAATCTCGCGCTGCCGGGGCGTGAGCGGACGAAGCGACAACTGCGCGGTCATCAGCTCGTGGAAGTCCATGCCATCGGGGCGCGTAATAGTTCTATCCCTAACCTCGCGCGGCTGATTGTTGTCCTGCAGGCGGTACGACGGGGTGTCGTCAACTGCGGGTTGCAGCGCTGCATCCTCATCCTCCTTTTCCTCCAGCGCCGGATTATCCTCCAGCTCCTCCCTTACGCGCTGCTCCAAATCCAGCACCGGCAACTCCAGCAACTTTATTTGCTGAATTTGCAGGGGCGACAGGCGCATTTGCTGCTTTTGGGTAATAGTTTGTTTGAGCAATTGAAAAAAACGGATAATGGACAACGGACAATGAAGAAAAAGTGCCACCTCATTGTCCGTTATCCTTTGTCAGCTGTTCATTAAATTAAAATTCCGCGCTCTTCGGTGTTCTCGGAAATGGTATCACATCGCGGATGTTGCCCATGCCGGTAACAAAGAGCAGCAGGCGTTCAAACCCAAGGCCGAAGCCGCTGTGCGGCGCCGTGCCAAAGCGGCGCGTGTCGATGTACCACCACAGCGTTTTTACATCCATCTTCAGCTCGTCAATGCGGGCTTGCAGCTTTTCCAAGCTTTCCTCGCGCTGCGAGCCGCCAATGATTTCGCCGATTTTTGGGAACAAAACATCCATGGCGCGCACGGTTTTTCCATCCTCGTTTTGCTTCATGTAAAAAGCCTTGATGTCCTTCGGATAGTTGGTCAGAATTACAGGTTTTTTGAAATGTTTTTCAACCAAATATCTTTCGTGCTCGCTCTGCAAATCTACACCCCAATGCACAGGGAACTCAAATTTTTGTCCGCTGGCCTCCAGAATTTTTACGCCCTCGGTGTAGTCCAAACGAACAAAATCTGTGGTGCAAACGCTTTGCAGACGCTCAATCAGCTCCTTGTCGTACATATCGTTGAGGAACTTGAGGTCGTCCATGCAGTGGTCAAGTGCGTATTTTACCAACGATTTTATGAAGTCCTCGGCCAAATCCATGTTGTCCTGAATTTCGTAAAACGCCATTTCGGGTTCAATCATCCAGAACTCGGCTAAGTGGCGCGGCGTGTTGCTGTTTTCGGCGCGGAAGGTGGGGCCGAAGGTGTAAATTTCGCCCAAAGCCATTGCGCCAAGCTCGCCCTCCAGCTGGCCCGAAACCGTCAAGCTTGTTTCTTTACCAAAAAAATCTTCGGCAAAGTTTATCTCACCAGCTTCGGTAAGCGGAGGATTTTTTGCGTCAAGCGTAGTTACACGAAACATAGCTCCGGCACCCTCGGCATCCGATGCGGTAACAATGGGCGTGTGGAGATATGTGAAGCCGTTATCGTTGAAGTACTTGTGAATGGCAAAGGCCATGGCGTGGCGTATGCGCAGCACGGCGCCAAAGGTGTTGGTGCGCGGGCGCAGGTGCGCTATTTCGCGCAGGAACTCCAGCGTGTGTCCCTTCTTTTGCAGGGGGTAAGCCTCGGGGTCGGCGGCGCCGTAAAGCTCCAGCGCGTCAACCTGTATTTCCACGCTCTGCTGACCGCCCTGCGAGGCTACCAGCTTGCCCTTGGCGCAAACGCAGGCTCCGGTGGTAACGCCCTTGAGCTCCTCCTCGCTGATTTTTTGCAAATCAACTACCAGCTGAATATTGTTGATGGTAGAGCCGTCGTTGAGGGCAATAAACGCCACGTTTTTGTTGCCGCGCTTGGTGCGCACCCAACCTTTTACCACCACATCTGTTCCTACCTCGCCGCCGCTCAGCAGCGCGGCCACCTTGGCTCTTCCGGGAGTTTTCATTGATTTGCTATTTATGATTTATGATTTATGATTGACGATTGACGATTGACGATTGACGATTGACGATTGACGATTGACGATTGACGATTGACGATTGACGATTGACGATTGACGATTGACGATTGACGATTGACGATTGACGATTGACGATTGACGATTGACGAT
>JAVBPG010000032.1:0-10904 GCA_031549685.1 Bacteroidales bacterium | reverse complement strand
CCCACCCACCACCACCCTTAGCGCTTTCCTTCGTCATTCCGAACGAAGTGAGGAATCTCCTCGCCAGCGTGGATCATCTTCAGCATTTGGCGATGGCGTTGTGAACATCATCCCTGAGGAATCTCCTCGCCAACGTGGACTATCCTCTACCTTAACAACCCCCAACGATTGATGCTTGTATAGTATGCCTACGGATAACCATAATAAAACGCTAAGCTGCCATGCCTGACTTACCCCTGCTACGGCTTGAGGGCGTTAGCGCTTACGCCAACGGCCAGGCGTTGCTCGAAAATTTCAGTTTGAATATTTTGGAGGGGCGGCACGTGGCCTTGCTCGGCGGCGTGGCCTCGGGCAAAACAAGCATACTTAAGCTGCTCGGCGGTAAGCTGCCCCTGAGGTCGGGAAGCATCTCCTGCTACCGCCGGGGCATGCCGGTGGATAGCGTATATCTTTTTCAGCGGGACTGTACGGCCTTTGTTGGCTTTGAGCCCCAGCTCCTGCCGCAGCAAAGCTACTACCAGCAGCGCTTCAACAGCACCGAAATGGACGATGTTCCCACCCTTGCCGAGTACTTCAGCGTGGAGCGCGACCGCTACTTTGAGCAGGTGGTGGGGCTCATGCGCCTGCAGGAGCTGTTCTCGCGCCCCGTCATCACGCTGTCGAGCGGGCAAATGCGCCGGGCGCTCATAGCGCGGGCGCTGCTGCGCAAGCCCCGGCTCCTGCTGCTCGATAACCCCTTTGCGGGCTTGGATGCCCAGGCGCGCGATGCGCTCAAGTCGCTGCTCAAAAATATTTGCGGGGAGCTGCGCATGACGCTGGTGCTGGCCTGCAGCCGGCGCGACGAAATACCGGAGCACATCGGGCAGGTGGTGGAGCTGCCGCAAAAGTACGCCGGGGCAAGCTCTGCAGCTCTCGCCGCGCCAAGGAAAACAGCCGCGGGAAATGATTTTGAGGTGGCGGTGGGTTTTGAAAATGTCGGCGTATCCTACGGCGGCAACCGCGTGCTGAGCGAGCTTACTTTTTGCATCAGGCGCGGCGAAAAGTGGGCAATACTCGGGCGCAACGGCGCCGGAAAGTCAACGCTCATGAGCCTCATCTACGGCGACCATCCGCAGGCTTACGCCAACCGCATTACGCTGTTTGACCACCCCAAGGGTAGCGGCGAAAGTATTTGGGAAATAAAGCAGCGCGTGGGCTTCTGCTCGCCGGAGCTGCACGCGTACTTCCGCGAGCCGCTCAGCTGTCGGGAGGTCATTTGCACGGGCTTCAACAGCACGTTTATCCCCAAGCGCAACCTCAGCGCCGGGGAGCGCCGGCGCGTGGACGATTTGCTGAGCTACTACGGCGCGCAGGGGCTAAAGGAGCGCAGCTACCTGCAGCTCTCTTCGGGTGAGCAGCGCCTGGTGCTGCTCCTTCGCGCCCTGGTAAAGGATGGCAACATGCTTATTCTCGATGAGCCTTTTCAGTGCTTTGACGAGGGCCTGGTGGAGCGCTCCAAGCGGCTGGTTGATGCCGAGGCGGCCTCCAAAACGTTGCTCTTTACCACCCACTACCTGCACGAGCTGCCGGCCTGCGTGGACCATACGCTGCGCCTTTAGGAAGGAGCATAAAAAAACCGGGGCCGGTTCGGCCTCGGTTTTTTTGTTTTTACTTGCGAACAAGTTACTTCGTTGCGTACAGGTAGCGCTTAATCTTCAGCGTCGATGTTTTCTCAAAGTCCGACGACAGGGCCACCACCATTGATATCTGCGAGAAGCGGTTTACCTGCGAGTTTACGTAGGTTTGCAGCTCGGCCTTCAGCTGCTCAATGTAGTTCTCAGCCTCTACGCGCAGCTCGTGCAGCTTCTTCTCCAGCTCCTCGTGGTTAAAGCGCACCATGGCTACCAAACGGCCCTTTTGCTCTATCACCAGCGAGTCGGCCACAAAGCGGAAGTTGTTAATTACCGATTCAATTTCCTCGGGGTAAATATTCTCGCCGCTGGCGCCCAAAATCATATTTTTCAAGCGACCCTTAATGTGCAGGTGTCCTTTGCCGTCAAACTTGCCCAGGTCGCCTGTTTTAAAGAAACCGTCGGTGCTGAATACGTCGGAGGTCAAAGCCTGCTCCTTGTAGTAGCCTTTCATTACGTTGGCCCCCTTTACCCACACCTCGCCGATGCCGTACTTGTCGGGCTCGTTAATGCGCATGCTCACGCCCTCCACGGCGGGGCCGGTGCTTCCGCGCTTTACCATGCTGGGGTTGGCGCCGGCAATGAGCGGAGCCGTTTCGGTAAGCCCGTAGCCAATGGCGTAGGGGAATACCTTTCCTTCGTATAAAAAGCGCTCCACGGTGGCGTCGAGCTTGGCGCCGCCAATGCCGAAGAACTTGAGGTTATTGCCGAATGTTTTGTACAGCACGGCTGCGGCCTTGCGGTGCATGAGCTTGCGCATGGGCGGCAGGGAGTACAAAAAGCGGGTTAACTTGGTGGCCGTGAGCTGCGGCAGCACCTTGCCCTTAAATACCTTTTCGATAATCATGGGCACGGTAAGCATGTACGTCGGGCGGATTTTTGCCACGGCGGGCAGCAGCACGCTGGGCGTGGGCGCCTTGTCTAAGTAGTACACCGCGGCGCCGCGGTACACGGGCGTGAGCAGCCCGAGGCTGTTCTCGAACGTGTGCGACAGCGGCAGCAGCGACAGGAATACGTCCTCCTTTTCAACCTGCTGCAGCTTGTAAATCATCTCCAGCTGCGAGCACAGGTTATGGTGCGTAAGCATTACGCCCTTGCTCTTGCCCGTGGTGCCTGAGGTGTAGATGATGGAGGCCAAATCGCTTGGCTTTACCACGTAGCTGCACTCGGCTGCATTGGCAAGCTTTACGCTGCTGCTGATGAGGCTCAGCGTTTCGATGGAGATGTAGCTCTCAACGCCGGGTGTGCACACGGCATCAAGCTTACAGCGCTGGCGATCCGATACAAATAGCGCCTTGGCATCGGAGTGGTTGAGTACGTTTTCAACCTCTACGGCCGAGAAATCGGGGAGCATCGGAACGGCTACGGCACCCATGCCTACTACTGCCAGGTAGGCAATGCCCCAGGTGGGCATATTCTGGCTCAGTATGGCAACTTTGTCGCCGGGCTGTATGGAAAGTGAGGTAAGTAGCTGTTGAACTTCGCGGGTCTTACGGCCTACTTCTGCGTAGGTAAGAGCCTGTCCATCTACATATGAAAAGCAGGTGCGCTCGCTATACTCCTTTACGCTTTGCTGCAGCATTTGTTGCAGCGTGTTTGGTGTAAATTGCATTAAATATGGTTTTGCGTTTAGCGGTGCAAAGGTACGCCCATATTGCAGCTTTGGTACGATTGTATAGTTAAAGCTTGTGAAAAACCATTAATTCGCCATTGTAATATATTAAACGTAAAATATTTATATGGTTTTTTGAGGCGTAAAAAAAGAGGTTGTACACTTTGATATGTAGCAACCTCTTCATGGCAGCAGGTACCCCAATATGGTTAGAGACCCGACCTAACCTTTACAAACATGTTGTTTATCTCTTTTTCTCTTACGCCAAAGGGCTTGAGCGTCCACAGCCTCAGCAGGGTGTAGTCGTTGGGGAAGAGCGCGTTGATGTACATTTCCTTCCACTCGGGCGTTTGCTCGCTGAAGAAGGTGGGGTCGGTTTGCAGCTCGGCGCGGCGCTCCTCCACGGCAGCGCGTATGGCGCAGGGTGAGCCCGACTCCATCATGTTGCGCTTGGCCCTGTCTTTGGTCGAGATGTACTTCAGGAAGGCGTACGCGGCGTTAACGTTGCGGGCGTATACCGGAATAGCCCAGTTGTCCACGTAAATGCTGCTTCCCTCCTCGGGAATAATGTACTCCAGGTTGGGGTTGCGGTCCATGGCGTACACGGCGTCGCAGTTCCAAAACTGTCCTACATCGCCGCCGCCGCCCACTATCATTTCGTCCTTGGCCTCATCGCCGGTGTACGCTTTCAGCAGCGGCTTTTGCGCCTTGAGCGCCTCACCCACGGTGGCAATCATTTCATCCGAAAAGTCGTTGATGGTGCCGGCCAGCGCGTTCCTGTACTTTTTGGGGTAGCTGTGGCTCTCGGCTTTTTGCATCAGCATTTCGCGGTTGCTGTATATGGCCGCGGTGGAGTACAGCTCGTAAATATTATCTTTTACCACAATGCGCCCCGAATACTTGGGGTTCCACAGCACGCTCCATGTTTTCATATCGCTGCGGTCAACGTTGGGGCGGGTGGGGTCGTACATAATGCCGGCAGTGCCGTAAATGTAGGGAATGGAGTAGAGGTTAAGCGGGTCGTAGTCCAGCCCCACAATCCACGGAAGGTAGGTATCCATGGGGGCCACGCGGGTTTGGTCGATGGGCATCAGCAGGTTCTCGTTAATCATAATTTCCACCATGTAGTCCGATGGGCAAATCAGATCGTAGTCGGACTTGTTGCGCTTGATTTTGGTGTACAGCGTTTCGTTGTCCTCGTATATCTCGTACTCAATCTTAAACTTTTTGCCGGTTTCTTTGGCGTAGTCGGCCTCAAATTCGGTTATCAGCTTGGGGTCTATGTAAGCTTCCCAGTTGTATATTTTTAGTACATTTTCGCGGGGCGTGCAACCCGAAAATGTAAATCCTCCAACCAACCCAACAAGTAGCAGTAAGGTAAACGATTGTTTTTTCATACTCGATAAATACAATTTATACGTTGGTAAAGATATTGAATTCAGTGATTTAAATAGTTTTGCGGCGCGTAACTCCTACGTGCAGCTAACCTTTAGCCTGCAAATTTACAATTTTTCTGGAGTATTTCCTTCTTTTTGTTGAAGAAATGTTGTAGGCCACCAGAAATACCAGCACCAAAAGGAAGATAATGGCTGATAGCGCCCTGAACGTCGGATCCATACCCTTTACCCTTAGCCTGTTGTAGATGTAGGTGGAGATGGTGTCAATGCCGCCGTTGTTGAACTTGGATACCACAAAGTCGTCGAGCGAAAGGGTAAAGGCCAGCAGAAAGCCGTTGCGCATGCCCAGCGTGAGCTGCGGAAAGAGCACCTTGTACAGCGCCTGCGTAGGGGTGGCGCCCAAGTCCAGCGCCGCATCGTAGGTGTTGGAGTTAATCATCATAAGGCGGGGCAGCACCGATAGCACCACGTAGGGCGTGCAGATTACGGAGTGCGCAATGATGAGCGTAAGAAAGCCTTCGGGTAGCCCCATGCTGACGAATAGCAGCATGAGCGATATACCTACCACTATGTCGGCGTTGATAACCGGAATTTGGTTAATGCCAAGGAAAATGGTTTTTGGCGTTTTGCGCATTACGTTTACGCCAATGGCCGTCATGGTCCCTATAAGCGTTGCAATAAGGCTCGATGCCAAGGCTATGATGAGCGTGTTGAAGATGGCGCGCTTTACGGCCACGTTGGTTACAAACAGGCGGTTGTACAGCTCAAGTGAGAAACCTTTCCACTGCAGGCCGTTGGCATCGGTAAACGAGTATACAATAACCAGAAATATGGGCGCGTAAAGCGCCAGCAGCACGGCGACCAAAAAGAGGTAGGCTCCCACTTTTCGCAGGTTTACCTCCCGCAGCTTTGCTATTTTTTTCAGGTTTACTACCATAGCTCGCTCCTGTTGCTGTAAACCTTGTTGTAGCGGTTGCTGGCCAGCACCGATGTGCCGATAAGCAGCAGCAGGATGAGGGATAGCGCGCTCCCCATATTCCACCCGTAGGTAATGCCCATTTTGCTGAACAGCGTATTAATAATGTTACCGAACATAAAGGTGTCGGCGTTGCCCAAAATATCGCTTATGAAGAAGGTACTTACCGTAGGCATAAATACCATGAGCGAGCCGCTTACAATGCCCGGAATGCTGAGCGGAAGAATGACGCGCGTAAACACGTGGTAGCTGGTGGCGCCAAGGTCGTGCGCGGCATCTATGTAGTGGCGGTCAATGCTGGCCAACGTGGTGTACAGCGGTAAAATCATGAAGGGCAAAAAGTCGGATACCAGGCCTACCATTACCATGGCCTGTCCCTGGTGCATGCCCAGCCACTCCAGCACGTAGCGCGAGGCAATGGTGCGCAGCAGCGAGTTAATCCACATGGGCATAATGAAGAGGAGCACCAGCACCTTGTTGGTGTTGTAGTTGGGGTCGGTAAGTATGTAGGCTATGGCAAAGCCCAGCACGAGGCAAATAGCGGTGGTTTCGAGGGCTACAAGCAGCGAGCGCATTAGCACATCGAGGTAGGCCTCGTTGTACATAAAGTCGCGAAAGTTGTCGAGGGTAAAACTACCACCGGAGTTGGTAAAGGCGTAGTAAATAACAATGAACAGCGGAATAACAACAAACAAGCCCAAAAATAGGGCGTAGGGCATAGCAAAAAGCTTGCGGTTTACCTGTATTTTAAACTTGCCCATTGCTGCTGTATATTTACTTTTCTAAACGGGCTCCATAGCCGTTTCCGTTGTGGCTTCAACGCCTTCGCTCTTGCTCTTCTTTTTGGGCGCAAGCTCCACCAGCCTTTCGAGGGTAATATCCTCGGGGTTTACCCTAATGCCCACGCTTTCGCCAACTCCCCACTCACCGGTGGTGTTGGCCACTATTTCATGGTCGTCGCTTGTCCACATGGTAATCCTGTAGTGGGTGCCCTTGTACACGCGGTCGGTAATGGTGGCGCTGATGGTACCGCTGCTTTCGCCGCGCACCAGCTGCACTTTGTCAAACGGAATGCGCATAATGACTTTGTCGCCCCGCATGAAGTTGCTGGCGGCGCTGCACTCGAATTTTCCTTTGCTGAAGCTGACGGTGTGGTGGGAGTGAACCTCGCCCCTGAGCTCATTGATAACGCTTATTTTGCGCATAACGTGAAAATCTTCGACGTTGACGCTCATTCCCACCTCGGAGCCCACCGGCCAATCTTTGGGATTGTGTACCAAATATTTGTATCCCGGCGATGAGAGTATGGACAGCTCGTAGTGGGTGCCCTTGAATATGGACGACAATACTTTCCCCGACGTTACGGCCGTGGGGTCGCCCACGGGGAGTATGTTTACCTTTTCGGGGCGCACTATCATATCCACCATTTCGCCCTCTTTGTAGTCGCCGACCTTAATATTCTCGCTCAGCATTTCGTAGCCATCGGGGAATACGATGGTATTGCCATTTTTAATACGCCCAAAGAGTATGTTGCTTTCGCCGATAAAGTTGGCGACAAAGGCGTTGGTGGGGTGCTTGTAGATTTCCTTCGGAACGCCCAGCTGCTGTATCACGCCATCCTCCATTACGGCTATCAGGTCGCTCATGGTAAGCGCCTCCTCCTGGTCGTGCGTAACGTACAGGAAC
Organism: Bacteroidales bacterium; assembly: GCA_031549685.1. GTDB lineage: Bacteria > Bacteroidota > Bacteroidia > Bacteroidales > UBA932 > JAITMY01. The sequence continues at coordinate 3,563 of JAVBPG010000032.1, read as the reverse complement.
GAGATTTTGAGCTTGTGGTGCATGTTCATCAGCTCCAGCTGCATTTCCTTGCGCATTTTGAGGTCGAGCGCGCCAAGCGGCTCGTCGAGCAGCAGCACCTTGGGCTCGTTGACCAGCGCCCGCGCAATGGCCACGCGCTGCTGCTGGCCCCCGCTAAGCTTGGCCACGTCGCGGTGTATGTACTCCTCAAGGTTTACCATGCGCAGCGCAGCTTCCACCTTGGTACGTATTTCGTCCTTGCTAAACCGGCGCAGCTTGGGTTTGCCTTGCTTGTCCAGCTCTTCGGTGGGAATGCGCTTTAGCTTCAGGCCAAAGGCCACGTTGCCAAATACGTCGAGGTGGGGAAATAGGGCGTAGTTCTGAAAAACGGTATTGACCGGTCGCTCGTGCGGCGGTAGCTCCGATACATCCTTGCCATCAATAAAAATCTGCCCCTTGGAGGGCTTTACAAAGCCGGCAATCATTTTGAGCAGCGTACTCTTTCCGCAGCCCGACGGCCCCAGCAGCGTAACGAACTGCCCCCTACGAATGGCGCACTGCACGTTATTTACAACGGTTACGCCATCGTGCTCTTTGGACACATTGCGAATCTCAACAATGTTGTCCAAAGCTTCCGGCTCTCCGGCGCGAAGGGTATCGGCTACACCGCTCATTTTTTAATTAAATTTAAAAACTAAGAAGCAAAAGTAGATATTTTTTTTCAATTAACATAGCTAATCAAAAAATAGTTAATGGCCTTAAATTAAAGTTTATTAAGCGGTAAAACATGTGTGTTAACAAGGGTTAATAAAATTAGCTCAAGCTACATTTTTTATTATTTTATAATTTTCTTGTTTTTAACTAATTAATAGTTAATGTAGGCGTGAAAATAGAAGGGTGCTGGCAACTTTTGCTTACACTTTGAAACATTCCGTCAATTTTTGAAAATAAAATGGCAGAAACCCTTTTTGTGAAATTTTTAAATTCAAACTCTTTCCTAATTTTGAAGTTCCAAAAAAACGATTGCCATGCTAACCATCAAAGCTTGGGCCGAGGAGGATCGCCCGCGCGAAAAGCTGCTTGCTAAAGGTATTGCCGCCCTTAGCGATGCCGAGCTGCTGGCCATACTCATATCCACCGGCTCGCGCAACGAAACTGCCGTAGAGCTGGCCAGGCGCGTACTTGCGCTGAGCGGTAACAACCTCAACGAGCTGGGTAAGCTGGGCGTGCCCGACCTCATGCGGCTCAAGGGCATAGGGCAGGCCAAAGCCATAAGCATAGTGGCCGCCCTGGAGCTGGGCCGAAGGCGCCGGCTGAGCGAGGCGCCCCATCGCCATGCCATGCGCAGCAGCGCTGAGATAGCAGCCCACTTTGCTCCGCTGCTGGCCGATGCTCCGCACGAGGAATTCTGGGTGCTCATGCTCAACTCGCAGCTGAAGGTGGTGGGTACACAGCGCGTAGCGCAGGGAGGGGTGGGGCGGCTGCACCTCGACATGCGGCTGCTGCTCAAGCCCTGTATCGAAAACCTGGCCAGCTCCATTGCCGTGGTGCACAACCACCCGTCGGGGAGCGCCGCGCCAAGCCCCGAGGACAGGGAGGTAACGCAAAAGGTAAAAGCCGCTGCCGAGCTGGTGCAAATTAAGCTTGTAGACCACGTTATAATTGCCGGAGACCGGCACTACAGCTTTGCCGATGAGGGCCTGCTGTAGCCCAGGATGCTCGATCGCTTTTACGCTGATTTAATGTAATTTGCCCTAATCCCTAATCCCTAATCCCTAATCCCTAATCCCTAATCCCTAATCCCTAATCCCTTTACTCCTGTATGCTATTCTTTAAAAAGTACGGATTCAGCTGCGGCGCGGCGCTGCTTATACTCTACCTTAGCCTGGCCGCTCCATCGCAGGATGCCCAAAAGTTGCTCTGGTTCGAGGGGCAGGACAAGGTGGTGCACTTTCTTATGTACGCCTTTCTGGCCTTTGTGCTTGCCTGGGATTTTTACCGGCAGAAAACGGACTTTGCAACGTCGGCCATGTACCTTGCCGCGGTGGCGCTGCCCATACTTTACGGGGGAGCGATTGAGGTTTTGCAGGAAAATTTCTTCCCTCCGCGCTCGGGCGATTGGTGCGACTGGCTGGCCGACATGGCCGGCGCGGCCACCGGGTACTGCGCGGCGCGCCTTGTCGTACCTAAAGTTGCCAAGCGCAGGTAGCTTTTTTCTACGGAGCAGGAGTTTAGCTCTGGGAAAACGCTTGCTCCGTGCGCAAGGCAAAGGGCGCAGCTGCACCACGGGTTGCGCTTCGCTCCACCCGCAGTTAATAATCATGCTACTAAGGTACTGGTGTAAAAAATATATCATTACCACCCCGAATTCTACCCCTTCCCAACCATTAGTATGGGTATTCAGCCTGTAGGCTACAAGGTTGTCCCGCCTCTGGCGTGTGGGCATCTTGGGTTACCGCAGGGGTAAAATGTAGGGGTAATTACTAATCACAAAAAAATCAAAACAAACTCTTAAGTATATAAAGTCTAATAAATATTTTCAATAATTTTACAAACCGCTTTGATTTGTTCCTTTGGGGTATAACGTACCCAATCGTTAAAATCTTCTACTCTTTTATCCATAGAGCAAACCCACCTGTTGTGCGTTATCTTTTTCCTCATCAGCCACCATACCCGTTCGATAGGGTTCAGGTCGGGCGAATATGGAGGAAGGAATACCAGCTCTACCCGGTGCTTGTATCGCTCCAAGATAGGCCCTAGGCGCTTGGCATGATGAAAGCGCACGTTATCCAACACCAGGTACACTTTTTTGCCGGAAAATGCCTTTGCTGCTTTTAGCAGAAAGCTGAAGAATGTGCTTGTATTGCCCTTATCGGCGACGTCCGTTACCAGCTGTCCGCTTTCCGGGCACACGCCTCCGAATAGGGTTCTCCTTTCCTTTTTTCGTTGCGGCTGGCATATCGATGGCTGACACCCTTTTGCAGACCAGCCGCGTGACACGGTTGCGGTGTTGGACAAGGAGGCTTCGTCTTCGAAAACCACTACGCTATTTTCGGCTCGCTCGCGAAGTTTTTTTTATAGCGGCCACCGCCTCCTGTCGCTCCGAAGCTTCCGGATAAAACGCTTTTCCCCGCTGATAGCTGAACCCTAGAGCATGTAGTAAATTGTAGACCTGCGCCTTTTTATAGGATACGCCAAAGGTGCGTTGGACATAAGCGGCTACCAGGGGGCCACTCCAAACGCCACTTGAATAGCCGGCTTTCTCCGGCTTGTCCGCAATGGCAGCTTTCAGCTCCGCCTGCTGCTGCTCGCTTAGCCGGCAGGGGCGGCCGCTACGAGGCTTGTCCTTTAAGCCATCAACGCCATAAGCATTGTAGCCGTGAACCCAGTTGCAAATCGACTTGTGGCTTACGTTGTATAGCTCTTTCAACTCCTCCGCATTCCGGCCGAGCTTGATTTGGTAAACGGCGTATAGCCGAACCCCTTGCGAAAATTTTTCGTCCTTGCGAAGCTGGGATTTGATGCTCGACAAGGAGCCTTGTACCGATAACCGTTCTTTTGACATCGCTTTTTTTTGATGCAAA
>JAVBPG010000026.1:0-52959 GCA_031549685.1 Bacteroidales bacterium | reverse complement strand
TCGTTGTAGTCCGTAAACACATCTTCAATATATTGCTTCAGCTCTTTGATTTCGTTTTGAAGCATTTTGGCTTCGCTTACAGGCGGATTTAACAACCGCTGGCGTATGGCAACAAAGGCGCGCATGATGCTAATGTTTACCGATATGGCAACATCGCTATTAAGTAGCCCGGATAGCATGGCAACGCCCTGTTCAGTAAATGCAAAAGGCAAATATCGGCGACCACCACGCTTTGAGGTTTCAATTTGAAACCTCAAAGCCTCCCATTCCGCTAAGGAAAGTTGAAACATAAAATCATCGGGAAAGCGCTTCATGTTGCGCTTAACAGAAAGGTTAAGACTTTTTGTTTCCACCTGATACATTTCGGCTAAGTCAAAGTCCAACATCACTTTGTAGCCTCGTATTTCGTATATTTTACGCTGAATTGTTGTTGGTTCCATAGTATTTGTTTTTTGATTCATCCTTTTCGTATTATGAGATTGCTTCGTCGCTCCTCCTCGCAATGACGTGGTGCTTGGCAAGAACAATCTGAAATTTTGAACTTTAAATTCTTAAATCCGCTTCGGCGGCTACCCCGCCCACCCTTCTCTATCCAAGCTCCTGTACTGAATGGCCTCCGCCACGTGGTCGGGCAAAATATTCGGTTCGCCGGCAAGGTCGGCAATGGTGCGCGAAACCTTGAGAATGCGGTCGTAGGCGCGCGCCGAAAGGCCAAGGCGCTCCATGGCGGTTTTGAGCTTGGCGGCGCCCGCCTCGTCCAGCTTGCAGTGCTCCTTTATGAGGCGGCTGTTGAGCATGGCGTTGCAGTGCATGCCGTTTTCGTTTTTCAGCCGCTCCTGCTGAATAGCACGAGCGCGCACCACCCTCTCCCGCACCTGCGCGCTGGTTTCAGCGGGAGCGGCGTCCGATAGCTTGTCAAAAGCCACGGGCACCACCTCAATATGAATATCTATGCGGTCGAGCAGCGGACCCGAAATGCGGTTGAGATATTTTTGCACCGTGCCCGGCGGGCAAACGCACTCCTTTTCGGGGTGGTTGTGGTAGCCGCAGGGGCAAGGATTCATGCTGGCCACCAGCATAAAGTTGGCAGGATATTCTACCGAAAATTTTGCACGAGAAATGGTAATTTGCCTATCCTCAAGCGGCTGCCGCATAACCTCCAGCACGGTGCGCTTAAATTCGGGCAACTCATCGAGAAATAAAACGCCGTTGTGCGCCAGCGAAATTTCGCCCGGCTGCGGATACGTTCCGCCGCCCACCAAGGCTACATCGCTGATGGTGTGGTGAGGAGCGCGGAAGGGACGCTTGGTAATCAGCCCTTTATTCTTATCCATGTAGCCCGCCACGGAGTGGATTTTGGTGGTTTCCAAGGCCTCGTTCAGCGTAAGCGGCGGAATAATGGTTGGTAAACGTTTGGACAGCATGGTTTTACCGCTACCCGGAGCACCCACCATTATTACGTTGTGTCCGCCGGCGGCGGCAATTTCCAGCGCCCGCTTTACATTTTCCTGACCTTTTACTTCCGAAAAATCTACGTCGTAAGCATTGGCGTGCGTAGCAAATTCTATGCGCGTATCAACAACCGTTCGCTCCAACTCTTTTTCGCCATTGAAAAAATCAATGACCTCCTTAATGTTTTCTACGCCGTAAACTTCCAACTTATTTACCACGGCAGCTTCCGTCGCATTTTGTTTTGGCAAAATAAAACCTTTGAAACCCTCCTCGCGCGCGTGCACCGCAATGGGCAGCGCGCCTTTAATAGGTTGCAGACTGCCGTCGAGCGAAAGTTCGCCCATAATAAGGTAGTCGCCCAGCTTTTCAGCGCCCGCAATTTGCTCCGAAGCCGCCAGTGTACCAATGGCCAGCGGTAAATCATACGCCGAACCTTCTTTGCGGATATCGGCCGGTGCCATGTTAATTACCACCTGTTTGCCGGGCCACTTGTAGCCGTACGTGCGCAGCGCGCAGGTAACTCGGTGCTGACTTTCCTTCACGGCGCTATCGGGCAGGCCCACCAAAAAGAATCCCACACCTGCAACCACGCTTACCTCCACGGTAACTGTTGTCGCGTTAATTCCGTAAACTGCACTACCAAAGGTTTTTACTAACATAATATTAATTTACAATTTGACGATTGACCATTTACTATTTTATCCGCCAATCCCCGCTTGGGCGTAAGTTGGGCGAAGACCTCAAATTTACATCTTTTTGCTTTTGTTCAAAACCCCACAGCTGCCTGTTAATTCTTCTCCGAAAAAAATTTTCCTAAAAATTTTGACTTAACATTTCCCGATTCGTATGTAACAATTTTTCTATTTCCAAAATTTAAATATTAAAAATAGCTAGGTTAAAATCAACATACTTTTCATAATTTCAACATTGCTCGACAAGCATATTTTTATTAACATTGTACTATGTCAATAATCAAATTGTATTTTTATAATACACTGTATATAAGTATATTATAAAATAAAATCGTTGACAATGATGTTATAAAAATGTCAGCTTTGAACCCTGCAAGCCTTTTACCAAAAACATATTTACAGAGTTAACAGGCTATTATAATAATCATTGAGTTTTATTTATTTTTAGAAAAAAAGAAAAGAAAATATAATGTAAAAGGGAGTTGTTGAAAACCCTAATTTTCCGAAAAATAAATTGCCATCCCGAACTTGATTCGAGATATCCTAATCGGGAAATTGCGGATCAAGTCCGCAATGACACCTCGAACCACGTCATTGCGAGGAGGAACGACGAAGCAATCTCATAACTTAAGTATGATTGATTTTACCTCTATAGAATACCTCCGCAGCGGAAATGCAAAGCAACAGCATTGCTACACTTTGCTGCAGGAGTTGGGAATTTTTGAAAAGCTGAAAGTTTACGCTCCCCTGCTTACCGGAACCATTCCCATTGGAATTGACACCGATATCAGCGATTTGGATATAATTTGCGAGGCGCACTGCTACGAAACTTTCGACCGTGAGGTAGAACAATATTTTGGTAATGAAGCTAAATTTGCAATCACAAAACCAAAAACCTCAACCTGCATAGGATTTTGGTACAAAGGTATGGAGGTTGAAATCTACGCCAACTCCACGCCGGCTATTTTACAAAATGCTTATCGACACATGCTTGTTGAATACCGATTGCTGAATTTATTTGGTGAAAGTTTTAAGAAAAAAATTATTGAGTTAAAACAAAGCGGATTAAAAACCGAACCGGCATTTGCAAAACTGCTAAGCGTAAACGGTAATCCTTACGATGGATTGCTTACCTTTGAGCAATTAACAGACGAAGAAATATTAAGACGATGGAACACAGAATACACGGATAATAAGGATTAACATTGTACCTTTTTTTCTTGTCATTGCGGGCTTGACCCGCAATCCCCAAATCGAAGAACTTTTGACATGAGATTGCGGGTCAAGCCCGCAATGACAATGTAAATTATCTGTGTGCTAATACATTAAAATATGGAACAGCTAAAGAAAAAGATACTACAGCTGAAGCAAGAAAAAAATGCCGCTATTCTTGCTCACTACTACACCCTGCCCGAAATTCAGGAGGTGGCCGATTACGTGGGCGATAGCCTTGCCTTGGCGCAGCAAACCACTAAGCTGAAAAACGACCTGGTGGTAATGTGCGGCGTACACTTTATGGGCGAAACGGTAAAAATTCTCGCCCCCGAAAAAAAGGTGCTGCTGCCCGATATGAACGCAGGATGCTCGCTGGCGGAATCTTGTGAATACAGTGCGTTTAAAAAATTTGTCGAAGCGCACCCCAACCATACGGTAATTTCGTACGTGAATACTTCGGCAGCGGTAAAATCGCTTACCGATATTTGCTGCACATCGAGCAACGCGCTGGCCATTGTGAACAGCCTACCGCGAACCGAAAAAATACTTTTTGCGCCCGACCGCAACTTGGGCAACTACATAAAAGTGGAAACCGGCCGCAACGACATGGTTATTTGGAACGGCGCCTGCCACGTGCACGAGCAGTTTTCGGTTGAAAAGCTGGTGGACTTAATGCGTCAGCACCCAAAGGCCAAAGTGTTGGCGCACCCCGAGTGTAAGGAATCGCTGCTGCTGTTAGCCGATAAGGTCGGTTCTACCGCAGCGCTGCTCAAATTCTCGCAAACCAGCGAGGCGCAGGAATTTTTGGTGGCCACCGAGCCCGGCATTATTTACCAAATGCAGCAGGCCAGCCCCGGAAAAATATTTATTCCCGTGCCGCCCATCGATAGCACCTGCGGCTGCAACAACTGCGAGTACATGAAGCTGATGACGCTTGAAAAACTGCTTCATTCTTTGGAAACAGAAACCCCTGAAATTAAGGTGGAAGAGGATTTGCGCAAGAAGGCGGAGAAGTCGATTGTGAGGATGTTAGAGATTTCGGAGAGGCTGGGGTTGTAAGTTGACACGTGACACGAAGCACGGGGAAACTTTGATACTACTTAATATATAAAGATATAAATTATAATGGAAGCAGGAGTGAGTATACTCTTTCTTATTTTACTTGGAATCGTTGGCTTGTTTATTTATTTTTTGCCAACCATCATAGCGTCGGGTAGAAATTCTGTCGCAACATTTTTGATATTCTTGGTCAATCTTTTTGGTGGATGGACAGTAGCATTATGGATTTTTGTTTTCATATGGGCGTTTTGCGCAAAAAAGAAAGAATAAATTTATCTTGCGGTAAATATTTTACCCATTCTCCGCAAAATTTGCGGAGAATAACAATTTGTACCTTGTAATTAGTAAATCGTACTTCAAGCTATGTCCCAAATTTTTGACCCGCATACCGAATCCGAAAAGCAAGACGCGGATTTTGACAACCAAATCCGTCCCTCGGGGTTTGACCAGTTTCGTGGGCAAGATAAGGTTATAGAAAACCTGAAGGTGTTTGTGCAGGCGGCCTCCATGCGTGGCGAATCGCTTGACCACGTGCTACTGCACGGACCTCCCGGATTGGGAAAAACCACGCTTGCCAAAATTGTAAGTAACGAGTTAAGCGTTGGTTTTAAAGTAACCTCAGGCCCTGTGCTCGACAAACCCGGCGACCTTGCCGGCTTGCTCACCAGCCTTGAGCCGCGCGATGTTTTGTTTATCGACGAAATTCACCGGCTGAGCCCCATTGTGGAGGAATTTTTGTACTCCGCCATGGAGGATTACGTCATCGATATCATGATTGACAAGGGCCCGTCGGCGCGCTCCATACAGCTCAAGCTGAATCCGTTTACACTGGTTGGCGCCACCACGAGGAGCGGCTTGCTCACGGCCCCACTCCGCGCCCGCTTTGGCATTTCGTGCCACCTGCAGTACTACGATGCCGATGTGCTGGCCAACATTATTACGCGCTCGGCAGGCATTTTGGGCATAAAAATTACTTCGGCGGCAGCTAAGGAAATATCTACCCGCAGCCGCGGTACGCCCCGCATTGCCAACGCCTTACTCCGCCGCGTACGCGACTTTGCGCAGGTAAAAGGTCGTGGTGAAATTGATTTGGAAATAACGCAATTTTCACTCGAAGCGCTTAATGTGGATAAGCACGGATTGGATAAAATGGATAACACCATTCTCACCACCATTATTCAAAAATTCAAGGGAGGCCCGGTGGGCATTAGTACATTGTCAACCGCAGTGGGCGAAAACGGCGAAACCATTGAGGAAGTTTACGAGCCGTTCCTCATAAAAGAAGGTTTTATTGTTCGCACTCCGCGCGGTCGCGAGGCCACGGAGTTGGCTTACAAGCATCTTGGTTTTGCTAAGGATTGGGGTGGTAGTGGGAGGTTGTTCTAATTGTGTTACCGCCAACCCCCTAAAAGGGGCTATAACAGAGTACGTTTGTCATCTTTGTCATTCTGAGCTAAGCGAAGAATCTCCAACTATTCCAATGTTGCCAAGTATAAACTAGAAATTCTTCGCTTAGCTCAGAATGACACTACACACGAGTCCACCGCGGTTATAGCCCCTTTTAGGGGGTTGGGGGTAAATAAAAGATAAAAAATTTCACATTATGAAATTACCTTGGAACGATAAAAAATTTGTGCTGCTTGTCATTGCCGTGGTGGCGGTGATAGCACTTGAAGTACTTTCCATTACGGGAATAAACTTCCCCATGCCCTACGCGCCGTTTATATTCGGCGCCCTGGTGCTGGGCGTTGGCTACGAGGTGCTGTGGGAGGGCCTTCAGGCCCTGGTGCGCCTGAAGTTCAGCAGCATCAACCTGCTCATGCTCATTGCCGTTGTGGCGGCATTTTACCTGGGCGAATACCCCGAGGCGGCGGTGGTTATTGTGCTGTATGTTTTAGGCGAAAAGTTGGAGGATATCGGCGTAGAGCAAAGCATGAGCGCGCTCGATAGCCTGGTGCAAAACTCTCCCAAAACCGCTACGCTCAAATCCACCGGACAGGATGTGCCCATTGCCGATATTGAGGTTGGTACAATTATTCAAGTCAAACCGCACGATTTAATTCCGCTCGACGGCGTGGTGGAGTTTGGCGTTTCGGCGGTGGATGAATCTACCATTACCGGCGAGCCGATTCCGAAGGATAAAATCAAGGGCGACAGCGTATTTGCCGGAACGCTCAACAAGAGCGGATTTATTGAGCTGCGCGTTACCAAGGCCGCTGCCGATAGCACGCTCGCCAAAATTATTGAGCTTACCTTTGAGGCGCAGGCCACCAAGTCGCAGAGCCAAAAATTTATTCAAAAGTTTGCCAGAGTTTACACGCCGATTGTGCTGCTGCTGGCGGTGCTGCTGTTCGCCGTTCCGGTGCTTTTTCTCGGCCACGAATTTAAGGAGGCCTTGCACCAGGCCATTACCCTGCTGGTAATATCCTGCCCTTGCGCACTTGTAATATCTACTCCTGTAGCCATTTATGCGGCCATTGGAAATGCCTCGGCGCGCGGCGCGTTGGTAAAGGGTGGCATGTACCTTGAGCAAATGGCCAAAATTAAGGCGGTGTGCTTAGACAAAACCCGCACCATTACCTACGGCAAGCCCATTGTTTCCGATGTTATTTCGCTTGACGGAAGCGATAGGGAGGAGTTGCTGGCCTGCACCGCAGGCACGGAGTTTTTCTCAGAACATCCTTTAGCGCAGGCTATTGTAGAGGCGGCCAAGCGCGAGGGCTTTACGCCGCATGAGAGCGAAATGTTTCAAAGCCACGCCGGCAAGGGGGCAACCTCGCGCTGCAAGGTGTGCGAGGGCGAGGAGGTTATTGTAGGCAGTCTCAACTTTGTGCGTGAGTTTCAGCCTATCTCAAAGGAGGCAGAGGCGGAGGTCGCAAAGCTGTCGGCGCAGGGAAAAACCGCGGTGGCCATCAGCTTTGGCCACGGTGTGGCGGGCATTATAGGCTTGACGGACGAGGTAAAACCCGAGAGCGCCCAGGCCATTGCCGACATGAAAAACATAGGCATTGAACCCATTATGCTTACCGGTGATAACGATAGCGCGGCGCAACATGTGGCACAACAAGTGGGTATCGAGCAAGCGCACGGCGATTTACTCCCGCAGGACAAAGTGAAATATTTGAAGGATGCTTTGGCAAAATACGAACATGTGGCCATGGTGGGCGACGGCGTGAACGATGCCCCGGCCCTGGCCCTATCCACCGTAGGCATTGCTATGGGCGCGGCGGGCAGCGACACGGCCATTGAAACGGCCAACATTGCGCTGATGAACGATAAGCTCTCGCTCATTCCCTTCCTCATAAAGCTAGGGCGCAGAACGGTGGGCGTTATCAAGGGCAACACCGTTGGCGCCATTGCCGTGAAGCTGCTGTTCATTGTGCTGGCTTTTGCCGGTTACGGCAACCTGGTGCTGGCCATTACCGCCGATGTGGGCGTTACGCTGGTGGTAATTCTGATTAGCCTTACGCTGGCGAAATACAGAGGGAAAGTAGGCAGTAGCGGTTTGCAGTAGGCGGTGTTTGTCATCCTGAGCAAAGCGAAGGATCTCAAGTTGGAACAATGCGTCTTCATAGTGCGAACCGGAGATTCTTCGACTCCTCTTCGTTTCGCTCAGAATGACATAAGGCAAGTGTTATCCGGGTGCCATTCTTTATGAAATCGGAGGCAGCACCGCCGTATGCTTCATGAGCAAAATATCCGGCTGCAGGCCTTGCTTGGCAAAGCGCAGGCCGGGAATTCCCAAGTCCTCCTCGCGGTTGATGTAGGAGAACAGCCGCAGCTCGTTTTTGATGAGCTCCTGCTCCAGCACCTGGTAAATGCCGTTGTAATCTTTCTCCGCCTTTTCAAATAAAATATCGAAGGAGTCCCGGTTGATGGGGCAGCCAATGGCAAAGGCGCAAACCTTGCCCTCTATGCGAATAATTCCGCCCGTTAGGCCAATGGCTTTAAAATCTTTCAGCGTGCGCTCTATGGCGCTGTTTTCGTCATCCAGCGCCTCGTCCATTTCTCCGGCCTCTTTTTCCGCCATTTGATGGCGTTGGAAGGCCAAAATATCGGTAATGTTGACTTTCGAAATCGCTTCAAACGTATAGTTGGGATAGTTACGCAAAAACTGATTTACCGCATTACGTTTGGGTTGCAGCCGCTTGCCCTGCAGCGTTAGTAAATTTTGTGCCGAGTGAATGTATTCTGCCCAATCCCTGTCTTCGGTTAGTATTAAAGATTCGTATGCTTTTGATGCGCCCCGAAAATCCTCCATCATATCATCGGCAATGCCCCATAGCACGAGGTTACCGCCGTGATTTTCGGCGTGGTAACTTCTTAGTTTACCCAACGCCAGCGCCAAATTTCCTGTGCCGATGGGCATAAAGTAGCAGGTGTGAAACCCCTTGCGGCATTGCTTTACAAATAAAAAATCGTCGTCAAAGCAGAGCTGCGTATCGTACTTTTCGGCTAAGCAGTACAGGCTTCCGGCCGAAAGCTGACAGGATTGGTACTCCGTTTTTTCAACAGCGGTGCGGATTTTGTGTAAATCGCCGAGCTCTATTTTTTTGAAGTGCAGCATATCGTAAATGTACCCTCCAAGGGTTCAAAACCCTTGGAGGGGTTACCTGTGTGCAAAAAAGAAGCAGACAAAGGTACAAATTAACCCTTTGTCCGTGCGTTATTTACTTTGAATCGAAACGAATTTGTGTTTTACACCGAGAGGTAAATTTTAGCCTCAACGCTTGGCTTTACCAAATCGCTGAGCTTGTACTCCTCCACATCAACCGTGTAGGCGCGCCGCTTTTTCGATTGCCAAATTTCCTCCCAGCATTTTACCACGCAGTCGGGTAGGGCGCCGCTTACCGGAAATACTTCCGTTTGAGTAGCCTCGAATTTACGGCCAACAAAACCCTCGGGGACACTGTTGAGTGAAGCTACGGGGCAGCCTAAAATGGTGGTGTACTCGCCCATGAAATCGCTTTCGTAGTCGGTGTACAGGCAGTAGAGCGTGTTATTGTCAACTTGGTTAGGAATTTTTTCAAATAACTTTTCTCCCACAAATTTTCCCCAAAGTGCGGCAAGGTCGTTGCCCGATTGCCCGTTGAGGTTGCCGGTGCGCACGGCAATGCCGATGATGCTGAAGGCGGGTAGGGTGGTGGTCATAGTGTAGAAAATTAGCACACGGAAAACACAGATTTTACGGATTAACACAGAAATAAATTTATCCGTGAAATCCGTGGCGGAGTCCGCGTTTTCCGTGTGCCTGTTGTTAAATCGCTGCGGTAAACTGCTTCAAAAAGCGCACGTCGTTTTCGAAGTACAGGCGCAGGTCGCGCACCTGGTACTTGAGCATGCACAGGCGCTCTACGCCCATGCCGAAGGCAAAGCCGCTGTACTTTTTGCTGTCGATGTTGCACGACTCAAGCACGTTGGGATCTACCATGCCGCAGCCGCCGACTTCGAGCCAGCCGGTGCCCTTGCAAATGTTGCAGCCCTTGCCTCCGCACATGCTGCACGACACATCCATTTCGGCTGAAGGCTCGGTGAAGGGGAAGAACGAGGGGCGCAGGCGGATTTCAACGTTGGCGCCGAACATCTCCTTGGCAAAGTAGAGCAGCGTTTGCTTCAGGTCGGCAAAGGATACGTTTTGGTCAACGTACAGGCCCTCCACCTGGTGGAACATGCAGTGCGCGCGCGCCGACACCGCCTCGTTGCGGTACACGCGGCCGGGGCACACAATGCGAATGGGAGGCTGCTGCTTTTCCATTACGCGCACCTGTATGCTGCTGGTATGTGTGCGGAGCAAAACCGGATTGTCGTCGCCCTCCTTTTTCTCGATAAAAAAAGTGTCCTGCATGTCGCGCGCCGGATGCTCGGGTGGGAAGTTCAGCGCGCCGAACACGTGCCAGTCGTCCTCCACTTCGGGGCCCTCGGCCACGGTAAAGCCAAGGCGCGAGAAAATGTCCAGAATCTCGTTGCGCACCACGGCCACCGGGTGGCGCGTGCCCATGCCGTCGGCCGTTCCCGGGCGCGAGGTGTCGAGCGATAGGGTAGCGGTGTCGGCGTTTTCGAGCACCTCGCGCAGCTCGTTGATTTTGCCCTGCGCCTTATTTTTCAGCTCGTTTATTTTTTGCCCGAACTCGCGCTTGGCCTCGCCCGAAACCTGCTTGAACTCCTCGAAGAGCAGGGTCAAATCGCCCTTTTTGCCGAGCATTTTTATGCGGAATTCCTCCACCTTTTGCGCGCTGTCGGCGGTAAAGGCTTCGACCTCCGAAAGGAGCTTTTCAATTTTTTCTTTCATTTTTTTCTACAACTTTTATCGTGTGTCATCCTGAGCAACGCGAAGGATCTCAGGCTGGTATTATGTGTCATTTTGTGCGAACTGGAGATTCTTCGCGTTGCTCAGATCAGAATGACAACACACCCGCTTTTGTCGCTCGCACTACTTCAGCACCGTCATTTTTACAATAAACACATCCTGCACCGGGCGGTCGCCGGGGGCGGTTTGCACGTTGGCAATGGAGTCAACAACGTCGAGGCCCTCAATGGTTTCGCCGAATACGGTGTAGCCGCCATCGAGGAATGGCGTTCCGCCCAAGGTTTTGTAAGCTTCGCGCTGCTCGGGTGTGTACTTGAATTTCTCCATGGTTTCCCAGTGCGCCAGCACCTGTTGGCGGGCCACATCTACCAGCGAGTCGTAGTTGATTTTTACGCCTTGCGCCATCAGCTTTTGCTCCTCGTCGGCAATTATTTTGTTGAACATGGCCTGCAGCGGCTGCTGGCTCACGTTCATCTCCATCTGGTCGAGCTCCTGGTCGTTAAGAATTTTGCCCTGAACGATGTAAAACTGCGAGCCCGACGAGCGCTTTTCGGGGTTAACCTGGTCGCCGGTGCGGGCGGCCGAAAGCGCACCTTTTTTGTGAATGAGCGCGGGGTTAAACTCCGCAGGAATGGTGTAGTCGGGGCCGCCCGCGCCGTACTGCTTGCCGGGCTGCGGGTTGCGCGACTGCGGGTCGCCGCCCTGAACCATGAAATCTTTTATAACGCGGTGGAATATAAGGCTGTCGTAGAAGCCTTCTTCCGCCAGCTTTACGAAGTTGTCGCGGTGTTCGGGGGTTTCGTTGTACAATTTTACCTTGATGCTGCCAAGGCTGGTTTCGATGAGAACAATTTTTTCCACGGGTTTTTTATTTTGTTGTTTTTTACTTTTTGGTTGCGAAAATGAGGTAAGGCTTGCCGCTGTAATCAGAAAAACAGCTAAAGCAATATGTTTTACTTTCATAGATTGGTTATTTGTGGTAATTTTGTTAGTTTTTTAGAGAAAACAAATCCGCATTGTCATTGCGGGCTTGACCCGCAAGCTTTCCCCAAAATTTTCAGCAAGGGGGATCCCGCGTCAAGCGCGGGACGACATCAAAAAGCAACTGCTTAACGGAGCGCAAATATACGATTTTCTTACCAAATGCTCAAGGCTAAATTCTTCCTCACGCTGCTGGCGTGCTTGCTGTGCACAACCATGCTGCCCGCGCAGCGCGTGGCGGTGGTGTTCAGCGGTGGCGGGGCCAAAGGCCTGGTGCATCTTGGCGCGCTCAAGGCCCTGGAGGAAAACGAAATACCCATCGACGCCATTGCCGGAACTTCCATCGGCGCCATCATTGGCGGCATGTACGCCTCGGGCTACACGGTGGACGAGGTGGTAAGCTACTTTTTGTCCGATGATTTTAAGCGCTGGTCGTCCGGCGATTTTAGCCGCGAGGGCGAGTACTACTACAAGCAGGATGATGTTGATGCCGAAATGTTTTTTTTGCGCATGAACATTGACAGGAATTGGCGGACCAGGTTTGTGCTGCCCACCAACCTGGTGCTGCCCTACCAAATGGATTTTGCCTTCATGCGGCTGTTTGCCGGAGCAAGCGCTGTTGCAAAAAATAACCTCGACAGCCTCATGGTGCCCTTTCGCGCCATGTCGTATGATGCCTACAACAAAAAAGCGTATGCTCCGTCAACGGGAGATGTAGGTACGCTCATTCGCGCCTCCATGAGCTTCCCCGGCATATTCAAGCCGGCCGTGGTGGACAGCCTGCTGCTGTTCGACGGCGGCATGATTAACAACTTTCCGGTAAACGTGGCCGAGGAGGAGTTTTCGCCCGATTTTGTTATCGGCGTAAAATGCTCCGACAACTACGACCGGCCCACGGAGGACGATGTATTTTCGCACATTACCAGTCTTATGTCGCGCCCCACCGAGTACGAAATTAAGGAGGGCAAGGGGGTGCTCATCGATGTCGATTCGCTTGGCGGTGTTAGCCTCATGGATTTTGCTAAAATAAGAGAGCTGATGGAGCTGGGCTACCGCGAAACCATGGCGCAAATGCCCTACATCAAAACACTTGTGCAGAACAGGGTAACCAAGGAAAGCGTGCAGCATAAGCGCAACGCTTTTCGTAAAAAGATTCCACCCTACCGCTTTAAGAATGTAAAGGTAACCGGCGTGCACGAGGGTTTGGAAACCTACGTAAGGGAGGAAATGCAGAACGCGCACGGCAAAACATTTACGCTTGAGCAAATCAAAAATCGTTACTTTGGCGTGGTGTCCGACGGCGGCGTGTCGACCTTTTTTCCGGTAGCGCACTACAGCCCGGCCGATAGCGCCTACAACCTCGACGTGCGCGCCACCTCCGCACCCAACTTCAGGCTGGCCATCGGCGGAAGTTTCTCTAACTTTTCCAACCTTGGATTTTTGGGTGCCGAGTACCAGTCGTACTCCCTTTTTAGGTTACACGCGGGCGCCAACATTTACTTTGGCAACGTGTACAACTCGCAAAAAATTTACGGCCGGGTTGACTACCGCTTTAAAAATTTGCGCCTGCCCGTGTTTGGCGAGTTTAACATAACGCACAACTCGTTTGACTACTACAGCAACAACCCCGACATGATTTTTAGCGATACGCGCCCCGACTTTATGCAGGACGACGAGGTGTTCGGAAGGTTTGACCTGGGCACTCGCTTTTTCCTCAACAGCGCGCTGAGGCTGGGCGGGGCGGTAGGGGCGCGCAACGCCAAGTACTACGCCAGTACCAGCTTTGTATCAAGCGATGTCCCCGAAAAAATGACCTTTCACTTTGTCGACGGAGCCTTGTCGATAGATCGTAATCTTTTGAACTATAGGCAGTATCCAACAAAAGGCGTAACAGAATTTTTGTCGGCGAGCTACGTTTGGGGCAAGGAGTACCACACGCAGGGTACCACTGCGGTTGATTTTGATTCGACGATGTTGGGCAAAAGCGTGTTTAAGGGTAACCGGAGTTTTTGGTCGCTTAAGTACATGAGGCAGGACTATCCGTTGGCGTGGGCGCACTTTTCGTTGGGCTACCACGTGGAAACCGTGTGGTCGCAAAGGGCGCTGTTCAGCGATTACTACTCCACGCTGCTCATGCTGCCCTCGTTTGAGCCGCTGCCCAACCTGCCCGGCTTTTTTCTCGAAAACTTCAGGGCGAGCCGCTACCTTGCGCTGGGCGTTATTCCCACGTTTGTGTTTTCCGAGCGGTTTTACCTGCGCACCGAGGCCTACATTTTTCAGCCGTTTACCAAGCTAAGCAAAGAAAACACGGTGGATCCGGTAAAGTACGAGAGCGGCGTGCGGCAGTTTAGCGCCGTGGGCGCCGCTTCGCTTGTTTTCAACACGCCGGTAGGCCCGCTTGCCGCTTCGCTTTCGTACTACGACAAGCCCAACCAAAACCTTTATTTTTCCATCAGCTTCGGATATTGCTTGTACAATAAACGGGCTTTTAACAACTAAGTAGTGAACCCACTCAAACGCCTGGCGAGCGATACTGCCATATACGGTTTGGGCACCATTGTGCCGAGGTTTATCAACTACCTGTTGGTGTTCTACCACACGCGCATTCTCGACCGCGCGCAGTATGGCATTTTTACCGAGTTGTACGGGTGGCTTACCTTTTTGCTGGTGCTGCTTACCTACGGCATGGAGACGGGTTTTTTCCGCTTTTCGTCGCGCAAGGATCAAAACCCCAACCAGGTTTTTTCTACCGCCTTAAGCTCGCTTTTTACCACCTCGCTGCTGTTTTTTGTGCTGGTAGCCGCCAACATCGGCGGGGTAAGCTCGTTTATCGGCTACCCCGACAGCCCCAGCTACGCGCTCCAGCTGGCGGGCGTTATCGCCATCGATGCGTTTATGTCCATACCCTTTGCGCGCCTGCGCTACCTGGGCAAGGCCAAGCTGTTTTCGGCGCTCAAGCTGTCCAACGTGGTTTTTTACGTGCTGGTAAGCGTTGTTTTTCTGTCGTTTTTGCCGAACTACTTTGCCGAAAATCCCCACTCGTTTTTGCTTCGTTGGTTTTCGCCCACGCCCGATGTGGGCTACATTTTCCTGGCCAACCTGCTGAGCAGCGCGTTTACGCTGCTGCTGCTGTTGCCCACCATTTTCAGCATCAAATTTTCGTTCTCGTGGCCGCTGTGGCGCAGCATGCTTATCTACTCGCTTCCCTTGCTCATTGCGGGTTTGCCGGGGGTTGCCAACGATTACATTGACCGTATAATTTTCAAGCACCTTTACGCCGACCCCTCGTTTGCGCTTGACCAGCTGGGCGTGTATGGGGCCAACACCAAGTTGGCCATGCTCATGGTCATTTTTGTGCAGATGTTTCGCTACGCCGCCGAGCCGTTTTTCTTTTCGCAGGCCGATAAAAGCAACATGCGCGCCGTGTTTGCCGATGTGATGAAGTACTTCGTTATCTGCGCCATGTTCATCTTTTTGTTCGTTACGCTGTACATCGACTTCTTTGCCTATCTTACGGGTAAAAACTTTCGCGAGGGCATAGACATTGTTCCCATCATGCTGTTTGCCAATCTGCTGCTCGGCATTTCGTTTAACCTTTCCATGTGGTACAAGCTGTCGGAAAAAACGCGCTACGCCGTTTACATTACCTTTTCGGGCATGCTGGTAACGGTGCTGGTCAACGTGATTTTTATACCGCGCTACGGCTACCACGCCGCGGCCTGGGCGCACTTTTGCAGCTACGCCGTCATGGTCATCATCAGTTACTTTTTGGGGCAAAAATTTTACCCCATCAGCTACGATTTAAAATCAATTGGCTTTTACATTGCGGTAGGCTTGGGCATTTACGCTATCTTTGCGCTGGCGGGCAACCTTGCGCCGGTGCTCAAGTTTGTGGTGGCAACGCTGCTGCTGGGCGCCTACTTTGCCGTGGCGCTGTGGCGCGACGGAAAACCAATTTTGAGCAGGGTGGGGCAGCTGGTAAGAAAAAATAAATCATAAATCGTCAATCATACATGAACGTAAAAGTCGTTAACCGCTCGGCCTTTGAGCTGCCGCAGTACGCCACCGAGCTGTCGGCGGGGCTTGACCTCAAGGCCAACATTACCGAGGATATGCTGATACCGCCGCACCAGCGCGTGCTGGTGCCCACGGGCATTTTTATTGAGCTGCCCGATGGCTACGAGGCGCAGATCCGTCCGCGCAGCGGCATGGCCTCCAAGTTTGGCATTACCGTGGCCAACGCGCCCGGCACCATCGACCCCGACTACCGCGGCGAGATAAAGGTGGCGCTGGCCAACATTTCCACCGAGGTGTTCACGCTTAAGCCCGGCGAGCGCCTTGCGCAAATGGTGGTGGCGCGCTTTGAGCGCGTGGCCTGGCAGCCGGTGGACGAGCTGAGCGAAACGGAGCGCGGCGCCGGAGGCTTTGGGCATACGGGAAGGCATTAGAGTTTAAAGATTTAGAAGGGATGGGGGATGGAAGTTGCTTTGTCGTTCCTCCTCGCAATGATATGGTTCGGGACGGGGGCAATCTCCGGTTCGCACAACCTGTAGTTTTTAGCACAGCAATTTCAACCTCAAAAAAATTCAGTTGAAAAAATATTTTTACATACTACTTTTTGCACCGCTGATGCTGGTTGCGCCTACGGCTTTTGCCAAAAAAACGGAGCCGGTGGCGCCCACGGGCGAGCGCAAGCCCGTGTCGGAGCGCAAGCGGCAGGAGCAAATCTACTTCTTTCACGAGGGTAAAAAGCGCGCCACTTTTGGCGATATTGACAACGCCGCTTACTGCTTCAGGCGCGCCATAAAATCCGACCCCTACTGCGATGCCTGCTACTACGAGTTGGCAAGCCTTGCGGCTGCCGGCAAGCAGCTGGACGAGGCGCTGTCGTACTCCCGCTCGGCCTACGTGCTCGATACGGCCAACGTGTGGTACTCCCTACGCCTGGCGCAGCTGCTGGCGCTTGCCGGTAAGCTGGAGCTGGCGGCCTCGTACTACGAAAAAACGCTTGCCCTCAACCCCAAGCTGCAGGAGGCGTACGGCGAGCTGCTGCTTATTTACGACAAGCAGGGCGAGTACGATAAGGGCGTGAAAACCATAGCGCTATACCAGCAAAACTTCGGCGTGGACGAGGTAAGCCTATTTTCCAAGCAGGGATTTTTGTTCAAGCAGGGCAAGGTAAAGGAGGCCATTGCGGAGGCCAAAACGCTTACCGAGATGTACCCCTCGGAGCAGCAGCACTGGCTGCTGCTGGCCGAGCTGTACGGCGCCGATGGCGCCGACTCGCTTTCGCTCAAGGCTATGGGCAGCGCCAAAACGCTGGACTCGACCTCCGTAAAATACCTGCTTGGTATGTCGGACTACTATCGCCGCGTGTCCGACTTCGATAGCTACTTTGCAACGCTGCACAGCCTGTTTTCAAGCAAGGCCATGCCGGCCATTACCAAGCTGCAAATGCTGGAGTTTTTGCTCCAATTTCCGGCCATTGAGCAGAGCTACGTCACCACCATCGACTCGCTGTACTCCCTGGCGCGCGTGCCCTACAGCTACGCCGTGGAGCTGACCTACTCCAAGTTTTTGATTCAAACGCAGCGCGTCAACAGGGCCATCGGTACGCTCAAGCTAATGACCGAGCGCGGCGCCTACGATGCCTACCTGCTCGACGTGATAAAAAACAAGCAGGCGTCGAAATTTTTTGCGGGGTACGCCCTGGAGTCGGTGGCCTACTACGAGGGCTGGAGCCTGTTTTTCGACCTCCTCATCTCGGCGCAGGCGTGGGCCAACGTGTTGACCGAGGCCGACACCTATGCCGGCATTTTCCCCAACCAGTACCGTCCGTTTTACTTCAAGGGCTTGGCCTACTTTCAGCAAAAAAACTACGGCGAGGCCATCCGCTTTTGGCAGCAGGCCGAGCGGGCGGCCGGCACATCCGACACCGCGTTTTGCGCGCAGCTGTACGCCTCGCTGGGCGATGCCTTTTTTATTCAAAAGGAGTACTCAAAGGCCGACAAATACTTTACGCGCTCGCTCAAGTTGCAGCCCAACAACATTTTGGTGCTCAACAACTACGCCTACTACCTCAGCCTGCGCAAAACCAAGCTGAAGAAGGCGCTGGCCATGAGCAAGGCGGCCGTTGAGGCCGAGCCCGACAACGCCACCTACCTCGACACCTACGGCTGGATTTTGTACGAAATGGGCGACTACGCCGAGGCGAAAAAAATATTTCAGCGCGCCATGGTCAACGGCGGTAACGAGGAGCCCGTAATTTTGGAGCACTACGGCGATGTGCTGCACGCACTCAAGGAGTTAAGCAACGCGCACATCTACTGGGAGCGCGCCCGCGAAAAGGGTAACAAGTCGCCCGAGCTGCTCGAAAAGTTGAAGCGAAAGGAGTAGCGGGAAGTCAATTTAGGTAACTTTGTGGCTTGAAAAAGGATTTTTAAACTGCACATGCGCAACATTTTTATACTCATATTGCTTTTGTCGAGCCTCGGGCTGGCGGCGCAGAGCTCCTCGGTGAAAAAGCTGGAGCAGCAAAAAAAGCAGGTGGAAAAGGATATTGCCTACACCAACACGCTTATCAACAAAACGCTCTCGGCGCAAAAGGTCAACCTCGACAACCTTAACCTCATTCACACCAACATTGTTTCGCGTAAGCGGCTGATAAATAGTATAGATAACCAACTGACGTTGCTGGCCGCCGAAATTGCCGAAAAGCAAAAGCAGGTGGCCCGGCTTTACGACGACCTGGGCGAGCTCAAGGAGAACTACGCCAAAATGGTCAACTTTGCCTACCGCAACCGCAACGCCTACACGCAGCTCATGTACGTGCTGGCCGCCGAGGATTTGAACCAGGCCTACCGCCGCCTGAGCTACCTGCGCGCCTACTCCGAGCACCGCATCAACCAGGCCAATCAAATAACGCGGCAGAGCGATACCATAAACCACAAGCTGCTTGATTTGAGGGAAAAGAAGGCGGAGCAGGAGTATCTGTTTAAGCAAAAAACCAAGGAGCTGCTCGCCCTCAACGCCGAGGAAAAGCAGTATCAGTTGACGCTAAGCAGGCTGAAAACCAAGGAGAAGGAGCTGAAAAAGGACTTGGACAAGAAGCGGGCGCAGGCCACCAAGCTCAACAAGCAAATTGAGGACGCCATTGCCGAAGAGGCGCGCCGCGAGGAAGCGCGCCGGCGCGAGGCCGCCAAAAAAAGCAAGGCCGCTGCCGCTAAAATGGCCGAGGCCGAGGTGGTGGGCAACACCAAGTTCGAAAAAATGCGCGGTAGGCTGCCCATGCCGGTATCCAAAGGCGTTATCGTTACCCGCTTTGGCGTTTACGATCATCCTGTGCTGAAGGGGATTAAGGTAAATAGCAACGGCATAGACATTTCCACCACCGATGGCGCGCCCGTTATGGTGGTGGCCGACGGTACGGTGCGCAGGGTGTTTTCAACGGGTGAGGTAACCAACGTGCTGGTGCAGCACGGCCTGTACTACACCATTTACACGCACCTTAAATCCATTACCGTAAAGGCGGGCGACGAAATACGGGCGCAGCAAGTACTTGGTTTGGTTGCCGTTGCCTCCGATAGCGACAGGGCCATTTTGCACTTCGAGCTGTGGCGGCAAATGACTAAGCTCGACCCTGAGCTGTGGCTGGCGGATTAAGATTTTTGCAAAGCAGCCATGATAACCTTCCACATCGAAAATATTCCCTTTAAGCTGGCCAACCGCCAAAAGCTAAAGGCCTGGATTAAATTAGCTGTTGCCGCCGAGGGCAAAACCCCGGGCGATGTTAGCTTCATTTTTTGCAGCGACGAGTACCTTCTTTCGGTCAACAAAACCTACCTTAAGCACGACTACTTTACCGACGTTATCACCTTCGATTACTCCGAGCCGCCGGTCGTTTCCGGCGATGTTTTTATAAGCGTTGACACGGTGGCCGAAAATGCCGGGGAGTATGGAGCCTCGTTTGAAAACGAGCTGCACCGTGTAATGCTTCACGGCGTACTGCATTTATGCGGTTACGGCGATGCCACAAAATCCGAAAAGGAAAAAATGCGGGAGCGCGAAGATTTTTACTTGGCCAAGTGCGATTTTTAGCACAAAAATTTGCCATTTTTCACAAGTTTTGGCTGATATTTTTTTACTTCCCCCTCGGTCAAGGATTCTGCTCTTGCTCGTCCGAGGGCTCTCGCCTCATCCGCTTTGTCATTGCGGGCTTGACCCGCAATCTCCTGCCACAAGGCAATCTCTATCGGGGGATTGCGGGTCAAGCCCGCAATGACAAAGTTCTGAGTTTGGCATCCGTCTCCGTTCGGCCACGCCCCGCGCGTAAGCAGGCTCAGCCTGCAAAAATAAAACGGCCGGGGCGAAAGCCTAGGCCGAACCGGGGTATCCCCTATTTTTCAAACAACCAATCAATTACATTAATTTTTTGTATTCCTTTGTAGGTTACCATGGGCTCAACATCGGTGGTAAGTAGAATTCGGCGGTTGAAATCTTTTATTACCTCAAAAGGGCGCATTTCCCGCATGAAAGTGCTCTCCTCCTTTGCCGTCCACGCCACTTGTACATACTCCCAATCTCCGTTGTTGTTCATTACCACAAAGTCCATCTCCATGCGGTCGGCTTTGCCAATATAAACTTGCCGGTTGCGCCTTAGCAGCTCCAAATACACAACGTTTTCCAACTTGTGCCCAAAATCAGCTTGGTGCGATTTACCAAGCAGCGCTTGCTTAAAACCCAAGTCAACCGCGTAGTATTTTTCCAGGGTGCGAAGTATATTTTTCCCTTTTATATCGTATCGTGGCACTTTGTAAAACAGGTACGATTCGGTAAGCGCTTGCAAATAATTTTCGACTGTATGGGGCGAAATTTTATACCCTTCGTTTTTAAGCACGCCTGCAATGTTGTTGCTCGAAAGCGAAGAGCCGACGGCGTCTAACATAAATTTTACGATGTTTTCAAAGTTATTTTCTTTGTGCCAGCGGTTTCGCACCATAATGTCTTTTTGCAAAATGTTGCTGTAAATATCGAGCAGGTATTTTTCGACAAAATCCTCCCGTATTTCGAGCGTACCGGGCATACCGCCGCTTTCGAGAAAACGATTAAAAAGCAAATCGGTACGGCTTTTGTCATCAAAAGCGCTTACATACTCTTTAAAGGAAAAAGGCAAAATATGAATAGAAATATATCGCCCGGTAAGCAGCGTACCAAGCTCGCTCGATAAGAGATGGGCGTTTGACCCCGTTACATAAACATCAACGTTTGGCTTTACGTAAAGTCCGTCAACAAGCCGCTCAAATTCATTAACTTGTTGCACCTCGTCAAGAAAAACGTAGCATTTTTTTGATAAATCCAGCTGGTTTACAATGTGATGATATAGCCCATCTAAATCGGTAAGCCATTTATGATTTTCAAAATCCTCAAAGTTCAAAAAAACAATTTGCGAAGACGCCACGCCGTCCCCCGTCAGGTAGTCACGAAACATTTGCATTACGGTAGATTTTCCGCAACGCCTAACCCCCGTTAGCACTTTAATAAGGTTCTTATCTCTAAGTCCTTTTAGCGTTTCTAAATATCCGCTTCTTTGTACCATAAAAATTTTTGCCAAAACTTGCTTTGTTCATCAAGTTTTGGCAAAAATATAAAATGTTTTTCAAAAACCTGCCATTTTTCACAAGTTTTGGCTGATATTTAAACTCCGTTCAGCGACCCTTCGGCCGAACGGGGGAAAAAATGCGGGAGCGGGAAGATTTTTACTTGGCCAAGTGCGATTTTTAGCACAAAAATTTGCATTTGTACGATAATTGTTATACATTTGTAATGCAAAATTTAACAGCTACACTCCAAATGAATACAATAAGCACAAGGGAGTTCTCCCAAAACATGAAGTCGATTTTCGAAAAAGTGCAATCCGGAGAGGTGCTGACTCTGCACAGGAGCAAGGGCGGCGATGTGGTGCTTATGTCGTCGCAGGAGTACGACGGCATAATGGAAACCCTGTACCAGCTGAGCAACCCGGCCAACGCGGCGCATATTGCCGAAAGTATTGCGCAGGCTGACCAAGGAAAGACCGTAAAGCTCGATATTGGCAAGCTATGGAGTTAGTGTTTACCCAAGCGGCCGTGGCCGACTTAGAATACTGGCAAAAATCGGGCAATAAGATGATACAGCAAAAAATAACCGCCCTGCTGCTCGACATCAAGGAGCACCCATTTACGGGCATAGGCAAGCCCGAGGCCCTACGATTTAAGCTTTCCGGCTGCTGGTCGCGAAGAGTAAGCCAGGAGCACAGAATTGTGTACCGGCTGGCCAACGAGTCAACCGTTGAGGTGTTGTCCTGCAGGTTTCACTATACATAGAAGAAAAAACTGTTCGGCCACGCCCCGCGCGTAAACAGGCTGAGCCTGTAAAAATAGAACGACCGGGGCGAAAGCCCCGGCCGAACAGGGGTCAACCATTGAGGTGTTGTCGTGCCGGTTTCACTATACATAGAAGAAAACCCCCTTTGTAGAAATATTTTTAGTATGAGCGAAATAGTTACATACAGCGAAGATGATTTTAGCCTGCCCGTTAAAATAGAAAGCGGTTCCGTTTGGCTAACACAGGCGCAAATTGTAGCGCTATTTCAAAGAGATAAATCAGTGGTATCAAGGCATATAAACAATGTTTTTGCGGAGCAAGAGTTACAAAGGGCATCAACTGTTGCAAATTTTGCAACAGTTCAAATGGAGGGAGGGCGCGAGGTTGTCAGAAATATTGAATACTATAACCTTGATGTCATAATTTCCGTTGGTTATAGGGTTAAGTCGTTGCGTGGAACGAAATTTCGCCAGTGGGCTACAAGCGTACTGAGAGAGCACCTGCTAAGAGGCTTTACCGTTAAGCAGCCGGTGAGCGCGGAGCAGCTGAGTGATGTTAAGGATAAAATTCAAGCTCTTGAGCACAAAGTAAACGAGATGCTGCAACAGCAGGATAAGGCGGACTCTTTTATGTATGAGGAATTTGGTCGTGTGTATGAAATTATTAGTGGTATTACCGAGCAAAAAAGGCTACAAGGCGAACAGGCTCGCAGGCGAATAGGATATGAACTACCACACGAAAATCAAGAGTAGCCATACCATACAATAAAAAAGGGAATGAGTAACAAAATATAGATGGTTCGTTTTTCTTCGCTACCCCCAACCCTAAAGGGGGCTATAACATTAGCTGTTTATTGACAGTAGTACATTTGCTTGCAAACCTACTGCTGTTATAGCCCCCTTTAGGGGGTTGGGGGGTAAAATGAGCAAAGTCTATACATAATCCCAATTCCCATTATACATAGATGGAAGAAAAAACTGTTCGGCCACGCCCCGCACGTAAGCAGGCTTAGCCTGCAAAAATAGAACGACCGAGGCGAAAGCCTCGGCCGAACGGGGCTTTTTCATTGCTCCCGCCTTGCGGGACAAGCTGCTTTAGCGGACGGGTACAAGGCAAGGGTAGCAAAAGCGCGCGGAGCAGGCGCTTCCCTTGAAACAACACCTGTGATCCGCGCGCCATATTCTGAGGCATCATTTTATCCGTCGGTTAAAACCGACGGCAATGATTTTTGCCACACGAAATTTTTTTAGCCAATGACTTTTAGCTACGATATTATAGTGGTAGGAGGCGGGCACGCCGGCTGCGAGGCCGCTGCCGCTGCCGCCAACCTGGGCTCCAGGGTGCTGCTCATAACCATGGATTTGAACAAGCTGGCGCAAATGTCCTGCAACCCCGCCATTGGCGGCATTGCCAAGGGGCAGATTGTGCGCGAGGTCGATGCCATGGGTGGCTACACGGGCTTGGTAACCGACCGCTCCACCATTCAGTTTCGCATGCTCAACAACTCCAAGGGCACCGCCGTGTGGAGCCCGCGCGCCCAGTGTGATAGGGTAGCGTTCTCCGCCGAGTGGAGGGCGGTGCTCGAGTCAATTCCCAACCTTAGCTTTTGGCAGGATTCGGTGGTGGAGCTGCTGCTCGACGGCTCGGACTCCAAAAAGGTGGTGGGCGTTAAAACCGCCTTAGGCGTTTCCTTTTTTGCCCAAGCCGTGGTGCTTACCGCCGGAACTTTTCTCAACGGCAAAATGTTTGTGGGCCGCTCCAGCACCGTTGGGGGCAGGGCGGGCGACATGAGCGCCTACCGCCTGTCCGACCAAATGGCCGAGCTCGGCGTTGAGGTGGGGCGCATGAAAACCGGCACACCCGTTCGCATCGATGGGCGCACCATCAACTTTGGCGTCATGCGCGAGCAGCCCGGCGACGAGCGGCCGTGGAAGTTTTCGTACTGGCCCGATACGCAGCCCGTGCAAAGCCAGCTCAGCTGCTACATTACCGAAACCAACGAGGAGGTGCACGAAACCCTGCGGCAAGGCTTCAAGGATTCGCCGCTGTTTACCGGAATTATCAAGGGCGTTGGGCCACGCTACTGCCCCAGCATTGAGGACAAGCTGCGCACCTTTGCCGACAAAACTTCGCACCACCTGTTTGTGGAGCCCGAGGGAAGGAGCGTGTGCGAGTTCTACCTCAACGGATTTTCATCCTCTCTGCCCTTCGAAATTCAGGAGCGGGCGCTGAAAAAAATTCCCGGGCTGGAAAACGCCCAAATGGTTCGACCGGGATATGCTGTTGAGTACGACTACTTTCCGCCAACGCAGCTAACGCATAGCTTGCACTCAAAGGTGTTAAGCGGCTTATTTTGCGCCGGACAGGTTAACGGTACTACAGGCTATGAGGAAGCCGCCGCGCAGGGCTTTGTGGCCGGCGTAAATGCGCATCAACAGGTGCATGGGCTGGGGGAGTTTATTCTCAGCCGCAGCCAGGCATACGTTGGTGTGCTTATCGACGATTTGGTTACCAAGGGTGTTGATGAGCCCTACCGCATGTTTACCAGTAGGGCAGAGCATCGCGTTTCGTTGAGGCAGGATAATGCCGATGTTCGCCTGTCCGCCTTGGCATATGACTTGGGCTTGCTCTCTCGCGAGCGCATGGACTTAGTCCTGCAAAAGCAGCAAAAAGTTGATGAAATTATTTCTTTTTTGTCGAAAACCGGCATCGCGCCGGAAGCCATAAATCCGCTCTTGCTTTCTAAAAATTCTTCGGAGTTGAACCAAAAGCGTCCGCTTATTGATGTTCTTTCTCGCCCCGAGTTTTCTCTTTTGGATTTAAAATCGCTACCTGTGGTAGCAGAGTTTTTGGGCGAAAGCCTGAACGAGGAACTGGTAGTAGCGGTCGATAGCGAGGTAAAGTATAAAGGCTACGAGATTCGCGACAGGCGAGAGCAGCTCAAGGTTGACAGGCTTAAAAAGGTGGTTATTCCTGCGGACTTTGATTTTTCATCCGTGGGCTCGCTTACGCACGAGGCTCGAATAAAGTTGACGCGGATTCGCCCAAAAAACATAGAGGAGGCGCAGCGCATACCGGGGGTATCTCCGGCCGATATTGCCGCGCTGCTTGTGCGATTTGGGCGGTAAGGGATTTTTCTTTATACCCCCAACCCCCTAAAGGGGGCTATAACATAGTTGGTTTGTTGGCAGCGGTACGCTTTGTGTGATCACGGCTGCGGTTGTAGCCTCCACGGCAGGTTGGGCTGTGGGAGCAGGGTGAGGTTGCTCATCTATTTTTATGCTTTCTTGTTTCACGTGGAACGAGTGCCTTTTTTCTGAAAGAAGAAAGTTGAGGTTTCACGTGGAACGATTTTGGCGAAGCCAAAATCGTTTTTTTTAAGCGGGTGGGGGTGCTTGTTTTTTGAAAAGTTCTTAAGCGGGGGTGGTTTGTATTTTGTGTTGTTCGTCATTGCGAGCGAAGCGAAGCAATCTCCTTCAAGCTAATTTCGAAACAAAAACTCTAAAAACATGAGATTGCTTCGCTTCGCTCGCAATGACGTTACTGCCTTTGATAATTTGTTTTTTGCATGTTTTATCCTTCCGATACGTTGAGGCAAAAGGTTGAATCTTTGCCGGGCCTACCCGGGGTGTATCAGTTTATTGATGCCTCGGGGGTGGTAATTTATGTGGGCAAGGCTAAGAACTTAAAGAAGCGCGTTACCTCCTACTTTGCCGAGGCGCGACAGCTGGAAAACCGCAAGCTGCAGGTGCTGGTTTCCAAAATTGCCGACTTGATTTTTACGGTGGTGGGCTCCGAGGCCGAAGCCTTTCTGTTGGAGAATACCTACATAAAAAGGTTGCAGCCCCGCTACAACATCAACCTCAAGGATGATAAAACCTACCCGAGCATTTGCGTAAAGAACGAGCTCTTCCCTCGTGTGTTTTTGACCCGGCAGGTGGTTAAGGACGGCTCAAAGTATTTCGGCCCTTACTCATCGGTGCGCACAGCGCGCTTTTTGCTCGACTTTGTGCGCCGCCTTTATCCGCTCCGGAGCTGTACGCTTAAGCTCAACCCCAAGGATATTGCCGCAGGTAAGTTCCGCTCCTGCCTCGAGCTGCAGGTGGGCAACTGCAAGGGGCCCTGTATTGGCCTGCAAAGCTTGGAAAATTACGATGAGGGAATTCGCTTTATTACCTCCATGCTCAAGGGCGATTTGTCGCCGGTAAAAGACTCGGTCAGGGCCGAAATGCTTGAGGCTTCGCGCCTGCTACAGTTTGAGCAGGCCCATGCGCTTAAAGAGAAGCTTCAGCTGCTCGACGATTTTCAGGCCAAGTCCACCGTGGTCAACTCGTCGGTGGGCAACGTTGACGTGTTTTACATTGTAAAGGAGGGCTCCTTGGCCTACAGCAGCTTTATGCGCGTGGCGGGCGGAACGCTGGTTTACTCGTACACCATGGAGCTGAGCTCTCCGCTGGATGAATCGCTGCCCGAGCTGCTCTCGTTTGCCGTTGCCGAAATCAAGGATATGATAGGAGAGCTAAACCGTGAAATCATTGTTCCTTTTCTACCTGATGTGGAGTTTGACAACGCCACCTTTTTTGTTCCCCAGCGGGGCGATAAGCATAAGCTTTTAGCTTTGGCCGAGCACAACTGCCGCGCCTACATTGCCCAGCGAGTAGAGCAGCTGGAGCACACCAACCCCGACTCGGCGCTGGAGCAGCGGCTCAAAACCATTATGCAGGATTTGCACTTAACGGCCCTGCCGCACCACATAGAGTGCTTTGACAACTCCAATACGCAGGGCACAAATCCGGTGGCGGCCTGCGTGGTGTTTAAAAATGCCAAGCCGAGCAAAAAGGACTACCGGCACTTTATGGTAAAGTCGGTGGATTCGCCCAACGACTTTGCCTCGATGGAGGAAATTGTTTACCGCCGCTACAAAAGGTTGCTCGACGAGGGTGGGGAGCTGCCGCAGCTCATTGTGGTGGATGGCGGTAAGGGGCAGCTGAGCGCCGCCATTAAGTCCCTGGAAAAGTTAGAGCTAAACGGTAAGATTGATATTGTAGCTTTAGCTGAACGCCTGGAGGAGGTATTTTTGCCCAACGACTCTACGCCGCTTTACCTCCACAAAAACTCCTTTACGCTGAAGGTGCTTATGCATATTCGCGACGAGGCGCACCGCTTTGGTATAACGTTTCACAGGAAACAGCGATCATCGAAAATGCTGCTGCACGAGCTGGATCAAATTCCTGGAATAGGCGAAAACTCTATTAACAAGTTGCTTGCACAATATAAAACCATAGCGCGAATTAAAGCCGCCGGTTACGATGAGGTAGC
The DNA here is from genome assembly GCA_031549685.1 of Bacteroidales bacterium. Classification (GTDB taxonomy): domain Bacteria; phylum Bacteroidota; class Bacteroidia; order Bacteroidales; family UBA932; genus JAITMY01. Next base: position 25,572 of record JAVBPG010000026.1, on the reverse strand, counting down.
CCGTGTGCTAGGAATACGCCAAGCAAAAGCGCTTTCAAACGTAGGATTTTTTTCCTGAAATCTCATTTATTGCTAACTTTGCAATCAGCTTTTATCCGCCAATGCGCGACTCCTTAGAGCAAAATACTACATGGCTGCTACCGTCCGACTCAGCTTTGGCCCCGAGCCAACGGCCGCAGGAGGTTTACGGTGCGGAGTGGCAGCCCTTGCCGGTTTACTCGTCGAGGGTGGGCATTGGTACCGTGCGGCAGGATATTGCCCGGCTTGATTTTGAGCTGGGCCTTTCGTTGGTGCTGTGTTTCGTTCTGCTTATCTTATTCATTTCTTTTCGAAAGAATTTCTTTAAGCTATTTCGCTCCATTATTTCGTTTAAAAGTTTTTGGGACACCAGGCGGTCGCAGCCCTGGGGTGAGCTCTCCTTTTTTATTTTGCTGTTTAGCTTTTCAGTATTTCCTATATCCTTCTTTTTATCAACCCTTGCCGGCGGCTGGTCTGCGGCATTTTATGAGGCGTCTTTTCCCCGTGTTTTCTTTATTTTTTCGGTAGTTTTAATTCTTTTTATGGCATTAAAAATAGCGATTAACCATATTATTGGATTGATTTCCAGGAAAAAACAACTTTTTTCAGACCTTACTTACGCCCAGCTGATGTTTTTCTCGGCTACGGCTTTGGTGCTTGTTCCGGTATTGTTGGTTAAAGAATTTTTGGATGAAAGGTTTGCGCCTATGCTGCTTTTTCTCCTGTCCATCTTTTTATTACTCATTCTTTGTTTATACTTTTTTAGGACAATAAGGCTTTTTTTACAAGAAAAGAACAACTTTTTCTTTTGGATTTTGTACTTTTGCACCTTGGAAATTTTACCCATTATCGCCATTTTTAAGCTGTTAGATAAAGCGTAACAACCCTCCCAAACAATATCATAACACCGTGAAAATAAAGAACATACTAATATCGCAGCCGGAGCCATCCTCCGAAAAGTCTCCCTATTCGGAGCTGGCCGAAAAGTATAACCTTAAGTTGGAGTTTAGACAATTTATTCGTGTTGAGGGAGTTAGCGTAAAAGAGTTTCGTCGGCAGCGCATCGAAATTTTGGACCATACGGCCATTATTTTTACCAGCAAAACGGGCATTGACAACTTCTTCCGCATAGCCGACGAGCTTAAAATTGCCATCCCCGAAACGATGAAGTACTTTTGTATTTCGGAGTCCATTGCGCTATACCTGCAAAAGTATATTGTGTACCGCAAGCGCAAAATTTTCTTTGGCGCCACCGGGCAGTTTAAGGGTGTGATAGATGTTATGGTTAAGCACCACGACGATAAATTTTTGGTGGTGCTGTCGGATATGTACAAAGCGGAGATTCCGCTGCTGCTTGATAAGGGCAAGTTTAAGTACACCAAGGGCATTTTTTACAAAACCGTTAGCAGCAACCTTTCTGATATTAACGTTAAATCCTACGATATCTTGGCCTTTTTTAGCCCTCAGGGGATTAAGTCCTTGTTTTATAACTTCCCTGATTTTCAGCAAGATAAAACTATTATTGCAGCTTTTGGTCCAACTACGGCCAAGGCTGTGCAGGATGCTGGCCTTACGCTCAACATTCCGGTACCGACACCCGAAGCCTTGTCCATGCCGTCGGCGTTGGAGCTCTTTATAAAGCAGCAGCTGAAAGCGCCGGCAGCGGCAGCTCCGGCGAAGCCGGCCACCGCTCCCGCCCCGTCTTTGGCTAAAGCTAAAGCCGCTGCTCCGGTTAAGAAAACCGGTCCATCCATTGCGACTTCTCCTAAAAAAACAGCTGCCGCCAAGGCTAAAAAGTAGTATTGATGAAAAGCAGCCTTTCTGCAGCAGAGTTTTCTGCCACATTTCAGGCCGGTAATGCTTTTTTTTCCTTTCCCATTAAGCTTATTGCCGTCAGCCAACCTTCGGATGGTGGGGTAACAGCTATCAAAGTTGCCTTTGCCGTTCCAAAGCGGCTGGTAAAAAGGGCGGTGCATCGTAATCGAATTAAGCGACAAATGAGGGCTGCCTTTCAGAAAAACGAAAATGTTCTACGTGGAACATTTTTAACTTTACCCCAACTTTACCACCTTGTTTTTATATATAGCGACAAAAAAACCGATGTTCCGTTTACGGCCATAGAAAAATCCATTTGCAGCAATGTTAAAGCCCTGGCAAATAGCAATAAATAAAGCCCTGTCGCAACCTTTTATTTGGTTGGTAAAAGCCTACCGCTTGCTTATATCGCCCATTCTTCCCAACGCCTGTCGCTATACGCCCACCTGCTCACAGTACGCCATTGAGGCGTTACAAAAGCACGGACCCTTTTGGGGCTTGCTGCTTACCTTGCGCCGCATCCTTTCGTGCAATCCTTGGGGCGGCAGCGGATACGATCCTGTTCCGGATAAAATTTTTGGAACGAAAAAAGATGCTGCTAAAGAAGAGTAGATTTAGATGGGATTTACAGGATCCCCCTCCCGTAAACCCCGTCTATTAAAAATTGTTTATGACCGTATTAAGTATTCTACTATTATTATCTTTATGCAGATTTGCAAATTTGCAGCTTTTCCTTTTGTAGTAAATCTCTTTTGTTTGGAGTAAAAAACGTATTTGATAACTAAACCCCATGAATAAAATTAAAAAATTACTTGTCGCTACCGCCCTGGTGCTGAGTGCTACCTTTACCTTTGCCCAGTCGGCCTCCTTTAAGGTGGCCAAAAATGTTGATGTGTTTTTTGCCATTTTGCAGGAGCTCAACATGTACTATGTTGACACGGTAAACTACGAAAAGCTGATACGAACCGCCGTGGACGAAATGCTTGAGTCGCTCGATCCCTACACCGTGTTTATTCCCGAGGACGAGGTCAGCGATTTTGACTTTTCGACCACCGGGCAGTACGGCGGCATCGGCGCGCTCATCCGCAAGCGGGGCGAGCTGATTGAGATTGCCGAGCCCTACCAGGGGTTTCCGGCGGACAAGGCGGGGCTTCGCCCGGGCGATGTTGTGTTTGCCGTGGACGGGCAACATGTGGATAGCAAAAACGTGAGCGAGGTAAGCGCCTCGCTGAAGGGAAAAATAGGGACCTCGCTCAAGTTGAGCGTCATAAAATTCGGGACAAAGGACACGGTGGAGCTGCAGCTACAGCGCACGCAAATTCAGCTTTCGAGCGTGCCTTACCACGGCCTGCTGCCCAACAGCAGCGTGGGCTACATTTGTTTCTCATCCTTTACCAAGGATTGCAGCGAGGAGGTAAAGCGCGCGGTGGAGGAGCTGAAAAAAGCGGGAGCCACCAGCTTGGTGCTCGACCTGCGCAGCAACCCCGGCGGCCTGCTCGAGGAGGCGATAAGGGTGGTAAACCTGTTTGTGCCCAAGGGGCAGGAGGTGGTAAGCGTAAAGGGAAGGGTAGGCGGCGAGTTGAAGTACAAAACCGACCGCGCACCGCTGGACGTGAATATTCCGCTGGCGGTAATGATTAACAGCGCCTCGGCCTCGTCGTCGGAAATTGTGGCGGGGGCGCTGCAGGATTTGGATAGGGCAGTGGTGGTGGGCCAGCGCAGCTACGGCAAGGGCTTGGTGCAGAGCGTGCGCCCCTTACCCTTCAATGAAAAGTTTAAGTTGACCACTGCAAAATACTATACGCCAAGTGGTAGATGCGTTCAAGCGGTGGACTATACGCACCGCAACCCCGACGGCAGCGTGGGTAAAATACCCGACTCGCTGGTGCGCAAGTTTACCACCCGCGCCGGCCGTACCGTGTACGATGGCGGCGGCATTACGCCCGACGAGCAGCTGACACCTATTGTTACCCCGCAAATTTTGCTGAAGCTGTACACGCAAAACCTCTTTTTTGACTTTGCCAACCACTACTACGTGCGCCACGCGACCGTTGCCCCGGCAAGCGAATTTTCTTTACGGCAAGATGATTTTAAGGATTTTGTAAAGTTTGCCAAGGACTCCAACTTTACCTACGAAACCACTTCGTCGAAGGCGCTGCAGGATTTGGTAAAGACGCTTAAAAAGGAGAAGTATTACGACAATTTAAAGCCCGAGTTGGACGATTTGACCGCTAAGCTTACGCCCGACATTCCGCAGGACTTTGAGCGCTTTAAAAGCGAAATTTCGGAGCTGCTGGAGGAGGAAATAGCCAGCCGCTACTACTACCAGCGGGGCCGCCTGGAGGTGAGCACCCGCCACGATACCGAGGTGAAGCACGCTGCTGGAATTTTGCAAAACGAGGCGCAGTACGGCTCGCTTTTGCAAAAAAAGTAGGCCGGAGCGCGTTTGGAAATTGTATGAACCTTGTGCGGTGGCGCGTACGCCTTGCCGTATGGTAAAAAGACTGCTTTTTGTGTAACCGTTGTGGGGCTGCTTATGACCTGGTTTTTACTTGCCGTTGAGGTGTTGCTGGATTTTGTTGCCCTGGTGCTGGCCATAATGCTCATTGCGGGCGCTGCCGGCAACCGCTTGAGGCTTTGGTGGGGCGCAATGGTGCTGATGGCAAGTGGAATGTTGCTGCACAACAACCTCATGTGGCTGCTGGGCTACTACGAACCCTCCGCGCCCACGTTGGGCTACGGCCTGCTGGTGGCGCGCCGCATGGTAGAGTGGTTTGTGGTGGTTACCCCCGCCTTTCTTTACCCTCTTGCCACGCTGCGCCCCGCCTACCTTACCCCGTTAAGGTTTGTTTCTCTTCTTATCCCCGTGGGGGTAATAACGCTTGTTACCATTTGCTACTACTGGTTTGACGGGTATACCACCGAGCTCAACTCGCTGGCCGATGTGCTAGGTAACCTCCAGCAGTTCAACGTACAGTTGCGGCTTGTTCTGTTCGTTGCCTCGCTCGTTATTCCGATTGTTTACCTGCTTATACCGGTGCTGGGGCATTTTTCCTCCGTAAGGCGCAGGGCTACGCTGAAAATGAGTGTATTTGTAGCCTTGCAGCTGTTTATACTGGTGTACTACGCAGCCTTTACGCTCTTTCCCACCAGGTTTTTGTTCGACACCTACGGCATGGTAATAGTCGTATTTGCCATTTACGGCTCGGCGCTTCACCTCATGTACGAAAACCCCCTGTCGCACCGCATGGAAAAGGGCGAGGAGGCGAAGTCCGCCCCGGAAAATAAAAAGGCCTTGACCGGCGCCGAAGCGCTTTTCGGTAAAATGAGCGTTTACTTTGAAAACAACGCCTCCTACACCAACCCCGCCTATACGCTTAGGGACATGGCCGGCGACCTGGGCGCAAAGCAGCTGCACGTGGTGGAAGCTATCAAAAACAGCGGCTTTGCCGGCTTTAAGGACTACCTGAGCTACCTGCGCGTGGAGCACTTTAAGCGCCTGGCGGGCAAGGACAAGGGCTTGTCCGTAAAGGAGCTCATGAACATTAGCGGATTTACCTCTCGATCAAGCTTTTACCGTATTTTTACCGAATTCGAAGGGACCACACCTTCCGGCTTTATGAGCGCCCTCGGGGGCAAAAGCTTGCCCGAATAACCCTTCATGACCACTGTCGGATAGCCATAAAAGTTGTCCCATTTTCTGCAAAAGCGTCCCATTCCGAGCCCATTTAACAGTCTGTTAAGCTTGTTTTCAATTTTTTTTTGCGGCAGCATGTAGCTTTGCGCCCTGAAAAAATAATTTATTAACCAACTAAACATTACGTACTGTTATGAAAAAGAATTTTAAATGGCTCTTTGTGGCCGCGCTTGCCATTGGTACGGCAGCCATGGTAGCATGTGGCAAGGATGACGACAAGGAACCCGAACCCGGCCCCACCGTTGCCGACCCCGACAACATTGCCAAGGAGAACCTTATTGCCTACTGGGCGTTCAACGATTCGCCGAACGATACCAAGGGTAACCGCACCGGTACGGAGGAGGGAAACGTTACCTACGTTGCGGGTAAGAGGGGTAAGGCTTACCAGGGCGCAGAGGCTTCGTACATTACCTTTCCCTACTCGGCAACCGACAAGATTGCTAATGTAAAGCAGTACACCATTGCACTTTGGGTAAAATTTGTCGCGCGTGCAGGGGCAGATGCCATCTTCTCGCTGAGCGGAGGCGAGGTGGTTATGGTCGACGGTGTTGCCTCAATCCCTGCCGACCACTGGGCTGCCGGTATGCAAATTTATCAGGATGGGAAAGCTGACTCTGTTACCCTACTTACACGCGGTAACAGAAACGAGTTTGGTATTCTTTGGAGTCCCGAAGGCGCTGCCGCTAAAACCCCCATGGCGGCGGATAGCGGATGGTACCACTTTATGGTAAAGTACGACAACGCTACCTCTACCAAGTGCTACTACATCAACGGCAAAAAGTATGCAAGATCCGAGCTTGCCAACATTCCCCAGGTAGAAGGTGCTACTCCTGCCGTTCCGCTGGGCGACCTGCACCAGTACACGCGCGTAGGCAAGCCCAACATTGGCGTAATAGGCTACTGGGCCAACCAGGTGTTGCAGTATGATATGCTAGCTTGGCAAAACACCTTCCGCGGCCAGCTGGACGAAATGCGTATTTACAACCGTGCGCTGACCGATAAGGAGATTCAAGACCTGTACGATGCAGAGGTTGCAGTGGCCGACTAGCTAAGCTGCACAAGCAAGCTACAGAGCCCCAAAAACAACAACCGTTGTTTTTGGGGCTCTTTTTCTTCTCCACCCTTTTGTGGTGGGCATGCGCCCACGTAGCGGCGAAAAAGCCGCTTTTTACACCTCCTCCACCTCCCTTACCTCCGGCGCCGCCTTCAGTATCCTTTCGCGGATTACGCTGGTCATGGTAATAAAGCTGAACGGGCAGCCCTTGCATGCGCCCTTTAGCCTCACGCGCACCACCATGTTGGGCGTAATGTCCACCAGCACTATGTCGCCGCCGTCGGCTTTGAGCAGCGGACGAATTTCGCCCAGGGCGACTTCTATGCGGGATTTCAAATCATCCATAAGAGTATAGATAAAAAGATAAATGTCCTACGGACGATAAAAGGTTCACGATAAATTTTATCACGCGAAGCGTGTTTTATCTTTTTATCCCTTTAGTTGTTTCAACACATTTTCCGTCAGCTGCGCAAAGGCCAGCTTGGGTAGGCCCTCGCCCAAGGCCACGGGCGCTCCGCTGTCGCCGCCATCGCAAATGCTTTGCACAAGGGGTATTTCGCCCAGCAGGGGCAGGTTCATCTCCTTGGCCAGCTTTTTGCAGCCGTCTTTTCCAAAAATATAGTAGCGGTTTTGCGGTAGCTCAGCGGGCGTAAACCAGGCCATATTTTCCACCAGGCCAAGTATGCGCACGTTCACGTTTTCGCTGCGTAGCATGTTAATACCCTTGAGCGCATCGGCCAGCGCCACCTGCTGCGGCGTGCTTACCACAATGGCGCCGCTCAGCTGCAGCTCCTGTATGAGCGTAAGGTGAATGTCGCCGGTGCCGGGTGGCATGTCTATCATCAAAAAGTCGAGCTCGCCCCACTCGGCCTGCAGCATAAGCTGCTTGAGGGCGCTGGTGGCCATGGGGGCGCGCCAAACAAGCGGGTCGTCGGGCTTAACGAAGAAGCCGATGGAGAGCATTTTTACGCCGTACTTTTCCACGGGCAGAATGTGCTCCTGCTCGTTGGCCAGGGGCTTTTCGTTTTCCACGCCGAACATTTTGGGAATGGAAGGTCCGTAGATGTCGGCATCAATCAGCCCCACCTTGTAGCCTTGCTGCGCCAGCGAAATGGCCAGGTTGACCGAAATGGTGGATTTGCCCACCCCGCCTTTTCCCGAAACTACCGCAATGGTATGCTTCACGTTTGCCAGCTTGTGGGGCTCTTTTTCCAGCGGCTTTTGCACCTTTTGTGCGGGCTTGGCCTCGGGAAATACCAGCGTAATATCCACATCGTGCCCGGGAAACTTGTCGCCGAGCGCCTTCTCGCACTGCTGCTTGATGGTGTTGGCAAAGGGGTCTCGGGATTTCTTAAAGCACAAAGAAAACGCTATCCTTTCCTGCGTTACCTCCATCGCCTCCACCATTCCCATGGTCACAATGCTTTTGTCGCTTTCGGGGTGAATAACGCTTGACAGAAGGTGTAAAATTTGGTCGTTCATTATCAATTTTCTGTTTTTAATCCTCAAACATCATGCCCATTTTATCCAGCTGCGCCTTGGCTTGCCTGTAGCCTGACTCGGCAATCAGGGCGCGATTTTTCATGTCCAAAAAGCGGTAGTCGTGCAGGCCCTTGAGCTCAATAATCATGTCGCACTGGCACTTCGAAACCGAAGTGTTGTGCTGCACCAGCACGTTCATGGCCTGCTCGTTGACGTGTACAAACGAGGTAAAGTGCTCCACCTTTTCGGCCGGGCTTACGTTTATGCCGATTACAAAATCGCAGATCTCGCGCAGCGGCGTTACGGGCAGGTTTTCGAGCAGCCCGCCGTCCACGTAGGTGTGGCCGTCAATCTCTACCGGGCTGAAGAGCACGGGCACCGAAGCCGAGGCTACCACCTTGTCGGCAATGGTGCCGTGGTGAAAGTAGGTGCTGCTCCCGGTGTTGAGGTTGCTTGCCGCCACAAAAAGCGGTATCGGCATCTCCTCAAAGGTTTTGTGCCGGAGCGTATTGTTCAGCGCCTTGCCAAACTTTTCGAGGTTAAAAACTCCGCGGCGCGAAAAGCCAAAGCCCGTAAAATCGGTCAGCTTGTGCCCGCCAAAAAAGTCGAGAATTTCGTTGGGCGTACAGCCATCGGCGTACAGCGCGGCCACTATGGCTCCGGCGCTGGTTCCCGATAGGGCATAGGGAGCAACGCCTCGCTCCTCCAGCGCGCGAATAACGCCAACGTGCGCAAATCCTCGCGAGCCGCCTCCGCTAAAAACGATGCCCACCTTCATCTTTTGTGATTTATTGTCAACCATACCGTTTTTTTACTATCTTTATAAGTTTTACGACGCAAGGCAAAGATACAAAGATTGCGGGCTGATTTTATCGCTTTAACATTAGCTAAGAGGTTGTTTAAATCTTATTATAACAACTTTTCAATCACATTGTTATTTTGTGCCCTGCGGGAGTGGCAACCAGACTTTCGGAAAATTTATCACAAACATTATGGCACAAAGGAAACACTATAAAAATGATATTTTGCAGCGGCTCAACAGTTACCTGATGAGCATTAACAAGCCGTTTACGCTGGGGCAGATTTTTAAATCCATGCGGGTAAAGGACGCCAACCAGCGCGCCAAAATTACCGCCGCGGTGGACGCCCTGGTAAGGGAGGGAAGGCTGGTGCTTACCCACGACAACTTGTACAAAACCCGCATGAAGGGCGTTGAAATTACAGGCGTAATCGACATGACCGGCAGCGGATTTGCCTACCTCGAAAGCGATGCCAGCGAGGTGGATATTTTTATCCCGCCGCACGCGCTCAACCACGCCCTGCACGGCGATACGGTAAAGGTATTCATGCGCCAAACCGCCCGTAGGCCCGAGGGCGAGGTTACCGAAATTTTGCAGCGCGCCCGCACCGAGTTCGTCGGCGTGCTGCGCAAGATGAAGTACCACGGCTACGTTACGCCCGACAGCCGCCACATGCACATCGATATTACCATTCCGGCCGACCAGCTGGGCGGCGCGCAGGACGGGCAAAAGGTGCTGGTAAGCATTACCGACTGGCCGGCTAACGCCAAGCAGCCCGTTGGAAAAATTGTTGACGTGCTGGGCAACCCCGGCGAAAACAACGCCGAAATGCACGCCATACTGGCCGAGTACGGATTGCCCTACAAGTTTGACCCCGCGGTGGAAAAGGCGGCCGAAAAGGTGGGGGACGACGTTGCGAAGGAGCTGCCCCTGCGCCGCGACTTCCGCGAAATCACCACGCTTACCATCGACCCCAAGGATGCCAAGGATTTTGACGATGCGCTGTCGCTGCTGCGGCTGCCCAACGGCCACTACGAGGTGGGCGTGCACATTGCCGATGTAACGCACTACGTTACCCCCGATTCCACCATTGACAAGGAGGCCGTGAGCCGCGCCACCTCGGTTTACCTGGTGGACCGAACGGTGCCCATGCTCCCCGAGCGCCTGAGCAACGGGCTTTGCTCGCTCCGGCCAAGGGAGGACAAGCTCTGCTTCTCCGCCGTGTTTGAAATGGACGAGCAAGCGAATATCGTATCGCGCTGGTTCGGCAAAACGGTTATCATGTCCGACCACCGCTTTAACTACGAGGAGGTGCAGGACATTATTGACAGCGGCCGCGGCAACTACAGCGACGAAATTCTCACGCTCCACACGCTTGCGCAGCAGCTGCGCCGGGAGCGCTTCCAAAACGGTTCGGTGGGATTTGAGCGCGCCGAAGCCCGCTTTGACATTGACAAAAACGGCAAACCCATAGGCGTTTACTTCCGCGAGGACACGCCGTCGCACCAGCTCATTGAGGAGTTTATGCTGCTGGCCAACCGGAGCGTGGCCGAGCATATAGGCAAGCCCGCCGGCAAAAGCAAGCCCAAAACCTTTGTGTACCGCATTCACGAAGACCCCAACGAGCAGAAGCTGCAAAACCTGTCGCACGTGGCGCAGCAGCTGGGCTACAAGGTAAACTTCGGCAAGGGGAAAAAGATTTCGCGCGAGCTGAACAACCTGCTCGACGAGGTGCGGGGAGGCAAGGCGCAGAACCTGCTCGAAACGCTGGCGCTGCGCTGCATGGCCAAGGCCCGCTACAGCACCAAAAACGTGGGGCACTACGGCCTGGCCTTTGAGTACTACACGCACTTTACCTCGCCCATTCGCCGCTACCCCGACATGATGGTGCACCGCCTGCTGGAGCGCTACCTCAACGACGGCAAGTCGGCCAGCGCCGAGGATTACGAGCAGCTGTGCAAGCACTCCAGCGAAATGGAGGGTCTGGCCGCCGAGGCCGAGCGCGCCTCCATTAAGTACAAAATGGCGGAGTACATGCAGGATAAAATCGGAGGCGAATACGAGGGCGTTATTTCGGGCGTTACCGATCGCGGCATTTACGTGGAAATAAGCGAGAACAAAATCGAGGGCATGGTGCTGCTGCGCACGCTCAAGGACGACTACTTTTACTTTGACGAGGACAACTACCGCGTGGTGGGCCGCCGCACCGGCAAAACCTACACGCTGGGCGACGCCGTGCGCATAAAGGTGGACCGCGTAAACATGGAAAAAAAGCAGCTCGACTACCTGATGATGGAGGAGGATGCGCCCGAAAATGAAGAGCCGCTTGCCGTAAAAAAGTCAAAACGTTCACGAAAAAAGTAGTAACTTTGTAACTTTACGATTTTTAGTAACCAGCTGTCATTGCGGGCTTGACCCGCAATCCCATAACATTTAAACCAAACAAAAAAGAGAGAAGATTGCGGGTCAAGCCCGCAATGACATCCTTGATTTGAAATAATATATCATGTCCAACGAATTCGAAGAAATGCTATATACCCGCGGCTGCGAATGCAAAAAAAAGCCGCTTACCGGCGAGTTGGTTTGCCGCGAGGTAGAATCCTGCCAAAAGTTGGCCACCTTTGACTGGCTCAAGGGCCTGCACAACGCAGCCTTGCCAAGCAATATTGTGGAGGTTCGCTTCAAAAATACGCGCAAGGGATTTTTCCAAAACGTAAACGACCTGCCCCTGCAAAAGGGCGATATTATTGCCGTGGAGGCCTCGCCCGGGCACGATATCGGCATCGTGTTGCTCACGGGCGATATTGTGTACCTGCAAATGCTGCGCAACAACCTGGTGCCCGAAAAGTACGAGTACAAAAAAATTTACCGCAAGGTAAAGGGCGGCGATGTGGAGAAGTGGAGCGAAGCCATTGCGCTGGAGCATCCGTTCATGATCCGCTCACGCCATATTGTTGAAAAGCTGCAGCTCAAAATGAAGATTGGCGATGTGGAGGTGCAGGGCGATAAAACCAAGGCCATTTTCTACTACAGTGCCGATGAGCGGGTTGACTTCCGAGAGCTGATTAAGGTGCTGGCCGAGGAATTCCACGTTCGCATTGAAATGCGCCAGATCGGCGCGCGCCAGGAGGCCGGCCGCATCGGCGGCATCGGCACCTGCGGCCGCGAGCTGTGCTGCGCGCAGTGGCTGTGCAGCTTTGCCTCGGTATCCACCAACGCCGCGCGCTACCAGGATATTGCCATCAACCAGCAGAAGCTGGCGGGGCAGTGCAGCAAGCTCAAGTGCTGCCTCAACTACGAGCTGTCCACCTACATGGACGCACAAAAGGATTTCCCCAAAACCAACATTCCGCTCGAAACCATCGACGGCACGGCCTACCACCACAAAACCGATATTTTTAAGCGCATTATGTGGTACAACTTCGACAAGAACTCCATGGAGGGGCTTGTGGAGGTGCCGGTGGACAGGGTGAAGGAAATTATAGAGCAAAACAAAAAGGGCGTGAAGGTTGACGCGCTGCTGAGCGAAAAGTACACGCCCAAAGTCAGCGGCCTTAAGGCGCCCGATTTCCAAAGCGCGGCGGGCGAGGATAGCATTACGCGCTTTGACCGGCCCCGCAGGCAGGGCGGAAACCCGCGCGGCGGCGGCAACCGCAACAACCACCGCAGCGGTGGCAGTCGCCCGTCGGGCAACGGCAACCAGGGCGGAGCGGCGCCCGAAAACGGCGGTAACGCCGCCCGCCCGCAAGGCAACGCGGCGCGCAGCAACGGAGCAGGCCGGCCGCAGGGCAACGCCGCCCGCAACGGCGGCAACAACCAGCATCGCCGCCCGCAGAGTAACCCCAACCGTAAGCCGCAGCAAGGAAGTAATGGCAACAACAACCAGCAGAAGTAAGTTTTTTTGGCTCCTCGCGGGCCTTGCGCTGTGCCTGTGCTCGTGCGATTCCTCGCGCGTGTACGATCGCTACCAAAGCATTCCTGCCGGGGGCTGGAGCAAGGATAGCGTGGCCGTTTTTAGCGTAAGCATAGCCGATACTGCAAGCCTGCACAACGTGTACATCAACCTGCGCAACACCAGCGCCTACCCGTTCAGCAACATCTACTTTTTTGTAAAAGCCACGGCGCCAAGCGGCGCCTACACCATCGACACGGTGGAGTACGCGCTGGCCGACCAGTACGGCCGCTGGCTGGGCAAGGGCTTTTCGAAGCTGCTGGATAACCGCCTGGCCTTTCGCAAGCAGGTTCAATTTCCGCGCAGCGGGGTTTACCGCTTCGAAATCCGGCAGGGCATGCGCATGAGCACGCTGCCGTACGTGTCGGACGTTGGCTTGCGCATAGAAAAAGCAAAGTAAGATACTGTTTGCCGTTGCGGGCCCGACCCGCAATAACACTCTTCAAGATAAAATTATCCATGGGAAAAAATAAGTGGGCACGGTTTAAGGAAAACGAAACATTTGCGCTGCTGCACCAGCCCGTTTTCAAGGATTTATTCAACGGCGAATTTGCGCTGAAGGGCCGGTGGCACGCGGAGTTCTTTAGGAACGAAAATCCCATTGTGCTGGAGCTGGGCTGCGGCCGCGGAGAGTACACGGTGGAGCTGGCGCAAAAATTCCCAGGCAAGAATTTTATCGGCATCGACATCAAGGGGGCGCGGCTGTGGCGCGGCGCCAAAACCGCCACCGAGGAGGGCTTGGGCAACGTGGCCTTTGTGCGCACTAAGGTCGATGTGGTTACCTCGCTCTTTGCCCCGGGCGAGGTGAGCGAGGTGTGGATAACCTTCCCCGACCCGCAGCCCACCAAGTCGCGTAAGCGCCTGTGCTCGCCGCTGTTCCTCAACCGCTACGCCAACTTTATCACGCCCGGCGGCCTTATCCACCTCAAAACCGACAGCCAGATGCTGCACGCGTACACCAAGGCCGTGCTGGCCCAAAACGGGCTGGCGTACACCGCCGCCAACAGCGACATTCATGCCGGTGGGGCAAGCCAGGGCAGCGTGCTGGCCATACAAACCACCTACGAAAAAATATTTGTTGACCGCGGCTATCCCATTACCTACCTGCAATTTCCGCTTCCGCAAAACGCAGCCCTGGTCGAGCCCGACGATTTTACCTACGACCTCAATGTCCCCAAAGCGCGCACCCGAGGATAGCTTTTTTGAGCAGGTTTACGCCCTTGCACGGCGCATTCCGCGCGGGCACATAACCAGCTACGGCGCCATGGCCCGGGCGCTGGGCGCGGCCCGCTCCTCGCGCATGGTGGGCTGGGCCATGAGCAGCGCCCATGACCTGAAAGACGTTCCCGCCCACCGCGTAGTGAACCGCAACGGCTTGCTTACCGGCAAAATGCACTTTGCCACCCCCGAGCTCATGCAGCAGCTGCTTGAAAAGGAGGGCGTAAAGGTAAAAAACGATCGCGTGGTGGATTTTGAAAAGCTCTTCTGGGACCCTGTGGAGTTGCTCAAGGAGCTTGGTGTAAAGCGGAAAGGGTAGCGGATGGTAAAAAGCAAGAAGCTTGAAAAAGCCTCTGCATGAGATCGGAATGAAATTTGGAGGGCAACGATATGTAGTGGGGATGTTGCTATTGATCTAACCTATTTTGACACCACTCTTTTAAATCAAGTTTTAATGAAGTGTCAGCAGCTATTCTATTTTGTACGAAGCTTCTATACAAGCGAGGTCTATCAAACATTAGACCGGCATCTGCTACAACATCGTGAAAAACAGCATCCTCAATTATAGTGGGAGTTGTAAACCCTTTAATTGGCAAAGTATCACTCCATAAAATATATTGCCTCCATGCGCTGAGGGGAATGCTGAGCAATTTCTGGTTCCAGTTATGTCCAGCTGCACATTGCACGATGATTGCTATTTGACTCTTTCTGTTATCTCCAAAAGGTTTCCAGCATATTATATCTACCCCCCTATCCTTAAAGTTCGAGGGTGGATTATAGCAAAACTTTTCATTCATTTGCCGAGAGACTTCTTCTACTGTTTGTTTTTTGGGGAAACCATAAATTATGGCTTCTCCTCCAAAATAACTCTTGATAGCTTCACAAGATAGCCTTTCAAATAACTTTCCTGTTTTAGCAGCAGCAACAGCATTTCCGTCAATAGATAGTATAACACACATTAAGTATTCGGGCATAGTATGCCAGTCCAGAACAGACAATACCTCTCTTGACTTTAGGACATAAGGAGGGTTATTACCATATAAAAAAAGCCTTCTTTCCAACTCACACCAAATGTCATCAAGAAATGTAGAGTCCGGTTCTGACCCAGAAGAACTTTCAATAAAGGAAATTACCTCTGCCTTGGATAAAGAATCCCCTGTCACACAGATATGAAACTCTATCCAATCGGCTACATAATGACTTGATGATGGATTATCAATTTGCGCTGTTGGCATTGCTACTTGGATTTTGACACAACCATATTTTCTATACTTTCAACGATTTCCTTAAGTTTAACCACCTCGTCACTGATGATTTCCCAGTTGTTTTTCTTGATGTAGCCCAAGGATTGCGTCAATAATTTATTGGCCCTAACGATATTCCTTCGTAACAACTCCTCCTCGCCCTCACTTCTTTCATAGGCCTCATTTAGGTCTCGCGTTAGCCTTAAATATTCTATTGCTTCGGGATTCCTTAAAACAGGGGACAACTTTGAGGTAATATCCCGAGACTCCTTTATAACAGGCAGTTTCTCTTTACCCTCGCCAAATAGCCAAGAAAATATATTCTTTAGATTTTCTAACTTGCTTTTGGGTACAGGGTTGTTAAGATCCACATCCTGCAGCCGCTTTTCAATGCCTAAATAATCTTTTATTGATCCTTGTCCTGACGCCAGTAGCAAATATGAAAAAAAATCCTCCGCCTTTTGGGTGTTTAAATCAAACTCATATTTTGCAACCTCAATCAGCTGGTAGCATAAGTATATTTTTTTGGTGGAATTATTTCTATCCCCAACCTGCTTTTGAATATCATCAATTGAAAACCCTTTATCAATCATGCTCGCAATATACCGAGCCTTTGCGTAGGGTTCCCATTTTTTTATTCCCGATATATGCCTAATCCCTAAGTATGGCAACACCTCTTTTCTTGTTGGATATACTATAACCGGCAATATGGATATATCGTCTCTAACCTTTGGACTTATTTCTGGAAAAGTGCGAATCTTTATCGCCATTCTTAAGCTATCGCTTAACAATAGTTTAACCGTTGATAGTCTTCGATTACCCTCAACAACAATAAACTCCGTTGACTCGTTGCTAATATATGCATTATAAGCCGCATCTTTACAAAGATGCTCGTAATTCAACCCCTCAAATTGGGAGGGTAAGTTTTTGGGAATGGCAACCAAAGGCTCTTCGTCAAAATATCCATTTTCGGCAATAGAATATGCTAACTCTTCAATATCAAACGAATGATAAAGAGTAGAACATATATCCTCTTCTCCCTTTCCCTGTGTATCTTCAGGAAGGCGAGGGTTTAAAGGATCCAAGAATAGGTTGTCTATGGAAATGTTCAATAAAGGGCGCTTTCTTCCTGCACCTGCAATATTAGTCATGGCTAAAGTGTAAGTTTATTCAATTACAAATATAATGATTTAATTTTCGGTTCATTGTCAAAAATTTCACGTACTATAACAAGTTAATTGTGAGCCCATTTTGAAAAGAAAAGGCGAAGAACAAGCAAAAATGTCCATCGCCTTTTATGTTTAGGTGCAACGCGTCAGCTATCGTGTAGCTTGCTTTCGCACCTTTGGGGAGTTTTAGGGTAAAGCGTTGTATTGTTACATTCGGGCGTTGTCTTACATTAATGCTTTTTTAAAATCACGCTTGCAATGAAGTCTCCTACTTCATTTGTTTTTATTGGATTAACAGCGTTAATATCGCTGGTAACCTTGCCTTGCTCCAGGGCGGTCATTACCGCGGCGCGGATTTCTTCGGCGGGTTGCGCGTAGCCCAAGTGCTCCAGCATCATGGCGGCGGAAAGAATGGTGGCAATGGGGTTGGCAATGCCCTTGCCCGCGCCCTCGGGGAAGGAGCCGTGAATGGGCTCAAACAGCGCCACCTTATGCCCCACCGAGGCCGATGGCAGCAGCCCGATGGAGCCTGTAATGACTGAGGCCTCGTCGGTAAGGATGTCGCCGAACATATTTTCGGTCAGCACCACATCGAAAAACGCGGGCTGCTGAATGAGCTTCATGGCGGCGTTGTCCACAAACATGCAGTCGAACGTTACATCGGGGTACTGCATGGCGGTTTTGCCCACCACCTCCCTCCACAAGCGTGATGTTTCCAATACGTTAGCTTTGTCAACCAGGGTCAAATGCCGGCGCCTTTTTTGCGCCGACTCGAAGGCCAATTTTGCTATGCGCTCCACCTCCCCGGCGCTGTACGAGCAGATGTCAAAGGCATCTTTGTCCTCGTTTTTTCTTCCCTTTTCGCCAAAGTAAATGCCGCCCGTTAGCTCGCGGTAAACCACAAAGTCAACGTTCTCCACTAAGTGATTTTTGAGCGGCGAGGCGTTGTACAGCAAGGGGTACGACTTGATGGGGCGCAGGTTGGCAAAGAGCCCCAGGGTCTTGCGGATTTTCAAAAGTCCCTGCTCGGGGCGCACCTTGGCCGTGGGGTCGTTGTCAAAGCGCGGATGACCCACCGCGCCAAGCAGCACGGCGTCGGAACTTTGGCACAGGGCAATGGTCTCGTCGGGCAGGGGATTGCCCGTGGCGTCAATGGCGCAGGCACCAATGAGGGCGTGCTCAAAGGTAAGGCCAATGCTGTGCTTTTTGTCAACGGCACGGAGCACTTTTATGGCTTCGGTTACTACTTCGGGACCAATGCCGTCACCGGCAAGAACAGCGATTTTTTTCATATATCTAAAATATTTCGAACACAGATTAAATGGACTTCGTCACGGATTTACACAGACCTTTTGCTTGTCATTGCGGGTCAAGCCCGCAATGACAAGCTTTGTGGACTAACCCTAACAGGGTCTCAAAACCCTGTTAGGGTCTTAAGGCTGTTTCTTCCTCTAATCTCTAACCCCTAACCCCTAATCACTATTTCCTCTTCTTCTCATACTCCTCAATTTTTCCTTTCATTGATAGTAGGTAATCAATATCATCATAGCCGTTTATGAAGCATGTTTTTTTGTAATCGTTAATGTCAAAATGCTCGCTTTTGGCGATGCTGTTGATGGTGATGGTTTGCGCGGGCAGGTCGATGCTTACCTCCGTTTTCGGGTTTTTGCTTACTTTTACAAAAAGAGCCTGAACAAAGGCCTCGCTTACCTGAATGGGAAGGACGCCGTTGTTGAGCGCGTTTCCTTTGAAAATATCGGCAAAAAGCGAGGAAACCACCACGCGGAAGCCATAGTCGGCAATGGCCCAGGCGGCGTGCTCGCGGCTCGACCCGCAGCCGAAGTTTTTGCCGGCCACCAGCACCTGTCCGCCGTACGTGGGGTTGTTGAGCACAAAGCCGGGCTTGGGCTGGTCGTTAGCATCGTAGCGCCAGTCGCGGAAAAGGTTTGCGCCAAACCCCTCACGGTTAGTCGTTTTCAAAAAACGCGCCGGAATACTCTGGTCGGTGTCCACGCTCTCAACGTTGAGGGGGACGCAGCAACTCGTTAGTATTGTAAGTTTTTGCATGGCAACTATGATTCAAAAATTCAATATTCAAAATTGCTTCCACCCCCGGTCTTTGACCACCCCCGCCAGCGGGGGACAAGTCACGCATTTGCTTCAATGCTTATTCGGGGTGCTATCCCCCGCTGGCGGGGGTGCCTGAAAGGCGGGGGTGGAAGTAAAAAACTATATCAGTTCCCTCGGATCGGTTATTTTTCCTGTTACCGCTGCTGCGGCGGCGGTGAGCGGGCTGGCAAGGAGCGTGCGCGCGCCTACGCCCTGGCGGCCCTCGAAGTTGCGGTTTGATGTTGATACGCAGTATTTTCCGGGCGGAACCTTATCCTCGTTCATGGCTAAGCAGGCCGAGCATCCGGGCTGGCGGAAAACGAATCCGGCATCCTCAAAAATCTTTATCAAACCCTCCTCGCGGGCTTGCCGCTCAACCGACTTTGAGCCGGGAACGATGTAGGCAAACACGCCGTCCGCCTTTTTGCGACCCTTGATAATGCTTGCCGCCGCCCGGAAATCCTCAATGCGGCCGTTGGTGCAGCTGCCTATAAAAATGTAGTCAACAGGCTTGCCCAGCAGCTTTTCGCCCGCCTTAAAATTCATGTACTCCAGCGCCTTGCTGTTTGGCTCATCGGCAGGAATTGCTCCGTCAATAGCGATACCCATACCGGGGTTTGTGCCGTAAGTGATGAATGGTTTAATATCTTCTGCTTTAAATGAATATTTTTTATCAAATAAAGCGCTACTTTCGGTAAACAGTTGCTTCCATTCCGCCAGCTTTTTATCCCACTCGGCGCCCTGCGGGGCACACTTGCGGCCTTTTACGTAGGCAAAAGTCGTTTCGTCGGGGGCCATGAGGCCGCCGCGCGCGCCCATTTCAATGCTCATGTTGCACACCGTCATGCGTTCCTCCATGCTCATGCTGCGAAAGGTGCTTCCGGTGTACTCAATGAAGTAGCCCGTGCCGCCGCCCGCCGTGAGCTGCGCTATGATGTACAGTATAACATCCTTGGCGGTAACGCCCTTGCCCAGCGTGCCGTCAATGGTAATGCGCATTTGCCTGGGCTTGGTTTGCAGCAGGCACTGCGTGGCAAGCGCCATTTCCACCTCGCTGGTGCCTATGCCGAAGGCAATGCTGCCAAAGGCGCCGTGCGTGGCGGTGTGGCTGTCGCCGCACACAATGGTCATGCCCGGTTGCGTGAGCCCCAGCTCGGGTCCAACAATGTGAACAACACCATTATATTCTGTATTTAAATCAAAGATTGTTATGTTGTTATCGGCACAATTTTGACGTAATGCTTCAACTGCCTTGCGCGAGGATTCTTCCTTAATAGGTAAATGCTGGTCGAGCGTTGGTGTGTTGTGGTCGGGCGTAGCGGTTACCTGCTGTGGTCGGAATACTTTGATGCCGCGCTTGCGCAAACCCTCGAAGGCTTGCGGGCTGGTTACCTCGTGAATGAGTTGACGGTCGATGTACAGCACATCGGGGCCGTTGGCAATGGACTCAACAACGTGCTTTCCCCAGATTTTATCGAAAAGTGTTTTCATAATAGTAGAGTTTTAAATCGAAGCGTCATTGCGAGGAGGAACGACGAAGCAATCTCCCTTTTTGGCGAAGCCAATTACAACTTGAGATTGCCGCGTCCTCGTTCCTCGTCCTCGCAATGACGCTCTTGGCTACTTCAATGCCTTGCTTACCGCATCTAAAAAGGCCTCCACCGAGGCTTGCACAATGTCGGTGTGGGCGCCGAAGCCGTAGAAGAGCGAGCCCTTGTACTCAACCGACATGTGCACCTTGCCGATGTCGTTGCTTCCGCGCGTAATGGCCTGTATGACAAAATCCTCTAGGCGAATTTTTTGCTTAATAATGCTGCGGATGGCGTTGAGCGAAGCGTCGATGGGGCCGTTGCCCAAGGCCGATTCGGTAAAATTCTGCCCGTTGTAGTTGAGGGTAACGGTGGCGGTGGGCTGCACGCTTTTGCCGCAGAGCACCTGCAGGCTCACGAGCTGAATGCTGCGGTCGGCCGTGCGCTCGCGGTCCACCAGCACCATCAGGTCGTCGTCGTTGATTTCCTTTTTCTTATCGGCCAACTCAAGGAACCTTGGATAGGTTTCATCAAGTTCTGATTTAGAAAGTTTTATGCCAATCTGATCAAAGCGATGCTTTAAGGCCGCGCGGCCGCTGCGGGCGGTGAGCACAATGGACGACTCGCTGATGCCCACATCCTTCGGATTCATGATTTCGTAGGTTTCGCGCTTTTTCAAAAAACCGTCCTGGTGAATGCCCGATGAGTGGGCAAAGGCGTTGCGCCCGACGATGGCCTTGTTGGGCTGCACCGGCATGCGCATGAGGGTGGACACCAGGCGGCTGGTGGGCACAATCTTTTTGGTGTTGATGCCCGTGTCCAAGCCCATTTTTTTGTGGCATTTGAGTATCATGGCAATTTCCTCGAGCGAGGTGTTGCCCGCGCGCTCGCCAATGCCGTTGATGGTTACCTCCACCTGTCGCGCGCCGTTGATAATGCCCGCCATGGTGTTGGCCGTGGCCATGCCCAGGTCGTTGTGGCAGTGCGTGCTGATTATGGCCTTGTCGATATTGCCCACGTGATCCTTGAGGTACTTTATCTTGGCGCCGTACTCGTGCGGAAGCGTGTAGCCCGTGGTGTCGGGGATGTTGACAATGGTGGCCCCGGCGGCAATAACCGCCTCCACCACTTTTGCCAAATACCTGTTATCGGTGCGGCCTGCATCTTCGGCGTAAAACTCAACTTCGCCCACCAGATTCCGAGCAAATTTTACGGCTTTAATAGCCCGCTCTATAATCTCTTCCGGAGTTGAGTTAAACTTATACTTTATGTGAAAATCTGAAGTGCCAATGCCGGTGTGAATGCGGCCTTGCTTGGCAAATTTGAGCGCCTGCGCCGCCACTTCAATATCCTTTTCCACTGCGCGTGTGAGGGCGCAAATGGTGGGCTTGCTCACGGCCTTAGAAATTTCCACCACCGAGTTGAAGTCGCCGGGGCTACTGACGGGAAATCCCGCCTCGATAACGTCCACGCCGAGGGCCTCGAGGGCGCGCGCCACCTCAATTTTCTCAACGGTGTTGAGCTGGCAGCCGGGCACCTGCTCGCCGTCGCGCAGGGTGGTATCGAATATGTAAACTTTGTCTTTCATAATTCAATGGATAATGAACAATGGATAACGGACAATTATTGTCCACTATCCATTGTCCGTTGTCAACTTAGTCCTCTGTGTGAATTGATTTTAATTTATCCAAACCGAGTTCCTTGGCGGCGATTTCGCGCATGTCCACCTTGCGGATTTTGCCGGTTACGGTCATGGGGAATTCATCGACAAATTTCCAGTACTTAGGCGTTTTAAAGGTGGCTATGCGGCCCTTGCAGTAGCGCGCCAGCTCTTCCTCGCCGTAGTCGAATCCGGGTTGACGCTTCACCCACGCCATAACCTCCTCGCCGTACTTTTCGCTGGGAACGCCGATGACCTGCACATCCTGAATGCCCTCGTGCTTAATCAAAAAGTCTTCAATTTCCTTGGGCGAAATATTTTCGCCGCCGCGGATAATGATATCCTTAATGCGCCCAACGATAGCAAAATAGCCGTCCTCGTCCATCACAGCCACATCGCCGGTGTGCATCCAGCCGTTGCGGTCAATGGCTTTTTGCGTAGCGGCATCGTCGTTCCAGTAGCCCAGCATTACGGAGTAGCCACGGGTGCAGAGCTCGCCGCGCTCGCCGCGCGGAACGATTTTGCCCGTTTTTGGGTCAACAATTTTGAGCTCGATGTGCGGGTGAACCCGCCCCACGGTCGAGGTGCGCTTGTCGATGGGGTCGTTGTACATGGTTTGCGCCGACACGGGCGAGGTTTCGGTCATGCCGTAGCAAATGGTAACTTCCTTCATGTTCATTTTGGCAATCACTTTTTCCATGGTGTCGATGGGGCAGAGCGAGCCCGCCATGATGCCCGTGCGCAGCGTGCTGAAGTCGTACTTGTCGAAGCTGGGGTGCGCCAGCTCGGCGATGAACATGGTGGGAACGCCGTAGAGCGCCGTGCACTTTTCGTCCTGAACGGTTTTCATAACCAACTCGGCCTCAAAAACTTCTCCGGGAATAACCATGCACGAGCCGTGCGTTACGCAGGCCATGTTGCCCAGCACCATGCCGAAGCAGTGGTAAAAGGGCACGGGAATGCACACGCGGTCTTGCTCGGTGAGCTTTTCGCCCTCGCCGATGAAAAAGCCGTTGTTCAAAATGTTGTGGTGCGTAAGCGTGGCGCCCTTGGGCAGGCCTGTGGTGCCCGAGGTGTACTGAATGTTAATGGGATCGTCGAAGTTAAGCGAGGCCTCGCGCTCAGCCAGCTGCTCGTCGGTAATGCTGCTGCCCAGCTCCAAAAACTTTTCCCAGTTGCGGTCCAAAATGATGGTGCGGTTGGGGTAGGGGCAGTGCGGACGAATGGTGTTGAGCATGTCGATGTAGTCCGTCTTTTTGAAGCCCTGCGCTGTGATGAGCAGCGATATTTCGGACTGCTTGAGCGCGTACTCCACGCCCTCGAGCTTGTAGCCCGGGTTGATGTTGACCATGATGGCGCCCACGCGCGCCGTGGCAAACTGCGTTAGCACCCACTCGTAGCGGTTGGCCGACCAGATACCCACGCGGTCGCCAGGCTTTACGCCCACCGCCATAAGCGCCTTGGCCTGTCGGGTGGTTTGCTCCCACAGCTGCCGGTAGGTGGCGCGGTAGCCCTGCTCCACTACCACCAGCGCCTCGCGGTCGCCGTACTTTTCAACCGTTTCGCGCAGCGCCTCGCCAATGGTTTGTCCCTTCAAGGCCACCGTGCTGGGGCCGCTCGCGTAAGATAAATGCTTCATGGTATAAATTTTTTTGTTTACTTTTCCATGATGTCATTGCGGACTTGAGCCGCAATCTCTATCCCAAAAATTTCGAGGAAGGAGATCCCGTGTCAAGCACGGGATGACAATCTGTTTTTTTACAGTACAAAAGTATTTTTATCGCTGCAAGATAAAAAATCAAAGTGAATTTATAAAACAGGTTTCCAGCATAAATGTTTTTATTTTAAATAAAAGATAATTACCGGTTTAATCTATCTTATCCATACGCTACCCAAGGCGTAAAAAAGGGGTTCGGATAAGCCTAAAAAGCGGCAGCAGGGGAAAAATGCTTACACTTTGAAAGGGTCCTGCCGCTTAGGCATTGTTAACAAAATATAGTTTTAGACAGGATTGGCCTCGCCGAGCTAACGGTTAACAAGATTTGCAGGATTTTTCTTGTCAATCATGTTAATCCTGTCTAAAATGAATTTATTATAACATATTGATAATCAGAGTTGAATAAAAATGCCAGCCTTTAGATTTTTATAAATCTTAATAATCTATTCGTCGTTATTAGCCAATGCTATATTTGATTAACAATGCCTTAAGGCTTGTGTATTACTTTGCGCACTGTTACCCTGAGCCCCGCCTTGGCGGGAGGTGCGGCGAGGAGAAAAGCCTACGCCTCAATGCTTCGACAGGCCCAGCATGACAACCCGCAAGCCTAAAAGGCATAATTCTAAAATGTTGTACATTTGCCAAAATAAACAAGCTCACGAATAAAAACATCAATACCTTGAGGCGAATTGTACTCGCTATAGCGCTGGTAGTACTGAGCACGATTGGCCTACGAGCGCAATCCCAACCGGACACATTACGGTTGAGTAAAAAGTGTAATCAATTACTTTTTAGACCATTGTCGCTTTTAGATGGAACGCTTGTGCTGTCGTATGAGCGCATACTGCCATTCAATACTGCGCTACGCATTACCCCCTTTGTTGTGTTAGGTACCGGCGTTTTTCGTGAGGGCTATCGGTCTGGGTTTGGGGTGGATGTAGGCTACAAAATATTTTTTCAAAACGTACGCCGTGAAGGTAAAGCCCACCTCTACGTAGGCCCATACTTTATGTTTAAGCAGCTGGATCGTACAATAACCGTCGGCTCCATTTGGGGAGGCCGAAACACTTCTACCTTTACCATTGATGTGTATGGGATGGGTGTGGATGTCGGGTTCAAATATATTTACGGTTACCTTGTTATAGATTGTACGATAGGTGCTGGGATGCGTTATCCAATTTTAAGCAACAGGAGCTATAGCAGCGGCTTTTTGCTAGCATCCAGCGATGACTACAAGGGCATTATTCCTCGAGTGCAATGCTCTATGGGCATAGCGTTTTAAACCCAAAACCGATGGCTGAAAACAAAAAATCCGGCAGTTGCAATAGCAGCAGCCGGATTCTTTTTAATGCGAAGGGGTTATTTTACCTCCTCAAAATCGCCTATCTTCCATGTTTTGTCGATAATGGGTTTTCCCACGCCGAAGAACCGTAAAATAAGTTCTGTATTTTTGCCGGCTTTGGTGGGTATCCAGTTTGACTCTTTCCCGGCAGGGGCTTTGGGGGCGAGGTACAAGTCCACCGAACCGTCGGCGTTCTTTGCCAAGCCGGTCGATAGGGAAGAGCGGTTGGATGTGGCAACGTCGCGGATCAGGGCATGGGTACTGCGGTCATAAGCCGTTACCGACCAGTATTGCGATACGGGCACATTGGCAGGAACGATTAGCTTATATGTTTTTGATCCATCCAGTGGATTCCCGTTTTTATCGGATGTGGAAAAAACGTACAGCTGATTCCGGTTGGCACCCAAACGTTTGACGCTGCTGAATCCCCAATGGAAAGTAACGCCCCGGTCATCGACCGGATAGCTGTTTTCGGTAGTAAATCCATTCATTAACGATTGAACAAATTCCGGGGTAACAGCCGAGAACCAGTGTGCATCGGGATAATACGGTGGAAGCGCATCGTACTTTTTGCCAATCCACTGATGGGCATCGGCGATTCCTGCCAGCAAAATCTTTTCCTTTTGTGCATCGGCGGCAAAGGGTTTGCCTTTCTCAATACCAATGGTTTTAAGGATATCAATCATTCCACGGTCACGGTCGAGCCATGGTTCGCTTTGCACCACACGGTCGAGCGAACGGTAAAATTCCATATCATAGGGAATGG
>JAVBPG010000047.1:0-7127 GCA_031549685.1 Bacteroidales bacterium | reverse complement strand
CTACATGCCCAACAGTCCGGTAAATCTTGGCCTGTCGGTTAGCTACAAGGGTTGGTCAATTAGCGGTGGTTACGGCTTTGATTTCATGCGGGATTCGAAGCGCGGAAAAACTAAAATTATTGATTTTCAAACGCACTACTACGGTCGGAAATTTACCCTCGATTTTTATTTTCAGGACTACCAGGGATTGTACTCCGATAGTGAGGATAAAAATATCGTTACGCTGTATCCGGACCTTAAAATCTTACAATACGGCTTATGCTGGCAGTACGTATTTAACCACCGAAAATTCTCGTATCGCGCGGCCTTTAACCAAAGTGAAAGACAGCTCCAGTCGGCCGGAAGCTGGCAGGCGGGTGGAGGAGCTTACTATAATCGCGTTTCGTCCGACACGTCGTTGGTGGTAAGTGGTAAAAATACGCTGAATAGCTACCAGCTAAGCATTACGGGTGGGTATATTTATACTTGGGTTATCAAAAGCCACACCCACATATCGGTAGGAGCCTCGATGGGTTTTAATGTTGCAACCGAGGACATTAAGCATGTAAGCGGCGAAAGGCTTCAGGTATTGCCAAATGTGCTTCCGCGGTTTGCCGCCGGATATGATTCAAAAACGTGGTCGATTGGGCTATCGGGTACGCTCAATATTGTGTCGGTGTTGGAGCATGATAACCTTTCAATGATTTTCAATACGGGGCAAATGGGAATGTTTTTTATCAAGCGGCTGGAAATGGGAAAGCGGTAAGGGTATTTTGAGCTGCCGAGAAATTCTCGGCAGCTGAACTATCCTTAATTTCCAGACAGTTGGATATTAAAACAAGCGGAGTTCCTCGAATTTTTCGAGTAATTGGAATATGAACCACTAATTTCATTGCCGTCGGTTTTAACCGACGGAACAAGTGGCCATACCTGCTGGGGCTTTAGCCCGAAATTAATTCTTGACCCGCTGAAAGCCATACTTGGTCATAGACATGGCGAAGGTTGGGTTGGGCTAAAGCCCGATTTACTTGGTGCTTTTTACCCGTCGGTTAACACCGACGGCAATGAAAAAGAGGGTATTTAGCAAGGGGATGCAGACAGGCCTTGCCTTCTGCAAAGATAAAATAATGGGTAGAAAAAATAAATCGAGGCCAACCTTGCGGTTAACCTCGATTCTCTTTTTTGCGTAAGCGGAAATTTCCTACATCATGCCGCCCATGCCACCCATGCCGGGGGCACCCATGGGAGCGGGATTTTCCTCCTTCTTATCCACCAGCACGCACTCGGTGGTGAGGAACATGCCGGCTACTGAAGCTGCATTTTCCAACGCTACGCGGGCTACCTTGGTGGGGTCGATAACGCCAGCGGCCAGCAGGTTTTCGTACTTGTCGGTGCGGGCGTTGAAGCCGAAGTCGGCCTTGCCCTCCTTTACCTTTTGCACGATTACGCTGCCCTCGAGGCCTGCGTTTTCAACAATCTGGCGGAGCGGCTCTTCGATGGCGCGCTTTACAATTTGAATGCCGGTGGTTTCGTCCTCGTTTTCGCCCTTGAGCGTTTCGAGGGCTTCGATGGAGCGGATGTAGGCCACGCCACCGCCGGGGATAATACCTTCCTCAACGGCTGCACGGGTGGCGCTCAGGGCGTCGTCCACGCGGTCTTTCTTTTCCTTCATCTCCACCTCGGTAGCGGCGCCAACGTACAGCACTGCAACGCCGCCGGCCAGCTTGGCAAGGCGCTCCTGCAGCTTCTCGCGGTCGTAGTCGCTGGTGGTGGTTTCGATTTGCTTGCGGATTTGCGACACGCGGTTTTCGATGTTCTTCTTGTCGCCGGCACCGTTTACAACAGTGGTGTTTTCCTTGTCGATGGTTACCTTTTCGGCCTTGCCCAGCATTTCAATCTTGGCACCTTCGAGCTTCAAGCCTTTCTCCTCAGAAATTACCATACCACCGGTCAGCACTGCGATGTCCTCGAGCATTTCCTTGCGGCGGTCGCCGAAGCCCGGAGCCTTCACGGCGGCAATCTTAATGGTGCCGCGCAGGCGGTTTACCACTAAAGTTGAAAGGGCCTCGCCATCCACATCCTCGGCAATGATGAGCAGGGCGCGGCCTTGCTGTGCCACGGGCTCGAGGATGGGCATGAGGTCTTTCATGGTCGAGATTTTCTTATCGGTAATGAGGATGAGCGGATTCTCCAGCACGGCCTCCATCTTTTCGCCATCGGTCATGAAGTAGGCCGAGATGGAACCGCGGTCGAACTGCATGCCCTCCACCACCTTAACTTCGGTGTCGGTGCCCTTGGCCTCTTCAACGGTGATAACGCCTTCCTTTTTTACCTTGGCCATAGCTTCGGCAATGAGCTTACCGATGTTGCTGTCGTTGTTGGCCGAAATGGTGGCCACCTGCTCGATTTTTGACAAATCGTCACCCACCGCCTGGCTTTGCTTCTTGAGGTTGGCCACAACGGCTTCCACCGCCTTGTCGATGCCGCGCTTCAGGTCCATGGGGTTGGCGCCGGCGGTAACGTTCTTAATACCCACGTTGATAATAGATTGAGCCAGCACGGTGGCGGTGGTGGTGCCGTCGCCTGCGTTGTCGCCGGTTTTTGAGGCTACCTCCTTTACCATTTGCGCGCCGAGGTTTGCAAAGCGGTCTTCGAGCTCAATTTCCTTGGCCACGGTCACGCCGTCCTTGGTTACCTGCGGTCCGCCGAACTTCTTTTCAATAACCACGTTGCGACCTTTTGGGCCGAGGGTTACCTTTACTGCGTTTGCCAAAGCGTCCACGCCTACCTTAACGAGGTCGCGGGCTTCCATGTTGAATTTTATTTCTTTTGCCATTTTCTATAAAAATGTTTAATTGTTGAATTGCTAAAATGTTGAACTGTTTAACCCTACATTGTCATTGCGGGCTTGACCCGCAATCTCCCGATTAGGAGATCCCGGATCAAGTCCGGGATGACAGCGAGAAGTTAAACTACCGCTAGGATGTCGCTTTGGCGCAGGATGAGGTAATCCTTTCCGTCAACCGACAGCTCGGTGCCGGCGTACTTGCCGTACAGCACCTCGTCGCCAACTTTTACCTCCATGGGCTCATCTTTTTTGCCGCTACCCACGGCGATAACTTTGCCACGCTGGGGCTTTTCCTTAGCCGTGTCGGGGATGTACAGGCCGCTTGCGGTTTTCTCCTCGGCCTCCTTGGGCTCAACGAGCACTCTGTCTTGTAAAGGTTTTACTGCCATAATGTTTTAATTTTTAAATTGTTATGAATAAATTGAAGAGTAAAGACAAAATTATGTAAGCACACTACTCTAATCAGCTTTCGTGCCAAGCCGCAAAAGTAACATTTTGGAGTGACAAAATGACACCCGGCGCGTAATTTTAGGCTGAACATTGCTCATGCTTAGCTTCAAAAGCAGTATCTTTGCAATAAAAACAATTTTATTGTGCTCCACTTCTCCAACGCAAAAATTAACCTTGGCCTCCACGTTACCGGAAAGCGCTCAGACGGATTTCACAACATCGAGACCGTTTTTTTGCCCGTGGCGTGGAGCGATATTGTAGAGGTAATTCCGGCGCCGAACCAGCCCGATGTAACGATTGAGTGCACAGGCTTACCCATAGACGCCGAGCCCGAAAAAAATCTTTGCGTACGGGCGTACCGCCTGCTACAAAAAGATTTTTCGCTGCCTCCAGTGCAAATTTTTTTACACAAAATAGTGCCATCGGGCGCAGGATTGGGTGGGGGGTCGAGCAACGCCGCCTTTGTGCTGCGCGCGCTCAGCGAGGTTTTTTCGCTCGCGCTTTCGCAAAAAGATTTACAAAGCTACGCGGCGAAGCTGGGCAGCGATTGCGCCTTCTTCATCTACAACACGCCCATGCTGGCCACTGGCCGCGGCGAAATTTTGCAGCCCGTTGATGTCAACCTTTCGGGCTACGAGCTGCTGATTGTAAAGCCGGGCATCCACGTCAGCACTGCCGGGGCGTATGCGGGCGTTACGCCGAAGAACCCCGAAAATTCATTGCAAGATATTATTAGTAAAGATATTGCGCAATGGAAAAACGTATTGGTAAACGATTTCGAGCCGAGCGTTTTTGCGCAGCATCCGCCGCTGTTGAGCATAAAAAATCAGCTGTACGATAGCGGAGCAAGCTACGCCGCCATGTCCGGCAGCGGCTCCTCCATCTTCGGTATTTTTGACAAAGTGCCCGACAACGCTCTGCAAATTTTTGAGGGCTGCGCAACGTTCGTGCAGAAATTTTAGAAAGAAAAACGCTCTCACAAAGTCGCAGAGCCGCAAAGAATTTTATAATATGACCTTGTGCCTTCGCGTCTTTGCGTGAAAACATAAAACAGAAAAATGACCTACACCCTTTCCGATATCGCCACCATCATTTCCGGTAAGCTCTCCGGTAAAAAATCCGCCCTCATCAGCGACCTTGTTACCGATAGCCGCAGCACGTTTTACCCCGACAGGGCCCTGTTTTTTGCCATTGTGGGCGAGCGGCACAACGGCCATGCCTACCTTGCCGACCTGTACGAGCGCGGCGTGCGCGCCTTTGTGGTGAGCAGCGAGGTGGAGCCAAAAAAGTATGCCGACGCCTCTTTTATTACCGTTGAAAATACGCTCAACGCGCTGCAAAAGCTGGCGGCGCACCACCGCCGGCAGCTCAGCTATCCGCTAGTTGGCGTTACGGGCAGCAACGGAAAAACCATAGTCAAAGAGTGGATTTCGCAGCTGCTCTCCTCGCAGCTGCGCATCGTGCGCAGCCCCAAGAGCTACAACTCGCAGGTGGGCGTTCCGCTGTCGGTGTGGCGCATGGGCGAGGAGTTTGAGCTGGGGATTTTTGAGGCAGGCATTTCGCTCCCCGGCGAAATGGAAAAGCTCGAAGACATCATTCGTCCCGACGTGGTGGTGGTAACCAACCTTGGCGAGGCGCACCAGGAGGGATTCATTACGCGCGAGCAAAAGCTGCGCGAAAAGTTGCGCCTGTGCGGCCGCGCCGAGGGCATTGTATATTGCGCCGACCAGTACGAGGTACACACCGCCATTCGCACCACCGCCGCGCTTGCGCACAAGCAAATGTGCTGCTGGGGCGCCGCCTCCTCCGCCGATGTGCAGGTGGCGCTGCTCGAAAAAAGCGGAGGCGAAACAAGGGTAACCATGCTCGATGCGCTTTCGCAAAAAAAGTACCGGCTCACCATTCCGTTTACCGATGCCGCTTCGGTCGAAAACGCGCTGCAAAGCTTTACCGCTTGCGCTGCGCTTTCGCGCATGTATCCGTCGCTCAACATCAACCTGGATAACGTGGCGGGCAACGTGGCGCACCTTTCGCCCATTGCCATGCGCCTGGATTTGCACGAGGGCATCAACGGCTGCACCATCATCAACGATGCCTACAACGCCGATGTGGCCTCGCTTCGCATTGCCCTGGATTTTTTGGCCAGCTTCGGCAAGCACCGCCGCCGCACGGTTATCTTGTCCGACATCCAGCAAAGCGGCAAGGAGGGCTGGCGCCTGTACCAGGAGGTGGGCGACCAGCTGCGCGAGCACGGCGTGTCGCGCCTCATCGCCGTTGGCTCGCAAATAGGTAAGCACACCGACAGGTTCAGCTGCGAAACGATTTGCTTTAGCTCCGTGGAGCAGCTCCTGCGCCAGCTCGACCGTAGCACGTTCAAGGACGAGGCTATTTTAATAAAAGGAAGTCGCAATTTTTCACTTGAAAAAATTTCGCGCCAGCTGGTGCAAAAAACGCACCTTACCACCCTCGAGGTCAACCTTACCGCCCTCACCGACAACCTCAATTCACTTCGCGCAAGGCTAAAAAAAGAGGTGAAAACCCTGGTGCTTGTCAAGGCCTTTGCCTACGGCGCGGGGCTGTGCGAGGTGGCGCGGCTGCTGCAGCACCAGCGGGCAAGTTACCTCGGCGTGGCCTTTGCCGACGAGGGCGCGCAGCTGCGCGAGGCGGGAATAGGCATGCCCATACTGGTGCTCAACCCCGAGCCCGGCACCTTTGAGCAGATGATCGAGAACCGCCTTGAGCCCGAAATTTACAGCCTGCCCATGCTACAGCGCTACAGCGAGGCCGTAATGCGCTCGGGCGAGGGCATGGGTAACATTCACCTCAAGCTCGACACCGGCATGCACCGCCTGGGTTTTGTGGAGGGTGAAATAGACGAGCTGCTGCAGTGCCTGTCACGCTTTCGCAACCTCAAGGTGGCCAGCATATTTTCGCACCTTGCCGCCGCCGACGAGCCGCAGCACGATGAGTTCACGCTGGCGCAAATCGCTTTATTCGATAAAATGAGCAAAAAGATAGAGGGCGAGCTCGGCTACAAAACCCTGCGCCACCTGGCCAACTCGGCAGGCGTGGAGCGCTTTCCGCAGGCGCAGTTCGACATGGTTCGCCTCGGCATTTCGTTCTACGGCGCCAGCGTCACCCAGCCCGGCAGCATGCGCACCGTGAGCACGCTCAAGAGCACCATTGTGCAGGTAAAAGATATCCCCGCCGGCGATACCGTAGGCTACGGACGAAGGGGGCAAGCTCCCTGGGGCAAGCGCATTGCGGTAATTCCCGTGGGCTACGCCGATGGGCTTAACCGCTTGCTGAGCAATGGGGTAGGAGAGGTGCTTGTCAACGGAAAAATGGCGCCCGTTATTGGCAACATTTGCATGGATATGTGCATGGTAGATATTACCGGAGTTGAGGCGCGCGAGGGCGATGAGGTCGTTATTTTTGGAGAAAACCCGAGCGTGGAATCCCTCGCGGCAAAGCTCAACACCATTCCCTACGAAATTTTTACCCGTATTTCGCCGAGGGTAAAAAGGGTTTACTTTAGCGAGTAATCCGAACCTCGTTTTGACTTGTATCAGTGCGATGTGTATTTACACGAACTGAGTGCAGAAAATGCCGCCGCTACTCCTCCGGCATGGGATGTAGGGTAAAAATTCAATTATTTGATTATATATAAAGTCTAATATATTTTTACAATATAAATAATAATTGTATCTTTGCATCAAAAAAAAGCGATGTCAAAAGAACGGTTATCGGTACAAGGCTCCTTGTCGAGCATCAAATCCCAGCTTCGCAAGGACGAAAAATTTTCGCAAGGGGTTCGGCTATACGCCGTTTACCAAATCAAGCTCGGCCG
>JAVBPG010000025.1:0-22720 GCA_031549685.1 Bacteroidales bacterium | reverse complement strand
ATTCATGGCTCAGAAACCAAGCATACCCGCCGGTACCCGCGATTTTTCGCCCGTTGAAACCGCCAAGCGTACCCATATTTTCGATACGATAAAAAGCGTTTTTAGAACCTTCGGATTTCAGCCAATCGAAACGCCGGCAATGGAAAATCTTTCGACCTTGTTGGGCAAGTACGGCGACGAGGGCGATAAGCTGCTGTTTAAAGTTCTCAACTCCGGCGATGCTTTTTCGAAGCTGACACCGGAGGATTTGGCAAACTCCAACGCCACCTCGGTAAAGGTTTGCGAAAAGGGCCTGCGCTACGACCTGACGGTGCCCTTTGCGCGCTACGTGGTGCAGCACCAAAATGAAATTTCGTTCCCTTTTCGTCGCTACCAAATTCAACCCGTGTGGCGCGCCGACAGGCCGCAAAAGGGCCGCTACCGCGAGTTTTACCAGTGCGATGTGGATGTGGTGGGTTCAACCTCTTTACTTAACGAGGTGGAGCTGATTCAAATTGTGGACGAGGTGTACCAGCAGCTGGGTTTTGCGGTTACGCTCAAAATCAATAACCGCAAAATATTGAGTGGAATTGCAGAGCTGATGAATGCCAGCGATAAGTTGACCGATATAACTGTGGCGATTGATAAAATTGAAAAAATAGGGTTGGAGAAAGTGAAGGCGGAGCTGGTTGAGCGCGGTATTGCTGCCGAGGCTATAGCCAAGCTGGAGCCTATACTTTTGCTTAGCGGTACTTCGGATGAGAAGCTGCAAACGCTGAGCAATATTTTATCAAATTCGGAAGTTGGCATCTTGGGAGTGCAGGAGTTGACAACAATTCTCTCCTACCTCAAAAAGCTGAATTTGAAGTGCGAGGTAGAGCTGGATTTGTCGCTTGCGCGCGGCTTGAGCTACTACACCGGTGCTATTTTTGAGGTAAAGGCCAAGGGCGTGGAGATGGGCAGCATTACCGGCGGCGGCCGCTACGACAACCTCACGGGAATATTCGGCCTGCCCAACGTTTCGGGTGTTGGCATTTCGTTTGGCGCGGATAGGATTTACGATGTGATGACGCAGCTAAACCTTTTCCCCGAAAGCACGCAGGTTGGTACTCAAATTATGTTTGCCAACCTTGGCGAGGCTGAAGAATTATACTGTATTCCGCTGGCTGCACAGCTGCGAAAAAAAGGCGTGGGGGTGGAAGTTTACCCGGATAGAAAAAAGCTGCAAAAGCAGCTTGAGTACGCCGATAAGCGCGGAATTCTTTACGTGGTAATTGCCGGCGAAAACGAAATGGCGGAACAAAAAGTGTCGCTCAAAAACATGAAGACGGGGGAACAAAAAACGCTGTCGGGCGCGGAGCTGGTGGGGATGTTTTAGTGATTTGTTAGGCATTTTTTTCATTGCCGTCAGCTTTAGCTGACGGTTTTAGAGATACTCCAGAATATTGCGCGCGGAGCAAGTTGTTAATCCAAGGGAAACGCTTGCTCCGCGCGCTTTTGCATCTTTTGCCATTTTTATCGTCGGTTAAAACCGACGGCAATGAAAGAGTGGATAGTTGCTAGATTACATTCCAAAAAAAATCTTACGTCAGCAGTACGTATATGATAGGTATTAGCAACCCCGCCAGCAAGTACCACTTGCCGCGGCCAGCCACTCCCTTTTTCCCTTTTACCATTACAAGGCCTGAAAGGGCAAAGAAAATGAGTGAGCCGGCAAAGACATTGGCCATAAGCGACCAACCGGTTACGCGGTTGTAGTGCAGACGATTTATCCAGTATACCAAAGGGCGCACAGTGCTTATTTCGTACTGCGCTTCGCCGGTTTGCTTGTCGTACATGCCTATGCCGCCTTTGAGCATGAGCTGGTATTGAGCTTCATCGGCAGTAAGCACTTTGTTCAGCTTTGGCAGCTTTGAGTTTTCTTCCCAAGCGGCGGTTAGCAGCTCTACTGACAAGTTTTTCTCAAGAGTAACCTGCTTATGCTCTACTTTATGCGCGGGGTCTTTGCCCTCCTTCATGTGGTTGAGCAGCATACCTGATATGCCGTACACCAGGCACATACCTACCATGAGGTAGCCCAGGTCGCGGTGGATGATGCGCATCCACTTCACAAACTTCGGGTTGTTAATCCACCACTTCATAAGCGCTTCCGTCAACGTAGTAAATAGCGTAGTAATCCTTTCCGTGCTCCTTCATCCAGGCGCGCATTTTGGAAATGTTGCTCAGCTCGGCGGCGCAGGTTTCGGCCGAGCCGTCTTCGGCTTTTTTCTTGTTGGTGGCGTTCTCCATATCGGCAATTTCCTGCCGGGTCAGCTGGCGTTCGCGCAGCGTTCCTTTTACGGAAATTTTAGAACCCACCAGCTCTCGGTTAAAGCCGCCAATGCCCTCCTTGGCTTCTACGCGAATGGAATTCTTTTGGCTTTCGTCAACCAGAAAGCAGCGACGGCCGGAGTGCTTGCACACGTGCGTTACGTACCCATGCAGGGTTATGGTTTTGTTGATGAAGCTGTCGGCCACGGCCAGCAGGCTGTCAACGCCGAGGGAGGTTACAACGGGCGTAGCCGCTTCGGTGTTTGTAGTAGCTTTGTTGCTCTTGGGGCTGTTGCCGCAGGCCGAGGCCAAAAGGGCGAGCGAGAGAATGAGGAGAATGTTTTTCATGATGATTTTATTTGAAATTAAAT
Source organism: Bacteroidales bacterium (assembly GCA_031549685.1). Classification (GTDB taxonomy): domain Bacteria; phylum Bacteroidota; class Bacteroidia; order Bacteroidales; family UBA932; genus JAITMY01. The sequence continues at coordinate 20,060 of JAVBPG010000025.1, read as the reverse complement.
TGTTTTTTTTTGCTGCTGTTATTGCGGGCTTGACCCGCAATCTCCTTGTGGGAGATCCCGAATCAAGTGCGGGATGCAATGTGTGGTCTATTTAAAATTGGGTGTAATGAGTACGGCAATCAGGCCGGCTATGCCTGTAAATAAAATGTAGATGCAGTGCGGAACCACGGCTTTATTTTTTCGTGCAAAGAAGGCAAACGTAAGGGCTGCAAGCAGGTTGAACGCAAAGGCTGTGGCTGCCGTAAAATGTATTTTGGGTTGCACGAACTTGCTGCTGCTGTCGGTAACGGTAATGTAGGCAGGGAATAGCCACGCCGATGTTTTATCCCACAGGTCGGTTTTGTTGTCCAATAAGTACTCGTCGACCTTTTGCAGGGTGCTGTTATTCAGCGCGTAGTAGCATTTTCCCTGTGGTGTGGTAATGGTTACTGTCCAGTAAAACATGTCGCCCATAATCAACACATCGTGCCGGTGCATATCAATGGGTGGCAGGTCGAGCTTAAGCAGCTTGCAGGTGGGCGACTCGAGCATGTACATGCCGCCCTGGGTGTCGAATACAAAGCCGTAGAAGCGCTTGTTGGGCACGTTGAGCATGGAGAAATGCAGCACGTTGATGGAGTCGGCGGCTTTAGTGTTGCGAATAAATGGCTTGCCGCTTACCTGCTTCATGTGAAATAGCTGCCCCTTTGCGTCGAGCGCAAAGTAGCCTTCGTCAAAGGCTTTTTGCGTGCTGAAATCGCCTTGCGCCCATTGGGTGGGGAAGGTGTATCCGCGCTTTTCCAGCTCGGTGGCGTATAATTCGGTCTTTTCTCTATTTACGGTATTGGTAAGTATATCAATAAACTCAATTTTGTTTTTGAAGCGAAAGGCATCACCGGGCGACTGCAGGTTGGCGCGCCCCGACATGCTTTCGAGCAGCACGTACAGCCCCATGTGCGGCTGGCTTATTTCCGACGGGCGGTAGCGAAATACAAAGCTGTTGGAGCGAATAATTTGCGGATTGACGGCTACGCCGTTGAGGCTGTCGGGCATTTTGCCGTTGAGCGCCAGCTGGCGGTAGTACATCATGGGTATAATGGAGTCAAACTGCGCCTCGGTGTACTGGTTGCCCGAGGCATCGTAGCGCAGCGCTTCCTTGCCCATGCTTTTGCGGAAGCAAAACTCCTTGACGGTGGAGCTGAAGTAAACAAATGGGTGGTGCTGCGATGAGTAGGTGGCGGTGCTTACCAGCGCAGGTATGGCCCACAGGAGGGTAAGTGTGGTTGCCAGAATGATGGCTATGCGAATTATATTTTTATGCTTCATTTTATGAAAATCGAAAACTGTTTAAACACTTAGAGTTGTTCATGTCGAGCTTGCTTCGCCGTGCTCGCAATGACGCTTCGGGTTACGTTATTGCGAGGAGGAACAACGAAGCAAGCTCAATCCTTACTGCTCCCCATTTTTAAATCGCTCGGTGGAGTATATGGGGAAGAAGAAGCAGATGGCCAGCAGCGCTACCATGTAGGGTAGGTAGGTGGCAAATGCACCCGACATTTGGTCGATGTACAGCACGGATAGTATGCAGATGGCAGGCACAGCGTCAAAAATACGCTGCCTCCACACAGGTTCAAGGCAAATCCATGAGGCGAGCAGGTAGGCTAACGCGCCGCCGGCAAACCACGGAAGCGATGTCCAAAGGTTGGCTGCCACAATCTCGCGAGCGTAGCTAATGCTCAGCCCCAGCGCAAATGTCAGGCCGGTAAGCGCAAAAATCAGGAGCAAAATTACAAGCCCATACCCCAGCATGGTATATAGAATTTTTGACTCGTTCATGGGTAAATGGAGCGTGAGCTTAAGCCGCTTGCTTTGCATTTCGGGGGCAAATTGTGCTATGGCCAACAGCATGCCGGCTGCGGGTGGCAGGTACTTTATGTAGCTTACCAAGCGCATGTCTTTGGCTATAATGGTTTCCCATATGGCAACTGCTCCCGAGGCCTCCATCTGCTGCGCTCCCCACAGAAAGGTATAGGTAACAACGGCTGCAAATAGTATGGCTATGAGCAGCACGAGCCGGCGAGTTTTGATCCACTCCTTGTAAATTAGTGATTGTAACATTTTGGATTATTTATAGGTTGTTGAACTGCTGAATTGCTAAAGTGTTGAACTGTTGAATCGGTCTTGTTATTGCGGGCTCGACCCGCAACCTCCGGTCGGGAGATCCCGAATCAAGTTCTGGATGACAGTGGTCTGTGAGATTGCTTCGTTGCTCTTCCTCGCCATGACGCTTCGATTGAGAGTTGCGCGCGGATTGCCTTCTCATTCTTTTTCCTTTACTCTAATATTTTCCCGTGAGTCCAATAAACGCATCCTCCAGCGATAGCTTTTCCTCCGAAAAGTTGCTAATGCTTGCGCCGTTTATGGTCAACTCTTTTTGCACTTCGGCGGAGGAGGCAAAGGAGTAGGTTTCCCACGCGTGGCCTACCTTTTCGGTGCTCCATAGCAGGGGCGTTTGCGGCGGTGTGGCGGCGCTTTCAAAGCGGAACCGGCGGAAGTTGTCGGTAATGTGCGAGGTTGGCTCGTGAAGCAATAATTTCCCGTAATCCATTATCATGCAGTCATCTATGAGTAGTTCCATGTCCTGAATAATGTGCGAGGTAAGGAACACCGTTTTATTTTCGGCGGTGGTGTACTCGCGCAAGTACTCCACAAATAGGCGACGATACCCCGGGTCGAGCCCCATGGAGAAGTCGTCGAGGATGAGCAGCTCGGGGTCTTGGGCAAACAGTAACCCAAGGGCAATTTGCGAGCGCTGTCCGCAGCTCATGGTGCTGATTTTTTGCGTACGCGTAACCTGCAATCTTTTCAGCAGCTCGTAGTAGGCGTCGCGCTTCCAGCGTGGAAAAAAGCGGCTGTAAAATTTTTCGATTTGCTCCATGTTGAAGTAGCTGTGCTGTATGTGCCCTTCGAGCAGCAGCCCTATGCGGCTTTTGGTGGCTGGCGAAATGCTGTTCATATCCTCGCCCAGTATGCGGCACACGCCCGAACGTGGCTTGAGGTAGCCGGTAAGAATGTTGATGATGGTAGTTTTTCCCGTGCCGTTTTTGCCAAGCAGGCCGAGAATTTTTCCGCGCTTTACCTCAAAGTTGATATTCTCGTAAATGAGCTTACTACCGTAGTAGTGGGTAATGTTTTCGCACTGAATAATTGGTTCCATATAATGAAAAAATGTTATCTGTAATTAAAATGTGCAGCCTATGATCAAATTAGCAACGCCAAAGTTACCATCTTTTACATATTCAACGTTATAGGCGCGTGTGTACTCGTAAGAAAATTTTAGGTGTCCTCTGACTTGCGCTGTTAGCAACCGTTCGTATCCCAGCTCGGCCTTTCCCTGCAGGCGAGTGGCGGTAAGGTATTCGTACTCGCGGTACAGGTCAACGTCCATACTTTTGGGTGCTCCTTGTGTTGACGAGGGTGGGGTGTACACGCCGTCTTTTTTGGCCGTGCCGCTACCGCTGCCGTACAGCGCGCCCAGCAGTAAACTGTACTCATTTTTGCCGCAAATTATGTTGCGCTTGGCGCTTGCCTGCGCGGCGTATGTTTGAACGTTTTGCCTGCGGTAGTAGGGGTACAGCGAGGTGGTTTGCTTGCGCTCCCACGTATATGCGCCTGCCGTGAGTACCCACGTGGGATGGTAATTTTCTACGCCAAGGTTGGCGGTGTACCGTAGGCTGTAGGTAGATATTTTTCTATCGGTGGTTTGCGTGCTGCCGTAGTATATGTACTCGGTTTTGCCACCAAGGGTGTGATTCTCCTGGTAAATATTTTCAAAGTTATCCAGCTGCTCCGTGCCCACGTTCAGCTGCAGGTTGTGCAGCCGTCGCGCTGTTGTGTACGATAAACTTCCGAGGTAAGACATGCCGTGGCCCGTGTGCTCGGTGTACAGGGGCGAGTTGTTCATCTTGCGGCCATAGTAGCCGTTGCGCGTGGTGTAGGATGCGCTGTTGAACATGCTCCAGCGGCTACCGAGCCGCAGCCTGAGCTGACCTTCCACGCCCTGAAGCTTGTTAAATACGGGTGTCGAAGCTCCCTCTTTTGTGTACCCGGATTCGCCAATGGCCTCGGTGCGACCGTAAAATGCGCCAAAATTAATTAGCGAGCTGTACGGCTTGTCGGTATTACCGTATCTTTTGAATGTAATGCCCTCGGTGCTGCGCCCGTAAAGATAGCTGACACCCAACTCCACCACGCTGCCAAAGGCGTAGCCTAAGCCCAATGTGCACGACATGTCGAGCAACTTATTTGTGTGTCGTAAATCCTTGTATTTGGCATAGTTGGCCGCTTGATAGTCAACCTTGCCGCCAAGGCTTAAGCCCTGGTACAGCCTGATGCCCACAGCGCCTACGAGGTGGTAGCGCTCCAGGTTTTTTTCGCCGCGCGTGCTATCGGCCCACTCCACAATATCAAAGGCGTTGTAGTAGGGGTTAATAAATACCGAGCCTCCCATGTTTTGCCCCGTAAAATTACCATAGCGTACTTTTCCGTAAAAAACTACCTTGGGGTTTAAGCGGAAGTAGGCCTCGGTTTGCGCACCCAGCTCGTAGCTGTTGCCGGATTGGTGGTAGTTTACAAAGCCTCCGTTGCTTTTGGTAGCGTACGCTTCGGCTATTGCCATTCTTTTAAAATCAAAGTGCTGCAAAAACACGGCGTTGTTGCTTTGTAGCTCCACGTTGGCCTGCTGCACGTAGCTGTAGTCACGCCACAGCATAGCCGTATCCTGCGCGGCAAGCCTCCCCTTAAACCCAAAAAAGAGGAGGGCTGCTGCAGCAAGAATGCGGTATGCGTGTTTAAATTTCAAATTTACTCGAACTAAAGTTCTCATGAGCTCGCTTCGCTCGGTTCAGATTTCAGGTTTTAACCAAGTGGACACGGAAGTAAAGAATGCCGTGTCCACAGTTCCGTAGGCTGTCATGCTGAGCTTGTCGAAGCATTGCGGCGTGGGTTTCTCCCAGCTTCTCATCGCCGCACCTCCCGCCTCGGCGGGACTCAGGGTAACAACGCGCAGCGACATTTAATTTTTCAGCGAAGCTTTACCACGTACGTGGAAATCGCTTGATGAGTTGTTGGTGTCCATGTAAATAATGTGGGCTCCGTTGCGTATGGAGGCTTCGGCATCAATGCCGCTGGGGTCGGTGGTGTCATCCACGCCGCCGCTGTAGCTGTACACCAGCTTGCCGGCGTTGGAGGCAATGGCCTCGGTTGCGGTTTTGTTTACGTTGCGGTAAATGGTGTAGCCCTGCGAAACATCGGGGAAGGCAATGGAGCCTGCATCAATGTTGGCTGTTAAGCGCTTTTTATTGTCGGCGCCATCTTTTTTAAATACCTCCACACCGTCAATGACCCAGCTGGAGGGAACTTTAGCGCGTGTTTGAGTGGCGCTTCCGTTGTTTTGGTTGAGGTTGGCGGGATTGGTAGCAAACTCGGCTGGGGTTACATTTTCGGTAGCAAAAATAAAAAATGCCGGCCCTGTAACGCTCATGGTAAATGCTGTGCTGGTAACGCCGGCCAGCTTAACAGCCTTGAGGTAGTGCGAAGTTGGAATAGCTTCGGAGGGCGATGGGTGGTACGTGGTTTGGCTAAACTTATCGGGGTCGTAAAACACAAAGTAATCGGGCTTGGCCAGGTTTACGGAGTTGCTGTAGGTTATAGTATGGTCAAGCGCGCCGTTTATGGCCACTACGGCCTGCTCGCCCGGGGCAAGCGTTAGCGTTGAGCTAAAGTAAAAAATGCCAAAACCGGCCGGAATCCACCCCTCTGAGGCGTAAGATAGCGTACCGTCCACATAGTCGTTGTTGCTGCCGTGGCTATTGCTCGGAAGGGTTACACCAAAGCAAAGATTTTCCAATGAGGCTGTCGCGTTGGAGTTGTTGTAAAGAATAACGTATGGGTCGCGTTGGAATTTTCCGCTTACATTTTGTTGGCAACCGTTGAAGTAGAATTCTTTTACCACAAGCTGTCCGGCTTTCGACTCCTCAAGGTTTATCGATACCGCTTCGCTACCGGTCCAGCTGTCGTTAATGGTAATGCCGCTTTTAATGCCATTGAGTAGGTAGGCGTTGCCCGCTATTGAGCGAGTTTCGGATGCAGAGGCATCATACACGCCGGCTGTTACCGTAAATGTGGCCATACCTGTGCTGTCCGTGGCTGCCTCGAAGGTGGTGTTGGTAATGCTGTTGGTCAACTTTACGTTGATGCCCGAATTGCTGCTGTAGCCTTGCGGGTACACCAGCTGCACCTTAACATCAAAAGTTTTAACGGGAGGAGGTAGCGGTTCTTCGGTGTCGTCATTCTTGTTGCAGCCTACGCTGAGCGCCAGGAGCAGTACCATCAGGTACGCTTGTAGTAATTTTAGTGTTTTCATGTTTTTTTTGTTTTTTATTGTTTGAAAAAATAGTATTAGTAGGAAAAATAAATATTCGCAGATGCCACGCTATTTTGTAGATATTTACTCATCTTTTTATCCAAATAATTTAATGCGCAGCGATAGCCCGTAGTAAAATCTTGGCACGTAGCTGCTTTCGTATATTGTTTGCTCGGAATTACTTGCGCTGGAGTTAACCGTTTGCATGTTGTTGGTAAAGTTGGTAGCGTTGAAGGTAATGGAGGCCACCTTCCCAATTTCTTTGGTAACGCTTACGTTTGCCGAAAAGTACGGCGATATGCGGTCGGCGTTGAAGTAGTAGTCCGTGTTGGTTTTCATTACCAGCTTGGTCAAGTCGCTGTACAGCGCGGCATCGTTGTCCTTGGCCCACGCTAGTTTTTCGGCAAATGGTATTTGCGTTTCCATATCGCTGTAGCTGGTGTAGTACAAGGGGTAAAGCCCCACAAAACGGTTGGAGTTGTATATGTTAGGATTGCCGCTGGTTGGAACAAAATCGCCCCTGTCGTCCACGGCAAAGCCGCGCTGTGCGCCGTTGTACTCGCTGAGGGATTGCCTGCAGCTGTACAGCGTGCTTTCTATGCGCAGCGATATGGCAAGCCGCGCCGCGGGAATGTGGGTGGTGAGCGTGAGGTTGGCGTTCAGCTTCTTTGTTTCGCTACCGTTGGCAACGCTGCTTCCACCTACGTAAAAACCCACGTACTTGTAAGGCGTGCCGTCAGCGCCATTTTGTGAAGAGGGGCAGTGGGCTTGCACATTTTCCTCGGTACTGCGGTAGTGGTAGTAGCAACCATCAAAGCGCACGGAGGTTTGCAGCGCCTGAATTTTCCCAACGTCCACTATCCACTCCAGGCCCTGGCGCTGCGCGGGCGATCCGTTGGTGTAGCTGTTGTTCGACTTAAAAGTTTGCCGCTCGGTGTAGGGAAGCACCTCGCTTGACCGCATGCCGGTTTTATCTATAACCGTTACCACGCCGGTTGTTTGGTCAATGCTGTACTGCCTGTCGGTTGATGGGATTTGGCTGTTGTTGAGCGCGGCTTGGTCGGTGAAATTGTAGCTGAAAGGTGAGTAGCTGGTAGTTTTGGTGTAAGCATTTTCTATGCGATTGCTAAACGCCGAAACGTAAATGTAAACTCCCTTTACGTTCAGCTCAAAACCTACTTCGGCTTGGCGGCTCGACTGCCATTTTAAGTCGGGATTGTAGGTGGTGGCGTGTGGCCAAATGTGGTAGGCGTAAAACGTGGTGCCGTCGGCCATGGTGCCGGGAGCAAAGGCCAGCTTATCGGAGTAAACGGGGCGAGGGTACAGCACCTCAAATGAGGGCAATTTTACGGATTGTCCCCAGCCTGCGCGCAGCGTCAGCTTCTCCACAATACGATTTTTGTTATCCCAAAATGTAAATTTTCCATTGAGGCGCGGCGATGTGCTGTTTACCGTGCCGTATTCCGACTGGTTTATGAACGTCATCTCCGATCTTACTCCGGCCGAAATTTGCAGGTTGGATACGCCTGCCGGAATGTTGATTTTTTCTTCGGCAAACAACGCGAGCGTATTCATAAACGGCACTTCGTCAAAACGGTATTCGCGCCAACCGGTAGCGGCGTAGCGCAGGTCGTCGTAGTATTCGCCTTTGCCTAAATTTCCATCGCTGCTAAAGTCGGCGCCCAGCAGCAGGCTGCTGCCCACTTTCCCAAATTTGTGTGCCCAACTTGCTTTAAGGTGCGCGTTGTTGGTAAGCAGCTTGTTGTCTACATACCTTAGCTCGTACCAGTAACCCGCAGGAATAATTACAATTGGCGCCAGCGGGTTGTTGTCGTAGCGTGTGGCCACAAAGTAGCCCTCGTCCTGGCCATGCACGGCGGCTATGGATGATGAGCTGGATTTGTTGGTGTTTTCCGCAATGAGATTGTCGGTGTAGCTGCTTGAGCCCGATAGCTCAAGCGAGGTAATCCACGGCAGGTTGAGCTGCCACCGCACTTTGGCGTTAGCACGTATGGTGTTATCGTTTGCTTTTTCGTAGGTTTCAGAAAAAGCATCGGGGTCTTTTTCCGTATCTTTTCCGCCAAGGCTTCCGGCCAGGCCAACCTCGAAAGCTACAGGTTGGCTGCGATGCTTGTTGAAGGTGTTGGAGTACAGCAGCGACAGGTTGTTGCGGGTGTACGAGGTGTAGGGCGAAGCAAGCTCGTATATGGACTTGGTGCGCTCGGCGCTTGCGTTCAGCATTCCGGCCTTGCCTAGCGCAAATCCCTTTTGCAGCGCAAGCTGCTTGGTGTTTGGCTTGGTTATGGCTTCAATAGTAAGCGGAGTTTTCCCTTTTTTGCTGCTGATTTTTACCACGCCGTTGGTCATGTCGCCGTACTCCACCGAGGCTATGCCTGTTATTACCTCTATTTCGCCAATGCTGCTCGATGCGATGTTGCGCGTGTCAACTCCTAGAATAGCGCTGTTATTTTGATCGTATTTGCTGCCTTTAAAAGTGGCGTTATTCGATAGGCGAACGCCATCTACCTCAATGGCGGTACCGAACGTAGGGTTCCCGTTTTCGCCGTTGGTGGCAGCGTGCAGTGCTATGCGTTGGGGGTCGCCGGCCAGGTGTAGGGCGGTGTTGGTTTGCCCGCCGGGCAGCAAGCTTGTTACATCGGCCACATCTACCACCTGCAGGTGGTCAAGGCTGGTGCGGTTTATGGTGTAGGAGCTGCTAAGGTCGCTTTTGTTTTTTTGCGCGGTAACCACTATTTCATCCAGCGCAAAGCTTTCGGGCTGCAGGGAAATGCGTAATTCATCCACGCCGCCTGCTACGGTGGTATCCAGCTGTTGGTAACCTAAGCAGGATATAATGATGTGGTAGCTGTTATCCTTCTTTAGCGAAAGCGAAAACTCGCCCTTGCTGTTGGTGGTAGTGCCCGTAGAGGTTTCGGATGAGTAAACAGAAGCAAATGAAACAGGCGCGGAGGTGGCGGCATCAGCTACCGTTCCGGAAAGCTGAACATCATTACGAGAGGCTTTTTCATTGGCAAAAATACCTTGCCCCGAGAAAAGTATAAGCGTTGCTATTGAAATTATTTTTGGTGCGCTGCGAATCATTCAGACCTTTACCTTTTGCAAGGCTACAAAAGTAGCGAGGTCGGCATCGGCGCACAATCCTTATGTGTAGGTATTTTGGAGTATTAGTTAATTATATAAATATTTAACTGTAAATACGTTATGCAATTATAGAAAGGAAGCATCATTATTGTTTGTGAGGGAAGTATTTCTTTACGCCATCCAACACCCGCCCTACTTCTCCCTCAAAATTCGGTGTGAAAATATTGTTACCAATCAGCGAAATTATTTCCGTAACATTCCAGAATTTCCCCTCGCTCACCTCATCTAAATCAGGTTGCGGAATTATATCGGAAAATGCACAGTACACATGTACTAACTCACGCTCAATTGCCGATTCGTAAACGTATTGGAATAAAAAAACGGGTTCGATATTTTGCAGCCCCAGCTCCTCGCGCGCTTCGCGGTACAGGGCTTTTTCCACCTCCTCGCCGAAGTCCACATGCCCTCCGACCGAGGTGTCCCACTTGTTGGGCTGAATATCCTTGTGCGCCGCGCGCTTTTGCAGGTACAGCTGCCCCTGCGTGTTGAAGTAGTGCAGGTGTACCACGGGGTGCAACAGCTTGCTGCCGCTGTGGCACTCGGCGCGCGTGGCTTTGCCTATAACGTTGCCGTCAGGGTCAACAAGGGGGAATATTTCTACTCTTTGTGCCATATTACAGTTCTGTCATTGCGGGCTTGACCCGCAATCTCCTGCCAAAAATTCTTGTACAGGGGCTTGTGGGTGGCTATCCCCCGCTGGCGGGGGTGGTCGAAGACCGGGGGTGGAAGTGGTAAAAGCGTAAACTTCCACCCCCGCCTTTCAGGTACCCCCGCCAGCGCAGGGATAAGCCCTCACCGCATCTCCTGCCATTCCGTCATTGCGAGGAGGGACGACGAATCAATCTCAAAAAGGGGATTGCGGGTCAAGCCCGCAATGACAACAACTCATTTGAAACTTGAAATCTGAAATTTATAATCCGAGTTCCTTCGCCTTCGCCTGCATAAACTTATACGCGTCATCGTAATCGTTACGTATAACGCCATCAAGAATGGCATCCTTTATGGCGTCCTTTATGAGGCCCACCTGGCGGCAGGGTGGGAGGCTGTAGGTTTGCATTATCAACTCGCCGCTAATGGGCGGCTGAAAATTCCGCACGCGGTCTTTCTCCTCAATATCCTTGAGCTTCTGCCGCACCAGCGCAAAATTCTGTAAATGTTTTTTTACCGTACTTTCATTTTTCGAGGTAATGTCGGCTTCGCACAGCAGCATCAAATCGTCAACGTCATCGCCGGCGTCAAACAGTAGGCGGCGTACGGCCGAGTCGGTAACCTCCTCCTGCGAAAGTACGATGGGGCGCAGGTGCAGCTCCACCATTTTTTGCACGTACTTCATTTTTTCGTTAAGCGGAAGTTTGAGCTGCGCGAAAAATTTAGGCACCATTTTAGCGCCTATAAATTCGTGACCGTGAAAGGTCCACCCGTGCCCCTCCTCAAACTTTTTGGTTTGCGGTTTGGCCACATCGTGCAGCAGCGCAGCCCAGCGCAGCCACAGGTTATCGCTCTTTTCCGCAACGTTGTCCAGCACCTGCAGGGTGTGCAAAAAGTTATCCTTGTGCTGCAGCTTGCCCACGCTTTCCACCCCCTTCAGGCGATGAATTTGCGGCATTATCAGCTCCAGCAGCTCCAGCTCGTCGAGCAGCATGAAGCCTACCGATGGCTTGGGCGTGGCCATTATCTTGTTCAGCTCGTCCGTTATGCGCTCCACCGAAACTATGCCACCCACAATGCGGTGCTTATTACGCCGAATGGCTTCTTGTGATTCGGGTACAATTTCAAATCCCAGCTGCGTGGCAAAGCGCACGGCGCGCATCATGCGCAGCGGGTCGTCGCTGTAGGTAATGTCGGGGTCGAGCGGCGTGCGCATGCGCTTATCGTGCAAATCCTGCATGCCGTTGAACGGGTCAACCAGCGCACCAAAGTCCCCGGCGTTGAGGCTAAAGGCCATGGCGTTGATGGTAAAGTCGCGCCGCTCTTGGTCTTCCTGCAGCGTGCCGTCCTCCACAATGGGCTTGCGCGAATTGGCCCGGTACGACTCCTTTCTGGCGCCCACAAACTCCAGCTCAATATCGCCGCTGCAAAGCATGGCGGTGCCAAAATTTTTGAATACGCTTACGTTGGTGCGTAGCGCTCGTCCCAGCTCTTCGGCTAATGCAATGCCGCTTCCCTCCACCACAATATCAATGTCCTTTGAGGGGCGATGCAGAAAAAAATCGCGCACGTAGCCGCCTATAACAAAGGCGCGTACGCCTTGGCCTTGCGCCACATCGGCCACTTTTTTGAAGATGGGGTTGGTATGTAAAGGGTGGTTTTGCAAAATGATGTGATTTTTAAAATCGCCGGCTGCAGCTGACAACCTTCGAATTAACCCTAATAGGGTCTCAAAACCCTATTAGGGTCTCTACTGCCTACTGCAAGCTGCCTACTGCATTTACTCCATCAGCTTCTTGTACCGCAACCGGTGCGGAGTGATATCGCCCATGCGCTTCTTTTTATGCTCCTCGTAGTCGCTGAATCCGCCTTCGAAAAATACAACCTGCGAGTCGCCCTCAAAGGCAAGAATGTGTGTAGCCACGCGGTCGAGGAACCAGCGGTCGTGCGAAATAATTACGGCGCAACCGGCAAAATTTTCCAGGCCCTCCTCCAGCGCGCGAATGGTATTCACGTCCACATCGTTGGTAGGCTCGTCGAGCAGCAGCACGTTGGCCTCCTCCTTTAGCGTAAGCGCCAGGTGCAGGCGGTTGCGCTCGCCGCCGCTGAGTATGCCGCACTTCTTCTCCTGGTCGCCGCCGCTGAAGTTGAAGCGCGAAATGTAGGCGCGCGCGTTGATGCTGCGGCCGCCGAGCGTAAGTATTTCGCTGTCCTGGGCAATGGTTTGGAACACGGTTTTGTCGGGGTCAATGGTGCGGTGCTGCTGGTCAACGTAGGCAACTTTTACCGTATCACCCACCTCAAACGTTCCCTTATCCACCTTTTCCAAGCCCATAATCATGCGGAAGAGCGTAGTTTTCCCTGCGCCGTTGGGGCCAATAATGCCAACAATCCCGGCGGGCGGCAGCTTAAACTCTAAATTCTCAAACAGCACGCGGTCGCCAAAGGCCTTGCTTACGCCGTGCGCCTCAATAACCTTGTCGCCCAAGCGCGGCCCGTTGGGGATAAATATTTCGAGCTTCTCCTCCTTCTGCTTGCTGTCCTCGTTCAGCATTTTATCGTAGGCAGCCAAACGTGCCTTCGATTTTGCCTGACGCGCCTTGGGGTTCATGCGCACCCACTCCAGCTCGCGCTCCAGCGTTTTGCGGCGCTTGCTCTCCTGCTTTTCCTCCTGCTCTAAGCGTTTTGATTTTTGGTCGAGCCACGATGAGTAGTTGCCCTTCCAGGGTATTCCCTCGCCGCGGTCGAGCTCCAAAATCCAGCCGGCTACGTTGTCCAGGAAGTAGCGGTCGTGCGTTACGGCAATTACCGTTCCTTTATATTGCTGGAGGTGTTGCTCCAGCCACAAAATACTTTCGGCATCCAGGTGGTTGGTAGGCTCGTCGAGCAGCAGCACATCGGGTTCGCGCAGTAGCAGGCGGCACAGCGCCACGCGACGCTTTTCTCCACCCGAAAGATTTTTTACAACGGCTTCAGGCTCGGGGCAGCGCAGCGCGTCCATGGCGCGCTCCAGCTTGCTGTCAATTTCCCAGCCACCCACGTGCTCTATTTTTTCGGTCAACTCGCCCTGCCGCTCAATGAGCTTATTCATTTCGTCGTCGCTCATGGGCTCGGCAAACTTATTGTTTACCTCCTCGTACTCCTTGAGTAAATCCACCACCTCCTGCACGCCCTGCTGCACAATTTCGCGCACGGTGGCGTTCTCGTCCAGCTGCGGCTCTTGCTCTAAGTAGCCCACGGTGTAGCCCGGCGCCCACACCACATCGCCCTGGTACGATTTCTCAATACCGGCGATGATTTTCATCAGCGTTGACTTACCGCTGCCGTTGAGGCCGATGATGCCGATTTTTGCCCCGTAAAAAAACGAGAGGTAAATATCCTTCAGGATTTGCTTGTTGTTGTGGGGAAGAATTTTTCCCACGCCGTTCATCGAAAAAATGATTTTCTCGTCAGCCATTTATGTCAATTAAAAATTAAAAATTACGAATTAAAAATTGAGCTCGCAATGACGCTCCGGTGATGCTTTGACCATTTAATATTGCCTATTGCCGACTGCGTACTGCCTACTTCTCTCCACTGCCCACTGCAACTTGCCGCCGCTACTTGGCATTCTGCATTATCATGTCAAAGTCATTCTTTTGGAACAGGAAATTTTTGGGCTTGGTTTCGTAGTAGTAATAGTACAGCGAGCCATTTACGCCCATTACCATTTTGTAGCCGTAGGCGCCCTTTTCGGCACCCTGCGGGGTAATGCAAAATCCAACGGCAGCGTTTTCCTCCTTGCTGCTTACCACGCGGGCAATTTCATCTTCATCCACAAAGCGGAATTTTTCGCCACAGGCGGCCTCCACCTGCGCCATTTCCGACTGCGAGTCCACATCGCTTTTGTTGATGTAAATGGTTTTGCCCTTGAGCTGATTCATATTGTAGTTGTAGGCCTGCAGGCGCTGCTGGAAGTTGGCCAGCACGCGGCCGGCAAAGGCCTTGTCCTTGGAATTTTCGGCGTGCTTTTGCACAAACAGCACCATGGGTTCCAGCATCACGGTTGGCGACACCTCGCCATCGCTGGTTTCGGTGGCCATGGGTATAAAAGCCACCTCGGGCATTAAGTCCAAATTTTTAGCGGCGTCCTTGCTGCCCATGAGCAGGCTGAGGTACAGGTAGGGGCGTTTTAGCTTGTCTTTACTTTCTACAACTTTCGTTACCAGTAGAAAGGAGTTCTTCGGGTCGGTTTTCAGCACCTCAAACTCCTCCTTGTCCACTATTTTGTAGGGTGTAATCGTCCAGCTTTTCTTGACGGCATCCGCTAAAAAAGCGTCAAGAATGATGTTGTCGTTGGTGTTGACCACGTAGGTGGTGGAGGCGAAAAAGGCCGAACGCTCGTCGGCGGTGGCCATGCGGCGCTCGGCGGCGTGCACCTGAAACAGCGCAACCGCTGCTAAAACTGTAAGAAGAAAATGCTTCATCTTTAGGATAATTTAAGGTAAACATTTAAAACAAGTTATAACAAAACAAGCGTACCTTTACATGCAAGTTTTGCCACGCAAAGATAGCAGAATTTACCCAAAATTTTTTTACTCTAAAACTTGTAGTTATGAAACGTTTTTATTTAGCTACCCTAATAACACTTTTTACTATGGGAACAAGTGCACTGGCTGCAACGCCAACGGCTAACGTAAATGTGCAAAAGAGCACGATAAAATGGGAGGGCGCCAACGTGGTGGGCAAAAAGCACCACGGCACGGTAGGCCTGAAGCAGGCCGATATCACTGTTGATAAAAACACGCCCGTGGGAGGCACGTTTATCGTCGATATGCGTAGCATAAGCAGCGAGGACTTGACCGGCGACATGAAGGCCATGCTTGAGAAGCACCTCAAATCGCCCGATTTTTTCAACGTGGATACCTTCCCCACGGCCCGCCTGGTGGTAACCAAGCTGCAGCTCAAGAGCGGAAAAACCTACACGGTGAGCGCCAACCTGACCATTAAGGACAAAACAAACCCCATTACCTTTGAGGCCAGCATTGACTTTAACGGAAAGCAGCTCAAGGCGCAAGCCTCACAGCTGGTGATCGACCGCGCCAAGTGGGATGTGCGCTACGGCTCCACATCTTTTTTCAAAGGATTGGCCGATAAGGCTATAAAGGACGAGATGACCTTTGATGTGAGCATTGAGGCCGAGGTAAAGTAGCGGCTAAGGCGCACTACCTGACGCCGGGGGGCGGATGATTTCTGGAATCATCCGCCCCTCAATTTTTTGTGCTGCCTGATGCTGATTGTTGGATTGCTTTGGGTTGAATGATAAGGTAGGAGATTTCTCTCTACGCTTCGCTACGTTCGAAATGACGGCATTATTTTGTGAGAAGGATGTTGGGGGCGGCGGAGCAGGTGGGCTTCGCAGTGCCTCTACGGCTGGCGTGAGGGGTATCCCCCGCTGGCGGGGGATAATCCACGCACATGCGCTCTCCTGGGCTTATGTGTGTGCGTGCGTAGGCCTGACCGAATAGCGGGCCCGCGCTGGAAAGAGCGTAGCAAAACTACGAGCGGCGTATGAGCCGTGAAGTAAAGTTTTGCACGCGGCGGGTGGAAGCATTATTCGGTCTTGACTTTTTGCTTCTTTTTGGTCAAGCAAAAAGAATGATTAGAAAGTAATAAAAGCAATTCCCCTTCCCCCTCAGCAGAAACATTTTGGCTGCTGCAACTGCGGATAATCCGCACCTTGAAAAAATGTCAAGTGTTTATGTATTAGCATGTTGATTTGTTTTGAGGGCAAATACTTGTACAATATTTTTTTAGATACTTAATTCTTAGTAAATTTGTTTCCATTTTATTGCGTAGATGTTGCAAAAGTTAGCTGATTTATTTGAGCTGTGGAGCGGGGAGAAGTTGGTGTCCTCTCGGGAGCTGACGCAGGCCGGGTCCAACCGCCGTTACTTTAGGCTGTGCTCTGCCTCCAGAAAGGTTGTAGGGTGCTACGGTAAAAATATTCAGGAAAATCACGCTTTTATAAACTTATCGCAACACTTTGCCAAACACGGGATTAACGTTCCCCATGTGCTGGCCACCTCCGAGTGTGGCAGCTACTACCTGCAGCAGGATTTTGGCGATACCTCGCTCTTTGATGTAATTGCCAACGGGCGGGCAACGGGCCTCTTTTCCGATGCCGAGAAAGCGGCGCTACGCGCCACCATTGCCGCGCTGCCGTGCGTGCAGTACGAGGGTGCGCAGGGGCTCGACTTCTCGGTTTGCTACCCCCAGGCCGAGTGGGGAGCAACCTCCATCATGTGGGATTTGAGCTACTTCAAGTATTACTTTCTAAAGCCTGCCATAGAGGATTTTGATGAAGAGAAGCTGGAGCGCGATTTTGCCGCTTTCTGCCGCTACCTTTCGGCGGAGAAAAACAGCTGCTTCATGTACCGCGATTTTCAGTCGCGCAACGTAATGTGGCATGATGAAAATCCGTATTTTATTGATTTTCAAGGGGGTAGGAAAGGTGTTCCGGCCTACGATGTGGCTTCATTCCTGTACCAGGCCAAGGCCAACTTTCCGGCCGACCTGCGGGAGGAGTTGCTGCAGGCATACCTTGCCGGCGCCGCAAAGTACGTGAGGGTAGATGAGGCCAACTTTAGAAAAAGCATGCAGGGCTACACCTTGTTGCGCACCTTGCAGGTGCTGGGGGCCTACGGCTTCCGGGGCTATTTTGAGCGCAAGGTTCATTTTTTGCAGAGCGTTCCCTTTGCGCTGGCCAACCTCAAGATGCTGCTGGATACGGCTATGCCCGATGATTTGGAGCTGCCGTACTTAAAAAATATGTTGTACAGGCTGGTTGACCTCAAGCAGGAGCCGGCCCTGCCAAGCCGGGCCAAGCTGCGCGTTGATGTGTGCAGCTTCTCGTACCGCGTTGGCCTCCCCGACGATGCTTCGGGCAACGGCGGCGGCTTTATATTCGACTGCCGCAGCATACACAATCCGGGGCGCGAGGAGCAGTTCAAATTCCTCACGGGGCTCGATGCTCCGGTGCGCGAGTACCTCAACGGTAACGGGCAAATGCAGGAATTTCTGCGCCACGCATACGCCCTGGTCGACGGCGCGGTTGAACGGTATTTGGCAAGAGGCTTCAGCCACCTTGCCGTGGGCTTCGGATGCACGGGCGGTCAGCACCGCTCGGTGTACTCGGCGCAACGCCTGGCCGAGCATGTGCACCAAAAGTTTCCGGAGGCTGAGGTGGTGGTTACGCATCGCGAACAAAAAATTAAAGCTACGCTGTAATGAAAGCCCTACTGCTGGCTGCAGGGTTAGGCACCCGGCTAAAGCCGCTGACCGATGAAATGCCTAAGGCGTTGGTGCCCGTGAACGGTGTAACGCTTTTGGAGCGTAACCTGAAGTACCTGGCGGCGCAGGGCGTTACCGATTTTATTGTAAACGTGCACCACTTTGCCGGTAGGGTGGAGGAGTTTTTGAAGAGTAATGGTAATTTTGGGCTCAACGTAGCTATTTCGGACGAGCGGAATTTACTTTTGGAAACGGGCGGAGGTTTGCGCCACGCCTCATGGTTCTTTGACGATGGAAAGCCTTTTGTGGTGTACAACGTGGATATTATTACCACGCTTGATGTACAGAAAATGTACGCCAGGCATTTGCAGGGCAAGGTGCTGGCAACGTTGGCCGTGAGCCACCGCAGCTCCTCGCGCTACTTTTTGTTCGATGCTCAAAAGCGCCTGTGCGGATGGCGCAACGTGAAGACCGGCGAGGAGAAGCGTCCGGTGCAAACCCAGGATGCGCTCACGCCCTTTGCCTTTGGTGGAATACATGTTATTAATCCCGAAATTTTTCCGCTTATAAACGGCTTCGGTGAGAAGTTTTCGATAGTGGATGCCTACCTTGCGCTGGCCGCATCGCAGCGCATACAGGGCTACGATATGCAGGATGCGCAGTGGGTGGATGTGGGTAAGCTGAGCAGCTTGGATGAAGCCAACAAAATGTTGAAGTAGCACGAGCTTGGCTCAAGCTCGTTGAAATGTATATCTTTGTTAGGGTACTTAATTTTGCGGTATTGTTAAGTTAATATAGATTCCATGGATTTACAGCACTTAATGGTTATGTCATCCTGAGCGAAGTGAAGGATCTCAAGTTCGCACAGGGCTTCATATTCACAACATGAGATTCTTCGCTCCGCTCAGAATGACAAGGGTTCGATTTTTATTAAAATCTACACTAAATTAACAATACCAATTTTGCGAAACAATAAAAATAGTAAGCAATGAAGTTGAAAGTAGTTTTTGCAGTAGCGCTCGTTCAGTGTGCCATAGTTATGAGCGCAGCCGGCGCTTCAAATGATCCAAAACCTATGTTTTCCTTGACCTATAAGGAGCTGCCTTTTGGCAAAGCGCAGGAGGATATCCTTGGCTGGCTTGAGGAGCAGGACAAGGTGGTGGTGTACGAGGATAAGTCGGTAAGCGTTAACCAGTTTTACTGCTACCAGGCGCTAACGCCCTACTTTTCCTCGGGCGTTAGAAAAACCGACTCGCAGGGGCCACAGTTCTACAACTACCTCATAAAAAAGTATGTGGTGGAGCGCTGCGGTAGCATTTTTCCCAACACGTTTCGTGCCGATTTCTACTTTGTGAAAGGCGATAAGGAGGACAAGTACAAGCTCTTTATGGTGTACAAGGTGCAGCGCGTGGAGTCGGGTGCCATGAAAGATTTGTACGCCAAAGAAATGGAAAGCTGCCTGAAGGAGTACGGTAAGGCAAGCCGCTCATGGGAAACCAACTCTACCGGTTCCAACAAGGCCAACAACGACCGCCTGATTCCGGCCAGCGTAACGCAGTGGGACTTCTCTGATGGCTCTGTATTCTTTATGATGGCCGATAATGGAATGCAGCAGTACAAAGAATTTTTGTTTGTATCCAACTCCGGATGGAGCACCTACCTCAAATCGCTGGAAAAGGCGAGGGCTTGGAAGTAGAGCTGATGGTAGAAGAGTAATACAAACAGGCTGCCCAAAATCTTTTTGAGCAGCCTGTTTTTGTTTGCTATAGCGGCCTGTGCTCCCTGAATACCACTAACTTTCCCATCTCAAGCTTTACGGTAAACGTGCTGCCTAGCGCCTCGTTGAGCGTTCCCATCCAGAGGTGCTGCAGCGGGCTGCGTTGCAGCGGATACTTCAACCCTTCGAGCGTAACGCTTGCCTCTTCCGACATGCGGAACAGCGAGACCTGCTGCCCCCCGAAACTCTCGAAAACGGTGCTCTGCGCAACGGCGTTCAGCACGCCGTAGTCCGTTACCATCTGCACGTTTCCCCCGTCAACGTACTCGGCCAGCAGCGCCATGTTGCCCAACGTATGGTCTTCGCGCTTGCCCGTGGCGCCAAGTATGGTAATGCTATTCAACCCTTTTGCGAAGCAGAGCCTGACGGCCTTTGTCAGGTCGTTGCTTTCCTGCTCGGCCAGATGAAAAATTCTATCGGCAAAGCGTGCCCTGTGCCCGGGCGAGATGCTGTCCAAGTCGCCCACAAGGTACTCCGGCTCCAACCCGGCATGCAGCAAATCGGCAATGGCGCCATCGCAGCATACAATGCGCTTGGCGCAGCGCAGGGCCTGCACCGCTGCGGGATGCGTGGGAAAATCGCCGTGCGCCAGCACCACGGTGTCGAAGGCTTCTATAAGAGGGAGAACAGTCAATTAAAAATTAAGGAATTGCTAATTAAGTATAGATTTTACCATAAAGAAATCACGAGGATTTACAACAAAATAAAGACACAAACTTGTTAATCCATTTCACGTTTTTGATAATCAACATGATGAAAAAAACTTCTATCGTCGTTTTGTAGACAGGATTTACAAAA
>JAVBPG010000004.1:0-15501 GCA_031549685.1 Bacteroidales bacterium | reverse complement strand
AGGGTTCACGGCGTTGTGGGTTATGGTTATGGCGCCCACCCCCCCATACCTCTCCCCACCATCATTTATACTGCCTTAATCATAGCACGTCATTTCGAGCAAAGCGAGAAATCTCCGACCTAAAGAGATGTAGTAAATTATATTTGCCTAACCCTCAGTAAAATATACGGCGCATCGGGGAGACGGACTTTTTTTAGATTTTTGTCGTAAACCCTATGGTCGTTTGGCTCCGTAGCTTCAAAGGTATCAGGATATTCGGTAACCGTCATTTCCCACACGTTAATAATATCCACCTTAAAGCGGCTTCCGGGCGCCGGCCGCTTGTAAATGGCGTTTCGCGCCGGGAGGTTGAACAGCCACGAGTCCTGTATTTGCTTACCGAAGTTGATAAAGTAGTAGCCATCACCGGCGGTGGAGCTTAGAAAATCGCGGCTGATGTCCGACATTTCAACCGGGTTGGGCGCCTCCTCCAAAATGCTGCGAAGAAACTTTATCCGCCTCCAGCTCTCGCCCTTAAGCTCCCCGCCGATGGCGCAGTGCATGGGCTTATTGTCAAATAGATATACTTCGCCATGCGTTACGTAAATGCCGCCCATTACGCCGTTGGTTACCAGGTAGGTCATCTGCTGCGGGCTGTAGCGCCCCCAGCGGGCGTAGTTGCCCTCGTAGCCCACCTCGTCGCAAATAACGGGCTTGCCAAAAATCATGCGGAGCGTGGCCGAGGAGGTGGAGCTTTGCACAGGCCCCTCATCCTGAATGCTTACGTGGGTGTACTCCGGCATTTGGTAGTCAAAGTACACGGCTGTGCCTCCGTGTATGGAGCAAAGGTGGCGGTAGGGGTCGTTTTTTACAGCCAGCGTGCTGAGCGTTTTCCAATTATCAACGGTTTTTGCCTTCAGCAAATCCCACTCGTTGGCCAGCGACCACCACACGTTGCGGAACGACGACAGGCGCGCCGCAAGGTACTCCACATACCTGATATCCACCTGCTCCGGCATTCTGTCAAAGCCCCACAGGCCACCATCGTAGGGGTGGAACATGATTAGGTCGGCCTCCACGCCGATTTCCTTCAGCTGGTCAAGTCTTTTCTCAAGGTTTTGAAAAAAAGCAGGATTAAACTGCTCGTAGTCAAACTCGTAATTCTTTTTCCCGGTTTCGTCCGTGCTTACACCTTTTACAACAAAGGGCAGGTAGGGTGGTTCTTCCTTATACTGAGCATCTTCCTTGGGGAAAACGCACATGCGGATTTTGTTGAAGCCCGATTCCGCCAGCTGCTTCACGGTTTCCTCCTGCAGGGCGTCGGTGGCGTGCGTCCAGGCGTAGGATGTTGTGCCAAAAGGGTAGTACCGCGTGCTGTCGGCGTACATAAAGTGGTACTTCTTGTCCACCACCACCATGCCGTGGTTATTTTGGGAGGCGGGCACCGCCGTAAAGCTGCCTTTTTGCCTACTCATTGCGCCGGCGCTGCTCGATGTAACGTACTTCCATTCACCTGCTTCAGTAGGCATAAAGCGTATGCGGTAGGTGTTGTCGCCATCGTAAAAACCGGCTACGGTTTTGCTGGTTTGCCCATTGGTGAAGGTAGCCGATACCTTCACGCTAAACGGGTTACCGCCGGCCTTGTGCCGGAGCGCCAGCTCAAACCTGTCCCAGCACTCCACTTTTTCCTGCGCCACAGCGATACCTCCGCAGGCAAATAGCACAAAAAATATCGTAGTAAATGTTTTTAACTTCATGATTTTTAGATGCATTTCTTTAAATAATAAGTAATAGAGCCACGCCAAGACTGTTTAAAAAGCCTGTCATCCCGTTCCGGACGCGGGATGACCCAATCGAAGGGTTCCTTTGGTATGAGATTGCGGGTCGAGCCCGCAATGACAACCTCGGCGGAAGTAGCTTTTTGAACAAGCCCCAAACAACCCTGACCTTCATTGCACCGCAAAGTTATCATTCTTTCTCCAATATTTTCGTACATTTGCCTTATATCAAACAATTGAAAAATATGCGTTGTAAATTCATGCCGTTCTGCCTGTTAGCAATGGTGCTTTGCGTGTATGCAGGCAAGGCCACTCCTTCAAGTAAGGATGGGAAGTACTACCAAAACCCCGTTTTGGGTGGCGATTATGCCGACCCCTCCGTCATCAGGGTGGGCAAGGATTTTTACATGACGCACTCGTCATTTGAGTACTATCCTGGCCTGTTAATATGGCATTCCACCGATTTAATTCATTGGAAGCGTGTTGGTCATGCACTTAGCAAGTATGTGGGATCGGTGTGGGCGCCCGACCTCATCAAGCAGGGCGACACCTGGTATATTTATTTTCCCGCAGGAAAGAAAAACTGGGTAGTAACAGCTTCGTCGCCCGAGGGGCCCTGGTCTGACCCGGTGGACTTGCAGCTGCCCGGCTACATTGACCCGGGGCACGTGGCGGATGACAAGGGAAAGCGCTATTTATACCTCTCAAAGGGTTACATTGCACCGCTTTCCGACGACGGTTTGTCCACCACGGGAGCGCCCGTGCAGAATTACGAGGGCTGGCAGTTTCCCGAAGAGTGGAGCACCGAATGTTTTTGCCTGGAATCGCCCAAATCCACCGTTCGCAATGGCTACTACTACCTTATCACGGCCGAAGGTGGAACCGCCGGACCTTCTACGGCGCACATGGTAGTGTCCGCCAGGTCGTTATCTCCCTACGGGCCTTTTGAAAATTCGCCCTATAACCCGATTGTGCACACCCAAAGCCGGGAGGAAAGGTGGTGGAACCAAGGCCACGGAACGCTGGTGGACGATGTTGATGGCAAGTGGTGGATAATGTACCACGCCTACGAAAAGGGATTCCACACGCTGGGGCGGCAAACGCTGCTCCTGCCCATAGAGTGGACAAGCGACGGCTGGTTTCGCGTTCCCCAAGGCGTGAACAGCGCGGATAGGCTCCCCGCTCCCGCAGGACAGGAATTTGGGGGCAACACGCAGCTATCCGACGACTTTGCGGGCGGCAAGCTCGGCCTGCAGTGGCAGTTTTTCAAGCAGTACCAACCTGAACGGGTGAGCGTTGGCAATGGCAAGCTGACGCTAAAAGCGCAGGGCGCATCGTTTGCCGAAAGCGCTCCGCTGCTGGTAAATGCAGGCGACAGGCGCTACGAGGTAAGGGTGGAATACCATATAGATGAAGGAGTTACTGCTGGGCTTACCCTGTTTTACGATGAGCAGGCCAACGTTCGTATTGCTGTGGATAAGAATGAGTTTACGGTAGTGAACCAAAAAAGCGCAAAAAATCGTGCCCCCAATAAAATCGGCAATCACGGTTTTCTACGCATTCGCAACGACCACAACGAGGTAAACTTTTTTTACAGCGCCGATGGTAAGGAGTGGTTCAAGATGGGGCGCAGCCTTGAGGTATCAGGCTTTCAACACAATGTATTCTACGGCTTCCTAAGCCTGCGCGCCGGCGTTTACGCTTTTGGCGAGGGTAATGCGGTGTTTAGCAACTTTGTATATCAAAAGGAGTAGTGCAACTAAGATGCCTTAAACCACGTCATTACTCCACCTTTACCTCAAATAGCCTTTTCCAGTTCTTTCCCGTTACAAAAATCTGCTTCGTTTTGCTGTTGTAGGCAATGCCATTAAAAACATCTGTGTTTCTGTCCTTTAAGTTCTCAGGGAGGAGCCCTGCAAAGTTCACTATGCTGGTTACGGCGCCGCTGGCCGTGTCGATGCGCACAATGTAGTCGGCACCGTAAACGTTGGCCCACAGCTCCCCGTTAATCAGCTCCAGCTCATTGAGGTACGCCATATACTCCTTATCGGTATATACCTCAAGCCGCTTGCGCACCGAAAAGTCGTTGGGCGAGCGGAAGGTAATTACATTTGTACCATTGCTCATTATCAAACTATTGCCATCGGTAGTGAGCCCCCAACCTTCGCCACTGTACGGAATGGTGGCCTGCAGCTCCAGGGTTTTGCTGTCGTAAACAAAGCAGGTTTGCTCGCGCCATGTCAGCTGGTACAGCAGGCCGTTGAGCACGCAAATGCCCTCGCCAAAGTACTTCCTCGACAGCTCCTTGCTTTGCAGCACCTTACCGCTCTTTAAGTCAACCCTGCGTACCGCCGATTGGCCGTACTGTCCGACTCCTTCATAAAGTATACCATCCTGTATTTGAAGCCCTTGTGTATATGCTTGCCGGTCGTGAGGGTAGGAGCTTACAAGCCTGTAGCCGTACATTTTGGGAGGATGTGCGGGCAGCACGGTAATGCCCACGCTCGCTGTCATTACCCCATCTATTTTTGAGAACAACTTTACCAACAACGACTTGCGACCATAAATTTGAATGCTTACTTTTACCCGTACAAGGGTATCGTTGAGGCGCGCCAGGCGTTTACCGTCCAGAAAAGCCACCACTGAATCACAACTAAAGTTTGGCTTTACGTATTTTATAGTAACGCTGTCGTTATTATGTATTTGTGAATTGCTTTCGGGTAAGGTAAGGTGCAGCTGCTTATCGGCGCTATCGGCAGCGTTCGCGCGCTTTTGCTGCGCACCGCCGGAGCAGGACAGCAGGCATAAGAACAAAATGGTTAATGATAAATGATTAGTGATAAATGTATTGCGCATGAAATTTGGCATTGCAAACAGTTTAGAAGTTGTAGCTGAGGGAGAACACGTTGGAGTAGCTGCTTACGCCCACTGAGCCGATGTTGGTAATGGCGTAGTCGAGGGCAAAACCCCAGTAGCGCAGGCCGACACCGAGGTTGGGCTGTATAGTAAAATGTTTTTTGTCATCAAAGTCGCTGATGCGCTGCGCGTTGTTGAGCCCAAAGCGCAGGTACACCATTTCCTTATAGCTGCCCTCCAAGCCGATTTTCGGATCGATGTTGATTATCTTGCTCGAAATAAGAACATTGCGCTGTCCATCGGTGCTAAAATCCAAGCCCACTTCGGCCAGCAAGCCAAAATCCTTGTTGAACTTGAACTTACGTGATGCGGCCAGCGTAAGTTTAGGCAGCGTAACCTCAGTTTTGGAGCCCGGAACAGCGTTGGTAATGGTATCGCCCGAGGGCAGCACGTAGGCCGGAATTTCGAGCTCCTTGGCGTTGAACGTCCACACGTTAACGGTGGTGGTAATATCGCGCAACATGGCGCCAAAGTTCCACTTACGATACTGATAATGAGCGCCCAAATCAATCCCAAAACCGTAGGCGTTGGCAAACTTACCCACGTGGCGGTACACAATTTTGGCGTTAGCGCCAAGGTTGACGGCTTGCCCGGCAATGCTCATCTTATGCCCGACGGAGAAGGTAAAGGCATAATCGGCTGTGGAAAAATAGCTTAATCGGTCGTAGCTAAAGTTGCCATCCTTGTCAATCAGGTCGGTAGTGTTGGGAATATCGTCCACGCCAAAGCGGATGGCCGAAAAGGAAAGGGTAGTGGAAGTATCTAACTTATAGGAGAATGCTCCAAAATCGTACTTCGCTATGCCGGCAAAATACTCAGCGTGCATAAGGGCTGCGCTCATTGGTTGCTGTAAGGTGTTGAGCAGCGCTGGATTCCAGTAACTCGCGCAGGCGTCGAAAGCGGTGGTGGTAGCCGTGCTGCCCATGCCCAAGGCGCGCGCCCCCACACCTACCGACAGGAACTCGTTGCTGTACTTAGGAGCATCGGCGGCACTTGCAGCAACGGTGCAGGTAATAATCAGCAATGCAATATGTATTAACGATTTACGCAATTATGCTTGGAAACGATGGAAACGGTAAATGGCGACGAAACCTCTCTGCGTTTTGTTCCTGTTTTTTAACGCGTAAAGGTACGAAAAAAACGGCGCTTTGCGCTTACCGATATTTAAATTGAGGTAAAAGAAAAAAGAGCTACCTTTACAAATTCGCAATTCGCAACTTTTAACACGTAATTACTTGTAAATAAACATGTCAGATAGTAAAATCCGGATTTTTACCGTACCCAACATCGTTACCTGCCTCAACCTGCTATCGGGCTGTGTGGGCATTGTTTTTGCCCTAAAAGGTAACCTTCACGTAGCCATGGCCTGCGTACTGCTGTCGGCGGTGTTTGATTTTTTCGACGGGTTTGCCGCCCGCCTTTTGCATTCGTACTCCGCTATCGGCGTGCAGCTCGATTCGCTTGCCGACATGGTCAGCTTTGGCACGCTGCCGGCGGTAATGCTGCTTAGCACCTTGTCGCAAACCGATCTTTTTATGCAAGTCTCCTCCGATGCGCTAAGGTACGCCATCGCTTTTTCGCCCTTTCTGCTTACCGTGTTTTCCGCCTTGCGTTTGGCCAAGTTCAACGTGGACGATAGGCAAACCGAATCGTTTTTGGGGCTTCCCACGCCATCCAACGCGCTATTTTTCTCATCGTTGGCCGCATCGGGCCTGGTGCTGCAGCTCAGCGCCTGGGTAACGCTGGCGCTGATTCCCGTATTTTGCTACCTGCTCATCGGTGAAATTCCTATGTTCTCGCTCAAAATCAAGAATTTTTCGGTAAAAAAATACGCCTACCAGCTGGTGCTGGTGGCGCTATCGGTGGTGGCGCTGGTGGTGGCGCTGGCGCTGGGCGTACCCCTCGCCGCATTCTCGATTATTATATTGATTTACATAATATTAAGCATTTCAAAGTTGCTTTTTAAGGGTATAAAGTAGAGCATAAGTTTATATTTGGCGCGCGGGGCAGGTATTTCCCTCTATGCAGGCTTTCACGCCGCGCGCAACACGCGGATTCCACCAAGCGCCGCAGGTTCTGCTTCGCGACACCCACGGTTACTATAAAATCTACCTCCGCCCTGGCGGGCATTGTTAACGAAAGACAGCTCCGACAGGATTAACAAGATTAGCTCCGCCGAGCTCCGGTTAACATAACTGATATCTTGTAAATCATGTCTATATCTATACTTTCGACCAACTCCAAAACGAAAACACCGCTGAGGGAAATGCCCTTAGCGGTGTTTTGAGGTGATCCAGCTGGGATTCGAACCCAGGACCCCATCCTTAAAAGGGATGTGCTCTACCGACTGAGCTACTGAATCAATGACTTTTACTACAAAAGCGGGTGCAAAGGTAGGTTTTAATTTGTTTACTCGCAAATTTTTTTTGCCTTTTGATATATTTTTTTTGAAAAAAGTTTGAGATTCAAAATAAAATTCTCATCTTTGCAGCCCCAAATTAGGAAGAATAATTATTGTTTATCTCCATAATAGCAAAAACAAATGTCACGTATTTGTCAAGTAACCGGAAAGAGTGTACAGCGCGGAAATAACGTATCGCACTCTAACATTAAGACTAAGCGCGAGTTTGAGCCCAACCTCCGCACCAAGAAGTTCTGGCTCGAAGAGGAAAGCCGCTGGGTAACCCTCAAGCTGACCGCCGCCGGAATCCGCACCATTAACAAGAATGGCCTGAAGGCTGTGCTGGATAAGGCGCAGGCAAACGGTCTTATTTCAATTTACTAAACCATAGGAGGATACGCACAAAATGGCAAAGAAAGGTAATAGAATACAGGTAATTCTTGAGTGCACCGAGCAAAAGGAAAGCGGCGTGGCCGGCATGTCGCGCTACATTACCACCAAGAACAAGAAGAATACGCCCGACCGCATCGAGCGCAAGAAGTACAACCCCTGCCTGAAGAAGGTAACCGTACACCGCGAAATTAAGTAGTAATCTAAGTGATTAGGGATTAGTGATTAGGGATTAGAGGAGAAGAAGTTCAACTTGAGTCGCCAATCGCAAATCGCAAGTCGCAAATCATAAACTAAGAACATGGCAAAGAAAGCAGTGGCCACCTTTAAGGCCGACAAAAGTTCAGCAAAAGCGTACACCAAGTGCATTAAGATGGTAAAGTCCGAGAAGACCGGCGCCTACGCCTTCAAGGAGGAAATTGTGCACAACAACGATATAAAAGACTTTTTCGCTGGAAAATAGTTTTTTATGGTTGGGGCGCAGGTCTCAACGTGTATGGCAAGTGTAAGAAAGCTTCTTGTGCTATCGGGCGCAAGGGGCTTTTTTACTTGGCATATAATATCTACACTGTCATCCCTAACTTGATTCGAGATCTCCCATCAGGAGATTGCGGGTCAAGCCCGCAATGACAGTATTTGCGGCATTCATTCGTAATTTGTCATTCGTAATTTTAAACCATGGCTTTTTTCTCTCTCTTTTCTTCCAAAAAAACCGAGGCGCAGCAGGCCGAGCAGCAAAGCGCGCTGGAGCATGGGCTCGAAAAAACCAAGGAGGGCATGCTCAAGCGCCTGTCGCGCGCCATCATGGGGAAGTCCAAGGTGGACGACGAGGTGCTTGACGGGCTGGAGGAGGCGCTTATCCTGTCCGATGTGGGCGTGGAAACCACGCTGCGCATCATTGAGCGCATACAGCAGCGCGTGGCCCGCGACAAGGTGCTGGGCACCTCGGAGCTCAACCGCGTGCTGCGCGAGGAGGTGGAGGCGCTGCTGGAGGACAACAGCGTGAACATTACCGAGCTGCCCCAAGGCCTGAAGCCCTACGTGATAATGGTGGTAGGCGTGAACGGCGTGGGCAAAACCACCACCATAGGCAAGCTGGCCGCCCAGCTCATTGCCGATGGAAAAAAGGTATATATTGGCGCGGCCGATACCTTCAGGGCGGCTGCCGTTGACCAGCTGGAGGTGTGGGCGCAGCGCGCCGGAGCCACCATCATCAAGCAGCAAATGGGCTCCGACCCGGCCTCGGTGGCCTACGATACGCTGAGCGCCGCCGTGGCCGCAGGTGCCGATGTGGTGCTGGTTGATACCGCCGGACGCCTGCACAACAAGGTAAACCTGATGAACGAGCTGTCGAAAATTCGCAACGTAATGCGCAAAATTATTCCCGATGCGCCGCACGAAGTGCTGCTCATTTTAGACGGCTCAACGGGGCAAAACGCCTACCAGCAGGCCAAGGAGTTCAGCAAGGCAACCGATGTTACCGCGCTGGCCATAACCAAGCTCGATGGAACTGCTAAAGGTGGCGTGGTAATCGGCATTTCGGACCAGCTGAAGGTTCCGGTGAAGTACATTGGCGTGGGCGAAAAGATAGAAGACCTCCGCATTTTCGACAAAAAAGAATTTGTAGAAACCCTTTTTAATTGACAATTGAACAATTTACGATTGACAATTTAGTGTCTTCAAAATCGTAAATTGGGTATTGTTAAGTTATTATAGTTTTCATGATTTATATAACTTGATGATTTTGTCATCCTGAGCAAAGCGAAGGATCTCAAGTTCGCACCCAACGAGAGATTCTTCGCTTTGCTCAGAATGACAATAGGGTGCCTTTGTTGAAAAACTATACCACATTAACAATGCCGTAAATTGTAAATCGTCAAATTGTAAATTCTCCCAAATGCCCTCCAACAAAAAAATTAACGTCATAACCCTCGGCTGCTCCAAAAACTTAGTGGATTCGGAGAAGTTGATGGCGCAGCTGCAGTACGGCGGCTACGCGCTGCTGCACGATAGCGATGACAGCTCGGCGCGCACGGTTATTATCAACACCTGCGGATTTATTGGCGACGCTAAGGAAGAATCCATCAACACCATACTTGAATTTGCCGAGGCGAAAAAGAGGGGAGAGATTGATAAATTATTTGTATTTGGCTGTTTGTCAGAGAGATATAAAAATGAATTGGAGGCCGAAATAGGGGAGGTTGACGAATTTTTTGGCGTAAGCAACGTTGAGGATATTTTGACCTCGCTGGGCGTGCAGCACAAGAAGCAGCTGATGGGCGAGCGGCTGCTATCGACCCCGCCGCACTACGCCTACCTCAAGATTTCCGAGGGCTGCAATTGGGGCTGCTCGTACTGCGCCATTCCGCTCATTCGCGGCAAGCACGTTTCCGCTCCCATCGAAGCGCTGGTGGCGGAGGCGCAGCTGCTCGCCGCCAAAGGCGTAAAGGAGTTGATGGTCATTGCGCAGGATTCAACTTTTTACGGCATAGATATTTACGGTAAGCGCCGCCTGGCCGATTTGCTCACCGAAGTAAGCAAAGTTGACGGCATAGAATGGATACGCCTGCACTACGCTTACCCCACGCAGTTCCCCACCGATGTACTTGAGGTAATGCGCATAAATCCAAAGATTTGCAAGTACCTCGATATCCCGTTCCAGCACGTGAGCAACGGCGTGCTCAAGGCCATGCGCCGCGGCAACACCCGCGAGCAAAGCTACGAGCTGATATCCGCTTTGCGTAAGGCCGTTCCCGGCATTGCTTTGCGTACCACACTGCTGGTGGGGCATCCGGGCGAGGACGAGGCCGCTTTTGCCGAGCTGATGGACTTTGTGCGCGAGGTAAAGTTTGAGCGCTTGGGCGTATTTACCTACTCCGAGGAGGAGGGAACGTATGGCGCGCAGCACCTCAAAGACGAAATTCCGCAGGAGGAAAAGCAGCGCCGCGCCGATGCGGTGATGAAGCTGCAGGCGGGCATTTCGGCTTCGCTAAATCAGGAAAAAGTGGGCAAGGTTTTCCGCACCGTTATCGACCGCAGGGAGGGCGGATTTTACGTGGCCCGCACCGAGTACGACTCGCCCGAGGTGGACGGCGAGGTGCTGATAAAATCGGCCACACCGCTCAGCTTCGGCGAATTCTACAGCGCAAAAATTACTGACGCCGATGAGTTTGACTTGTACGGCGAGGTGTGATTTTTTTAGAACGCGAATGACGCGAATTAGGCGGATTTCCGCGGATGCTCTTCCTCTCCTTCGTAGCTTCCGTATTTATTTTTCCTGTAAATCCTGTTCATCCTGTCTAAAAAATCAGTATTCCGTTTTCTTGGCGACTTTGCGGCTCTGCAGGATTATTTTAGAACGCCAATGACGCGGATTAGACGGATTTCCGCGGGTGTTCTTCCTCTTGTTTCCTTCGTAGCCTCGTGGCTCTGTATTTTCCTGTAAATCCTGTTCATCCTGTCTAAAAAATCAGTATTCCGTTTTCTTTGCGCCTCTGTGGCTCTGCGTGATTAATTTAGAACGCGAATGACGCGGATTAAGCGAATTTCCGCGGGTGTTCTTCCTCTTGTTTCCTTCGTAGCTTCGTGGCTCTGTATTTTCCTGTAAATCCTGTTCATCCTGTCTGAAAAATCAGTATTCCGTTTTCTTTGCAACCCTGCACATTTGCGTTAGAAATTATACAAAATTTCCGCAAAAATTATAAAAGCGCCCTGCTGCTTTTACTTCCCATTCCTCGAATTATCCTACCTTTATCGTTTTCCTTAAAAGACAACGTTGAAGTTCAAGCTATACATATTGTCGGCGGTGGTGCTATGTGCCCAACCAAGCACAGCCTTAGACTTGCCCGACTCCATACCCCATGCGCTACGTAAAATTTTTATTTCGGGTACTGCTCTGCAAGGCGGCATGCTCCGAACACGCGATTTAAAACCTTACGGAAACTACTACGTGGGCGCCGACATTAAGGTGGGCTGGCAAACCGATGACGGGGCACGCAACATTTACGACGACCTGTTTCGCTACCCGAGCTACGGCGTGGGCTACTACATGGGCAACATGAACGGCATTGTAATGAGCCACGACGATGAGCAGGGAATGGGCAAACCCGCTGCGCTGTACGCTTTTTGGAGCAGCCCCATGTACCGCAGCAGGTGGTGGCAGCTGCGCTACAACATCAGCGCCGGGCTGTCGTACAACTTCAACGCCTACGACCCCAACGACAACCCCGGAAACCTGTTCATAGGGAGCAACCACAACGCGTACATCGGCCTTGCGTTCGATGCTGCGCTTACCCTGCCGGGGCACTCCTCGTTCCTGGCGGGGCTTAGCTTCCAGCACTTCTCCAACGGCTCGTACCAGAAGCCCAACAAGGGGCTTAACCTGCTGTCGGCAACGCTCACCTACCAGTGGAGCGCCTACAGCAACAGCAGCAAGGGTTACTCCCGGTTTCACATTCCGCCGTACGCTCCGGCGTGGGAGGCCAACGTTTTTTGGGCCTGGGGCGTGCGCATGCTCGACACAGACTTTGACCCCGAAAACCCGAACGACGGCAAGCGCTGGTACTGCACCACGCTATCGGCTGCGGCGCTAAAGCAAATCAACCACCGCCGCAAGTGGGGCGCCGGCCTTGACCTGTTTTACTTTAGCTGGGGCGACTACGTGCTGCGCTACCGCCACGCGGTGGACCAAATAAACCCCTTGCGCGACACCGCCATCAATGCCCCGCCGGCGCTGGTAAGGCAGCAGGCGAAGGAAACTTCCTCCTTCTCCAAAAATAACGTGGCGCTGGGAATATTCCTGTCGCACGAGGTGGGCTACAAGCGCGTGTGGCTGGTTACCGATGTGGGCTTTTACCCCTTTGGCCGCGTGGGCGACATGCCCACCCACCCCGTAATTTACGAGCGCTTGGGCGTAAAGTTTTATATTACCGACCGCCTTTACGCAGGCGTTTCCATTAAGGCGCACGGCGCCAAAGCCGACTACACCGAGTGGACGCTGGGCTTTTCAATACGGCGGCAGGCGAAGGTAACCAGTGACCAGTAACAGGTTTTAAGGGGTATCCACAAATGGGAATAAAATTCCTATATTTGTAGCTATTAATCATCAGCATAAAACCGTTAGTACGAACTATCATTAACCATTTATCATTAATAATTAACCATTATTTTCTGCCTATGATATAAATCCTAACCACCTCGCGTAGGTTTTAATTTCCTTGCAAATAAGGAATTACATATAAAAAGCGTTAGCTTTATTCACTTGCTAGCCGAAAACTGGAAATCTTCGCAATGCAGCCTTTGAGTAAAGTAACGCCTACGAGCAATCGTGGGCTTTACTCATTTATTTGGCTGCATAGGTTCTTCCAGTACCTCGGATAGCAAGTAAATTGGTTTAGTCCACGTTTTTTTGTGCCTACCTTTCACCAAACTTCTAACGGACTAAAGTAAAACCGGATTGAAAAAATTAAAACACAAAAAATGTTATGAAAAGAATAAACAGTTTACTACCTGCTGTATGCTTTTTCGTACTTACAGGGCATGCGCAGGTAGCGATTATAGAAAATTTCGATACCTGTAAAACCATAGCTGCCGTTTTCCCAACCCAGCTGGATGAAAAAAAATCAATAAAAGGTCTTCAGCCAACTTATACCATTACCGCTGCAAGTACGAGGGGCACGATTACCCCTATGGGATCGGTACAGGTAGGGCAGGGAGCGAGCCAACGATTTACGTTTGCCCCTGATGCCGATTGCACTTTTGACTCCTTACTGGTAAATGGAGTGCATGTCCCAGATTCTACAACATCCTATACTTTTAACAATGTGCAGGCTGACCACAGCATTCGGGTTGTCTTTACTATGCGTTGCCAACAACATACAATAATGGCACGCACTGGTCCGAATGGTTACATAGCTCCAGCTGGAGATACCATCGCGCCTAGTGGAAGAGCTGTTCAATTTATCATCTGTCCTATGCTAGGATATTGTATTGATAAGGTGATTGTGGATGGTGTGAATCGCGGTGCGTTGAGGGAATATACCGTGTACGCAGGAGGGTGCCATACCATTTACGCAACCTTTGCAAGATGCCAATATACGGTTGTGGCCAGCACTGGCACAGGTGGATCAATATACCCCCCCGGCAATAGCGTAGTGCAGCATGGCGGAAACATTACTTACACTCTTGTACCCAATGACAATTATCACATTGGCAGCGTGATTGTGAATGATTCTAATTTAGGGCCACTACCAGTTTACACTTTTACAAACGTACAAGCCAATAACACTATTCAAGCAATTTTTGCTATCAACACCTACGGGGCAAGCACTGATGCTACGCTGAGTAACCTTACGCTAAACACTGGAACGCTTAGCCCAGCATTTAATGCTGCTACTACTATTTACACGGTAAATGTAGCCAACAGCGTAGCAAGCATTACGCTCACGGCTACCAAAAACCATGCAAACGCTACGGTAACAGGCGATAGCGTAAAGTCGCTTAGCATAGGAGCCAACTTCTTTAGCATATTAGTAACTGCCGAAAATGGAATTACAACCAAAACTTACACGGTGGTGGTAAATCGTGCAGCAGCAATAGGAGTGAGTAATGATGCTACACTGAGTAACCTTGCTGTGAGCCAGGGCACGCTCAATCCCACTTTTAATGCCGATAGCATTAGCTATAGCGTTGCTGTACCATACAGCGTGGCGAGCATTACGCTCACGGCTACCAAAAACCATGCAAACGCTACGGTAATCGGCGATAGCGTAAAAGTGCTTAATATAGGAGCCAACACCTTTAATATAGTGGTAACCGCCGAAGATGGTACCACTAAAAAGACTTATACAGTAGTGGTAACGAGAGAGTCACCGGCTACCGCCGTAAATGCGGAAAATGTATCTACACTAAAGTTGTATCCTAACCCCGTAACCAACGGAGAGTTAATAGTTGAAAATGAAGAATGGAAAGCGGGAGAGGTAATTGAGATGTACAACCTAAGCGGTGCATTGGTAGGTACACGTAGAGTAGAGGAGAAGAACACAAGCGTAAATGTGGCAAACTTACCCAACGGCAACTACGTGCTAAAGGTGGGCAGGTATAGCGCCAAGTTTGTAAAACAGTAGCGTTTCTATCATTGCCGTCAGCTTTAGCTGACGGATAGCAGATGCCTCTGAATATTGCGCGCGAAGCACAGGTGTTTCTTCAGGGAAAACACTTGCTTCGCACGCTTTTTTAAACTTGACTTGTATTCCGTCAGCTAAAGCTGACGGCAATGAAAAACAAAACCACGAATAGGGTAATCCTGTTCGTGGTTTTCTACTTGTAAGCTGTAATCCGTATCTTGCAGCTGTCTTTCTACGGAAAGTAGAACCACCACGCCGCCACCACGCAGTACATAACCTTAATACCGGTGGAGAGCAGGAAGCCCACAAACGAGTAGCCCGCTATGCGCAGGGCGCGGGGGAAGTTGCTGTCATCGTGCAGGAGCTCGCCGATAAGCGCACCCAGAAACATGCCGAGCAGCATGCCTATGGGCGTGAGAAATATTCCTAAAATCATGCCGATGAGCGCGCCGCGGGAGCCGTACTTGGAGCCTCCAGCCTTGCGCGTAGTCCAGCCGGGGATAACGTAGTCCAGCGCAAAAACAACGGCCATAGCTATACCTAGCCCCACCAGCGCAGCGG
This sequence comes from Bacteroidales bacterium, assembly GCA_031549685.1. GTDB lineage: Bacteria > Bacteroidota > Bacteroidia > Bacteroidales > UBA932 > JAITMY01. The sequence goes on along the minus strand of JAVBPG010000004.1, from coordinate 352 downwards.
TAGAGTAGGTATGCTCGGCGTCGGAGAAAAATTGCCGCAGCAAAATAGCGGCGTACGCCAGCACCGGCCCGGGCAGCACCGGCAAAAAGCAGCCCAGAAATGCCACTACAAGCAGCAGCGTACCTATGATGAGAATAGCTGTTTCCATGCTAATTATTAATTGTTAATGATTAATGGTAAATGAAGAATACATTAATCGGAATTGCTAATGTAAGTATAGATTTTACCATAAAGAAATCACGAGGATTTACAACAAAATAAAGACACAAACTTGTTAATCCATTTCACGTTTTTGATAATCAACATGATGAAAAAAACTTCTATCGTCGTTTTGTAGACAGGATTTACAAAA
>JAVBPG010000052.1:0-21196 GCA_031549685.1 Bacteroidales bacterium | reverse complement strand
TGCGCACCCGTCCGCCGGTCGCCACCAGGTATTGCTACCCGTGCTGCCCCTCGACTTGCATGTGTTAGGCCTGCCGCTAGCGTTAATCCTGAGCCAGGATCAAACTCTTCATACTAATTAATAATAGAAATTTGTGATCTTGGCTGATTGTTATCTTACTTATTCTTATTAGGAATTGAATAAAACTTGTTAAGGTATTACATTATCCTTTACCTTACTTTTCTCTTCAGTATATCAAAGATCGAAATTTGTTCCACAAAAAAACGTTTAGACGCTCGCTTCGCAGGTTGCGCTCTAAACGCGGTATTTTTGTTTTTAAGAACGTCCCGTTGTTTTCAAATCGGGGTTGCAAAGGTAGCTACTCTTTTTAATTCAGCAAATATTTTCATCACTTTTTTTTGAAATAAATTCAATATACTGAAAATCAGATGATTGTCTTATTCTAAAAGCTAATTTTTTTAGCTTAAAAGGAAGAAGATACCGTTTAGGGTAGCGCTCAAGTAGGACAGCAAGCTGTAGGTATAAAAATAAAAGCGATATGCTTAGCCTATCTTTTAAAATAAAACTATCTTTGCTTTACTGTTTAATTTTTTCATCCACAAAAACGTATGGCTACAAAAAGGCTGGTAATAATACCCACCTACAACGAGAAGGAGAATGCGGAGGCTATTATCCGCAAGGTGTTTTCGCTTGATGTGCACTTTGATGTGCTGATTATTGACGATGGCTCGCCCGACGGCACGGCGCAGATTGTAAAGCGGCTGCAGGCCGAATTCCCCGACAAGCTGCACTTAGTGGAGCGCCAGGGCAAGCTGGGCTTGGGTACCGCCTACATTGCCGGGTTCCGGTGGGGCTTGGCGCACGGCTACGAGCATATTTGCGAAATGGACGCCGACTTTTCGCACAACCCCGACGACCTCATTCGCCTGTCGGAGGCGTGCGACCACGGCGCGGATGTGGCCGTGGGCTCGCGCTACATAACGGGCGTCAACGTGGTCAACTGGCCCATGAAGCGGGTTATGATTTCGTACTTCGGCTCATCGTACGTGCGCCGCATGCTGGGCATCGAGGTGCGAGATATGACGGCGGGCTTCAAGTGCTACACGCGCCGCGTGCTCGAGGCCATTGACTTTGACCGGATAAGCATGAAGGGCTACGGCTTCCAAATTGAAATGAAGTACACCGCCATACGCCTTGGGTTTAAGGTGGTGGAGGTGCCCATTATTTTTGTGGACAGAAAGCTGGGCAGCACCAAAATGAGCGGCGGCATTGTGCGCGAGGCCCTGTGGGGCGTGCTGAGGCTCAAGTTTAGAAAAATAAAGCCGAAGAAGGAGTAAAAGAGCAAGGATAAAAAGATAAAGGATAAAGGACAAAGAAATCGGGGGTGTTTGCAGGTGTTAAGGCACCGGCACCAGCCACCTGTCTTTCCTAAAATCTTTTATCCTTTCGTCCTTTGTCCCATAAAAAAATGAAGCAAATTTTAGTAAATAAGCTACAGGCATTTTTCCCCGCCTATCCTGTAGAGAAGGCGTGGGTATTCGGCTCGTACGCTCGCGGCGAGGAGACTCGAAAAAGCGATGTGGATATTCTTGTCCGCTTTGACAAAAACACCTCAATTACGCTAATTGATTACGCAAAAATAATGAATGATTTAAGCAAATACTTGCACAAAAAAGTTGATTTGGTGCAGGAGGGAACGCTGTATAAGTTTGCGCAAGAATCAGCTGAACATGATAAAATTTTAGTGTATGAGAGAGCAGGTTAGAGACGACGGGCGGCTGCTGCACATTCAGGATGCCATAGCAAAGGCTCTTAGCTTTACCGAGCATGTCAGCCTTGAGGAGTATAAGGCAAACACTATGCTCAAGTATGCTGTTATAAAATGTATTGAAATTATTGGTGAAGCCAGCTACAAGTTAACGCACGAATTTCGAAAAAAACATTCTAATATAGCATGGGATGAAATAATTGCCATGCGGCATATTTTAGTACACGGCTACTATCAAACCGAGGATAGCATTGTATGGGGCACGGTAAAAATTACCTGCCACTCCTACAAGAGCAGATTAAAGCAATATACGAAAACGAGAAATAGCTCAGTCAGGCGGAATTTTCAGTTCCGCTTTTTACTTTCGTCCTTTGTCCCATAAAAAAAATGAAATACCTTATCTCCAACGCTACCATTGTAAACGAAGGCACTTCGTACAAGGGCAGCGTGCTTGTAAGCAACGGGCGCATTGAGGGCGTGTACTCCGACCAGCGGGCTTTACCCAAAGAGCTGCTGGAGGAGGCCGAAACGATTGATGCCGGCGGGCTGCTGCTGCTGCCCGGCGTAATAGACACGCACGTGCACTTTCGCGAGCCCGGGCTCACGCACAAGGCCACGTGGAGCAGCGAAAGCCGCGCCGCCGTGGCCGGCGGCGTGAGCTCGGTGGCCGATATGCCCAACACCATTCCGCAAACCACCGGCGTGGAGCTGGTGCGCGAAAAATGCGCCATTGCCGCGCAAAGTTCCCTGGCCAACTACGGCTGCTACCTCGGCGCCACCGCCGACAACATCGGCCAAATAGCCAGGCTGAAGCCCTCCGACGGCGTTTTTGCCGTGAAGCTGTTTATGGGCTCCAGCACGGGCAGCATGCTGCTGGACGACGACAAGATGCTGAGCCGGCTGTTTGCCGAATGCCCGCTCCCCATAGTGGCGCACTGCGAGGACGACGCGCTCATTCGCCACAACACGGAGCTGGCACAAAAGCAGTACGGCGCACAAATTCCGTTTACGCTGCACCCGAAAATCCGCAGCGCCGAGGCCTGCTACAAGGCCACCCACCGCGCCGTGGCGCTGGCGCAGAAGTACGGCGCAAGGCTGCACGTGGCGCACATTTCAACCGCCCGCGAGCTGAGCCTGTTCAGCGCCAACGACCGCAAAGTTACCGCCGAAACCTGCCCCCAGTACCTGTGGTTTTGCGATGAAGACTACGGGCAGAAGGGCTCGCTGCTCAAGTGCAACCCCGCCATAAAATCAACTGCCGACCGCACCGCGCTGCGCTGCGCGCTGGCCTCGGGGCAAATAAGCAGCGTGGCCACCGACCACGCCCCGCACCTGCTGAGCGAAAAGCAACATGTGTACGCCCAGGCACCGTCGGGCCTGCCGCTCATTCAGCACTCGCTGGTGGCTATGATGGAGCTGGTAAAGCAAGGCGAGCTGTCGGTGGAAACGCTGGTGGAAAAAATGAGCCACGCACCCGCCCGCATTTTCGGCATCGCCAACCGGGGCTTTATACGCGAGGGCTACGCCGCCGACCTGGCGCTGGTGAAGCCCTGCGACGAGTGGACGATTACGGCGCAAAACACGCTGCATAAGTGCGGCTGGAGCGCTTTTGAGGGCCAAAAATTTTCGCACATGGTAACCCACACCTTTGTGAACGGGACGCTTGCCTACCACAACGGGCAGCTCAACGAGCAGGCCCGAGGCACACAGCTGGAGCTTCTTGCCTAACCGTATTTTTTTCTTCTTATATTTTAAAAAAATCCGTATTTTTGCTTTCGAAAAAGTAAAAATATATGGATTTTTTCTCCATAATGTTACCCTCCATTTACACCTTCCTGAACGTAAAAAACAGGGATTGCTTTTCTTTTTCGTGGCGCTGATACCCCTTTAGCGCACGCGCCCCCCGGCGTAAGCTCATCTTGGAGCCTCTTTTCATTCTCCATTCTCCATTCTCCATTTTTAATTTTTAATTCTCAATTTTTAATTAATATGACCCTCCCCTACTCCGAACCGTACAAGATAAAAATGGTTGAACCCATTCGTGTAAGCACCCGCCGGGAGCGCGAAGCCTGGATAAAGGAAGCCAAGTACAACGTTTTTCAGCTGCGCTCCGAGCAGGTGTTCATCGACCTGCTAACCGACTCGGGCACAGGCGCCATGAGCGACCGCCAGTGGAGCGGCATGATGCAGGGTGACGAGAGCTACGCAGGCTCGACCTCGTACTACAACCTCAAGAAAGCGATAAAAGATATTCTGGGATTCGACTACTTTCTGCCCACGCACCAGGGTCGCGCGGCGGAGAACGTGCTGTTCTCGGTGCTGGTAAAGGAGGGCGATGTAGTGCCCGGCAACTCGCACTTCGACACTACCAAGGGGCACATTGAGCACCGTAAGGCGCAGGCCTGCGATTGCACCGTGGACGAAGCAAAGAACACGCAGCTGGAGGTGCCGTTTAAGGGCAACGTTTCGCTCGAAAAGCTGGAAAAGGTAATGGCTGAACACCACGCCAAGGTCCCGTTTATTATCGTTACCATTACCAACAATACCGCCGGCGGGCAGCCCGTATCGATGGAGAACCTGCGCGGCGTACACCGGATTGCGCAGCAGTACGGCAAGCCCGTGGTGGTTGACGGCGCGCGGTTTGCCGAGAACGCCTACTTCATAAAAATGCGCGAAAAGGGCTACGAGGATAAATCCATTAAGGAAATTGTAAGGGAAATGCTATCGTACGCCGACGCCATGACCATGAGCGCTAAGAAAAACGCCATTGTCAACATGGGTGGATTTGTGGCCATGCGCCACGAGAGCTGGTTTAAGCAGGCCAGCGTTTACAACATTATGTACGAAGGATTTGTTACCTACGGCGGCCTGTGCGGGCGCGACATGAACGCGCTGGCCATGGGGCTGGACGAGGCCACCGAGCTGGACATGCTCGACTCGCGCATACGGCAGGTGGCCTACCTGGGCAAAAAGCTGGACGAGTACGGCATCCCGTACCAGCGCCCTGCCGGCGGCCACGCCATTTTTGTCGATGCGCAGAAGCTGGTACCCAACATTCCAAAGGAGGAATTTCCGGCGCAAACGCTCACCATCGAGCTGTACTTAGAGGCCGGAATCCGCGGCTGCGAAATTGGCTACATCCTGGCCGACCGCGACCCCGTAACCCGTCAGAATCGCTGCTCGGGCCTCGACCTGCTGAGGCTGTGCATCCCCTGGCGCACGTACACTAACAACCACATGGACGTGGTGGCCGCCGCGCTCAAGAATGTGGCCGACAGGAAAGACAGCCTCACGCGTGGCTACAAAATAGCCGCCGAGGCGCCCATTCTGCGCCACTTCACGGTGGAGCTGGAGAAGCTGTAGGGAGTAGCAATTTTTTTACAAAAACAGGTAGAGGCTTCCCGCCATTACCAGCATCCCCGACAGCAAGCCGGCTATGGAGATGTGGTGCTCGCCGAATTTTTCGGAGGTGGGCAGCAGCTCATCAAGCGAGATGTACACCATGATGCCCGATACCGCCGCCAGCACAATGCCGTTGATAACGGGCGACCAGAACGGCATGAGGAAAAGGTAGGCTACGAGCGCTCCCACAGGCTCAGCCAGGCCCGACAGAAATGAGATCCAGAAGGCCTTGCGTCGGCTGCCCGTGGAGTGGTAAATGGGCACCGAAACGGCAATGCCCTCGGGGATGTTGTGTATGGCAATGGCCACCGCAATGGGAATGGCAATGCTAAGGCTGCCGAGCGCCGAGGTAAAGGTGGCAATGCCCTCGGGAAAGTTGTGTATGCCAATGGATAGCGCCACCACTAAGCCCACGCGGTGCAGCGATGCTTTTTTTCCCTTCTTCATTTCCTCCACGCTGTGCACCTCGTGCGGATTATTTTTTTCGGGGATAAGAAAATCGATAAGCGTAATGAGGGCAATGCCGCCGAAAAAGGCGAGCAGCAGCGCCAGCACCCCGGCCCGCTCTCCCATTTGCACCGTCAGCTCATGCCTGGCCTCGGGCAGCATTTCCATAAACGAAACGTAGAGCATTACGCCCGCCGAAAAGCCGAGCGACGCGCAGAGGAACTTGGTGTTGGTACGCTTGGCCAGCAAGGCGATGAGGCTACCAATGCCGGTAGAGAGTCCGGCAAACATGGTAAGGCCAAAAGCGGTAAAAAGGTGCTGCGTTTCAATCATTGGAGAGAGAAGGGGGATGCCCCTAACAGGGTTTTGAAACCCTGTTAGGGGGTTAGTTAGAATGCTTTTAGAACTGCGTATTAAATCCCACAAAGGTTTGAAACCTTGGCTGCCCCGCGCCGTGCGCCAGCACCGAAAATTGTGGTTCGGCAAAAATGTTGAACACCACGCCGCCGGCCTTAACCACCTTGCCGATACCAAGGCCAATAGGCACGTTGTAGTTGCCCGTTCCCGTAAGGTCGAACGACCAAATGCCGGTGCTGCGCAGGTAGGTGCCTCCACCAACTTGCCACATGAAAAACATTTGCGCCGTAAGGGCATTCACATCCGCCCTGTCCTTATCGCCGGCGAAGGAAGCCTGCCATTGCAGCAAGGTACCCATCTGCACCACGTGGCTTTGCGCAAAAAATGCCAGGGCAGACAAGCCTGCCTGCCACTTGCCCTGCCCCAGGTTGTGCGAACCCGTGGGCGCAGTAAGTAGCGGACCTACACCAATCTTGTTTCCGGGTGCAAGCTCAAGGGCGTAAATGGCAAAGAGATTAAAATCGCCAAAACCGGTGGTGGGCGAATCGCCCGGCATATTCTGTACGCTAAAAGGCATGGTGCCGCGCAGCAAAAACGGGCCTATCGGCTGAGCGTAGCGTAGCATCAGCGTATTGGCCGTTGCGTCGGGCAGGCCGTATAGCGACGACACAACGTAGTTGTGCACGTTAAATGCCTTGGTGTGCGCCATCGGGTCGTTGGCCTTTTTCAGCGTTTCGGCATCGAGGCCACCCTGCGCAGCCGGATGCGGCTGCTCCTGCGCCGTAAGATACATGCTTGTGGCAGCTACTAAGCAGGCTGCTGCCAAAAAATTCATTGCTGTTTTCATGACGTTAAAGGTTTAATGTTCTGCTCAAAAGTTAAGTAAATTACGTAACAAAGATAGAGTTAGCTTTACGAAAGCGGGCACACCGCGCACACAATATAACACAACTTACTGTATTTTTACCTTACAATGCAAAACACAAGCATTTAAAAATTAAACCTTTGAGCCACCTTCAGCGCTAAGTACCCGCACGAGGTTGCTGCGGCGCTGCTGCTCCACCTTGAGGGGCACCAGCTCGATTTGAACATTGCTGATATCCAAGCCATACGCATTTACTTCGGATATGCCGATGTGCGAAAATACGTTGTACAGCTTCATTAATGCCTTCTGGCGCACCGAAAATCCGTACTCGTAGCTGTGCACGCGGTGTATGACTATAAACTTAAAATCGCCCCGCACATTGTGCTGCTGCAGCGAGGCGTAGCCGCTCCGCCCGTCTGCCTCGCCGGACTTGATAAGCTCCTCCACCACCTGGTGAAAGCGCAAGTTGACCTGCGGCTCGACCCGGAAGCCAACCCTGAGCTCAACGCGGTAGAGCGTTTTGGGAATTATTTCCTGAAATGAATACTCGCACGTGTAAGGTTCGTCAACGTAGTGTACGTGCAGCAGCCAGTAGTGATCGGCGCGCTTGGGCTCCTTGTTCACTATTGAGAAAAGTATTTTCCCCTCAATATCTGTCGGCAAATCGGCCTTGCTGACGTACACCAGATTCGTAGCGCACTTGGGCACCGAGGCATCATTTTTTATATCGATAAGCAGCTGCGCATAGTCCTGTATTTTGAAAAAGCGGATGTACTTATTCTTAATTTTCCGGCCATTGTACCACACGTACATTACCATAAAAACTAAACCTGCCAAGGCCAGCGTAAGCACACCGCCATCCATAAACTTAAACATGTTGGCCACTAAAAATACGCCTTCCAGGCTAAAAAATACGACCACAAACGCCACGCGCAGCGCCAGCGGATAGCGCATGGATTTCATGTAGTAGAGCAGCAGCACGGAGGTCATGAGCATGGTAATGGTAATGGCCAGGCCGTATGCCGCCTCCATGTTCGTGGAGTTTTGGAAAATGAGCACCACCGCTATGCACCCCGCCAGCAGGCTCCAGTTAACGAACGGAATGTAGAGCTGGCCCCGCACATCGGAGGGGTGGAGAATGTGCTGGCGAGGCCAAAAGTTGAGCGACATGGCCTCATTAAAAATGGTAAACGACCCGCTTATGAGCGCCTGGCTGGCAATGATGGCGGCCGCTGTTGAAATGCCCACGCCAACAATCAGAAACCAGGAGGGCATGATGCCGAAGAAGGGATTATCGGTGTAATTTTCCGTGGTCAGAATCCACGCCCCCTGACCCAGGTAGTTGAGTATCAGCATAGCCTTTACAAATATCCAGCTGATGCGGATGTTCTTAATACCGCAGTGCCCCAGGTCGGAGTACAGCGCCTCGGCACCCGTGGTGCAGAGGAATACGGCGCCGAGCAGCAAGAAGCCCGACGGCGAGCTGACCAGCAGCTCCACGGCGTACATGGGATTAAAAGCCTTGAGTATTTGCGGAAAGTGTAGCAGCTGCGATACGCCGAGCGCACCCAGCATTAAAAACCACACCAGCATGACAGGGCCGTACACAATCCCTATTTTATGCGTACCGAACTGCTGCACGATGAACAGGCAGCAGAGGATACCAATCACAATCCCTATTATCGGCAGACCTTCGGCAAAGTTGTTCAAACCCTCAACGGCCGACATTACGGTAATGGACGGGGTAATGATGCCGTCGGCCACAAGGGTGCTGGCACCCACTATGGCAACAATGTACACCAAGGACTTTTTCTTCTTTTTCAGCAGGGCGTACAGGGCCAGTATGCCGCCCTCGCCCTTGTTGTCGGCGCGAAGCGTAATGATGACGTACTTGACGGTGGTTTGCAGCGTAAGCGTCCAAATGATACACGACACCGCGCCGGTAATGTAGTCGAAGTTTATTCCGCCGCCGCCAAAGTGTACTATGGCCTTCATGACGTACAGCGGCGATGTGCCCAAATCGCCGTACACTATGCCTAACGTAATAATGAGCCCCATGAGGCTCACCTTACTTATATCCGATTGCTTGGAATTCATTGCGTAAAATTTCTGTCCTGCGAAATGCAGCCGTGAAGCGCTGCTTTTTAACCACGGGGGCGGTAAAAGTAGCTACAAAGCGCTCCCGTTGTCAGCTAAAAAATCATTACAAAAACTCAAGCTGCTATATATCAAAAAATAAAAAAACCGACTACATGGCGATGTAATCGGTTGCGCAGGTCGCTATAATGCTTAGGGCTTGGGCGGGTAATCTATGGAGTAGTGCACGCCTATGCTTTCGCGCATGGCGTTGGCTTCTTTTATAATCAGGTATCCCACCTGGATAAGGTTGCGCAGCTCGCACAGGCTCTGCGAAAGCGTGGAAGCACGGTAGAGCTGCTCGGTTTCCTTGTGTATAATGCCCAGCCGCGCAAAGGCGCGCTCCAGGCGCAAGTCCGAGCGCACAATGCCTACGTAGTAGCTCATGATTTGCTGCACCTCCTTGTAGCTTTGGGTAATGAGCACCATCTCCTCGGGGTGCGAGGTTCCCTCATAGTCCCAGTCGGGAATATTTTGCTGAAAATCGATGTTGCCTATCGCCTGCAGCGAGTGTTTTGCAGCCCTGTCGGCGTACACCACGGCCTCAAGCAATGAGTTAGAGGCCAACCTGTTAGCGCCATGCAATCCGGTGCAGGAAACTTCGCCTATGGCGTACAAATTTTTAATGGATGATAGCCCGTCGGTGTTAACGCGCACGCCGCCACACATGAAGTGCGCTGCGGGTGCCACAGGTATATAGTCTTTGGTAATATCAATGCCGATGGAGAGGCACTTTTGATAAATGTTCGGGAAGTGCTGCTTGATGTCGTCGGCCGGCTTGTGCGCCACATCGAGGTACACAAAGTCGTCGCCGCGCATTTTCATCTCGTTGTCGATGGCGCGCGCCACAATATCGCGCGGGGCAAGCGGCCCCCGCCTATCGTACTTTTGCATAAATTCCCTGCCATCCTGCGTACGCAGCACAGCGCCAAATCCGCGCATGGCCTCGGTTATAAGGAACGACGGGCGCTCGCCGGGGTAGTATAGCGCCGTGGGATGAAACTGCACGAAGGCCATATTTTCCACCACTCCTTTTGCGCGGTAAACCATGGCCACGCCATCGCCGGTGGCCACCGCAGGGTTGGTGGTGGTGTGGTACACGTTGCCCGTGCCGCCCGTGGCCAGCACCGTTACCTTGGCCAGGAAGGTGCTTACCTCGTTCGTCTTCAAGTCGAGCACGTAGGCGCCGTAGCAGTCAATGCCGGTGGTGTAGCGGCGCACCATTTTTCCTAAATGGTGCTGGGTAATCAGGTCAATGGCAAAGTGGTGCTCCAGCACCTCAATATTTTTGTGCGCCCTGATTTGCGACATGAGCGAGCGCTGCACCTCGGCACCCGTGGCGTCCTTGTGGTGCAGTATGCGGTGCTCGCTGTGGCCGCCCTCGCGGGCAAGGTCGTAGCGGCCTTCGCTGTCGCGGTCAAACTGGGCGCCCCAGCGCACCAGCTGCTCAATTTGTTCGGGTGCCTCTCGTACCACCATGCGCACCACCTCCTCGTTGCACATGCCCGCGCCGCACACCAGGGTATCCTGCACGTGCTTTTCAAACGAGTCGGGGTCGTAGGTAACGGCCGAAATGCCGCCCTGGGCAAAGTTGGTGTTGCCGTCATCCAGCAAGCCCTTTGTAATAAGCAGCACCTTGCCGTAGTCGGCCACCTTGAGCGCATAGCTAAGCCCGGCCGCCCCTGAGCCCATAACCAAAAAATCAACCTGCCTGTTCATGCTCTTCAATTTTATCGGAAAGTAAAGGTACGAATTTTAGCAAAACGGCATTACCAAGCGCAAATTTTTGCCGTATATTTGTTTTCCTTATGCCACAACCCAACTCCGCCATAGCGCCCTTCGCGCGGCCGCTCTACGTAATGCTCAAGCCCGCGGGCGCAGCGTGCAACCTGCGCTGCGACTACTGCTACTACCTTGACAAAAAGGAGCTGTACCCCGGGTACCGCACGCAACTGATGAGCGATGAGCTGCTTGATAAATTTACCCGGCAGTACCTCGAGTCGCAAACCATGAGCGAGGTAATGTTTACCTGGCACGGCGGCGAAACGCTTTTGCGCAGCATCGATTTTTACAGGAAGGCGCTCGCGCTGCAGAAAAAATACGCCCGCGGTCGGCGCATTGACAACAGCCTGCAAACCAACGGCACGCTGCTTACCGATGAGTGGTGCAATTTTTTCAGGGAGCACAATTTTCTCATCGGCATTTCGGTGGACGGCACGCGCGAAATGCACGACCGGTACAGAAAAAATGCGGAGGGAAAAACCTCGTTCGACAAGGTGCTGCAGGGCGTGGAACTGCTGCAAAAGCACGGCGTGGAGTTCAACATTATGGCCACGGTAAACGACTACAATGTGGACTACCCGCTGGAGTTTTACCGCTACTTAAAAACGCTTTCGCAGTTCATCCAGTTTACGCCTATTGTAGAGCGTTTCCCAAATGGAGAGGTTACACCTTGGAGTGTGCCGTCCGAAAAGTGGGGCAAATTTTTATGCGATATTTTTGATGAGTGGGTGCGCAGCGATGTGGGGCAAATTTTTGTGCAGTACTTCGACTCCACCTTAGCCAACTGGATGGGCGTAGCGCCGGGCGTGTGCACCCTTGCCAAAACCTGTGGCCACGCGGGCGTAATGGAGTTCAACGGCGATGTGTACTCGTGCGACCACTTTGTTTTTCCGGAGTACAAGCTGGGCAACATTCATAGCAAGACGCTCACCGCCATGATGTACTCCGATCGGCAGCAGCAGTTTGGGCAGGATAAGTACAATAAACTACCTGCGCAATGCCGCGCGTGCAAATTTCTCTTTGCCTGCAACGGCGAGTGCCCCAAAAACCGGATTGCAAAAACCGCCGAGGGCGAAGAGGGCTTGAGCTACCTGTGCCAAAGCTACTACGAGTTTTTTGAGCACGTGGCACCGTACATGGAACTTATGAAAAAGGAGCTGGAGGCAAAAAGGTCTCCGGCAAATATAATGCGGATGTTGAGAGAAAACAGACTTAACCCTTAAGCACCTCTGCGAGCAATAACGTCATTGCGAGGAGGAACGACGAAGCAATCTTTGGATTGTCCCACCTTGCGGGACAAAATGAGAGATTGCCACGCTTTGCTCGCAATGACGCTCTTGGGCTGAGTTGTGGACTAACCCTAACAGGGCACCAAATCCTGTTAAGGCCTATCAGGCAAAATTCAATGCACATCCACCACAATCCCCAGCGCCCTTACCCTCGCCGCAATCTCCTCCATCCTTTCGGGCGAGATTTTCTCCAATCCCTTGGCGGGAGTTTCCCGATCGATGGTGTACATGAACACCTCGCGGGGCTTTAGCTCCGCCAGAATTTTGAGCCACTGCTCCACCTCTTCGGGCGAGGTATTATCCACCCTCCGGCCATTGTACACCCCTCGCAAAAACATGGTTTGCACAATCAGCCTGTCGCCAAAGGCCTTCATGCCCTCCACCAGCCGCGCAACGGAGAAATCGCCCTGCGGATTATTCAGGATTTTCACCGTTTCGTCGAAGCCCGAATCCAGCTTCAGCATGGCCCTGTCCACCTTCTTCAGCGCCGACAAAACGCTGGGGCGCTGAATGAGCGTGGCGTTGGTAAGCACGCAAACTTTGGCTTGCCGAGCGTACTTATCGCGCAGCGCAATGGTGTCGTCCACCACCTGCGCAAAGCGCGGGTGCATGGTGGGCTCGCCGTTGCCGGCAAAGGTTATGGCATCGGGGAGGTTATTTTCGGCCTGCAATTCTTTCAGCCTCTTCTCCAGCTCGGCATGTACATCCTCGGCGGCGTTGAATTCCAGCTTTATTTTTTCAGGGTTGCCATCTACATTCCAGCCGCACTCGCAGTAAATGCAGTCGAAGTTGCACAACTTACAGCGCAACGGCAATAGATTTACACCTAAAGACTTCCCAAGCCTTCGGCTTCTTATGGGACCAACTATGATGCTATCGAAAAGAAATGTGGACACGGTTTTATTATTTACAATTTGACGATTTACTATTTACCATTTTTATCCCTAACAAAGTTAGCCATTGTTTTGTACTTTTGCACCACCAAATGGAAACAAAAATTCCCCTCATAGGAAAAACACTTGCCGAATTGGAGCAGGTGACTGCCGAAATCGGTATGCCTCGCTTTGCTGCAAAGCAAATGGCCGACTGGCTATACAAAAAGCGTGTAGCCAACATAGCCGACATGAGCAATATTTCAGCCAGGCACCGCGAATTGTTAGCCGAACACTATAGTGTTGGCCTGCACGCACCCGGCAACGCCCAGGCATCGAAGGACGGCACCCGAAAATACTTGTTTGAGGTGGCGGGCGAAAAGCAGTCCTGCATTGAGGCCGTTGCCATTCCTGATGGCGACAGGGTTACGCTCTGCGTATCGTCGCAGGCGGGCTGCAAAATGGGCTGCACGTTTTGCATGACGGCGCGCATGGGATTTTTGCAAAATCTTACTTCGGCCGAAATCATCAACCAAATTTTCAGCGTAAGCGAAAGCGCGCAGCTGAGCAACCTTGTATTCATGGGCATGGGCGAGCCCATGGATAATTTAGACAACGTGCTAAAAAGTCTGGAAATCATCACCGCTCCGTGGGGCATGGCGTGGTCGCCCACGCGGGTAACGGTTTCCACTATTGGCGTAATGCCCGCGCTCCAGCGCTTTCTGGACGAGAGCAAATGCCACCTCGCCGTGAGCCTGCACTCGCCTTTTGACGCCGAGCGCCGCGAGCTGATGCCCATGCAAAAGGCGTATCCGATAGAAAAAACTATCGACCTCATTCGCCGGTACGACTGGACGGGGCAGCGCCGCGTAAGCTTCGAGTACATTATGTTTTCCGGCGTAAACGACACACCGCGACATGCTGCCGCCTTGGCAAAAATGATTTGCGATTTTGAGTGCCGCGTTAACCTCATTCGCTTTCACCAAATCCCCGACAGCCCGCTAAAGGGCTCAACTATGCCTGCCGTAGAAAAGTTTAAGGAAATGCTTTTACAAAAGGGCGTTAACACCACCATTCGCAGTTCGCGCGGCGAGGATATTCTGGCGGCATGCGGCATGCTTTCGACAAGGAAAAGTAGCAGTAGCAGCTTACAGTAAATACCGACACTTGCCAGGAGCGTCATTGCGAGGAGGAACGACGAAGCAATCTCAATTTAGCACAGGTTTTCACTAAACGATGTCGCAAAAAAAGAAAGCCATATTAGAGCGTATTAAGCAGCACAAGGCGCTACCTATTATGGTGCGCTTGCCTCATAATACACCCTTCAGCGCAGACATTCTCAAGGTGTTGAAGGAGCCAATACAGCAAGGTTTTTACTCGCTGATGCTGGTTATTAAAGGCGAGTCAACGCATATGGTCGACTTTCAAGAGTACTCTATTACGGATGGCCAGCTGCTGTTTGCAACGCCCTGGCAAATTCACACAATGGAAAAATCCGCCGGGACACAATCCTACGGCACCAGCTTTGGCGAGGAGTTAATGAACTACCTTCCTTCGTCTTTTCCCTTTTTTACCAACCCCTTCGGGAGTCCAACCATTGAGGTATCCCAACCTGTTTTACAGCGATTCGTTTCCCTTTTTAATTCTTTAGATAGCGTATTGCAGGACGACAAATCCAAGCCTGAGCTGGTGCTGGTTTACCTCAACGCCCTGCTTACCGAGTGTAACGACTCCTACTTTAAAGACAGAAAACCGACAGCCGATGCAAAAGACAGTTTGACCGATTTTATCCTGTTCAAAAATTACGTTGAAGATGAATTCCTCAACCACCCATCGGTAGAGCAGATGGCGGCGAGCCTGAGCATGAACACCAACTCGCTGTACCACCTTGTAAGAAGCAAGGCCGGAGTTTCTCCCAAGAATTACCTTACCGAGCGGCTCATGCTCGAGGCTAAACGCAAGTTGTACCTCGAAGATATTTCCATCAAAGAGCTGGCCTACGAACTCAACTACAACGACCCCGAATATTTTTCCCGCCTGTTTAAAAAGTACACCGGCAGAAGCATTCCCGAATACCGAACCTACATTCAGGATTTGTCAGGGTATTAATTTAATTTCTCCCGTCCTTTCCAAAAATACCACTCTACCTTTGTATCCGGGTGATCAACTTTAAAAACCAACGGGTATGAAACGAGCAACCGCACTTGCACTATTGGCATTAATATCCATGTCAATCAGTGCACAAGACACTAACAATTCAACAAATTCAACCAAAATGGAAACACAGGAGAAAATGATTACAGCCAAAGCGCTGTGCGATGCATTTATTAATAACAAGGCCAAAGCGGAAAAAGAGTACGGCAACCGAATTATGAAAATATCAGGGTTCGCCGTTTACGTTGGCCCCGATGTGTACACGCTTCCCTCAGTAGAGCTATCGGAGGCAAAAGACGGCAAGAGTCGCGCGCTTTGCGTTCTTCCGTTTAGCGATTATCTTAAGTTGCGACAAGTCTCCAAGGGTGATGAAGTGGTTATGGAAGGCGAAGTCCGCAGCCTGTATGACAAAGAGCAGACTGTAGTTGTAAAAGAATGTAAAATTGTTGAAGTAATAAAAAGTAAAAAATGAAAACACTTATGGTAGCCATCACGGCATGCTCCCTTGCGCTATTAACATCATGCAATGGGACCGAAAAAAAACAAACATCCAGCAAGGATACCAACACAAGCACAACCATGAACACAAACAACAACTCCTTCGAAGCCCTATTTGAGCCTGTACCTCCGGCCGACTTCAGAAAGCAGCTTTCAACGCTGATGCTGCGGGAAGACCACGCCGTGATTACCGCCGGAACCGCATCGCAATTCAACTCCATGGCCGCCAGCTGGGAGGCGCTGGGGCACTACTTCGAAAAGCCAATGACCTTGAGCCTGCTGGGAGCCGGCAGGTACACGCTCGAATTTATAAAGCAGGAGCGCAAGTACACCATGTCCTTTTTCCCCAACCAGCACAAGGGCGACGTTATGGCGTTCGGCAGCAGAAGCGGCAGGAACTCCGACAAGATGAAGGAAACAAAGCTGAGCTACATACAAACGCCGGCGGGCAACATTACCTATAAGGAATCCTCAGTAGTTATTGAGTGCCAGTTGTTTGAAGTTACCACCGTACACCCCGACGATTTTTACACCGAGGATGGAAAAAAGTTTGTGGAGGATGCATTAAAAGATGCCAGCGACTACCACAAGCTGATGTTTGGCGCTGTTACAAATATTTGGGTGAAAAAATAAAAACACATAAAAAACGCAGCAAAAATAATCGTTACAGCCCTTGCGCTGGCATTAAGCGTAACGTCCAATGCTCAATCAAAACAGGCTAAAATGAAAATAATAACCATAGAGGAGCACTTCCTTAACACGGAAATTACCAACGCCACGCGCAGCGAAATTGAGAAGTTGGCACCCTCGCATGACAAGGCGTTTGTAGCCGATTTCGGCGCAAGGCAAACCATGAAGCCGGAGCAGCTGTTTGATATCGGCGCAGGAAGAATTGCCGACATGGACGCCAACGGTATAAACATGCAAATACTCTCCTACAATGCACCGGCTACGGAGCTGCTGCCGTCGCCGCTTGCCCTGGAGCTGGCGCGCAAGGCCAACGACCAACTTGCGGCAGCAATAGCCGCCTACCCCGGCCGCTTTTTGGGTTTCGCCACCCTACCCATGTCCGACCCCAAAGCTGCGGCTGAGGAGCTGAGAAGATGCGTTACTGAATTAGGGTTTAAGGGCGCCATGATTAACGGAACCGCCCATGGAAAGTTTATGGATGAACCCGGATTTGAGGTGTTTTTTGCCACGGCAGCCGAGCTGGATGTCCCGCTGTACATTCACCCCACCATTGTAAAAAAGGAAGTGCGCGATGCCTACTACTACAACGCCGACCCCGCGTTTGCAGCACGCTTTGCTTCGGCCGGCATCGGTTGGCATTTCGAGGTTGGAGTACATGTTATGCGCCTTATTTTTGCCGGCACATTCGACCGCTACCCCAATTTACAGGTTATTATGGGGCACTGGGGCGAGCTGATTCCCTACTACATGGATAGAATCAACGCCTTCTTCCCGGCCTCGGCGTCGCCCATGAAGCATGACTTTAAGTACTACATGCAAAACAACATGTACATTACGCCCAGCGGCATGTTCAACTTGCCTCAACTTCAAAATGCAATGGAGACAATGGGAGCAGACAGAATTATGTACTCGGTAGACTACCCTTACTACCCCAATGAGGGAGCAAGAGATTTTTTAGAAAACGCGCCGATAAGCCAAGCAGACAAAGAAAAAATTGCGTACGGAAATGCGGAAAAGTTGTTCAAAATCAAGAAGTAGTATCTTTGTATGAGTAATAAACTATTGATTTTATGTTCTACTACTACCTCTGTGCCATCTTTACGTTGGTTAGCGCCACGGTAAGCCTTTGTTTTTCCATTGAAGCTTACCTAAAATCAAAACGGGTACAAGACACCTCTTTGAATACCGCTAAATATGCCGTATCAAGAAGCCTTTCACTATTTTTGGTTTCGATTGGGTTGCTAATATTTATTTCGCAGCCCTACTTAATAGCGCTATCGGCAATTATGATTGGCATCCAGCTATTTGATGGCATCGTTGGCATTAAAATCAGCACTTTTAAAACTGTTGGACCAATACTGACTGCCATAGGAAACGCTGCTGTACTAATGCTTATGTTAATGTACTGATGAAATTAATTCGATGATCAAAATTCTACTTTTTTCATGCAGCATACTATCGGCAAGCATCGCGTCGGCACAAACAAAAACGCTGGTATATACCGACCACGAGCCGCTGGGAAATATGCGCACGCGCTTTATCAACGATGTCTTCTTTCCTGCGGTTGAAAAAGAGTCGAGCGGTCGTTTGAAAATAGAGGTTCATTGGGGCGGAGAGCTCTCGAGCAGCTACGATGCGTTGAAAAAAGTAGCCCATGAAAGCGCCGCAGACATGGCCATTGTTGTGCCCGAATATGTGCCGAAGGAAATGCCCCTGCATCAAATTTTCAAAAGCTTTCCCGTGGGGCCCTCGGGTCAAAAGCAAATCGATTTTTTCAACCGCGTGTACGCCGATATTCCCGCACTCTCGGAGGAAATTGAGAATACCAACGTGGTGAATCTGCTTTTTTGCACCGGATATCCTGTTGCCTTTTTCAGCGCGAAGCCCCTGAAAAATTTGGAGAGCATTAAGGGAGGCACGTGGCGGTCGGCCAGCTTTTGGCACCGCGATTTTTTGAAAAATGCCGGCGCCATTCCCGTTACCATGCCTTGGAACGACGGCATTTTCAAAGCCCTGCAAGTCGGAACGCTGGATGGCCTTATGGTAAACATGGATAGCGGACATGACCTGAAGGCGCACGAAGCAGCACCGAACATTCTTTTATCTAAAGAGCTATGGCTTGGACATATTTACCTTGTGGTAATGAACCTGAATACATGGAATGGGCTTCCCGATGAGGACAAGCAAGCCATTCGGCGCGCTGCCGCAACAGCACATCAAGCCTTGGCCGCCGTAATGGACAGCTGCTTTGACACCCAAATAGCAGCTTTGAAAAAAGACGGAGCGAAGGTTCGCACCCTAAAGCACCGTGAAGTACAGCAATGGAAAAACGCCACCGGCTACCAAGAGGTGCAGTCCGCATGGGCAAAGGAGCAAGAAGGCAAAGACCTGAAAAATGTCGATGCGACAATGAAAAAAGCAAGCGAGATTATGGACGAAATTATGAAGCAATAGATTAGCAAAACAAAATCCGTAACCATTGAAAACTTAAGCGTACATTTACACCAAAATAACACTTATGGAGGAAAGCAATAAATCCTTAGAGCAAATCATCAAAGTTCGCCGTTCAACTCGTAATTTTTCGAAAGAAATTCCGTCGGAACAAAGCTTAACAAGAATAGTAGAGGCTGCTATTTATGCGCCTTACGGCGGCGCAACAGGTATTGCGCTTGATGAGATGCGGAAAATATTTATTTTTAAGCAGGACACCGAAAGCATGGCAAAAGCAAGAGAAATTCTTCTTGCCCAGGCGAGAAAAAATGCTCGAAAGCTGAACCTCATCTTAACGGTTTTACCTTTCATGAAAAAGAAAATGCAAACATTTGCCAATAAGGTAAACGGAATTGCTAAGAATGGCGTACCAGCGATGAGCAGCGCCGCCTACTTCATTGTGCTGGCTGAAAGAAAAGGATTCCCGCCCGTAGAAAAACAATCAATGGCGCATGCCTTTGAGAACATGTGGCTAACGGCAACGAACTTGGGGCTGGGCTTTCAGCTGATTTCGGTAACCGGCACTTTATCCGATAACAAAGATTTTTTGAAGCTGCTCAACCTGAAAAAAGGCGAGTATGCTTTGGACGGCTGCGCCATTGGATTTCCCAAAAGCAACGCCGAAAAAAACAAAACGTTTGAATCGGAAAAATTTGTAACCCTCATGAAATAGCTGCACTTACTTCTCCATTTTCAATTCTCCATTCTCCATTAAAAAGGCGCATCCTCGCTGCTTATTCCCCCCGAAACAAAGTCGCCCGAAGGCGGCATTTGCGCGGCAGGCCTGGCGTCGTTATTCATTTTCGAGCCCATGATTTGCGCCTGCGGCGGCGGGGCGTAGGGCAGGTTCTCCAGCGGCTCGTCCTCCAGGTTTACAAACTTGGCCTGCTCGGCGCGGAACTTGAGCTTAATATCGTCCACGGCACCGTTGCGGTGCTTGGCCACAATAAACTCTGTTATGCCCACCAGGTTGTTGCCCTCCTCATCGGCCGTTATGCCGTAGTACTCGGGGCGGTGGATAAAGGCCACAATATCGGCATCCTGCTCTATGGCGCCCGACTCGCGCAGGTCGCTCAGCGCGGGCCGCTTGTTGCTCCCCGAGCGCGTTTCCACGCCGCGGTTCAGCTGCGACAGCGCAATAATGGGAATGCTCAGTTCCTTGGCCACAGCCTTCAGCGAGCGCGAAATGGCGGCCACCTCCTGCTCGCGGAAGCCGCGCGTTTCGGGTGGGCCGCTCATGAGCTGCAGGTAGTCAATAACCACGCACTGTATGTGGTGCGTAATGTAGAGGCGGCGCACCTTGGAGCGGAATTCGTAAATGCTCAGGCCCGGCGTGTCGTCAATAAAAATGGGGGCGCTCAGCAGGGGCTTAATGCCGCGGCTCAGCTGCTGCATTTCGTCGGCGCTGAGCTTGCCGCTGCGCAGCTTATCGCCGCTAAGGCCGCTCTCGCTCATAAACAGGCGGGTTACCAGCTGCTCGCTCGACATTTCGAGCGAAAAAAAGGCAACTGGACGGTTGTGGTCAATGGCCATGTTGCGCGCCATGGTAAGCACACATGCCGTTTTACCCATGGCCGGGCGCGCCGCAATAATAATCAAATCCGACGGCTGCCAGCCCTGCGTCAGCGCGTCGAGGCGGGTAAACCCGGTGGGTACGCCGCTGAATCCATCCTCGCGCTTGCCCAGCTCCTCAATGCGCTTGAGCGCCTTGTCCACCACGTTGGCAATGGGCTCGGCCTCGCGCTTTACGTTGCCCTCGGCCAGCGTCAGGATTTCCTGCTGCGCCGAGTCGAGCAAATCCTCCACGTCAATGGCATCGTCAAATGACTTACGCTGCACCTCGCTCGATATGCGGATGAGCTCGCGCTGCAAGTACTTTTGCGCAATAATTTTGGAGTGATAATCAATGTTGGCCGCGCTGCCCACCTTCAGCGTAAGCGACGAAAGGTACTGCGCGCCTCCCACCTCCTCCAGCAGGTTTTCCTTGCGCAGCTCCTGCGTTACGGTGTAAATATCAATGGGCTCGAGCCGGTGCGAAAGGGCGACGATGGCCCGGAATATTTTTTGGTGCGCCTCCTTGTAAAAACTCTCGGGGCGCAGGATGTCCATTACCTCCACCACCGCGTCCTTTTCGAGCATGGCCGCGCCCAGCACCGCCGACTCGAGGTCGAGCGCCTGCGGCGGCACCTTGCCCAGCTCCAGCCCCACGGTGGCCACGTTTACTTCCTGCTTTTTCGTCCGCCTGCGCGGCGTGGTTTCTTCTGCCATATTTTATTCAAAGATTCAAAGTTCAAAAATTTAAAAAGGGAATTGCTAATTAAGTATAGATTTTACCATAAAGAAATCACGAGGATTTACAACAAAATAAAGACACAAACTTGTTAATCCATTTCACATTTTTGATAATCAACATGATGAAAAAAACTTCTATCGTCGTTTTATAGAC
>JAVBPG010000012.1:0-95343 GCA_031549685.1 Bacteroidales bacterium | reverse complement strand
CGTCCACCATTACCTCAAACTGTTGAAGAATACAAACAATATAAAATTCACACAATGGATTTGATGAATAGTAGAAACAAGAGAATTTTAGAATGTCTTGAGAAAAATGAGAGTAACGAGTAAATGCCGAACGCCTAACTTGCGGCCTGCCTGCAAGCGGGCTGAAATCGGTAATTTCAACTTTTGTTACCCGCTTCGGCTTTTGCCTCGTGGGATAGTGAAGTCGTCCGCAAGCCCGCTCGCAAGCAGCCGCCGGAACGTTAGCGGCAAGCCGGTAAAAGCAATATTATATAATTAAAATGGACTAATATGGAAGCAATTACAAAAAAAGATTTGGAGTTAATCAACAGTTTAAGCAAACGGGAATACAAAGACAATACTTTATTATCAAATGCATCTGAAGAAGAAAAACAAAATCTGACTAAGATTAGAAACAAATTAAAAATATTAGCAGAGTATTTTGCTCATAAATATAATTCAAGTTACGGACCTTTTAAAACAAGTGTGTCTAGTGGAAATCCTTTGGCTATTGGAGGAAAGAGATTAAATCGTGTATGGTCTGGAATGTTCAAAGGTGCATCTAATAAACAATACTCAGCCCAAATTAGCTTTGTAATGAATCCTTCGGAGGTATGCTTGGATGTAGGATTTTATTTTGGAAGAGCATCAGGACACAGCCATGACAAGGAAAAACGACAAGAGTTGGAAAATGCACTTAAATCTTTAGGGATTTCATTATCTGAGGCTATTACAACAAATAGTGATATGAAGGAAAAATATAATTCTTTATTTGATTTTGGATTTTCTACATATTCAAATGGGATAGCTGTTTTACCAGATGAATGGTCTAATATTATCAAAGAGGATACTAAAAATTCTCAAATCATTGCAAAAATATACCCAGATGATTTTGATATAATAGAAAACTCAAGCATAGATTTATTTGTGTCTCAAATAATATTTTTAATGAGTGCTATCAAACAGACATCTACAAATGAAATATCTGTTATAATTCCCCTTACACCAGAGCAACATGCAAAACGAGCAGAACGACTAGCTCAAATAGGATTAAAAGGAGAACTTTTTATCATGGATTCTGAAAAAAGCAAATTGAAACAAATTGGAATAACTGATACATATTATCCCAAACATGTAGCTCTTGAATCTATGAATTTTGGTTATGACGTTGCATCCATAGATGAAAATGGAGATAAGATATTTATTGAAGTAAAAACCACTACAAGAAAAAAAGAGGACATTAATTCTAAAATATTTTTCATATCAAGTAATGAATTTGAAACTTATCTTAGAAACAAGAAAAACTACAAACTATATCGAGTGTATGATATCGAAAACAATCCATCTTATGAAGAGATTGATTTAGAAATTGTGAATAAACGACCAGACGGATTTATTGTAGAATATTAAAATGCCAGCCGCTAACTTGCGTCCTCGTACCTGCTTCCAAGCAGGCTGAAGTCGGTAATTGAACTTTTGTCGCCCGCTTTGGCTTTTGTCTCGGTGGACAGTGAAGTCGTCCGCAATCCCGCTCGCAAGCAGCCGCCGGTCCGTTGGGCGTCAGCGAGCAGTACAGCAAAAAGCGATTGTTAAAATATAAGAATTAAAAATATGGGATCTTGGGGAACAGCAATATCGTCGAATGACACTTATGCAGATGTACATAGTGCTTTTTTTGATTTATACAATGAAGGACTTGAAGTCGTTGAAATATCAAAGAAACTAATTGCCGAAAATCAAGACATCATCAAAGACCCTGATGATTGTAATAATTTTTGGTTTGCTTTAGCAAAAGCACAATGGGAGTGTAAACAACTTGACCCAAAATTATTCTTGCAGGTCAAAGAAGTTATAGAGACAGGTTCTGACCTTGATGTTTGGCGACAACTTGAGGCAGATGAAAAAGATATTAAGAAACGGAAAATTGTACTTGACAAATTTCTTCTTGACTTGCAAGTCGAAAAGACAAAACCGAAAAGCAGGAAAAAGAAAGTTATTCGACAGCCTGTTTTTGAAAAAGGCGATTGTTTGACTTTTAAACTCGAAAATGGGAATTACGGCGGAGCAATTGTATTGGAAGCAATTAAAGATACTGAATATGGATACAATCTTATTGCTACGACAAGAATTAATCAAATAAACAAGCCCACAAAAGAAGATTTTGAGAAATCAGAAGTTTTGATAACTAAATATGCAAATTTTGATAATAAACCAAATATCCATTGGTATTTGCCAGTGCGGCACAAAAACGTATCACACTTAATTGAAAAAGTAGCTACTATTACTGTCAAACTTGATTATAGTTCAAAACAGTTATTATATGGCCACGTTGGAGATTTTGACATTTGGATTATTGGAGTTGCTAATCAACAATTTGATTTTGAAAAAACGAAACAGTGTACGGCAAAAAGGTTAACAATAAAAGATTTAACTCAAAAGAAAAGTTGGTGGAAAATCTAAATGCCGAACACCCAACTCACAGCCTGCTTTCAAGCGGGGTGACGAGCGGTTAGCACCGTCCGTCACCCGCGCCACCGTCTGTCTCGGTGGACAGTGAAGTCCACCGCAAACCCGCACGAAAGCAGCTGTGGGAACGTTAGGTGCAATATTTGAAGCGATAAAACAAAAATTGAAAAATATGAAATCTAAATTAATCGTAATAGTGCTGATTTTATCAACTATGACAGCTTTTGCACACAACGAAAAATGGGACGACAATAGAAACGATTGGTCAGAATTGATGATTGCAATTTATAACGGACAGACAACGCAATTCACAAAACTAATCAAACAAGGCGTTGACATAAACTTTGAGACAAAAGAAACTCATTTAGCCGCATTGGAAGTTGCGATACGAAAAGAAAATGAAATTGCTGTAAATGCTCTTTTGGAAACTAAGAAAGTGAAAAACGTAAAATCATATTTAATGACAGCTTGCGGACAACAAAACGTATCAAATGTGAATCAACTTATAAAATACGGAGCTAATCCGAATAATACTTTTTCGAATGGATACTCTGTACTGATGATGGCATCAAGTTTTGGCTCTTATGAGATAGTTGAAACTTTACTGAAACAAGGAGCAAAAATTAATCAGACGAGAAAAGTCGACGGAATGACAGCTTTAATGTTTGCAGCTTTCAATGGAGATATAAAAAAAGTAAAATTACTTTTGAGTTATAAAGCCGACAAATATGCAAAAGACGCTAACGGTAAAACAGCGTTGAATTACGTTGACCAAATTTATGAGCGTATGAATATTGACGAAAAAACAAAAAATGAATTGAGACAATTATTGAAATGATGACAGAAATACAGCCCCTAACTTGCCGCCTGCCTGCAAGCGGGTTGAAATCGGTAATTTTGAGCCCTTGAAAGACTACTTGTCCAACGACAAGTTAGAATATGCTATTTCGTGGATTACATGCTGATTTGAGCCGACTTATTAGCACCTTGTAAATCCGCGCTACCCCTCGCGGTACACCGCAAAGCCAACGGCGCCCAGCAGTCCAACCATGCCCACGTAGGTAAGCAGCGATGCCGGCGAGGGGACGGAGAGCGTGCACACCGACACCACGAGGTCGGCAATGGCACCAACAATAAAGCCGCCATCTATAAAAAACACCCACGCCAGGGTGGCAACGGAGCACAGCGCCACCAGCACGTACCGCAGGGGCGAGGAGTGCGAGCGGTCGGGCAGCGTTTCCATTACGCGCTGCGTAAATCCGCTGTCGGCAACCTCGGTTTTGTGGGCTGAGAATAAGCTCTCAAGCTCGGTATGTTGAGTATCCTTTTTCATTCGTTGATTTTTGATTTATTTCCCTCGCCACATGCCTACTGCAAACGGCTACTGCCAGCTTTCTTCAGTTGCACCGCCAGCTTCTCCCTTCCCCTGAAGAGGTGCGATTTCACGGTGCTTTGCGGGCAGCTCATCACGTCCGATATTTTTTTTACGGGCATATCCTCCATGTAAAAAAGCAGCATGGCCGTGCGCTCCTCCTCCTTCAGCACCTTTAGCGCCGATGCTAAATCTACGCCGTGGTGCTGCCTTTGCTCGGCGGCCACGTTTTCGTACGCGCTGATGGCTACCCTGCTGTGCCGCGCGTGGCCGGAGCGCGTGTAGTCGTAAAACGTGTTGTAGGCTATGCGAAAGAGCCAGGTCGAAAATTTTGCCGTGGCGCGAAACGAGGCGATGCTCAACCACGCTTTGATAAAGGTTTCCTGCGCCAAATCCTTGCTCAGCTCTTCGTTACCCTGGGTAAGGTTGGACAGGAAGCGCCGTATGGGCGACTGGTAGCGCTCAACCAGCAGGCTGAAGGCCGACCTATCGCCCAGCAGCGCGGCGCGGGAAACCAGCAAAGCGTCGTTAGCGTTGCCCATCGTTGGCCTGCTTTTTGCCAATGAAGTAAATGAGCAGGTAGGCCACGCCTACTAAAAACGGGATGACCCCCAAGGCGGCGCCCCGCCCGAAAGCCTCGGACAGCCCCGAATCCGACATCTTTGCGAAACCAATAAACAGCGTAACGCCAAGGCCGACGGAGATTAAGATAATGCCCGTGTTGAGCGGATTTTTGGTGCGCTTGGGTTGCGTAAACAGCTCGGCCGGCACTTCCCTACCCAGCTCCAACGCCTTTGCGTACAGTTCGGCCTGCAGCTTGTGCTTGAGGCGCTGCTCGCGCGAGCGAAAGTACAGAATACAAGTAACCATGATGATGGGAAGAAAAAATATTCCCACAATTGCAAGTATGCCTTCGATATCCATTTTATTTTAGGGATTAGAGGTTGGAAATTAGTGATTAGGGATTTTAGTAAGTGTTACTTTTCTTTTTTAATTTTTCCTACGCCATCGTTCTCCACCGACTTTATGACGGCATCGCCCGAGTAACTGAGGTTACCCACGCCCGAGTTTACCATGGAGAGCTCGCGGGAGGCGTAAACCCTGGCATTGCCCACGCCCGAATTTCTGATGCTTACCACCTCGGCCATCAGCTTCCCTGCATCCAGCTTACCCACGCCATCTTTTTTCACCTGCAAACTTTCGGCCTTGCCCTCCATCACCACGCTGCCCACTCCGTCAACATCCAGCTTTACCTGCTTTACCTCCAGCTTGAGCTCCACGTTGCCTACGCCATCTATGGATAAAGCTATGGCCTCGCCTTTAATGGGCGCATTGGTCTTAATGCTGCCCACCCCGTCAAAATTCAGCGCCTTCAGATTTTTAAAGGTAACGTACACCTTACATTTCTCCGACTCCTTGCTCTTGCTCAACTTTTTTGAGGTGGTAAGCCGAAGCGTTCCGTCCTTAACCTCTGCGGAAACCTCCGGCTGTAAGTCCGCGGCAACCTCCACGCTCACGGCATCCTCGCTGCCCTGCGTGAGGTAAAGGTTAAATACGCCATCGGCCGCAATTTTATCAAAGGCCTGCACACCGCGCTTTTCGGTGCTCACATTATCCTTGGCCAGCCCTTGAAAACACAGGCTGCCTAAAGCCAACACAACCAGTAAAATCTTTTTCATTGTATTCATTTTTTAAGATTAATATTTTTGCACATGCACTTCGCCTGTTAGACGAAAGCAAGGATAGCGTTGGTTGCAGAATGCTGAATATATTACACAACTAATTGTTTTTTAATCACATAAAAAACCAACATGCTCCATTGCCGTCAGCTTTAGCTGACGGTTGAAATGTAGAAAGATGAAAAAAACGCGCGAAGCAAGTTCTTAAATTCATGGGAACTCTTGCTTCGCGCACAATACTCTGAGCCTCTCAAAAACCGTCAGCTAAAGCTGATGGCAATGAAAAAAACACTTCACAACAACGTTTACTCCAGCGCCGTTTTCAGTACCTCCTTTATGGTATCTACGTAAATAAATTTGAGGCCGTGCAGGTAGTCCTTTTTTATTTCGTCGATGTCCTTTTTGTTGTCGGCCGGCAGAACAATATCCGTGATTCCGGCGCGCTTGGCGGCCAGGATTTTTTCCTTGATTCCGCCTACGGGCAGCACCTTTCCGCGCAGCGTAACCTCGCCCGTCATGGCCAGGCCGCGGCGCACCTTGCGGCCCGTAAACACCGAGCTGATGGCCGTTACCATGGTTACCCCGGCCGACGGCCCGTCCTTGGGAATAGCGCCCTCCGGCACGTGAATGTGCAGGTTGTTTTCCTCAAACATTTTGGGGTCGATTTTCAAAAAATCGGCCTGCGCACGCACGTACTCCAGCGCAATAATGGCGCTCTCCTTCATCACCTCGCCAAGGCTGCCGGTGGTGGCCATGCCGCCCTTGCCCCTGCTCAGGCTGGCCTCCACAAAAAGAATTTCGCCGCCGTTGGCCGTCCACGCTAAGCCGGTGGCCACGCCCGTAAAGGCGTTGTTGAGCGCCTTATCTTTTATAAATTTTGGAGCGCCCAGCACCTCGCGCAGCATTTTTTGCGTAAGCTTGGGCGCATATTTTTTGTTGAGGGCAATCAGCTTTGCCGTGTGCCGGATTACCTTCGCCAGCTGCTTTTCCACCCCGCGCACCCCCGATTCGCGCGTGTAGTCGTCAATAATCGTGGCTACCAACTCGTCGGGGATTTGCAGCTGCTTGGCCTGCATGCCGTGGTTGCCGAGCAGGCGCGGCAGCATGTGCCGCTTTACAATCTCCACCTTTTCCTCCAGCGTGTAGCCGCTCACGTTTATCAGCTCCATGCGGTCGCGCAGGGCGGGATGAATGCTGGCAACGTTGTTGGCTGTGGTGATAAACATCACGTGCGACAGGTCGTACTCCAGCTCCAGAAAGTTGTCGTAAAACGTGGCGTTTTGCTCGGGGTCGAGCACCTCCAGCAGGGCGCTCGAGGGGTCGCCGCGGAAGTCGCTCCCCACCTTGTCTATCTCATCGAGAATGATGACGGGGTTGCTGGTTTTGCACTTTTTGATGCTCTGAATAATGCGGCCGGGCATAGCGCCGATGTAGGTTTTGCGGTGCCCGCGAATTTCGGACTCATCGTGCAAGCCGCCCAGCGAAATGCGGGCAAATTCACGCCCTAAGGCGCGCGCCACGGATTTCCCCAGCGAGGTTTTTCCCACGCCCGGCGGGCCGTACAGACAAAGTATGGGCGACTTTAAATCGCCCTTGAGCTTAATTACAGCAAGGTGCTCGAGCATGCGCTCCTTCACCTCCTCCAAACCGTAGTGGTCTTCGTCCAGCACCTTCTGCGCCTCCTCCAGGTCGAGCCTGTCGGTTGAGTACTCGCCCCAGGGCAAGTCCACCAGGGTTTGCAGGTAGTTGAGCTGCACGGGATACTCGCCGCTCATCTGGTTCATTTTCTCCGCCTTTTGCGCTTCGCGCTCAAAGGCATCGGCCACCTCCTTGCTCCACTTTTTAGCCTTCGCTTTTTCGCGCAGCGCCCGTATATCCTGCTCCACAGGGTTGCCGCCCAGCTCGGCCTGGATGGTTTTCATGTGCTGCTGCAAAAAGTACTCGCGCTGATTTTTGTCAATATCCTGGTGTACCTTTTGCTGAATTTCGTTCTTGAGCTCCAGCGTTTGCTTGGCCCGCATAAGTAGCTCCAGCAAGGCCTCGGCGCGCTTTTCCACGCTACCGATTTCGAGCAGCTTTTGCTTATCGTCGCCACTCACCTCGGCGTTCACCGCAAGGTAGTTTACCAGAAACGATTTGCTGTCGATATTTTTAATGGCAAATCCGGCCTCGGGCGCCAGGTGCGGCGAGAGTTTGATGATGCTCATGGCCACATCGCGGATGGATCCGATGAGCAGGTCGTACGACTCGTTGGGCTGCTTGGGCAGCACATCGTCGAGCACCTTCACGGTGGCCACAAAGTAGGGATCGTCCGACACCATTTCCTGCAGCGCTATGCGGCGGGTGCCCTGCAAAATTACGGTGGTGGTGCCGTCGGGCATTTCGAGCAGGCGCAGTATGCGCGCCGCTGTGCCCAGCTGGTGCAGTTCTTCAAATGTAGGATCGTCTTGCTTTGCATCGACCTGCATGGCGGT
This sequence comes from Bacteroidales bacterium, assembly GCA_031549685.1. GTDB lineage: Bacteria > Bacteroidota > Bacteroidia > Bacteroidales > UBA932 > JAITMY01. Next base: position 87,334 of record JAVBPG010000012.1, on the reverse strand, counting down.
GGCTACGTTGCGGTCGGCGGCGTAGGCTGCGCGCACCAGGCGCACCGATTTTTCGCGGTTGATGTTGATGGGCATTACCACGCCGGGAAAGAGCACCGAGTTGCGCAGGGCCAACACCGGCAGCTGCTCCGGCACCTTGATTTTGCGCAGGTTCTGCTCGTCGCCCTCGGCAAAAACGGGGATAAACTCCTCGCTCTCGCCCATGGGCAGCATGCTATAGGGATTTTGTGTCATATCTTTTCTGTTTTAGCACACGGGCTACGCGGGCTTCGCTACCGACTTTTACTGCCTAAATTTTATTTTCAGGCTTGTGTGAGAAAAATTTTCGGACAGGATTTACAGAATTAACAGGATAAAACATCCTCAAAACATGTGAATCCTGTAAATCCTGTCTAAGCGACTTCCGTTCTTTTGTGCTATAAAAACTCCAAAACGTACAAAAGAGTTCCCGATGGGTATCGAAAACTCTTTTGTAAATTCAATAAAAGCAAGCGATTACGCCTTGTTTGCCACGTGCTTTTTGTAGCGGTTCATGTACTTATCCACGCGACCGGCGGTGTCCACCAGCTTCATTTTACCGGTGTAAAACGGGTGCGAAGCCGACGAAATTTCGGCCTTGTACAAGGGGTAAGTTACGCCATCAATTTCAATGGTTTCTCTGGTGTTTACCGTTGACTTAATAAGCGTTACGCTATCATCGGATAAATCCTTGAAGGCAACCAAACGGTAGTTTTCGGGGTGAATTCCTGATTTCATTTCTATGGTAATTTTTTATTTTTTTCCGTAAAATGGACTGCAAAGATAGCTTTTTTAGAGCGAATTAAAAATTAAAAATTAAAAATTAAAAATTAAAATACGCAACTACCTTTTATTCAACTTGCTAAGTAGTCGAAGAATTTCCAGGTACAGCCATACCAGCGTGAGCATGAGGCCAAATGCGCCGTACCACTCCATGTACTTGGGGGCGCCCATCTGCGCGCCGCGATCGATGAAGTCGAAGTCGAGCAAAAAGTTGAGCGCTGCAATGCCCACGATGAACAGGCTAATGCCAATGCTCATGGGCGTGGCATCGGTAAGAATGCTCACCGGGGTAAAGAATCCCACAATCCACGTAACAATATAAAACAGCGCTATGGCGCCGGTGGCAATAATAATGCCGCTGCGCAGCTTGTCGGTTACCTTAATGGCCCCCGTGCGGTACAGTATAAGCATCAGAAAAAGCACCGCAAAGGTAAGCCCCACGGCCTGCACCACAATGCCCTGCGTAGCCATGTTGTACATGGCCGAGAGGGCGCCCAGGCAAAGCCCTTCGCACACGGCGTACAGCGGGGCCGCCCAGCGCGAGTTGCGGGGCGAAAAAATGGCGATGAGCGAAAATACCAAACCTCCGGCTAAGCCGCCCCACATGTAGGGCATGGCCGCCGCCGCGCCCAGCTCGGGCGAAACGGCTCCGGCAAAAATCTGCCACGAATAGCTGGCGCCGAGAAATGCCAGGAGTATTAGCAGTAAGGTTTTATGAATGGTTCCCCGCACCGTCATGATGGAGTCGGAGGCCATGGATAGGTTGCGCGCGTTTTCAAACGCCTTGTCGTTGAGCGCAGGGCTCGATGTTTTGAATGCAGACATTGTTTTTAATTACGAATTACAAATTACGAATTTTCTACCTCTAATCAACCTTCGTGCCAGAAGAAAAATTTATGCAATTATGGCAGGAATGACAAGGTAATGGTTTACTTTCTGTACACCTTCACAATTTCGCCCACGTACATTTTGTGAAAATCTTTGGCGGCGTACACCTTTCCAACAATGGCGGTATCGATAAAGGCTTGAGGGTTGAGAAAATCGGCGTACAACTTCTTGCAAACCAGCACCATGCTCGCCTGCTCAAAGGTCATACTGCCATCGGGCAAGGCGTAGGGCGTAAGGCCGGCCTCGGCCACCTTGTTGGTGTTGCGCCCCGATTTGCTGCCGCAAATGTTCAGCGCCTTGCGGTACTCCTCGCTAAAAAACGAGAGGGTAAAGTACTCCTCGCGCTCGGTAAACTCAAAGGTGTAGCGCTGCGGACGAATGAAGGTAAAGGCTACGTTCTTGTTCCACAGGTGTCCCAGCCCACCCCAGCTGGCGGTCATGGTGTTGAACGAGCTGTCGTTGCCCGCCGTAATGAGCATCCAGTCCTTGCCGATCAGCTTCGGGGCGCTCTCGTTTACCTCCCCAATTTTCACCTCCTTAAATAGCATTTTCTTTTCCTGTTTTTGAGAATTTGTACCGCAGGCCGCCAGGCCAAGCGCAAGCAGCGCCACGTAAACCGGTTTCAACATGTTTGATTTTTTTAAGGAGAACAAAGTTAGAAAAAATTTTGGAGTTTTACGCAAACTTACTATCTTTGCAACCGCTTTTAAAATGGTGGGTGTAGCTCAGTCGGTTAGAGCGTCAGATTGTGGTCCTGAAGGTCGTGGGTTCGATCCCCATCACCCACCCCACACCAAAAGCAAGCCCTGCAGCAATGTGGGGCTTTTTTTATTTAATGATAAATATGCGCTGCATGATAAAAGGATAAATATTGCTTCGCAATGATAAATTTATCGCTTTATCTTTTGTATCGCGCGCAGCGCATTTATCTAAATTTGTAACATGAACTTCGAGCACATCATTTCCACGACGCTGGGCATAGCGCCCAAGCAGGTAGCTGCCACGCTTAAGCTGATGAGCGAGGGCGCGACAATTCCCTTCATTAGCCGCTACCGCAAGGAGGCCACGGGCAACTTAGACGAGGTGCAGGTTACCTCCATTTTCAACGAGGCCACGCGCCTGCAGGAGGTCGAAAAGCGCAGGGAGGCCATTCTGAAAAGCATCGACGAGCAGGGAAAGCTGACGGATGAGCTGCGCAAAAAAATTGAGGCGTGCTACGTGCTCAACGAGCTCGAGGATATTTACCTTCCCTACAAACCCAAGCGCCGCACCCGCGCCACCATTGCCCGCGAAAAAGGGCTTGAACCATTAGCAGAACACCTTGTAAAACAAGATTTTACATCAATCGAAAGGTTCGTGCAAAAATTTATTAACGAACAGGTTGCTACCGCAAAAGAGGCGCTGGAGGGTGCCCGCGACATTATTGCCGAATGGGTAAGCGAGCACGAAACGGCGCGCCGCCGCATCAGAAACTTGTTCGAAAGCGAGGCCGTCATTTCTTCAAAGGTGGTAAAAGATAAGGAGGCCGACGGCATAAAGTATAAGGACTACTTTGAGCTGAGCGAGCCGCTGCGCAGGTGTCCGCCGCACCGCCTGCTGGCCATGCGCCGCGGCGAGGCCGAGGGCTTCTTGCGCGTAGGCATTGCCCCCGAAGGCGAGAAAGCCGTTGACATTTTGGAGCGCATTTTTGTAAAAAACGATAGCGAATCGGCGCGGCAGGTAAAGCTCGCCATTGCCGATGGGTACAAGCGCCTGCTGCAACCCTCCATCGAAACCGAGGTGGCGGCGCTGTACAAGGAAAAGGCGGATAAGGTGGCCATAGCCAACTTTACCGACAACCTGCGCCAGCTACTTTTGGCCTCGCCGCTCGGGCAAAAGAACGTGCTGGCCATTGACCCGGGATTCCGCACGGGCTGCAAGCTGGTGTGCCTCGACGCGCAGGGAAACCTGAAGCACAATGATACCATTTACCCGCATCCGCCCGAAAACGACAGGAGCGCCGCCGCTAAAAAAATGGCCTCGCTGGTGGACGCGTATAAAATTGAGGCCATAGCCATTGGCAACGGTACGGCGGGTCGTGAAACCGAAACTTTTGTAAAAAATCTTTCGCTCAACCGCAGCGTACAGGTGTTTGTGGTGAGCGAGGACGGCGCCTCCATCTACTCCGCATCGCCCGTGGCGCGCGAGGAGTTCCCCGACTACGACGTAACGGTGCGCGGCGCGGTTTCGATCGGCCGGCGCCTGATGGACCCGCTGGCCGAGCTCATCAAAATCGACCCCAAAAGTATTGGCGTAGGCCTGTACCAGCACGATGTTGACCAGGCCATGCTCAAGCGCAGCCTCGACCAAACGGTGGAGAGCTGCGTGAATAAGGTGGGCGTGAACCTCAACACAGCCAGCAAGCATTTGCTCACCTACGTTTCGGGGTTGGGGCCGCAGCTGGCGCAAAATATTGTGGAGTGGCGCAAGGCCAACGGCGCGTTTGCATCGCGCAGGCACCTCAACGAGGTGCCGCGCTTAGGGGCGAAAGCCTTTGAGCAGTGCGCAGGATTCTTGCGCATTGCCAACGCCGAAAATCCGCTCGACAACAGCGCCGTGCACCCCGAGAACTACGGGCTGGTGCAGCAAATGGCAAGGGACTTGAGCTGCTCGGTAAACGAGCTGCTGCAAAAGGAAGATTTGCGAAAGCAAATTATGCTGCAGAAATACGTGAGCGAAAAGGTGGGGCTCCCCACCCTCACCGACATTATGCAGGAGCTGGCCAGGCCCGGGCTCGACCCCCGCAAACCCGCCAAGGTATTCGAATTCTCGAACGATGTGCGCAGCATCGATGACCTGCAGGTAGGCATGGTTTTACCCGGCATTGTAACGAACATTACCAGCTTCGGAGCCTTTGTTGATGTGGGCGTAAAGCAGGACGGGCTGGTGCACATATCGCGGCTGGCCGACAAGTTTGTGAGCAATCCGAACGATGTGGTAAAGCTACACCAGCACGTGCAGGTGCGCGTAACCGAGGTGGATATTGCCCGCAAGCGGATACAGCTGTCGATGAAGGAGGGTGATTGATTTTCGATTGATGATTGATAATTTTCGATTTAAAGAACAAGGACTTAAAGAGCAAGGACAACAGGGGTTGATTTTCGATTGATGATTTAAAGAGCAAGGACAACAGGAACAAAGACTAAGAGCTTCCCCCGTTCGGCCGGGGCTTTCCGCCTCGGTTGTTCTACCAGCACAGGCTAATCCTGTTGGCATACCTCGCCAATGCCCCAGCGTGGCCGAACGGAAAGGCGTGAGATTGCGGGTCGAGCGCACAATGACAGCATGAGGAAAAGCAACACCAAACTCCGCTACCTAAGCTTCATAAACTTTCTCACAACAATATTTTTATCCCACTTGAGCCGGCAGATGTAAATGCCCGGCGATAAATTCCTCAAATCTACTTGGTGCGCTCCTGCGGCTTGGTACGCTCTGCCTGTTTGCCGAACAAGACCGCCGCTCATGCTGAATATTTCCGCCGTAACGTTTCCGGCTGCCGGCAGCGTGTAGTGGAGAACCTCTTTTTCGATGTAAAAAGCAAGCGGGTCGCTTTCCAGCACGGAAATTGCCAAAGGGTAACCGGTAGTATCCTGAGGATCGGGAACGGTATCCGGGTCAGGTTCGTCTATAACAACATCCTTATCGCGGAAGCTTACCGAGGCCAGCGCCGACCACACATCGCCGGCCTTGGCCCTGGCCTGAACCACTCCCCTACCCTCTACGGACAGCGGCTTGCTGTACAGCGATGCGGTGCTTGCTACGGTACCGGCCCCCGACACTCTTGGGTCTGTCCCATCGGTTGTAAAGTAAATTTTACCGGAGGTAGCCGTTATGGACATGTCAAAGGTATCGACAAAGGCTCCGCCCTTAGAGCTGAAAACAGGCGCGTCAACCGTGGGAAAAAGCCCCGAATCCCTCAGCTGGTCGAAAACAATTTTTGTTCGCTGAGGAAAATAGTTGGCCAGCAAATCGTCCTTTACCGGAATCCAATTATCGTTACGGGTGTATAGTATTCGCGTGGCGTTGTGCGGCAGCGTATTTTTGCGGTAATCGCCCCAGCGGGCGGATTCCAGAATAATGGGCAGGTCTATTTCATCGGCCAGCTTTTTGTAGCGCGCTATGGCCTGCTCCCCGGTCAGCGCGCCATCCACAAAAAAGTGCTTTTGAATGCGGTCGGCCAGCAGCATTTTGAACTCCTTGTGGCTGCACAAACCTCCGCTAACACCGGTGCCGCTGGTGCTGCCAAACATCATTGCGCGAAGAGGCCCCTCTACGGTTGTAAGCTTATTTACGTTGATATCATTCAGGGTATTTTCCGCATCCCAGCAGAAGTACTGAAAGCCCTTGCCGGGGTTGACGCGGTTGCGCGCGGTAGCCCAGTTATTTTTACCCCAATCGTTGTTGCCGATGTAGAAGTTTACCAGCATGTAGTCGATGAAATTTTCCATATTCAGCAGCTTGCGCGCTACCAGCGTATCGTACTGGCCGGCTTGGGCCAGGGCAAACATTTGGTTGTACGCCGTGGCATCGCCGTCGGACGGCCCGCTGGTGGCAAGCTCCTCGTCAATTACATCGTAATCCTCCTCGCTGCCGCCCAGGTATTCGGCCGTAAACTTAGCCCTGGCTCTTTCCGAAATATCGTACAATCCCCAGTACATACCGTTGATAAAAAGGTGAACAAAGCGGTCGTGCGTGGAGAGGTGCCCCATGGCGCGCTGCGACTCCTTTGCAAAAGAGTCGTAGATGTACTGCGCCCTATCCCGCTCCTTATCATTATTTTTCATCCAGCTGTAGTTGTAACCCGCCCTGAACACCAGGTATCCGAACTTGTCGGACGCTGTTTCATCTTCAAACAAATCGTAGTAAAGATTACTGGGCCCGAACTGCTTTTTAAAGTGCACCCGGAAGGAGTGCTTGTCGGTATTGTAGGGCTTGCGGCTGTTGCCGCCGTGCAGGCGCAGGCCGCAATTTACCTGAAGCTGCTTACCGGTGCGCGGCTCGTAGAACTCCATGGAGGCCGGGCGCTCCCAGCCATCGCCCAGCTTGCCTCCTCCGTTTGCCGAAGGATTCCCGGAGTCGCCAGTGTAAATGTATATGCCTCCCGTATCGGGGTCGGTGGAGTGCGAAAAAATGTACCCGGCGTTGGTTACAATGGATACGGTGGGGATAGCCAGAAACGCATCCTTGATTAAATTCTTATAGTCGGGGTGGTTGCACACGTTGGAGTCCATGGCGTAATCGGCGGGCGTGCACTCACCGAGGGCGTATGGAGCCACGGCATAGTTAAGGTGCCCCCACCTGTCGGGGTAGCCGGCGGGGTTGTTGGGCTGCTTTGCTATGTCCTTTACAAAAAAGTAGGTGTGGGTAACGGTCGGGCTTTTTGCTGCGCCTTTTATGGCCACCGCGCTTAGCGGCGTGGTGGTGGCTATGCTAATGGGAGCGGTGTAGAGTTTACTGCCGGCGCCAGGTATGGAGCCGTCGGTGGTGTAGTAAATCTTGGTACTGGCATCGGCCACCGATAGCGCCACCGTGAACGCCTGCTCAAAGAATCCTCTTTCGACGCTAAAAACGGGAGATAGCGTTTGTCCGGCCACCGTGTTTTTTGCCGCCGGCGTGGGCGTGTTGAAGTAGCTGTGCTGCCCCTCGTAAATCCCGTACGAAACATCGGGTTGCTGCGCCGGAAAGCTCGGGGCGTACTCGTAGGAGACAACTTTACCGGGCTCTAAAATCGCAAGGTACTCACCGCCGCCGGACAGCTTAAAGTTGGTGTGCAGCCGCGGGTTCAGGGTTTTTCTATCCTTGCCCGAGGCAAACACCACCATGTACTTTCCCGCGCCGAGGGTAACATCGGGAAACACCCACTTGTCCAACTTCGACGCATCATCAGTCAGGCTCCAGCCCTTCAAGCTCACCGCCGACGCTCCCGGGTTGTACAGCTCAATCCAGTCGGAATTCTCGCCGTCCTCGTCCTGAATCCCCTTGGAGTTTAAGGCCATAAACTCATTGATGACTACCCTGCCGGTACCGGCGGCGTGGGCCAATAGTGTTACAAGCATAAATATCAAAACCATCAAGCTCCGAATGGTTTGCAACTGGCAATTTTTAAAATATAACATGCAATAAATATTTTTCTCAAAAATGGTTAACGTGTAACGCTACGATGGCAGCCGTCGCAAATGTAAGCAAAAACATTTGGTAAACAGCATGGATTTTGCACTAACACAGCTTGATTTGTAAGCTCAAAATAACTTCACCGCGCAGCTTTTGGAGCAGCATTCTTCATATTTTACTACTTTTACAGGCAAATAACTTGATTTGCTTATTTTACCATGAAGCGCATTTTACTCATACCCATACTCCTGCTCCTGTCCATCCTAATACCGCGCAGCGCGTTGAAGGCCATAAATTTCAGCCATATCTCCATTGAGGATGGCCTATCGCAAAGCACGGTGTACGCCATAGCGCAAGACAGCAGAGGCTTTATGTGGTTTGGCACAGCCGATGGGCTGAACTACTACAACGGCTACCAAATTACCACCTACAAGCACGACTACAGCGACTCGCTGAGCCTTGCCGATAACACCATACGCTGCCTGTACATAGACTCCAGCAAGGTGCTCTGGGTGGGCACGCTGCAGGGCCTGCAGCGCTACGATGCGCAGAAAGACTGCTTCAGGCGCATTGCGGCGCTGCAAAATATGCAGGTTAACAGCGTGCACGAGCTCGATAGCGTGCACCTGCTGGTGGGCACCGAGCAGGGGCTGATGCTGGTAGATAAAGCTACGCAAACCGTTACGGCGTACGTACACATCAACTCCCACGAGCTTGCCGTGAAGTGCATAGCCAGGGTGGATGGCTACTTTCTGGTCGGAACAACGCAGGGGCTGTACCATATTAACATCGACAAATCGGAGGTGTCGGCCATAGCCGGCGAGTTGAGCCAGGCGCATGTAATGGCCATTGCGGCCAAAAACAACACCCGCATTTGGGTAGCCACCGAGGGCCAGGGGCTGTACTGCTTCAACCCGCAAACGCAGTGGCAAAAACGCTACCGCTACTCGCCCCGTAGCGAGCTCAGCATCAGCTCCAACTACGTACGTTGCCTGGCCTTTGACAGCAGCGATGCGCTATGGGTAGGTACCATCAAAGGCCTGAGCATTTACGATGAGCAAAAGGATGGCTTTTACCAAATTCAGGCCAACCGATTTAGGGACGGCTCGTTGAGCCAGAACTCCATCCGCTCCATGTGCCTCGACAACCAGGGCGGCATGTGGATAGGAACGTTTTACGGAGGGGTTAACTACTTTAACCCACTCTACTACAACTTTGAGAACATTTACTACATGCCGCTCAACAACACCATTAACGACAACGTAGTAAACGCCATAGTGGAGGATAAAAACCAGGTGCTGTGGATAGGCACCAACGACCATGGGTTAAATTCGTACAACCCCCAAACGCAAAAGTACACCTCGTACGAGCAGGTTAGCACCGGCGATTATGAGCTTAACACCAACCACATTATAACGCTATGCGCCAACCCCGACGGGACCATTTGGATGGGAACGCACGGCGGCGGGCTTATGCACCTCAACCCGGCCACGCGCGCCATAGCGCACTACAACGCCACCGGCAAGCCTCGCGACCTGGTGTCGAACGACGTGTACAGCATACTGCGCGACAGCCGCAACACCCTGTGGATAGCCACGCTCAACGGCCTGCAGCGCATGAACGAGCAGAGCAAGCAGTTCACGCTTTTTGAGCGCGATGAGTGGAACAACACGCTACCCAGCAAGCGCATTTTCATGCTGTTTGAGGACTCCAAGCGTAAGGTGTGGATTGGCACGGACAAGGGCGTGGGAGTTTACTACCTGGAGGAAAACAGGGTGGAATCCTTTACCTTTTCGCCGCAAGACCCGTACCACACCATCGATGGCACGGTGCGCTCCATTTACGAAGACTCCAGGCATACCCTGTGGATAGGCACCACCACCGGCTTATACAAGTATAACGAAAAGGAGAAAAATTTTGACGTATTTACCGTAAAAAACGGCCTGCACAACGATGTCATAAACGGCATTCTGGAGGACAACTTTGGGCGCCTGTGGCTAAGCACCAACCAGGGGTTGAGCTGCTTTACCCCCGACAGCAAAACCTTTACGAACTACTACAGCAGCGATGGCATTCGCAACTACCAGTTTAACCCCGGGGCATCGTGCAAAACCAAGCAGGGACGATTATACTTTGGAGGAACGCACGGGCTTACATCGTTTTTGCCCAACAAAATTACCAGCAACCCGTACACCCCCGCCGCGGTAATAACGCAGCTCAAGCTGTTCAACAACACGGTAAACGTGGACGACAAGACCCAGATACTGAGCCGGCACATCAGCGTAACATCAGCTATTACGCTCAAACCTTCGCAGTCATCCTTCAGCTTGGAGTTTGCCGTGCCCAACTACCTATCAGGAAGACGCAATATATTCGCATACAAGTTATTAGGATTTGACAAGGACTGGTTTACGGGCGAGCGCAACTCGGCCTCATACTCCAACCTTTCGGAGGGCACGTACACCTTTATGCTCAAGGTGGCCAACAACGACGGCGTGTGGTCCGATACGGTTACCCAGCTGCAAATAACCGTGCTGCCGCACTGGTACGCCAGCCGCCTGGCGTTTTTCCTTTACATTGCGGTATTCCTTGCGTGCGCCTACGTGGGCTACAGCGTTTACAAAAACCGCTCCAAAATGCAGCGCGAGCTGGAGCTGGAGCGCATTAACAGGGTGCAAATGGAGGAGATGAACCAAATGAAGCTGCGCTTTTTTATCAACATGTCGCACGAGTTTCGCACGCCGCTAACCCTTATTATTTCGCCGCTGCGCGACATTTTAAATAGCGGAGTAAAAGACGGTTGGCTCAGAAAACGCCTGGAGCTCATTTACAGCAACGCCCAGCGCATGCTGCTCCTGGTGCAGCAGCTCATCGACTACCGACGCGCCGAATTGGGCGTATTTAAGCTGCGCGCCGGCAAGCTGCAAAACCTCCCCACAATACTCAACGATATTTACAAGTCATTCAATGAGTTGGCTCGTCAAAAGCACATTGGCTACACGCTGGACATTGCGCCGGAGCTGGAGTCGCAAGCCTGCCTGTTCGACGCGCACTACATAGAGCGCATACTTTTCAACCTGCTGTCAAACGCCTTTAAGTTCACAGCCAACGGCGGCATGGTACGCCTTAAGGCCGAGCTGCAGGACGAGCAGCTGTGCCTGTCGGTAACCGACACCGGATGCGGCATGGACAAGGAGGAGCAGGCGCGCATATTCGACCGTTTTTACCAAAAAAACCCGGATAACATCGGCACCGGCATAGGCCTATCGCTGGTAAAAAGCCTGGTGGAAAGCCACCACGGCACCATTGAGGTAAGCAGCAGCCCGGGGCAAGGCAGCGAGTTTACCGTGCGCCTGCCCCAGCGGGAGCAAGCTTACACCGCCGACGAGCTGGACGAGGCCAGCAACGAGCCAATGCTAAGCTCCATTACGCCCGACATGGTAAATACTATATATAATACCGATAATCAAGATATTATAAAAGAGGGAAGGTCTACGATTCTTATAGCGGAGGATAACCGCGAAATGGCGGACTACCTGCAGGAGCGCTTTAAGGAAAAGTTCAACGTGCTGCTGGCGCAAAACGGCGAGGAGGCGCTCGCAAAGCTGGCCCACTCCGAGGTAGACTTAGTCATTACCGACGCCATGATGCCCGTTATGGACGGGCTAAAGCTAACCAAGCACCTGAAGCAAAACATTAAAACCTGCCACATACCCGTTATTATGCTATCGGCCAAGGCCATGGTCGAGGATCAGCTGAGCGGCCTGTCCGTAGGCGCCGACGACTACATACCTAAACCTTTTTCATTTAGCGTATTAGAATCAAAGGTAAGTAACATTCTGCGCTCTCGCCGCCGCATGTCCGAGCTGTACGCGCAAAATGTAGAGATAGCGCCCGAAAAGGTAACCTTCAACGCCCTCGACGAAGAGCTGCTAAAGAAAGCCTTGGATGTTGTAAATCAAAATATTGATAATGTCGATTTTACCGTAGATGACTTTGGCCGCGCCATGGCCATGAGCCGCTCCAACCTGCACCTCAAGCTCAAGGCCATTACGGGCGAATCGGCCACCGACTTCATCCGCCGCGTGCGCTTCCAGTACGCCAGCAAGCTGCTTAGGGAAGGACGGCACTCGGTTACCGAAATCAGCTACATGGCCGGATTCAACTCGCCCTCGTACTTTGCCACCAGCTTCAAAAAATACTTTGGATGCCTGCCAACAGAGTACGCGGTAAGAAATAGAGGAGCATCTTAGCTGGCATCCAAATTAAATCTAATTATTTGACTGTTAAATAAGTAACCCCTCCGTTCGGCCGAGGCTTTTTGCCTCGGTCGTTCTATCCGTGCAGGCTAAGCCTGTTTAGGCCGGAGCCGAAGCCGAATGCTAACGGGGTACCTTCATTATATCAGTTGTTTAACTTTTATTAACTATTTCCTTTTACATATAGGTAAAACATACCATATCTTTGTTCCCGCTTTTTAAAATTTTAACTTGTTAATATAAAGAAAATGAAGCTAAAACACCTAATGCTTGTATGCCTCGGAGCGCTTGTAATGCAAGCCTGCTCCTCTGACGAATTACAGCCCACCAATTCTGAGATAAGCGATGGAAGCACCGTGAGCATGGTGGTTCCGGTAGGATGCCGCACCATACGCATTGACTACCCCACTGCGTCGGGAATTAAATCATTGAAGGCCAGCATAAACCCTGAAGTTACTGAGGTAGAAGGGCGCGACTTATCGCCCATTACCACGACCTCGGTCAACCTCTTCTCCGCCGTTAACACCTACGTAAATATTTACGATGAAGATGGTAATAAGCTGGTGGAAAACTACCCCGTTAAGGCCAAAGTAGCGGTTGCTCCCGCCGGTAGCATTAGCCTACCCGAGGATGCCGTAAACGAGTACGTAACAAGCGATGGCCCGTTCACGTTCTACCATTCAAGCGGCGTGGCGATGTTCGATGACACCTGGCCCAACTACGGCGATAGGGACTTCAACGACGTTGTGCTCGACTATGATATTGAGGTAAAAACGGTTGATATGGCCGTTGCTCCTAAGGAGGCGTGGCGCGAGTGCGTGAAGGTGGTAATGCACCTGCGCGCCGTGGGAGGCGGAGGCGCCAAAAATGCCGGATTGGCGCTCGAAGGCCTGGATACCCGCAACATCGACAGCTACACCTGCAAGCTCACGCTGGGCAACTACAACGAGGTTCTTCCCAAGGGGCACCTGTTCTCGCCCAAAGTTGACCTTAGCGGTCAATACCCCATCATTACCTTCGGAAATGTAAACTGGATGATTTGGGGCGCCTCGGGCTCATCGGCCACCTACGTAAACTCAAAAACAAAAGCAACGCAAAAGCTCAACGACGTTACCAGCAACAACCACTACTACAACGTGTGGCCGGGTGAAGTCAACGTGGGTGGGGATTTGGTTACGCTCACAGTTACCTTTAAGGGAAAAAGTCGCTCAAGCCTCAGCACGGCCGAAGGAAACGCTATGATAGCCAACTTTATCAGCGCGGTAATGAACACCGAGAGCCAGAACTTCTTCATTACCACTGGTAACGGCGATGAGGTGCACCTAAAGGGTTACAACCCAACGCCCGCCTACAGCGGCTACGGCACAGCGGCAGCTACCGGCGTTACCATGGACAACAGCACCACCTACTCGTCAAGGGACGGCTACGTGTGGGGCTGCAAGGTGCCGGTGATGACCCGCCACGCCTGGGAAAAAATTGCGATTTACGATGCCTACCCCGAGAATAGGGCGTGGGTTACCAGCAAGGGCGCTACCAACGCTGATTGGTACAAGCGACCCGTTAAATCCAAAGTAACCTGCTGGTGGTAAGATAAATATCACCAATAAAAAAAGGATGCATTTCCGTTAAGAAATGCATCCTTTTTTTTATTGGCATTTTGCCCCGGTCGCACTATCCGTACAGGCTAAGCCTGTTTAACCTAATCCGGAGCCGAACAGAGAATGACCCTAACAGGATTTTGAGACCCTGTTAGGGTTTTCTGTGCTGCGTTTGCGAGGGGGGATGTCTCTCTTCGTTCGGAATCTCCAACCCCTAATCCCTAACCTCTACTCCCTAACCACAATGGCCTGCGCCGCCCGGCCCATACGCACAAAGTAGGTGCCATGAAGGCCCGGCAGCGGCAGTACGCCCTGCGTTTGACGGCCAAAGTCATGCCTGAACACCACCGCACCTCTGCTGTCCACGATTTCCACCATGCCAATAGCCAACTCTCCATTATCAATGCTCAATTCTCCATTAACAACCGGATTGGGGTAGAGTTTGGCGGTAAAGGCCTCCATTTTGCCTACTGCGGTTATGGGAGCGGCGGCTACGGTCAGCGTTTTTTCTACGTTGCCTGCAGCTTTGTAGCTATCGTTACCCGCCTGCGTGGCGGTGATGGTGGAGGTGCCCGCACCCACAATGGTCAGCGTGCTGCCGCTCACGGTAGCCACAGCGGTATTGCTTGAGGTGTAGCTGACCTCGAGCCCGCTGCCAGCCGTGGCACTGAGCGCAACCGGCGCATCGCCAACGGTGGCGGCCAGCGTCTGCGTCCAGCTGATGCTTTGCGCTTTTTTGCTTACCGTTAGCGTTTTGGCTACATCACCTGCAGCTTCGTAGTTGTCGTTACCCGCCTGCGTAGCGGTGATGGTGGCGGTGCCTGCACCCACAATGCTAAGCGTGCTGCCGCTCACGGTAGCCACAGCGGTGTTGCTTGAGGTGTAGCTGACCTCGAGCCCGCTGCTGGCCGTGGCGCTGAGCGCAACCGGCGCATCGCCAACGGTGGCGGACAGCGTCTGCGTCCAGCTGATGCTTTGGCTCCCCCGGCTTACCGTTACTAAACAGCTGTCGGTAATCTCTCCATCCCTGGCGGTTACCACCACGTAGGTGGTGCCCACAGCCAGGGCGCTCACCCTTCCGCTGCCGCTCACGGTGGCCACCGCCGGGTTGCGGCTAAGCCAGCGCAGCTCCTTGTGCGAGGCCGCCGCCGGCAGCACGGTGGCGTGGAGGACGCTATCCCCCCCTGCCGGCAGCAGAATAGCCCTTTCGCTCAGCCTTACGCTGTCCGCCAGCACCCGCTGCACGGCGCCGGCCTGCCGCACGGTGTTGGGCCTTAGGCTGTCGCCGTAAAAGTCCAGCACGGGGTAGCCGCTGTTTAGGGCTCCGGCGGGGATGGCACCCACGGCCGGGCTGCTCCCATAAAGCTTAAAGCCGGCGGGCGCAAAGGGCTGGGCGCTAATAGCGCTATCGCCCGCCGCGCCAAAGGTAAAGCCGTAGCTGCTATCCCGGTACAGGTTGTAGCCGCCGGAGCTTACCGTGCCGGCGTTGCAGTACACCACATCGCCGCTACTGCCGGCTGTGTTGCCGTAAAAGATATTGCCCGTAAGGATGGCGGTATCACCATCGAAAAATAGCACGCCGCCCTGAGAAGCGCTGTTGCGGTAAAAGGTGCAGCCGCTCAGCGTAAGCGCGCCGGTGCTGTACAGCGCACCACCACAGGAAGTACCGATAACGCTGTTGTCGCTGAATATGCAGGACTCCACGCGGAGCGCACCGGCGTTGCGCATCGCCCCGCCATGGTCAACACTCCGCCCGCGGGTAAGGTGCAGGCGGCTCAGGCTTACCGTGGCGCCGAGGTTAACGTTCATAATCCTTACCGTATCGTTGCCCGAAAGGCTAAGGCCGTTGCCCTGTATGGTAATATTTTTGTCAACCGTAAGCGGGCTGCTTAGGGTAATGGTTTTGCCGGACAGGCTGTCGGCAAAGGTGATGGTATCGCCGGTAGCGGCGCCGGCTATGGCTTGCCGCAGGGAGCCCGCGCCGTCATCGGCGGTTACCGCAACACGCCTG
Organism: Bacteroidales bacterium; assembly: GCA_031549685.1. GTDB lineage: Bacteria > Bacteroidota > Bacteroidia > Bacteroidales > UBA932 > JAITMY01. The sequence goes on along the minus strand of JAVBPG010000012.1, from coordinate 71,627 downwards.
GCAAACCGGGCCAGCACCGTTTTGTTGCCGTTCATGGTCAGTCGCAGGGTGTCGGCGGCGGGCAGGGCGGTATTGTTAACCAGCCAGCTTTTCAGGAATGCGCCCTGCTCCGCCGGCATGGCCACCAGCGCCACGGCGCTTCCGGGGGCGTAGAGGCTGTCGGCATCCGGCAGCGCGCTACCCTGGGCCACACCCACGGTACCGGGGCCCTGGGCGGAGTAGCGGAGCTGGTAGCCCAGCGTGGCCTGCTGCACGGCGCCGGCCTGCCGCGCGGTGTTGGGCCTTAGGCTGTCGCCGTAAAAGTCCAGCACGGGGTAGCCGCTGTTTAGGGCGGTGGCGGGGATGGCGCCCATGGCCGGGCTGCTCCCGTAGAGCTTAAAGCTGACGGGGGCAAAGGGCTGGGCGCTGAGGGTAGCATCGCCCGCCGCGCCAAAGGCAAAGCCGTAGCTGGTGCCCCGGTACAGGTTGTAGCCGCCGGAGCTTACCGTACCGGCGTTGCAGTACACCGCATCGCCGCCACTGCCGGCTGTGTTGCCGTAAAAGATATTGCCCGTAAGGGTGGTAAAAGTATTACGAACGAATAGCGCGCCGCCCTGGGAGGCGCTGTTACGGTAAAAGGTGCAGCCGCTTACTGTGAGCGCACCGAGGCTGTACAGCGCGCCGCCATTGAAGTTGGCGGTAGCGCGGTTGTGGCTGAAGATGCAGGACTGCAGGCTAAGCGCACCCCTGTTGTGCACCGCCCCGCCATGGTCAACACTCCGCCCCCGGGTAAGGTGCAGGCGGCTCAGGCTTACCGTGATGCCGAGGTTAACGTTCATAATCCTTACCGCATCCTTACCCGAGAGGGTAAGGCCGTTGCCCTGTATGGTAATATTTTTGTCAACCGTAAGCGGGCTGCTTAGGGTAATGGTTTTACCGGACAGGCTGTCGGCAAAGGTAATGGTGTCGCCAGCGGCGGCGTTGGCTATGGCTTGCCGCAGGGAACCCACGCCGGTATCGGCGGTTACCGTAACACGCTTGGCGAACCGGGCCAGCACCGTTTTGTGCCCATTTATGGTCAGGTGCAGGGTGTCGGCGGCGGGTAGAACGGTATTGTTAACCACCCAGCTTTTCAGGAATGCGTCCGACCCCGCCGGCGCGGCCACCAGCGCCACGGCGCTGTGGGGGGCGTAGAGACCGTCGGCATCCGGCTGCGCGCTACCCTGGGCCACGCCCACAGTACCGGGGCCCTGGGCGGAGTAGCGGAGCAGATAGCGCAACGCGATCTGCTGCACGGCACCGGCCTGGCGCGCGGTGTTGGGCGGCAGGCTGCTGCCGTAAAAGTCCAGCACGGGGTAACCGCTGTTTAGGGCGGTGGCGGGGATGGCGCCTATGGCCGGGCTGCCGGCAAGGGGCTTAAAGCTGGCGGGAGCAAAGGGCTGGGCGCTGAGGGTAGCATCGCCCGCCACAGCAAAGGCAAAGCCGTAGCTACCGCCCTCGTACAGGTTGTAGCCGCCGGAGTTTACCGTGCCGGCGCCACGGTACACCACATCGCCGCCGTTGCCGGCTGTGTTGCCGTAAAAGATATTGCCCGTAAGGGTGGCGGTACCGCTATTGGCGTATAGCACCCCGCCACGGTAGGCGCTGCTATTGCGGTAGAAGGTGCAGCCGCTCACCGTGAGCGGACCGTTGCTGTACAGCGCTCCGGCACGGGCATCGCTGCCGGTAGCGCTGTTGTGGCTGAAGATGCAGGACTCCACGCGGAGCGTACCACTGCTGGACACCGCACCGCCGTGGTCGGCATCCCGCCCACGGGTGAGGTGCAGGCGGCGCAGGCTTACCGTGGCGCCCATGTTAACGTTCATAATCCTTACCGCATCCTTGCCCGAGAGGCTAAGGCCGTTGCCCTCTACATCAATATTTTTGTCAACCGTAAGCGGGCTGTTCAGGCTAATGGTTTTGCCGGACAGGCTATCGGCAAAGCCAATGATGTCGCCCTCTGCCGCATCGGCTATGGCCTGGCGCAGGGAGCCCGGGCCCGCATCGGCGGCGGTGGCCACCGTAATACGCCTGGCAAAGCGGGCCACCACCGTTTTGTCGTTGTTCATGGTCAGGCGCAGGGTGTCGGCGGCGGGCAGAACGGTATCGTTAACCACCCAGCTCCTCAGGAATGCGCCCGGCCCCGCCGGAGTAGCCACCAGCGCCACGGCGCTTTGGGGGGCGTAGCTGCTATCGGCATACGGCAGGGCGCCGCCTCCGGCTAAGCGCAGGGCGCCGGGGCCCCGGGAGGAGTAGCGAAGCAGGTAGCCCAGCGGGGCGAGCTGCTGCACGGCGCCGGCCTGGCGCGCGGTGTTGGGCGGCAGGCTGCTACCGTAAAAGTCCACCACAGGGTAGCCGCTATTTAGGGCGGTGGAGGGGATGGCGCCCACGGCCGGGCTGCCGGCAAGGGGCTTAAAGTCGGTGGGCGCAAAGGGCAGGGCGCTGAGGGCAGCATCGCCCGCCGCATCAAAGGCAAAGCCGTAGCTGGTGCCCCGGTACAGGTTGTAGCCGCCGGAGCTCACCGTGCCGCCGGCGTCGTGGTACACCAGGTTGCCGCCGGCTGTGTTGCCGTAAAAAATATTGCCCGTGAGAATGGCAGTACCGTTAGTGGCGTATAGTACGCCGCCCTTGTAAGCGCTGCTGTTCCGGTAGAAGGTGCAGCCGCTCAGCGTGAGCGCGCCACGGCTGTACAGCGCACCGCCAAGGGCGGTGCTGGTGCCGGTAGCGCTGCTGTGGCTGAAGATGCAGGACTCCACGCGGAGCGTACCGGCGTTATACACCGCACCGCCGTAGTCAACACTCCGCGCCCGGGTAAGGTGCAGGCGGCTCAGGCTCACGGTGGCATTAGGGTAAATGTACATAATCCTTACCGCATCGTTACCCGAAATGGTAAGGCCGTTGCCCTGTATGGAAATATTTTGATTGTTGTAAACAGAAAGTTGGCCGGCCAGGGTAATGGTTGCTCCAGCCAAATGGTCGGCAAAGCTAATAATATCGCCCTCTGCCGCATCGATTATGGCCTGGCGCAGAGAGCCCGGGCCGGCATCGGCGGCGGTGGCCACCGTAATACGCTTGGCAAAGCGGGCCTCCACCATTTTGTGGTTGTTCATGGTCAGGTGAAGGGTGTCGGTAGCGGGCAGGGCCGTATCGTTAACCACCCAGCACCTCAGGAATGCGTCCGGCCCCGCCGATGTGGCCACCAGCGCTACGGCGCTTCCGGGGTTGTAGAGGCCGTAGGAATCCGGCAGCGCGCTGCCCTCGGCCATGTGCACAACACCAGGGCCTTGGGTGGAGCGGGTGAGCGTGTAGGCCAACGGCGCGAGCTGCTGCACGGCGCCGGCCTGCCGCGCGGTGTTGGGCGGCAGGCTGCTGCCGTAAAAGTCCACCGTGGGGTAGTCGCTGCTCAATGTGGCGGTGGCGGGGATGGCGCCTATGGCAGGGGTGCCGGCTAGGGGCTTAAAGCCGGGGGGCGCAAAGGGCAGGGCGCTGAGGGTGGCATCGCCCGCCGCGCCAAAGCTAACGTCGTAGCTGGTGCCACGGTGCAGGTTGTAGCCGCCGGAGCTTACCGCGCCGGCACCACGGTACACCACATCGCCGCCGCTGCCGGCCGTGTTGCCGTAAAAAATATTGCCCGTAAGGGTGGCGGTACCACCATCGACAAATAGCGCGCCGCCATGATAGTCGCTGCTGTTCCGGTAGAAGGTACAGCCGCCTACATAAAGCGATCCATTGCTGTACAGCGCACCGCCCCGGGCATTGTCGCCGGTGGTGCTGTTGTAGCTGAACATGCAGGACTTCAGGAAGAGCCTACCATCGTTGTACAGCGCACCGCCGGAGTCGCCATCCCGCCCGCGGGTAAAGTGCAGGCGGCTCAGGACTACCTGGCCGCTGCCGTGAATGGACATAATCCTTACCGCATCGTTGCCCGAGAGGGTAAGGCCGTTGCCCTGTATAGCCATCATGCTCTGATTAATGACAAGCGTACTGTTCAGGGTAATGGTTTTGCCGGACAGGCTGTCGGCAAAGCTGATAATGTCGCCCAATGCGGCATTGGCTATGGCCTGGCGCAGGGAGCCCGGGCCGGCATCGGCGGTGTTGGCCACCGTAATGGTGGCTGCTTTTAGGCAAAGGCTTGCCGCCATGCATAGTAGCAGTAGAGAAAGGTACTTCATCTCCTTAGGGGTTTAAAGGGTGAAGGCTAAGCATAGGCTGCATGCAAAAGTGCTATAAAAAAAGTTATTTTTCAAAAAAAAGGAGATTTTTTTTGCTTTTTTGCGTAAATTATTTAAGGTTTTTTTGAGGCCGACTAAGGGTAAGGAGTTTAGCTGTAGCACCTGAAGGTTTTAAACGGAATACACAGCATTTTTGTGGCCCTGCTCAGCCGGCTTGTACAAAAAAAACCTAAGAGGGTTTTGAAACCCTCTTAGGGTTATGGCGCACCACAAACAACAAACCCCGTTCGGCCGAGGCTTGTGCCCAATGTCATTAAGTTAAGCCCCAAGGGGGCGTCAGCATTAGCATAGGGCAACGCCCTATGAACAATAATGCGGTGTTTTTTCAAGCCCTGTAAGGGCGTAAGCAATGGCTTTCGCGCCTTTTCAGCGCTTATTTTTTAGCCTGCTCATGTCTCGTAGGGCGTTGCCCTACGCTAATGCTGACGCCCCCTTGGGGCTTAACTTAATGACATTGGGCTTGTGCCTCGGTCGTTCTATCCCTACAGGCTAAGCCTGTTTAAATACCTCGGCCACACTCCGGCGTGGCCAAATGACAGGCAACTATTTGTAAAATAATACAGTAAATATTTTTCAAGAATCATTTTTGCACAAAAACAAAAGCTAATTCAACGAAATTAAAAGCCATTATAACCCGCGTCTGATTTTATTCAACCCGCGTGAGGGACAAAAAAAATGATTTGACCGTACTTTTGAACATCCGAAAAAGCACACTCTTAAATCACAAATTATACTGCAAATGAAAAAGTTGTCTTTACTTGGAGCAGGTTGCGCACTCCTGCTGCTGCTGTCCTGCGCCGAAAACAACAACGCCTGGCTAAAAAAAGGCATTGAAACATCTAAATACCAACTACTTGAGGCTGCATCCAGGTATGTAGATTCCGTTGGAACGCCCCGCTCCATCAAAAACGGCAAGGTGCGCCTGGCCGAGCCGCAGGACTGGACGAGCGGCTTCTTCCCCGGCTCATTGTGGCTTATCTACGAGCTCACAGGCGACCAAAAGTGCGCCGATTACGCCAAAATTTACACCGAAAAGCTGGACAGCATTCAGTTTTACCGCGGCACGCACGATCTTGGCTTCATGATGTACTGCAGCTACGGCAACGGCCTGCGCCTCACGGGCAACAAGGAGTACGAGCAGGTGCTGGTCAACACCGCCAATACGCTCATCTCGCGCTACAACCCAACGGTAGGCTGCATTCGCTCGTGGGATTTCGGCGAGTGGCAGTACCCCGTCATCATTGATAACATGATGAACCTCGACCTGCTATTTTGGGCCAGCAAGCACACCAACGACGCCAGGTATGCCCACATTTCCAAGCGCCACGCCGACGTTACCATGTGCAACCACTTTCGCCCCGACTACAGCACCTACCACGTGGTAAGCTACGATACCGTTACCGGTAAACGCCTATCAGCCGGCACTTTCCAGGGCTACTCCGACAGCTCGTCGTGGAGTCGCGGCCAGGCGTGGGCGCTGTACGGCTACACGCTCATGTTCCGCGAAACAGGCGATGCAAAATATTTGGCGCAAGCCGAAAACATTGCCCACCTGCTGATGAACTACCCCAGCCTGCCCGAGGATAAAATCCCCTACTGGGACTACAACGCGCCCAGCATCCCCAACGAGGAGCGCGATGCCTCGGCAGCCGCCATACAGGCCTCGGCATTGTTGGAGCTGAGCGCGCTGGCCGGCGATGGAAAAAAGTATTTTGACTACGCCGAGCAGCTGGTTAAAACGCTATCGACACCGAAATACCTGGCAAAGAAGGGTAAAAACATGGACTTTATTTTGATGCACAGCACCGGAGCCAAGTCGCTCAACTCCGAAATTGACGTACCGCTCAACTACGCCGACTACTACTACCTGGAGTCGCTGCTGCGCTACGCCGAGCTGAAAGGGATAGATACTAAGAAGTTGTAAAGTATAGCCTTTCCCTTGCCTGTCATTGCGGGCTAGACCCGCAATCTCATAAAGATGAATAAAACATTTTGAATTGGAGATCCCGAATCAAGTTCGGGATGACACGTTTGGCAGAGGATTGTGGGTTAAGCCCGCAATGACCGCAGATTAAAATTATGAAACATTCACTCCATACACCCATTGCTTCGGCCCTTGCGCTTACCTCGGCGCTATCGGCGCAGGCGCAGCAGCGGCCAAACGTGGTGCTTATTCTTACCGACCAGCAATCGGCTATAGCGATGAGCGCCGCGGGCAACGCCGACTTGCGCACGCCCAACATGGACGCCCTGGCGCGCGATGGCGTGATGTTTACCAACGCCTACTGCAGCTACCCGCTGAGCACGCCGTCGCGCGCCAGCTTTTTGACCGGCAAAATGCCCGTGCAAACCGGCATTATTGATAACGCCGACAAAATTGCCAAGCCTGAGCCACTTCAGCAGAGCTGCATAGGAAATATTATGACAAAGGCGGGCTACGAAAGCGTGTATGGCGGCAAGTGGCACGTGGGACGTCCCAAGCTGGTAGAGCCGGATTTTGGGTTTCTCGGCATCTCCGACCAGAACGACGATTCGTTAGCCATGCGGTGCGATAGGTTTATAAAACAAAAGCACAGTAGCCCGTTTTTTTTAGTTGCCTCGTTTGACAACCCGCATAACATTTGCGAGTACGCGCGAGGCGCAAGCCTGCCTTGGGGCGAAGTCACCGAGCGACCTGCGGCGCAATGCCCGGCGTTGCCGTACAATTTTTACCCCACGGTTTACGGCGCCGAAGCCCTGGATTTGCAGCGCAAGTCGCCGCTCATTCCGCGCATCCACCCCACGCAAGGCTACACGCCCGACAAGTGGCGGCAGTACCGCGATGTATACTACCGGTTGGTGGAGAAGGTAGATGTGGAGGTCGGGAAAATTATACAATCGCTAAAAGATGCGGGGCTGTATGACAGCTCGGTTATCCTATTTTTCAGCGACCACGGCGACGGTATGGGCGCGCACCAGTGGAATCAAAAACGAGCTTTATACCAAGAAGTTATAAATGTTCCATTGGTAATAAAACCGAATAAAAAAGCGGCGGGAAGCGTCAACTCGCAGGCAGTGGTTTCGCTGCTGGACTTGGTGCCTACCATTTGCGACTACGCCGGCATTTCAGCGCCGCAGGATTTGAAGGGGCGCAGCCTGCGGCCGCTGGTAAACGGCGCGGCAACGCTAAATGCTCCGAACGAAATTTTTGTGGAAACGCTGCTCGACGGCATTGAAAACACGCGCGGCTGGGCCATGGTTACGCCAAAATATAAGTATTGTGTTTACGCCGCGTTCGGCAACCGCGAGCAGCTGATAGACCTGGAAAAAGATCCGGGTGAAATGCTCAATCTTGCAGTAGATATTAAGTATGAAAAAACGCTGCAGCAAATGCGCCAACGCATGCGCGAATGGGCGGAGCAGATAGACGACAAGCAGCTGCAGGCGGCGTTGAAAAAGTGGCAGTAAGTAGTGGCAGTTTGCAGTAGCAATAAGCAGTGCGGGCTGTCATCCTGAGCAAAGTCGAAGTACTCAGAATGACAAGAGGACATTTTAAGACTAAACCAAATTAGCAATCAAACATAATTACCAAAAATATGAAAAACATTTTCTCACTTCTGGTCGCATTTTTCCTGTTTACAGGAATTGCTTCGGCTCAAGAAAAATCGGCGGCGGCACAGCTGCTGAACGAAATAAACCTTGACTACAAAGGCTTGGAAAAGGTAAAGGCGCTGGCCGAGCAGGGCAAGAGCGATGAGGCTGTACAAGCGCTGCTCAAGTACTACAAGCAGCGTAACAACGAGCACCCCGATGTGGATTTGAGCATTAAAAAAGTAAGCGCCAACGACAAAAAAGTGGCGGAGGAAGCGCTCAACCACCAGTTTTTTGTGCACAAGGGCTACCAGCCCTCGTACAGCTACGGCACCGATATTAACTGGCAGTACTGGCCGGTAAAGGACAACGAGCTGCGCTGGCAGCTGCACCGCATGAAGTGGTGGATACCCATGGGTAAAATGTACCTTACCACCAAGGACGAAAAGTGGGCCAAGGAGTGGATTTACGAGTACAAGGACTGGCTGGTAAAAAACCCCCAGGCCGACAAAACGGTTAGGAACAAAAAAGTAACCCTGAGCACAGGAGAAATTGATGTGAACGAGAACGCGCGCTTTGCCTGGCGTCCGCTGGAGGTAAGCCATCGCCTGCAGCTGCAAACGGAGCTCTTCCCCTACTTCATTTCTTCGCCCAGCTTCGATGCGGAGTTTTTAACCGTGTTTTTGAATAACACCATTACGCACGCCGAGCACATTCGGAGCCACTACTCCGCGCAGGGCAACCACTTGCTGTTCGAGGCGCAGCGCATGTTTTACGCAGGCGCCTACTTTCCCGAGCTGAAAAAATCGGAGGAATGGCGCAAGGGCAGCATCGCCATTTTGAATGAGGAAATCAAGAAGCAGGTGTACGACGACGGATTCCAGTTTGAGCTCGACCCGCACTACCACGTGGCGGCCATCAATATTTTCATCAAGGCGCTGGGCATGGCTAAGGCGCACGGGCTTGAGAAGGAGTTCCCCGCCAGCTACACACAAACTATTGAGAAGATGATAATGGCGGTGGTGGATTACTCCTTCCCCGATTACACCAACCCCATGTTCTCCGATGCCAAAATACACGTTAAGTCCGAAATGGTAAGGGAGTTTAAAGACTGGCAAAAGGTATTTCCCGATAATCAAGCCATTCGTTACATGGCCACCGAGGGCAAGGAAGGTAAGCTGCCCAACCACCTGTCGACCGCGCTCAAAACCTCGGGATTTTATATTTTCCGCAACGGCTGGAAAGAGTCGTCAACCGTAATGGTGCTCAAGGCCGGGCCGCCCGCGTTTTGGCACAACCAGCCGGACAACGGCACGTTTGAGCTGTACATCAACGGGCGCAACTTTATGCCCGATGCCGGCAGCTACGTATATGCCGGCGGCGGCGAGGTAATGAAGCTGCGCAGCTGGTTCCGCCAAACCATGGTGCACAAAACCCTCACGCTCGACAACGCCAACCTGGACAGCACCGACTCGAAGCTGCAGCTGTGGCGCAACTCGCCCAAGGAAGATGTGCTGGTGTACACCAACCCCAGCTATCAAAATTTGAGCCACAAGCGCAGCGTATTTTTTGTTGACCAAAAGTTTTTTGTAATTGTAGATGAAGCCAGCGGCACCGCTACAGGCAAGGTGGGCGTTCACTTCCAGCTAAGCGAAGGCAATCCCGCCTTTGACATGAGCGGCCTTAAAGTTACCACCACCTACAACGACGGCAACAACATCATGCTGCAAAGCTTTACGCCCAACAGCAACATACTTATGCAGGCCGAGGAGGGTTGGGTTTCACGCGAGTACATGAAGCGCGAAGCACGTCCGGCATTCGTATTCGAAAGCGATAAGCAGGACGCTAACCCTGTTAGATTGGTAACGGTCATTTACCCCGTGGTAAGTGAAGCGCAAAGCCCGAAAATTCAGGTAAAATTCGACAAGAATACCTTTACCGGCAAGGGTTTGGATTTGAAGGTAAGGGTAGATAAGAAGGAGTACGAGCTGAAGTATTAAACCTCTCCCCTAACCTTCTCCTGTGGAGAGGGGCATATTTAGCTCGGCTGTCATTGCGGGTTGACCCGCAATCTCCAAATAGAACAAGCATTCACTTTCGGGGGATTGCGGATCAAGTCCGCAATGACAAGCAATCGATCAAAGAAAAAATTTTATGAGCACGCTGAAAAAAATATTCGCAGGATTGTGTAGCGTTGGCTTGGCATACCAAGCCAACGCTGCCGCTTACTCTTTCGAGACCACCGTCCCCACGGAGTGGAACAACGTTAGCAGCGGAACGCTCTCCATTTCATCGGCGCGCTACAAGTTTGAAACTAAATCGCTGCGCTGGGACTGGAGCGCGGGAAGCGTCATTGCCGTTACATCTCCCGATAATTTGGCTTCGTGCAGCAGGCTAACGGCAGGCGGCATTGATGGATGGATATACAACGAAAATCCGGCGGCCAGCAGCTTGGTTTTTGAATTTTACAACGCCTCAAGCGTAAAAAAATGCAGCCTTGCTTTTAGCCTCAACTTTAAAGGCTGGAGGCGAGTTTGCGTGCGCTTTTCGGAGGATTTAAATTACGACCGCACGCAGCTGCAAAGCATGAAAGTAGTCGCACCGGCTTCGGGCAGCGGATCCATCTACTTCGACGCATTCGAATTTACAAGCGATGCCAGCTGGGAGCGCATCTCGGACATGCAGTACACCGTTCGCGCCAACGCCGGCAACCCCGACATCGACAACTTTTTAGAAAGCCGCAACACGCCGAAATCCGAGCTGCCCGCCACCGTATCGGCAGCCGAAAAAGCGGCGTACAGCACCATTTTAGGGCGGTTTGAGGAATGGTACATCGGCACCAACAGGTACGCCAGCAACCCCAGCTACAAGGCGCGCTACAACGCTATTAACAACAGCTCGGGCAGCACGTACATCAGCCGCGCGCGCAGCAAAATGGCGGCCTTGCCGCTCAGCACCGATGGCGATGGGATAGTGGTAAGCAAAGGCCTGTATCCGGTAACGGTTACGGCTATCAACGGCGTGAGCGTGGATATTTTCAGAACGTACAGCGAGCAGTACCTGCTGCCCTTGGCCTACGACTGGCGCCTGAACGGAAGGAGCGACAGCCGCGACTACCTGCTCAAAATGTTTGACTGGTACAACAACCAGGGCTGGGCCGACGGCAGCGCCTTGGGCTCCATTCGCTTTGAAAAGCTGCGCAGCGGCGGATATTTTCACTCCGTATTCCTCCTGCGCGACGCCCTGAGCGCGGCGCAGCGCGAGCGCGAAATGCAAACCGTGTACTGGTACTCACTCTTTGGCGACTGCTACAAAACACCTGATAATAAAGGCGAAACCGCCGACAACATTCGCACGCTGGCCGCCGCCAAGCTCATTTACGCCCTCATGCAAACCGATGACAAGGAGCGGGCAAGGGCGCTGCAGGCCTTTGCGCAGTACATGGAAAATGCGCTGAGCGTTGCGCCCGGCTACCTGGGAACGTTTAAAGGCGACTACTCGGGTTACCACCATCGCGCAGCCTACGCCAGCTCCTACGCCCCCGATGCGCTGTACATGGGCAGCCTCATTTACTACCTGCTGCACGGCACGCCCTACCAGCTATCGCAGCAAGTTTACAACACGCTCAAAGGCTCGCTGGTGCAGTACTACGATTTTATTTGCACCGGCTACGATGTGCCGCAGGCGCTCAAGGGGCGCTTTCCCGATGCCAGCCCCATACTCCACGAGCTGCTGCCGGCCATGGCCTTTTTATCGCTCTCCAACGCGCAGCCCGATGCTGATTTGGCAGGAGCACTAAAGCGCCTGTGGAAGCCCGGCGAGGAGCCCGTAAAATCGTGGCTTGCCACGGTAAACACCGACATTACCTTTAAAAATACCCCGGGCGCCATAGCCGCCATTCTTGAGGCCATGGATAACGATATTGCCGCTGCTCCCGCGCAGCAGGGCAACCGCTTTTACCCCTACGCCGGAACCATGGTTTCCAAGTCGGGCAGCTGGCACACCAACATCAAAGGATTCAGCAAGTACATTTGGGATTTTGAAGGGGGAAGCAATGAAAACCTGTACGGACGGTACATGAGCAACGGAACCGTGCAACTCAAAAATCCCGACCTGAACCTCGACTCGCACGAGGTGGGCAACACCGACTGGGACTGGGCGCGCTTTCCGGGCGCTACCGCAAAATATTTGCCCAAGGCCTCGCTTGACTTCGGCGGAACCTACCACCGCAACTTCTCCGACAAGGCCTTCCTGGGCGGCGTAGCTGTGGACGACAGCCTCGCGCTATTTTCGGTGCAGCTGCACGACAACACCTTCGACAAGAGCTTTTACGCCAACAAATCGGTTTTCATTTTCGGAAAAAACAGCTACCACCTCGGTAGCAACATACGCTGCACAGCGGCCAGCAACAACATTGAGACGACCCTTTTCCAGAGCCTCCGCAGCGCCGGGGATGCCAGGATTAACGGGCAAACTTTAAGCGCAGGCGATACCGATATTGAGCAGCCCACATTGCAGGATTGCTACGGCAGCACCTTTATTGTGCACGAGGGCCTGGTGGATGCTTCGCTCAACGCATCGTTTGCCACCGCGGTTATCAACCACGGCAAGCAGCCCACGGCGGGCCGCTACCGCTACTCGCTTTTGCCCGCGGCATCGGGCGCCGAGCTGGCCAAAATGCAGAGCGAGGCCACCCACCCGGTAGAGGTTTTGCAGGCCAACGACACCGCGCACATCATGCGCCACAAGGAGTACAACGCCACAGCCTACGCCGTTTTTGTAAAAGGAAAAGTAGCGCAGGGCATGCTTGACTCGGTAAACACGCCCGCGCTAATTATGGTGCGGCAATTCGGCGACAGCTTGTACCATATTGTATTTTCCGACCCGGGCATGCGCCGCAAGTCGGCTGCGCGCAACGACGTTTTATCATACGCCGATGCTGCCGTGCCAAGCGACAGCTTCGACATCGAAATCCGGCTCAGCAAAGCCCTGACGGCCGTGGGTAGCACCGGCATTGTAAGCGTTGACACGCTGCCGGGCACCACCATTATCAGCGCACGCGTAACCGAAGGGCAAAGCCACACGCTGGTTTTGCGCGATAAAAAAGCCGGCGATAATCCGCACACAAGCGCAGCAAGCAATGCGCAGGACGAGCGCATAGCCATGTTTCCCAACCCCACCAAGGGTGAGCTGCGCATTGCCGGCTTAGCAAAAGAGGCCACGATAAAAATTTTTGACATCGGCGGAAAGCTGCAGCTTATGCAACGTGTAAGCGCCGGCGAAGCCACGATCAACATGGCACCGCTGGCCAAAGGCATGTACATAGTAGCCGTATTTATTGACGGCAAAAAAATTGCAGCAAAACAAATAGTGAAGCAGTAGTATGCAACAAAAACACCTCATACTGGCGGCGCTACCCGCATTGGCCTGCGGATTTTCATCGTGCAGCAAGGCACCCAGGCAGCCCAACATTTTATTCATCATGACCGACGACCACAGCGCGCAAGCCATTAGCGCCTACGGCAGCCGGCTCATCAAAACACCCAACCTGGACAGGCTGGCCGATGAGGGCATGCGCTTTGACAACTGCTACGTAACCAACTCCATTTCGGGGCCGTCGCGCGCCTGCATCCTTACCGGAAAATTCAGCCACGTAAACGGTTTTACCGACAATTCGCAAACCTTTGATGGAAATCAAGTTACATATCCCAAGTTGCTTCAGCGGAGCGGCTACCAAACGGCGCTTATAGGCAAGTGGCACCTCAACTCCGACCCGCAGGGCTTCGACTTTTGGTCAATTCTGCCCGGGCAGGGCGACTACTACCGACCGGAGTTTGTTGAAAACGGGGTAAAAAAGGTGGAGCAGGGTTACGTTACCGACATTATTACGCAAAAAACAATTTCGTTTTTAGAAAGAAGAGATAAGTCGAAGCCATTCTCCGTGCTGTGCTACCACAAGGCGCCGCACCGCAGCTGGATGCCCGCGCAGCGACACCTCAACGCTTTTGAGCACACCATTTTTCCCGAGCCGGAAAATTTGTTGGACAATTATAAAAATCGCGGCGAGGCGGCGCGCCGGCAAATGATGGAGATAGCCAAGCACATGTGGCTTACCTACGACCTGAAAATAGCCACGGGCGAGGAGCTGGATAAGGCGCACAACTACGTGGCGCTGCACAAAACCGATGTGAACAAGGCCGATGTGCTGGCCGCCAACCGCCAGGGCGATGAGCTGATGCGCCTCAAGGCCGTGTACGACAGAATGAGCGACGAGGAAAAGAAAAATTGGAACGCGCGGTACGAGAAAAGGTGGGAGGAGTTCAAGTCGAAAAAACGCACGCCCGAAGAGCTGGTTAAGTTCAAGTACCAGTGCTACATGCAGGATTACCTGAGCACCATACTGGCGGTAGATGAAAGCGTGGGCGAAATTTTACGCTACCTCGAAAAAACAGGCGAGCTGGATAACACCATTGTAGTGTACACCTCCGACCAGGGATTTTTCCTTGGCGAGCACGGCTGGTTCGACAAGCGCTTTATGTACGAGGAAAGCCAGCGCATGCCGCTGCTGGTGCGCTACCCCGCAAAGGTAAAGGCGGGAACAACTTCCAGCGCGCTATCCATGAACGTGGACTTTGCCCCTACCCTGCTGGATTTGGCAGGCCTTGCCGTACCGCAGGAAATGCAAGGCGCATCGCTAAAACCCGTATTGGAAAACAACGGCAAGGCGCCCAAAGATTGGCGCAAGGCCGTGTACTACCACTACTACGAGTATCCCTCGTGGCACATGGTAATGCGGCACTACGGCCTGCGCACCGACAGGTACAAGCTCATTCACTTTTACAACGATGCCGACTACTGGGAGCTGTACGACCTGCAAACCGACCCGCACGAAATGCATAACCTGTACGGACAAGCGCAATACGCCGAAGTGCAAAAGGATTTACACAAAGAGTTGGAAAATTTGCAGCAGCAGTATAAGGACACCGACCCCGACGAAAAGCAGCACGAGTTTTTTAAGGGCGTTGAGCAGCTGCGGTAGGAAAATGATGTAATCCATTGTGGGATTATTCGCCAAGAACGTCATTGCTCGCAATGACGCTGTAGCATGGGATTGCGGGTCAAGCCCGCAATGACAACATACCTGAAACAATCTCAAACTATTATCAAAAACAATTTTAAACCACGTATATGACCACCACACGCACTCGCTCCTACGGTATTGTCGGGCTCATTATGGTATTTTGGTTTGTAATATCCTTTATAACCAACATCATGGGGCCGCTCATCCCCGACATTATCAGCAACTTTAAGCTGTCGCACCTGTGGATGGCAGGCTTTATTCCCACCTCGTTCTTCCTGGCCTACGCCGTAATGTCCATTCCGGCAGGCATTATGATAGAAAAATGGAGCGAAAAAACGGTGCTGCTCATTGGCTTTAGCATGCCGCTGCTGGCCTCGCTGCTGTTTGCCCTTGCGCCCAAGTACGAGGTGCTGCTGGTATCGTGCTTCATTATAGGCTTGGGCATGGCCATGCTGCAAACCGTTATCAACCCGCTGAAGCGCGTGGCCGGAGGCGAAGAGAACTTTGCCTTTTTTTCGGTGCTGGGGCAGCTGGTTTTCGGCCTGGCCTCGTTCGTCAGCCCCTTTGTGTACTCCTACTTAGTAACCGCGCTCAGCGCCGGCGGGGCGGCGCACGGCGCCCTCCTTTCGCTCCTGTCCAAAGTTACCCCTCCCGAGCTGCCCTGGGTATCGCTTTACTGGGTGTTTGCCATGGTGTTGGCGGTAATTATTGTGGTGGTGGCGCTGGTTTCGTTTCCTAAAATAAAGCTGGAGGAAAGCGAAAAATCGGGCTCGCTGAGCAGCTACCTGGACTTACTCAAGAACAAGTACGTCATCCTGTTTTTCTTCGGTATTTTTGCTTATGTAGCTACAGAACAAGGAATTGCAAACTGGATAGCGGAATTTCTACGGGCTTACCACAACGTGCCGCCCGTTGACGGCGTAAAGGTGGTGGGCTGGTTTTGGGGCGCCATGTCCGTTGGCTGCTTAGTGGGGCTGCTGGCCATGAAGCTGTTCGATGTGCGCGACATTTTAAAGGTGGCGGCCGTTGGCGCTATCGCATTTTTAATCATCGCCCTACTTGGCAGCACAAAGGTGGCCATGGTGGCATTTCCGCTCATAGCCTTTTTCATTTCGGTCATGTTTTCGAGCATTATGTCCACGGGGCTCAACTCGGTAAGCAACCACCACGGCTCGTTTGCGGGTATCCTGTGCTCGGGCATTGCCGGTGGCGCCGTGGGCCCGCTGGTGGTGGGCGCACTTGCTGATATTATTGGTTTACAATGGGCTATGTTGTTTATCGTAGTACCATTAGCCTACATTCTCAGCATTGGCTTCTGGGCGCGGCCGCTCATCAACAACAAGACCATCTCGCTGAGAAAGAAAAAGTAAAAATCGCCTTTTCCTCAGCCTAAACTTACAATTTAACACTCCTGAATACTCTTTTCAACGCCCCCTGTTCACTCCACAATGCATTCATTATAAATATATTATAAAATATATTAAACAAGATTGAAAGTCATTTGCACAAATTCAAAACAGGATTGAGCGGTTGTGCAATTATTAAAAACGCTAATGAGCGCATTTTTTGGACGGTAGGGCTAAGTTTGCCCCAAGTTCTTTCTCTGTCCTCCATAAAACATAAGATCCATGATTACCAAAAAACTAACACTGCTGCTGTTGGGCTTTATCGGGCTCTGCTCCGGTTTGGCAGCACAAAACCTTGAGCTGCGGGGCTCTGTATTCGATGCCGATAACGCTCCTTTGGCCGGCGCGAGCGTTGTTGTAAAAGGCTCTACCACAGGCGTTTTTGCCGATATTGACGGAGCCTTCAAAATCAGCCTCAAGGATCCCAACTCCATTCTGGTCGTTAACCTTATGGGCTACGAAACCAAGGAGGTAGCGGTCAACGGCCGCACGCAGGTCAACATACGGCTCCAGCCCTCGACCACCATGCTGGAGGAGGTGGTTATGGTGGGCTACGGCTCGGCCGTGCGCCGCGACCTAACCGGCTCCATATCATCGGTTAAGGCGGCCGATATGGCCAAGGTGCCGGTGGCCGACGCAGCGGTGGCCTTGGGCGGACGCATTGCCGGCGTGCAGGTTACCCAGTCGCAGGGCTCGCCCGACGCCGAGCTGAGCATTAAAATCCGCGGCGGCAACTCCATTACACAAAGCAATGAGCCGCTGTATATTATAGATGGCTTCCCGAGCGATGACGGGCTTAAGGGCATTGACCCATCGGATATTGGCACCATTGATGTATTGAAAGATGCCTCGGCCACCGCCATTTACGGCGCACGCGGCGCCCACGGCGTGGTGGTTATTACCACCAAAAGCGGCCGCGACGCCAAGGTTAGCGTAACTTTCGACACGTACTTTGGTATAAAACAGATAAATAAATACTTAGACGTACTGAACCCGCGCGAATTTGTAGACCTGGAGTACGAGCGGGCGGCGCTGGGCATCAACAGCCGCTTTAACGTAAACAGCTACGAGCAGTACTACGGCCCCTACTCGGCCATGGACTCGCTGTACAACAACAGGCCGGGCATCAACTGGCAAAAAGAGGTGTTCGATCAGGGCACCACCACGCAATTTTACAAGGTGGGCATCAGCGGCGGCAACAAAACCACGCGCTACAACCTGTCGGGCTCGTGGAACAAGGACGGCGGCATACTGCAGGGCAGCGGGCTGGACCGCTACTCGCTGCGCTCGCGCCTGAGCCACAAGGCCAACGACAGGCTCAAGTTCAACACCAACGTATCGTACACGCAGGACAAAGTTACCGGCATCGGCTCGCTCAACGAGTCGGGGCAGTTCAGCCGCATGGTGCACATCATTCAGTACCGCCCCACCTACGGCATCAAGGGCGACGACAGCCAATTGCTAACCATGCAGGTTGACGATTTGCTGGAGGAAGGAAGCGGCAACCAGCTGCAAAACCCCATCATGTCCATTGAGGGCGAGCAGCGGACCAAGCAAAACAAGTATTTGACGCTCAACGCCGATGTGGAGTTCAACATTTTGCCCAACCTTACCTACCGCGGCATGGCGGGGCTGCGTAATAAGGCGTACCGGCAGGACGAATTTTACACCTCCCAAACGCGGCAGGCCAGAAACGCGAAGGCCCCCTACGGATCCATCAGCCAGGCGGAAACAAACGGGTGGACGTACAACAATACGCTTACGCTCAACTTAAAACCATATTTACCCACCTCGCACAGCGGCGATATCATGCTGGGGCAGGAGGACTACTACCAAAAGGTAACAACGCTGCTTACCTCGGCGCGCAACTTCCCCGATGAGAACCAAGGCACAGAAAGTATGCAGCTGGGCCGCACACCCGGCATACCACAGACCTACGTAACCGAGGAGCAACGGCTTATTTCCTTCTTTGCCCGCGCCAACTACAGCTACAAGTCGCGCTACATATTTGCCGCCACCCTGCGCGCCGACGGCTCATCCAAGTTCGGCAAAAACAATAAGTGGGGAGTCTTTCCTTCGGTATCGGGAGCATGGCGCGCCTCCGATGAGCAATTTATCAAAGACCTGAACGTATTTTCGAACCTCAAGCTGCGCGCCAGCATAGGTACCTCGGGCAACAACCGCATAGGCAACAACCTTTCGAGGGCAACCATGGAGCCGTCGTTTCAGCCCGAAAATAATCAGCCCATAGCCTCGTACGTACCATCGGCGCTTAGCAACCCCAACCTGAGGTGGGAAACCACCGTGCAGCGCAACCTGGGTATCGACTTCGGATTTCTGGAGCAGCGCATACAGCTGGTAACCGACCTGTACCTCAACTCCACCCACGACCTTTTGCTCGAAAGCAACATACCCGGCAGCTCGGGCTACACCACGGTAATGGAAAATGTGGGGAAAACGCAGAACATGGGCGTGGAGTTTACCCTTACCACCTTAAACGTAAGGCGCAGCGGCTTTGAGTGGACTACCAACCTCAACCTCTCCGTCAACCGCAACAAGGTAGTTGCCCTGAACGACCCCCAAGGCTACTTTACCAAGCGCTCGGGCTGGACCGGCACGGCCGACTTTAACTACGACGACTACATCATACGCGAGGGCGACCCGCTGGGGCAGATGTACGGCTACAAGCTGGCCGGCATATACACGGCCCAGGACTTTGAGTCGTACGATGCAGCAAGCAAAAAGTATGCCTTGAAAAGCGGCATACCCTACGATGCCACCACGGTGGCTACGCTGGCGCCCGGCAGCTGGAAGTTCGAGGATGTGAACGGCGACGGAAAAATTACCACCGACGACATGACCGTGATAGGCAACGCCGCGCCCAAGCTATACGGCGGCCTTACCAACACCTTTACGTACAGCTCCCCCGTGGGCAACTTTGACCTTACGCTGTTCTTCAACTTCTCGTACGGCAACCAGGTGTACAACGCCAACAAAATGTACTACACCAAAATGAACACCGGCAACCGCAACTCGCTGGGCTTTGTCAACGACCGCTACACCTACGTAGATGAGAGCGGAGTGCGGGTTACATCGCTTGAGGATTTGCAGCGCTTAAACGAGGGCCGAGGTTTTGCTTCAGTAGTCGGAACATCCAACCTGCTCTTCCACTCGGGCTATGTAGAGAGCGGCTCGTTTTTCCGCATCAACAACATTACGCTGGGCTACACGCTGCCCGAAAGGTGGATGAAAAAGGTGTACGTAAGCAGCCTGCGCGTGTACGGCTCGGTGTACAACCTGCACAACTTCAACTCGTACAGCGGCTACGACCCCGAGGTAAACGTAAAGCCCAACGGCGGCCTTACGCCCGGCGTGGACTGGGGAGCGTACCCGCGCAGCCTGTCGGTAGTATTCGGAGCTAACTTAGCATTCTAAAAAACATCGCATCATGAAAAAAATATTTTCCACCCAACGGTACTTAACGCGCGTTGCCATGCTGGCAATGCTGTGCGGACAGCTGTCGCTGCTATCGTGCGACAACCAGCTCGAAGAGGAGCTGCACGGCGTGTACGACACCGATGAATACTTCAGCTCCGTATCCCTTACCGAAATGGCGGTGCGCGGCGTGTACGAAGTATTCAGCGAAATGGATACCTACGGCCAGAACGCCATGGTGTACGACACCGACACCGACATTTCGTACGTAGAGGGCATAACCGGCATAGGCCACACCGCGCGCGACATTGGGCACTACAACATATACGCCGCCCATGCCTGGTTCGAAAACACGTGGAACGACTACTACGCCGGCATTAACCGCGCCAACAACGTGGTGGAGGGCGTAAAAGCCCACAGCTACGAGCGCAGCGACTCGTTTAAAATAGCCACGCTGGTAGGCGAAGCAAAATTTTTGCGCGCCCTGTGCTACTTCGACCTGGTGCGGCTGTTTGGCGATGTTCCCTTTACCCTCACGCCCACCAAGCCCGGCGACAACCTTATGCTGCCGCAAACCGACCGCGATAGCATTTACGTACAAATTATAAAAGATTTGGAGGCGGCATACGCCGTGCTCCCCGCACAGTACGACCACCCCAGCGAGCGCGCTACGCAAGGCGCTGCCGCAGGCATGCTGGCGCGCGTGTACCTGTTTCGCGCAGGCTACTCGCTAAACCGCAGCGGCGAAATGCACCGTCCCGGCGAGAGCGACCGCAACAGCTACTACGAGCAGGTACGGTTTTGGACAGAGAAGGTTATAAACATGGGCATGTACAAGCTGTACGACACCTACGATAACCGTAAAAGCAAGGACTGCTACGAGCAGCTGTTCCGCAACTTTTGCGAATACCTGATTGACCACACCGAAACCATTTTCGAGGTCGCTTTTTACAACCCATCGGGCGAAACCAAGCACAGCGGCACCTGGGGCACCTACAACGGCCCCTCCATAGATCAAAATTCCAACTTTGGCCGCGCCAACTCATTTATCAAAACGCAGCTGGTATTTGCCAACAAATTTGAACCGGGCGATGTACGCAAGCACACCGCCATTGCCGATTACCAAATTAAAGTTGATACTGCCGCCGCCACCAAAGGCCAAAATATATACGTGTACTACAACAACGCCAACTACTATAACAGCGCGCCCGGCAAGTGGCGCCGCGACTGGCACGCAGGCCTGCCCAACGATAACAACAACACCAACGTCAACGCCGTGCTGCTGCGCTACGCCGACATACTGCTCATGCGCGCCGAGGTGGAGAACGAGCTCATGGGCCCCGACGCCGCCATTCCGTACATCAACAGGGTGCGCTACCGCGCGTTTAACTTTACCAACGCCGGCGACTACACCTCGGCCGACTTTGGCGGAAGCAAGGATGCCTTCCGCGCCACGCTCATGGACGAGCGCGCCCGCGAGCTGTGCTTTGAGCTGCCCGGCCGCCGCGCCGACCTCATTCGCTGGAACGTGCTGGGACAAAAGTTGATTGCCACGCGCGATGCCATTGGGCCGCCCCCCAACTACACGGGGTTAATGGGCAACTCATTCTCCTACGCCACGCCGGCAGGCCGGTTCAACCCGCGCATACACAACCTTTACCCCATACCGGCGCGCGAAATTCGCGAAAACAAAAACCTGGTACAAAACTTTGGATACTAAAAATTTAATTATAAAAAATATAAGCCATGAATACCACTATCAAGACCTCTGCCATTCTTCTTTCAGCCATTTTGCTCGGCGCATCGGTAGCCACAGCGCAAACGCAACCCGAGGTGCAAAAACTGCCGTTTAAGTTTAGCCAAATTTCGGGCGAGCAGCTGCCCGCATGGCTTGCTGTACACGAAAGCCCGAGAGCAGACTATGAGCCTGCGAGCGGCACCAGCAGCGAGGCACCCACAGCGCCCGGCACCGGCGACGTTACGCCATTCGGCGAAACCACCTTTGGCTGGGAGCCTTACAAGAACGGCATAGCCATAGCAGCGCACGACCGCAACGAAGGCAAGCGCGTGCGCGGCGTAGTGGTGGCCATTGACACCAAGGGAAAAGATAAAGTTCAGGTAAAATACACCTCCGTTTTAATTAAGGAAACCGCGCACAACAACGCCATGGCGCTGCAGTACCGCGTGGGCACCACGGGCGATTTTACCACCCTGCCCAATACCGCCTTTAACAACGCCACCACCGCCGAGGGCGGCGTAAAGTACAACACCAAGCAAACGTACACGGTAAACCTCCCCGCCGAGGCCTGCAACCAGCCGCTGGTGCAGCTGCGCTGGGTGTACTACATGACCTGCAAGGGGGAGAAAGGAGCGCGCGAAAGGATTGGCCTGTTTGATGTTGAAATAAAATAGCCTCATTGTCATTGCGGGCTTGACCCGCAATCCTCACAAATAACACAACCGATTAAAATACAAATGGTTATGACAAATTTCAAAAAACATATAGGCTTACTTACGATTGCTACGCTGTGGACGATAGGTGTGATGGGGCAAACTGCACCTAAGCCTCAAAGCTTGCCTTTTAGTTCAACAGCTATCGATGTTACAGGATGTAATACTGCAACATGTAATCTTCCGGATTGGATTGCAGTACACGAGCAATCTACCGCAACGGGTATAGAACCAGCAAGCGGTATAGTATGGGCGCATCCGCCGGTTACGGATGCCGCGGGTGGGCATAATGATGCATGGAACGCCCAACATCCGGATCCGGGGCTTAGCACTGCTGCCGGTTGGGATGCCTTTGAAACCGGAGTATCATTTCTAAATGTCAACAACAACTCAAATGGACAGAGAAGAACAAGAGGTGCTGTAATAGCCATTAATACTAAGGGTAAAAGCAATGTTAAGATTTCTTGGAAATCGACTCTGATTTCAAGAAACAAAAGAGCCGCTAACACGCCGCACGACAATGCTTTAGGATTACAGTACAAGGTAGGAGAAATAGGCGACGGTACTCCTTGGACTACCGCAGACTCCAACACCTACTTTAACCGCTATCCTAACTATGCGGCTAAAGTTGCCGAAGAGGGTACAGGAGGAAAAGTAGTGAATGGTTATAATCAAGAATACTCTTTCATTCTGCCCGCTTCACTTGAAAATAGAGATACAGTTTACCTCCGCTGGGTTTACTGGATGGTGTTTATAGGAGATGGTGGAGCAAGAGAAAAATTGGGCTTATCAAATATTCAAATCGCCGAAACCCCCGCCGCCTTTGCCCCGGGCTACCCCAACGCATCGAGTACCACGGCGGACGGCGCTACGCTTAACTTTAAAACCGACCTGCCCAGCAAAATATTTTACGTGGTGAGCACCTCGGCCACCGCGCCCGACGCCGCTACCCTGCTGGCCGACGCTACGCTTGATAGCGCAGCCGTAGGAAGCACCGAAAGCAGCAAAGCCATTACAGGCAAAAGCGCCTCAACCCAGTACTACGTACACTACCTGCTCAAAATGGGCGGCTTAACCTCAGCGGTAAGCACCATCAGCTTTACCACCGAGGCTCCCCTGCCTGCAGGATTTGAGTTCATAGCCGGATTCCCCGCGCTGAGCGATACCTCGTACAGCAGCATTAACCTCAACGTTAAAGTAAGCGAGGCCGGCCAGCTGTACTACGTGCTCAGCGCCACGCAGCAATCGTTTGCCGATTTGGCTGCGCTCAAGCTGGCCGCAGGCGTGGTCGATTCGACCCTTGCAGCTTCTACCGAAAAATTAATCGCCCTAAACAACCTCAGCGCCAACACGGCCTACTACCTGTACTGCGCCGCCGAAAACAGCGGAGCCACCGAGGCTACCGCCGTGGTTGAGCTGCCGTTTACCACGCACCGCAACCTGGTAAGCTTTGCATCGGGGTACCCCAAAACGGCAGGCGTGGTGTACAACGGATTTAAGCTGCTATCGAAGGTGGATAAGAACGCCGATTTATACTACGTGGTAAGCACCACCACGCAAAGCTACGCCAACGCGGCAGCGCTCATAGCCGCTACCGGCGCTGTTGGTCCAAAAGCTATAACCGCTAATAGGGAGGATACTATTTCGGTAGAAAGCCTTGCGGCAAGCACCGCTTACCACATTTACGCCGTGGCAAAAAACGCCGATAACGAGGAAACCGTAGTGGCCGACTTGCAAGTCAACACGCCCTCCAACGCGCCAAGCTTTACAACCAGCACGGCAGGCAACATTACCAACAGCACCTTCGACTACACGGTAACCGCCAACAAAAACGCCACGCTGTACTACCTGCTCAAGCGCGACCAGGCTCAGAACCCCATTTACACCGCCGCCGAGCTGGTAGCAGCACCGGGAGTGCAAACGCAAAGCCTGACGGCCAACACCGAGTGGACGCACACCTTTACCAACACGCCCAGGGAGCGCCGCTACTACGTGTACAGCGTGCTCTTCGACGGCACCGATTACTCGGCCGTGAAGCGCACGGTTAAAAACGGCGACTTCTTTGGCATAGAGGGCGAATTGGCTCCCGGTACCGATAGGGCAACTACTCCACGCACCGTCGAAGTCATTACTCCACAACATCTTGACATCAGCAGTATTCCAAACAGCAAAATTATCTCGAACCTGAACGATAGCGTCATTTGGAAAACGCCGCTGGGCAACGATTTCTCAGCTACTGTAACTCGCACGGTAAGAGATACTGCCAAAAAAACGGATGGTAACACCTACGCCATTACGGTTAAAAACCTGCTGCCGGCCGATAACCTGCCGCTGAATCTGACCTTCCACGCAACCAACAATCCGTCTTCAAATTGGAGCCGGACAACCAAGGGTTGGGCTACGGCAGGCGCCGATTTGACCGGTTATCCAAGCGTAATCCGCATGGGAACCAACAACGTGAGCTTTGTGGTAAGCATAAGCGATATTCCTGGCAGCATTACGTACGAATTGAATACTGTAGGATCGGATTTTATCAACAAAAATCCAAATCCCGAATACCTGGTAGAAGCCTCGGCCAACGGAGTAAATTGGATAACGCTGGAGTACTTTACCAAAGACCGTATGGTGCCACAGACAGCTACTGCATATACCAACCAGCTGGGCGATAGCATTCGCTTTATCCGCTACTACTACAAGGTGTACGGAGCAAACCTGAATGTGAACAAGGTAAATATTACCCAGCGGACAGGCTACCCCTACTTCACGGCAAGCTACCCGCAGCTCAACAGCATCAGCTCGCAGGGCGTTGACCTTGGGCTGAAGCTCGATGCCACCGGTACCGCCTACTACAAGTATTCCACCACCCCGCTCACGCTAACCGCAGCGCAGCTCGAGGCGCAGGGAACCCCGGTAGCTATGGCGGCAGCAACCGAGGAGCTGGTACAAATTCGCGGCCTGAGCGAGAACACGCCCTACTACCTGTACGTAGTTGCCAAAAATGCCGATGGAAAATACTCCGCAGTAAAGGAGTACAACTTCCGTACGCTAAGCAACTTCCCCAGCTTTGTAGCCGGCTACCCGCAGCTTGGCCTGGTAGGTAAGGACTCCATGCTGGTAAACGTAAAGGTGCAGAAGGATAGCAAGGTGCACTACCTGATTACTACCACTAAAAAAGCCGCCGGCTACACCAACGCCAACCTGATGGCCGAAGCGCACGATTCGATTAGCGTAAGCGCCAACGTACAAAAAGCCATTGCCTTTAAAAACCTCACGTGGGAAACCAGGTACTACCTGTACTTTACCACCCGCGACGAGCAGGGCAACATGGCCACGCTGGCGGCGCTCGATACCGTAACGCAATCGCCCGACCGCAACGCCAACATCATTACGTTCTCCGTGGCGGGGCAAACCGCTCCGGCCGCTATTGACGCCACCTTAGGATTGGTAACCGTACAGGTGCCGAGCGATATGCCGTTAACGGCCATCAAGCCCACGTTTACCCTGCACTCGCCGCAGGCTGTGCTCAAAACCACCGGCAACGTGGTTATCACGTCCGGTGTTACCGAGCTCGACTTTACCGATACCCTACGCTGCATAGCTACCTCCGAAGACCCGGCGGTAAGCAAACCGTGGCGCA
Source organism: Bacteroidales bacterium (assembly GCA_031549685.1). GTDB lineage: Bacteria > Bacteroidota > Bacteroidia > Bacteroidales > UBA932 > JAITMY01. Next base: position 45,797 of record JAVBPG010000012.1, on the reverse strand, counting down.
TAAAGGTGAATGCTACGGGCGGAGTTCTGGCGCCCAAGTTTACCAACAACGCCATAGTAAACATTACCGACAACTCGTTCGATTACACGGTAACCTCCGACAAGGATGCCACGCTGTACTACGTGGTGCAGAGTCAAGCACAAGACCCCATTTACACCGCGCAGCAGCTGCACGATTTGGCGGGAGTGCAAACGCAGAGCTTGACAGCCAATACCGCTTGGACTACCACCATGAACAACAAGCCACGCTCCTTCCGCTACTACGTGTACAGCGTACTGTTCGACAGCCACAACAACGCCTCCGAGGTAAAGAGCACAGTGAAAGGCGGCGACCTGTTTACCATAGCAGGCGCGCTGGCACCCGCCAGCAACCGCGCCACCTCGCCGCGCCGCACCATAGAGGTAGTGGTGCCGCAGAGCATTGACATAAGCAACATACCGAGCAGCATGATTATTTCGAGCCTGCCCGACAGCTCTGTTTGGACGGAGCCGCTACCCAACGACTACTCGGAGCCTGTGCTCAGAAGCGTTAAGGATACGGCAAAAAATACAACAACCGACTACACCATTATTGTAAAGAACCTGCTGCCGGCCGATAACCTGCCGCTGAATCTTACCTTCCACGCCACCAATAATCCCTCTTCGGGGTGGAACAGAAGCACCAGGGGATGGGCTACAGCAGGCGCCGATTTGTTGGGCTATCCGGGTGTAATCCGGTTGGGCACCAATGGCGTCAGCTTAGTGGTGGGCATTAGCGATATTGCCAAAAGCATATCGTACGAGCTCAATACGGTAGGTGCCGATTTTACCAGCAAAAATGCTAACCCCGAATTTTTGGTTGAAGCATCGGCCGACGGCAACAGCTGGATAACGCTGGAGCATTTTACCAAGGACCGTAAAATACCGCAAACTGCCACGGCCTACACCGACAACCTGGGCGACAGCATCCGCTACGTTCGCTTCTACTACAAAACGTACGGCGCAAACGTGAACGTGAATAAAATAAACGTGCTGCGCAGCGATGGCCACCCCTACTTTGCCAATGGCTACCCGCTGCTGGATAACATAAGCACCTCAAGCGCCGACCTGCAGCTGAAGCTCGACCAAACGGCGCGCGTATCGTACCGGCTGTACACCTTGCCGCAAACGCTCACTCCGCAGCAGCTCAGCGCCGATGTTAGCGCGCTGCACGAGAATATTGCGGTAGGCGCAACGTTCCAAACCACGCTGTCGCCGCTTATCATCAACACCAGCTACTACCTCTACGTGGTGGCCAAAAACGACGACGGAAAATTCTCGGCCATAAAGGAGTACAACTTCCGCACGCTGGGCAACTTCCCCAACTTCATGCAGGGCTACCCAAAAATCAGCAAGGTAGATAAAAAGCAGCTCGATGTGAAGCTAAACGTTGAAAAAGCCTGCTTTGTGTACTACGTGGTAAGCACCGAAGCAAAATCGGCGGCCTACAACAAGGACAGCATTATGGCCACAGCCTCGCGCAAGGCGTTGAAGATGGAAGCTGCCAACCTGGAGCAAACCCTCAGCATTAAGTTCCTCAACCCCTCAACGCACTACTACCTGTACTTTACCACCCGCGATGAGGAGTACCAAATGGCCGACATGGTAAAGCTGGAGGCTGCCACGCTGCCGGCCGACCGCAACGCCGACATTATAACCTTCTCCATTTACGGAGAACTCCAGCCGGCGGTAATCGACACCGGCAAAGCGCTGATAGTAGCAACCATTCCGGCCTACTTGGATTTGACGGATATAATACCAACGTTTACGCTCAAAACTACTAACGGCGTGCTGCAAACCGAAAACGGCGAGGTTATTATTTCCAACTCAAGCCACGTTGACTTTACCGATACGCTGCGCTGCATCGTGCTGGCCGAGGATGTGGCGGTAAGCAAAAGCTGGCGGATTAAGGTAAATCAGGATAACAGCACCGCCGTGGCTAAAAACGAGCTGCAGTTTACCTTCTACCCCAACCCGTTTACCAGCGAACTCTACTTTAGCTCGCCGGACGAAGTTGCGCTGGTGCAAATCATCAACATGCAGGGCGTGGTAGTGCACACGCAAGCCGGTGCAAGCGCGGTTCAAACAGCGCATTTGCCCAAAGGCATGTACGTGCTCAAGCTGCAAAGCAAGTCTGGAAAAACGGGAGCTAAGCTGGTGGTAAAACAGTAAGTGCTTTACATGTAAAAAAGATTTCCACATGAATACAAAATATTGCACATTGTTAATAGTAAGTGCAATAGCATCATTTCAAAGCGTTGTATTGGCGCAGGCAAAAGGGCTAAGGCCCCTGCCCGAGCGGGTAAACGTACAGACCGACAGCGCGCGCCTCGACCAAATTATCAACGGCAAGTGGGTAGCGGTGGGCATTAAGCGTCCCTACGCCATTATGCTCGACAGCACGCTGATGTTCGACGGGAAACCCTCGTTCCGCTTCGAGCTGAAGGGTAACGACAATACGCTCAGCGGCTACAAAGAGGGCGACACCAAAGGACGCGCCGAGCTGTCGTACTGCTACGCCACCGCCGCCGATTTTGCAGGGCAACCCAGGGATGCTTACGGCAAAGCGCAGCGCATGAAAACCGTTTACCACCACGGTAAGGGCATTGCGCCACAAGGCTCATCGCGCGATTACACATTCTCCGTTTACGTTCCCGCCGAGCTGTCGCCTGATGCAACCACCATATTTGCGCAGTGGCACGGCATGCCCGACCGCAGGCTGGTGCAAACGCCCGAGGGCGAGGCAAAGATGCTGAGCGTGGAGGATTTTTTGGCGCTCGAAGACAAAATGATTTTCAACAAAAATGTAGGGCACGAAAAAGTGGAGGGCAAGGACAAAAAGGGAAATGCGACTTACAAAGCCGGCAAAGCCACAGGTTGGCTGGTGGAGCAAGGCGGCTACCCTCCCCTTGCTTTTACATTTTCCAACGGCTACTTTTACATCAAGGCCAACTCCGACAGAAAATGGCTGACCGACAAAGACGACCGCTGCAGCGCCAACCCGGCAACAGCCAAGGTAATGCAGCCCGTAAAGTCGGAGTACAAAGCCTCTACCATTGCCTACAAAATGCCGTTCGGCGATTTCCCCAAAAACACGTGGGTTACCTTCAACGTGCATATTGATTGGACAAAGTACGGCGGGCAAAAGGAAACCATTCTGAAAAGCGGAATGCTTGACGTAAAAATGACCTACAGCAAAAACGGAAAAACAGTAGCCGAAAAAATTGTAAACAGCGAGCCCATTCTCATTGGCCGCAACGACGACGACGGCTACTACTTTAAATTTGGTATATACCGCGTAGGCAACAGCACCATACCGGTACAGTACAACTTGGCAGGATACTCGGAAAAGTAAAACGAGCTGCTCAAAGAAGATGTCATTGCGAGCTTGACTCGGGATCTCCAAACCAAAGAGGAGATTGGCTTCGCCGAACTTCACTCCGTTTCGGTTGCGGGTCAAGCCCGCAATGACAAATTTTCGCAAAGGAGTTTTATAGTCCGATTTAGATTAGAGCGGTAAAAAAAACAAAAAGCTATGGACAGAAGAAAATTTATACAAAATGCAGGATTTGCCTTTGCCGGACTGGCGGCAAGCGGATCGCTGCTCAGCTGCGTGGGCAACGGCACCAACCGCGCGAGCAAAAGCTACAAAAAGCTCAACATGCCCCAAAGCAGCAACAAGCTTTACATAGGCGACCTGCACAACCACTGCAACCTTACCTACGGGCACGGCGACATGCGCGATGCCTTTGAGGCGGCCAAGCAGCAGCTCGATTTTTTGGCGGTAACGCCGCACGCCCTCTGGCCCGACATCCCCGGCAAGGACGACCCGCGCCTGGCCTGGGTTATCGACTACCACGTGCAGGCCTTTATTCGCCTGCGCAAGGAGGGCTGGCCCAAGTACGTGGCCATGACCCGGGAGTACAACAAGGAAAATGAATTTATTACCTTTCTCTCCTACGAGTGCCACAGCATGAAGCACGGCGACCACGTGGTGCTCAACTACGACCTCGACGCGCCGCTGCTCGAGTGCACCTCGGTGGAGGATTTGAAGCGGCAGCTCATGGATAAAAAGGCCTACGTTACGCCGCACCACATGGGCTACCAGGAGGGCTACCGCGGCTACGACTGGGAGTTCTTTTCGCCCGAAAAAACGCCCTTTGTCGAAATGTTTTCGCGCCACGGCCTGGCCGAAATGGACGAGGGCGACTACCCCTACCTGCACGACATGGGGCCGCGCCGCTGGACAGGAACCGCCCTGTACGGCCTGATGCAGGGGCACAAGTTCGGCATCATGGGCTCCACCGACCAGCACGCGGGCTACCCCGGCAGCTACGGCGACGGGCGCATTGTGCTGCTCGCGCCCAGCCTCACGCGCGACGCGCTGTGGAGTTCACTTGGCAATAGAAAAATGTACTGCGTTACCGGTGACAAAATTGCGGTTGACTTTCGCATCAACGATGCCGAAATGGGCGAGGTGGTACGCGGCAACCGGCGCAAAATATACCTCAACGTGCAGGCCGGCGGCATCATTGACTACGTGGACTTGGTAAAGAACGGCAAAACGGTGGCGCGCATGGGCGGCGACCTGCTGCCAGCCATTCCCAGGGAGGACACCGTGCGCGTAAAAATGAAGGTGGAGTTCGGCTGGAACCGCGAAACAAAAATTGTGGAGTGGAACGGAAAGCTGCGCCTGACCGATGGCGAAATTCACGGCGTGGAAACCTGCTTCCGCGGCGCACCCTACACCGCTCCGCAGGAGGGAAAAAAGGAGAAAGACGTTACCTACGTCAACAAGCTGCTATCGCAGAGCAGCCGCGAGGTGGAGCTGAAAATGTACTCCACCAAAAATCCCAACGTGCTTACCCCCGCCACACAGGCCGTTATTATCGATGCCACCGTTCCCAAATCGGCTAAGCTGGTGGCGGAGTTCAACGGAAAAACTTTTGAGCACAGCGTGGAGGATTTGCTGCACGGCGGCGAAACGCACTTCATGATCGGCTGGCTGAGCGAGGCCATACAGTTCCACCGCGCCGCGCCGCAAGCATCATTCTGCATTGAGCACTACATGGAGGACAACGAACCCGAGCGCGACACCGATTTTTACTACGTGCGCGTGCGTCAGCGCGACGCGCAGTGGGCTTGGAGCACGCCTATTTGGGTGGAACGGACATAAGTAGTTTGTCATTGCGGGCCCCGACTTGTCGGGGTAAACGTTGCTCCGCAACCGAAACGGAGTGAAGCTCGGCGAAGCCAACCCCCTTTCTTTAGCGAGGAGATCCCGAATCAAGTTCGGGATGACATATAGGACTGACGACTTTTGATTTTAAATTTATGCGCTACGCAATAGGAATAGATATGGGCGGAACTTTTATAAAGTACGCCCTTATTAGCAATCAGGGGGAGTTTTTATTTACCGGAAAAACGCCCACCGCTGCCGACGGAAAAACCACGCTGGAGCAGCTGGAGTATGCCGTAGAACAAGCGTACAGCTATGCCAAGCAAAACGGATTTAAGGTTGAAGGAGTTGGCATAGGCTCGCCCGGCGTAATTGTAGATGGCGTAGTAGTAGGCGGCGCCGAAAATATTCCCGGATGGGAAAACGTGGACATTTGCCGCGAGGTGGAGAACCGCTTTAGCTTGCCCACCGTTGCCGATAACGATGCCAACGTAATGGGTCTTGGCGAGTACGCCTACGGAGCAGGAAAAGGTGCGGAATTTGTTGTATTTTTGACAGTGGGAACAGGTATTGGAAGCGCGTTTATTTTTAATGGAAAGCTGTTTGGCGGCTACCAAAACCGTGGCGCCGAGTTTGGCCACACGCCGCTTATAGCCAACGGCGAAATGTGCGCCTGCGGAGCGCAGGGCTGTGTGGAGGCCTACGCCACCACCGTAGCGCTGATACGCGACTACAAAACGCTGCTGGCGCAAAAAAATATTGCGGTTTCGCAGGAAGTTAACGGCGAGTATATTGTAGAAAAATATAAGGCCGGCGAGGACTTGGCCGTGGAGGCTTTCAACCGCCACTGTTTTTACTTAGGCCGTGCCGTCGCAGGCCTGGCCAACGTTTTTTCGCCGCAGCTCATCGTTATTGGTGGTGGCATTGCCGAGTGCGGTAGCTTTTATACCGAAAAAATATTGGAGGTAGCCAAGCAGCACGCGCTGCCCATTTCTATCAAAGATTTAAAAATTCAGCCGGCGCAGCTGGGCAATAAGGCAGGCTGCATGGGAGCAGCGTACTTGGTGTTTGACAGGTAGGTAAACTATGAGTTTTCAACACTTTACAAATGTTTTTATTGCTGCTATTGCAGCAATATTTTTCGGCATCTCATGCTCCCACCGAGACGGCGACGAACTTGTTCCTCCCGATAAGCCGGATACTCCCTCTGCAACCGACACCGCATCGGCGTACCACGATAAAACAAGGACTCAACCCTACCCGAAAATAAGCAACGAGCTGTTTATTAACCCCTCGCCGCTTGTTGTGCCGCAGCGCATGAAAACATCGGACAACTTGCAGTTTACGCTATCGCAGGACAGCACTTTCGCATCGTCCGGCACCATTACCTCCGAGCCGGCCGCTTGGTGCATGTACAACCCGCACCGAGTGCTTGAGGTGGGCCTTTGGTACTGGCGTTTTAGGTCGGTAAGCAAGGCGAACGTATATGGGGCGTGGAGTAAAACGTACAGCTTTGAGGTAAAGAACAGCACACCACAATTTGCGACACCTGCCTTCGATATTTTTTACCAAAATACTCCAAACGCCTACCCTCGCCTCTTTTGCTTTTTGGATAATGATGCCACCGACGCTCGCGCCAACGCAAAAAATCATCCGGAGTACAAATCGCTCATATCGCGCGCTACCACCGCCATGAACGCCGACTACAGCATGGCCAACCCGTACGACAAGGCCGGCGACATAAAGGACTACATGCTCTACCTCTACCAGGCCTACTATCTTACGCAGGATGCTCAGTACCGCGATAAGGTGGTAAGTATTTTACGTACCATGCTGGCAAAAACCGTTACCGATAAGCAGCTCTTCGCCTCCAACTTTGGCTCAACCGATATTGCCACCATTTTTATATTGGGCTACGATATTGTTTACGATCAGCTTACGGCAAGCGACAAGCTGGGAGCCGAAAATTTGATAATGCGTGTGGAGCGCTACTACTACAAAGCGTACTGTGGCTATCAGGAAAATCAAATTTTTGACAACCACTTTTGGCAACACAACATGCGCGTACTTTTTCAAGGTGCATATCTTTTATTTGACAAAGGAGCGTACACCAGCGAAGTTTTGCCCATGCTTCAGTACTACTACGAGCTGTGGACAGCGCGCGCTCCGGCCAGCGGCTTCAACCGTGACGGAGTTTGTCTCAACGGAACCTACTACTATAGCGCGGAGTACAAAACGTTGCAGTACATGCCGATGCTGTTTTCGTATATTACCAAAGTTGATTTTTTGCAGCACCCTTGGTATCTCAACGCGGGCAAATCCCTGCTGTATTCGTGGCCGCCAAGCTCCAAGAGCGTTGGCTTTGGCGATGGCAACGAGCGCGACGATGTGCCAACACGGAGCCGTATTGCCTTTGCCGATTTTCTGGCGCGCGAGTTAGGCGATACCTACGCGGGTTGGTATGCTACGCAGTGCCGTTCAACGCTGCTTTCCGATTACGAATTTAGGCTTTACCGAATGGTGCGCGACAAATATCCTTACCCCGCCACTACGCTCGAAAACATTGCAAAATATGTTTGGTATCAAGACGCGGGCGAGGTAGCCATACACTCCAATTTAACCAATACCGACAACGATTTCGCCCTGTGCTTTCGCTCCAGCACATTTGGCTCGGGCAGCCACACGCTTGCCGATCAAAACAGCTTTAACCTGCTTTACAAAGGCGAAAATGTTTACCACAGCACCGGCTACTATCTCAACTTTGCTGACGCGCACAACCTCATGTCGTACCGCCACACAAGAGCGCATAATTCCATATTAGTCAACGGAATAGGACAACCATTCAGCACCAAGGGTTATGGCAAGGTGCTACGCGCCATGGGCGGCGACAACATTACCTACTGCCTGGGCGATGCCTCGCACGCATACTCCGGCATTAGCGACGACCCCATGTGGATAGATAATTTCAAAGCGGCGGGCATTGCGCAAAGCATCGAAAACGGATTTGGCGTAACGCCGCTAACCCTTTATCGCCGGCATGTGCTTATGCTGCACCCCAACGTAGTGGTGCTGTACGATGAGCTGGAGGCAAGCGAGCCTGTACGCTGGGACTGGCTGATGCACAGCCCTGTACAATTTAGTATTGACGCAGCGCAGCAAAAGCTAACCACGCGCTACACCGCAAAAAATTTCACATCGGTGGCGCGCTTGTTCAGCAACCAAGCGTGTACTATTTCGCAAACCGACCAGTTTGTAGTACCACCAAACTTAGCGTTAGGCGACCCCGGCAAGGAATACCCCAACCAGTGGCACCTAACTGCCAAATTTGAAAATTGTGCAAAAAATCGTATCCTGACTATAATTCAGGTCGTACCGGAGGGAGAATCAACCAAGGCTATAACAGGCTCCTCCGGCGCTTACCAATGCGGCGATTGGAGCATTAAAGCCGAGCTCAATTGGGACAAAAAAGCAAGCCTTAGCGTTGCCAACAGCATCCAAAATGTAGCATTTAGCTATGGCTCCGGAAATATCATTATCGACAATGTTTCCTATTCCCGTCAAAAGCAATCGTCACTGCTGTATGATGTGATAGATGGGCAAAAGCAAATGGTGGAGGAGCTTGATTACGTACCTATTTCTACACGGGCGGTAAAAAAGTAAAATTTAAATTTTCCTCATTGAGGCTTAAGATTGCTTCGTCGTTCCTCCTCGCAATGACGTGCATCAAAGCGTCGTGGCGTGACGAAGCAATCTCAACTACTAAAGCGTTTTTTTAAAAAAATAAACAGATTTACATTCAAAATATTTTTGCAATGAAAAAAATATTCTGCATTTCAATTCTGCTTTGCAGCGTTATAAGTATCGTATATGCCGCAACCAACAACAGAATTATTATTACCGAGCCCAGCCTCATGCACGAAATGCGGGCTACAGAGTATCCCATCGATAAAAGCACGCTTACCAAAAATCCTGTAGCGCTCATGTGGCCTTTGCCCTACGAGAACATACGCAACACACTCGATGGATTTAGAGTGGACAAAAAAAAGGTTAGCATCAGCTACAAAATTCGCCTATCACAAGACCCGCAGCTGAAAAAAAATGTGATAGAAACCGATTCTCCTTGGCCCTTTTACAACCACGGCAAGGCTTTTGGCATGGGCAGCTGGTACTGGCAGTACGCCTACACCGATAACTCCGGCAAGTACGTTTGGTCAAAGATTTACACTTTTACCGTAAATAAAAATGCCGCAACATTCGCTCCGCCACCCGCAAACCTTGTGCTCAACGCAATACCCGCCTACCATCCTCGGGTACTTTTGGACGGAAAAAGTTGGGATACTTTTATTGCAAAGTGCGAAAAAACACCGCAGCGCGACTGGTACCTGAAGCGGGCCGACGGCGCGCTTGGCAGCAAAATTTCGTCCATTAACGATATTGACACCTCCAAGCTGCAAGGGCTGACAAACGCTGTGCAGCGCAACGCTTTGCTAACGCGCGAAAGCCGCCGCATTGTTGACCGCGAGGAGGTAAACATTGAAGCGCTTACACGCTCCTACCTGCTTACCAAGGACCCCAAGTACGCCAAGGGCGCCCTGGATAGAATTGAGAAAATTATCTCGTGGAACGATAGCCCGCTGGTGGTAGGCGACTTCAACAGCTCCGTTATTTTGTCCATCTCCACGCTGGCGTACGACGCCTTTTACAACCTGCTTACCGAGGCGCAAAAGCAAATACTGCTTGAGCAAATTCGCACCACGGGAGGTGCAATGTACAGGGAGTACAGCAACCACCTGGAGCTACACATAGCCGACAACCACGTGTGGCAAATGACCCTGCGCATACTCACCATGGCTGCCTTTACCACCTACGGCGAGCTGCCCGAGGCATCGCTATGGGCCAGCTACTGCTACAACGTTTGGGTGGCGCGCTTCCCCGGCTTAAACGAGGATGGGGCTTGGCACAACGGCGATTCGTACTTTGGCGTAAACCTCCGCACGCTGGTCGAAGTTCCCTACCTGTACTCGCGCCTCAGCGGCTTCGACTTCTTCTCCGACCCTTGGTACCAGGGCAATATCATGTACGTAATTTATAACTTTATGCCCTCGTCGAAATCGGGTGGCAACGGTAGCTCGCACCAAAAAGTGCTCAGCCCCGACGGTACCCGGATGCTCTACGCCGAAGCGTTGGCGAGGCTTACCGGCAGCTCCTACGCCGGCGATTACGTGCGGCATATTGCTGCGCAAAATCCTAAGCTGCGCCGTTCGGCATTGCTCGCAAAAGCCGGAGATTTAACCTGGACCTTGCTTCAGATTGACAAACCGCTGCCGCGAGGCAAGCTAAGCGAGCTACCCCTGGCGTACGTTTTCCCACAATCGGGCTTGGCATTTTTCGATTCCGACCTGGATGATTACAGCAGGAATGCAATGCTATCATTCCGCTCCAGCCCTTACGGTTCAACGTCTCACGCCTTGGCCAACCAAAACGCGTTCAATACTTTTTACGGCGGAAAATCGCTTTTTTACAGCTCCGGCCATCACATTTCCTTTGTCGATAAGCACAGCATTTACTGCCATCGAGGTACGCGCGCGCACAACACCATACTGGTTAACGGCATGGGGCAGCGCATAGGCGTTGAGGGCTTTGCTTGGATTCCGCGCTACTATTCAGGCCAAAATATTTCGTATGTATTGGGCGATGCGTCAAATGCGTACGGAGAAGTTACCTCCGAACTATGGCTGGAGCGCGCGCGCCTGGCCGATGTTGAGCTTTCGCCTAAAACGGGCTGGGATAAAAATCACCTCAAGCTGTTTCGCCGGCACGTGGTAGAGCTGGGCAACGCGGGGCTAATGCTCATTTACGATGAGCTGGAGGCCGACTCCGCCGTAAAATTCAGCTACCTGCTGCACACCGTAGAGCAAGCCATGCAAATCATTTCACAAGGTGGAAACATGGCGCACATTAAGGCTACCAACTCGGCCAACGGGACAAGCGACGCGTACATTTTCAGCACCGGAAAAACCAGCGCCATGCAAACCGACACGTTCTTCTACCCTGCCGATAACTGGCTCCGCGCTGACGATAAGGGCAACTTTGAGCCATTTAAAAATCATTGGCATGTAACCGTGGAAACGGCGCCCGCAAAGGTTTACCGATTTTTGACCATTATCAATACTCGCAATAGTAGCGAGCAAGGCGTAACACCTGTTCAACGCAAAGATGGCACGATAAGCGTGGGCGAGTGGGAGGTCAAGTGCAACCTGTCGGGCTCCGGCAAATCAGCTCTTTTTATCAAAAACAAAAAAGGCGACGTGCAGCTGAACTACAACGAAAAAACCATGATAAAAGATGGTAAAACATCGGTAGAGTTGACGGACAAAGTGCCGCAGCTGGAGATTTAGCAGCCACTATCAGCATTTGCACATGTATTTTGCAAAGCAGGACCCTGACAGGGCTTTAAGACCCTGTTAGGGTTTTGTTTGGCAGGTATTTGCTTTTATTTTGCCACATTTTTGTAACTTGCAATCTTTTTGCAACAACCTCATCGAATGATTAACTTCGAAAAACGCATACTCTCCAACGGGCTTACCGTAGTAGCCCACCACGACGATAGCACGCCAATGGCCACCGTAAACCTGCTGTACAAAGTCGGCTCGCGCAACGAAAACCCCGAACGCACGGGCTTTGCGCACCTGTTTGAGCACCTCATGTTCGGCGGCTCGGTCAACGCGCCGGAGTACGACGTGCACGTGCAGCTGGCCGGCGGCGAGTGCAACGCCTTTACCACCGCCGATTTTACCAACTACTACATTACGCTGCCGGCGCAAAATATCGAAACCGCGCTCTGGCTCGAAAGCGATAGGCTGCTCAATCCCCTACTCAACGACGAAACGCTCAAGCAACAGCAAAGCGTTGTAGTAGAAGAATTTAACCAGCGATATTTAAATCAGCCTTACGGCGATGTAAACCTGCTGCTGCGCCCCTTGGCATACAAAGTTCACCCCTACCAGTGGAATACCATTGGTAAAACCACCGAGCACATTACCACCGCCACGCTAAGCAATGTAAAAGCGTTTTTAAAAAAATTCTACACTCCTAATAATGCCATTCTGGTAGTTGGCGGAAACATCGCGCCTGAGCAGGTTTTCGCGCTTGCGCAAAAGTGGTTTGGCGATATTCCGCAGGGCGAAATTTTGAAAAATAACATTCCGCAGGAGCCCGAACAAACCGAAGAGCGTACGCTCAGCGTAGCACGGCAGGTACCCGCACCAGCCATTTACAAGGCGTACCACATGCCGCACCGCCATCACCCCAACTACCACGCCTGCGATTTGATTACCGAAGTTTTGGCCGGCGGAAAATCCTCGCGCCTATACCGCCGCCTGGTGCAGGAGCAGCCGCTGTTCAGCAACGCCAACGCCTACATCACGGGCGACATCGACGCGGGGCTGGTAACCGTAACCGGACACCTGCTGCCGCAAACCACCATGCCGCAGGCCGAAGCCGCGGTGGAAAGGGAGCTGCAAAGCTTATGCGATGAAAACGTTTCGGACTACGAGCTGGAAAAGGTAAAGAACAAGATGGAGAGCATGCACGTGTTTGCCGAAACCACCGTGATGCAAAAGGTAGTGGCCATTGCCTGCGCCGAAATGATCGGCGACATTAACCTCGTCAACACCGACATTGAAAGCTACCGCCGCGTTACCGCCGACGATATTCGCCGCGTAGCCGGCGCTATTTTCAGAAAAGAAAACTGCTCGACGCTGTACTACGATAGAATCAAATAGTTAGCGCCACTGCATGTTTAAGCTATATACCGCCACCTTAGCATTCTTATTGTAGCGATACTCGTTTGTATTGTAGGCAAAGTGCACCTTGTTCTCACCTACCTTTACTAAGTTGGCCGGAAGCGCGAACACAAAAGTTTGCCGGCCGCCTCCCTGGTTTCGGGAGGACTTAAGCGGGACACCCATGGCCCTATTGTTAAACACCACCAGCAGCTCATTATCGTAGCGCATGCCCTCAGCCTCTAGTATAATCTCCACCGTTTTACCGCTCAAATCCGGTAGATTTATTGAGTACTCAAACGTGGCGGGGAATGCTTGAGTAAGCAGCTCCGCCATGGTATTGACGTGGCGCCTGGGCTGCGAATGGTCCCAGTGAAAAACTTTTACATACTCGTTGCTGAGCGAGTACATAAGGTCCGAGTTGCGAATTACAAAATCACGCGCCGCAGGGTCGGTCATCACGTTGTTAAAGTAGTAGTCGGCCAGCAGCCACCCGCTTTTCGACGAGCTGTATAGCCTTACCAGCGCTTCAACCGACGAGGCGTTTGAAGTCGTAGTGTCCGGCAGGAGATTTTCATACGCGTGGCTTTTTGTGTTGTAGTATCGCTGCCTGAAAAATACAACATCGCGGTTCAAGTAAAAGTTGGGATACAGGCTCATTGTAGAAAGCACAACGTCCTCATCCTTGAGCATGGGGCCGATTTTCTTCAGCGCAAACTTCCAATCGGGAAAATACCACACCGACAATTCTTTAGGCACTACCTGACCGTGCGCCTTACGGGTTACCATTGCCCAAGACGACTTTGCCGGCGAGAACGCAACGATGGATACTATCAGCATAAGCAGCAGCGCGTTGCGCGCCTGCTTATGCTCCACGTAACGGTTGAACCAAAATACAAGTTCGGAAAACACCAGCGCAATGGCGCACAAGTAAAAAGGATACACGTAAATGAGGTAGCGCGGCAGCGACGGCTCACGGAAAAGGAAGCTCATGAGCAAAAAAGGAACCGCAAAAAGAAGGAGGTTATACCAGCCCGCGTTCTTAAATCTTAGCACCCCCAGCACCGCTCCCAGTAAGCCCAAAAGGTAAAGTGAAGAGTAATCGGTTTTTACAACGCCCCAGTAAATATTAAAAACTTCAAACGGTTTCTCTTTTGTAAGCTGCAGTATCCGCTCAAACTTGGGAATTACCCATTCCACTATGCCCGAGGGCAGGAACATGGCCAGAAATCCCCTTACGAACTCCTGAAAAGCAGGAACAAACAAAATCAATCCGTAGATGGTAAAAATGTACGCTATAATAGCGTTGACGGACAAGAAGTTGCGTTTTTTTCCGAAGAGGCTGATGAGAAAGGTTACAAAGTGGTAGAAGCCTATAACGTAAACCACCAAAAGGGCCAGCTGGTGCGATAAAACGGAGAGGATGAGCAGCAGCAGCACAAGGCCAATACTGAGCGGAGTACAGTGCAGGTAGTCAAATAGCCTGCGCCCCGAGGGCTTAAAATCGTCCTTTACGTTAAGGCACTTCCCTAAAAAGTAGGCCAGCAGCAAAAAGAAGAAGGAGAAGATAACGTAGTTGCGGGCAATGCGCGACCAAAATATATGGTATTGCGAAAAGGTCAACAGGATGGCAGCAAAAAGCCCCACATACTTGTTAAAGTATTTTTTACCAAACAGGTAAATGAGAGGAATGGAAAGCGTACCCAGGACTACGCTTGGAAAACGCGCCCAAAATTCATTAACCTCAAACAGCTTAAATAGTGGAATTATAAATATGGTGTACAAAATCCCATTATTATCATTGGTAAGCAGGGGGTGCGCAGGAAAATGACGCGCCCTGTTCACGTGCACAAATTCATCAACCCAAAGGGTCAAAAAATTCAAGTTGGTAACCCGGATAAAAAATCCAGCCACACAACAGCATAGCAGGATTACTGTTATCAGGTTAACGTTGGCGGTCAAAAATTTCTGCACCTTCTTCATTTTCAAAAAAGTTTAGGCTGACTTTTTTATACTAAAACGTAAGCGAACGGCCGTTTTGAAGCTTTCCACCATCGTTTTAGTCACGCGCATCTTACTTTCGCCCTGCTTATAGTCATACCTTAGCTCAAACGGCACCTCTCCAAACTTAGCCCCGATGCAGTACAGCTTATACAGCACCTCCATCATGCAGGTAAAGCCACGGTTCTCAACCAGCTTATCGCCATACACCTCCACAGCGCGCTGTACTATATCGTAGCTATATACCCTGTAGCCGCAGGTGTAATCGCGAACATTTTTTACCCCCAACACCAAGGTGTAGTAAACCCTGGCCCCAAAACTCAACAATACCCTACCGCCTGCCAAACCCACTACGCTGGAGTTTTTTCGATAGCGCGACGCGATAACGCAGTCCAAATTCTTACCCATCGCTTCACGAAGCATTTCCTTGGCGTACTTGGGTTCATGGGTATTATCGGCATCCATTATCAGCGCATAGTCTCCCGCCGCAGCATGGTCATTAAAGTAGGTCAGCCCGGTTGCCACACCTCCGCCCAAGCCCTTGTTAACCTCGTGTATTAGAAAGGTTATTTCACTGTGCTCTTTAGCCAAACCGGCAATGATTTGTCGCGTATTGTCACGGCTACCATCATCAATAGGAACCAGGTGTAGCTCAAAGCCCTCATTGACGAGCACCGGTTTTTCGCGCAACCATGCTTCTATTAAATCCTTAATATCTTTCTGCTCGTTATAGCAGGGCAAAAACACAAACAACTTCCTCATAATTATACATTTATAATCAAAGACTACCTCTCCTGTTGCCTTTCCTCAAAATCGGCGAGGGCCCTGTTGGCGCCCTTGCCGGGGAAGATGCCCCGCTTGGCCACGCGCACATCCTCTATCACGTAAAAAACGTTGGGGTCAAAATCGGCAATGATTTCCTCCACCTTCTCAATATTTTTACGGTTCACAATGGAGTAAATCAGGCTAACGGCACCTACCTTGCCCTTGCCGGCTATCAGCGTTGCGCCGTAGCCCTTTTGGTTGAGCATTGCCACCAAGCCCTCCCCGTTTTTGGGCGTGATAACGCGCACAATGTATATGCCCAGGGCCAGGCGCTCCTCAAGCAGCATGCCCACAAAGTTGCCCGTGGCAAAACCGGCTGCGTACGCCACGTAGCAAAATATGTTATTGGCGTGCTGCATAATCTGGCTGATTACCACAATCCAAATAAATATCTCGAAAAATCCGACGACCGGCGCTATTTTCTTTAGCCCCTTCGAAACAAAAATAATGCGCAGCGTGCCCAGCGTAACGTCGCAAATGCGGGCGCAGAATATGAGTAGCGGAATAAGTACGTAGGCTATGACCGGCGATTCGGCAGAGAAATCAAACATTTTGTTTTTTTAAAACAAGTAAAGCAATCCCACTTTTGGTAGGGATTGCTTTACAATTTGCACTTGAAAACTTAAGCTACTTTTTTACTATTGTCTCCACGTACACCTTATCGCCAAAGGCAAAGCGCACGAAGTAAATGCCGGGGAGCTGCGGCGCATAGCTGTAGGCGTAGCTGCCGGCCTCCTGCTGAACGCCGTGCACCAGCTTTTGCAGGCACACGTTGGATGAGGAATATACCGCCACGCTTACCTTGGCTGCTTTGGGCAGGGTGTAGCTGATGGAGGTTGAAGTCTCCACCGGGTTAGGGAATATCCGGTGCTCCACCTCGCCCACCGTAACGCCGGGCTCGGGCGTAGTGCTCTTGGGAGCAAGGGGATTCAGCGCGGCCACGCTCACGTGCGCCGTGTTGCTCTCGCTCCTGCTGCCGTTCCTCTCATTTACAGACTGAATGCACACGAATACGGGGTAGCGGAAATCCTGCGAGTACCACAGGTACTTTACCTCGGTGTAGCTGTTTACGCTACCGTACTGCTGCTGTTGCGCATCCACGGTTTTCACGCGGAGAACGTTGTTAAGCGTAACGCCACCGGGCAGCTTCAGCGTACCGTAGCCATCCACCTCCGATGAAAAAGTTCCCTCCACCGCATACTTCTGCGCTCCCTGTGTAATGTATCCGGTAAAGCTGCCCGAGTGCTGATCCATGAAGCTAAACGGGTACTTGGTTTTCAGCACCGGCTGCTCGTATACCAGGGTATGAGGCCCCACCTGGTAACCGTAGTAGTCGTTACCGTAAGGGGTAACATCAAACTGAAAAGAAACACCGTTTTTATTGGTTGCCACTATCCTGCCGCCGGCAGCCGAAAGGGTCTCGTCGTACACCTCGCCCACTATTGGCGATGCGCTAAAATCCCACACCACATTAGGCCCGCTGGCACCCGGATTTACCTGGGTTACAGTACGGGTTTGGTGCACATCACCGGCCTGCAGCGCATGCTTGGCGTAGGTAATGGATGGCTGAGCGCTGGCAGCTGCTGCCGCCAGCATTAAGCCAAACGAAAGGGCTATAATTTTTTTCATAACAGTATGGATTATAAAAACACGTCTACAAAATTATACTTTTATTGTGCGCAATGCAAATATTTAACGCTACTCATACTTTTTCATAGGCAGCTTACCCTCCAGGGCCTGCTGCACGTTGCCGGCCAAGGCGGCCATCTCATCCTCGCCCGGATAAATAAATACGGGTGCGATGAACTGCGTCATTTCCTTTATATAGTTTGTTACCAAAGGATTGTAAGCAATGCCGCCGGTTACCAGAATGCCATCAACCTTGCCGCAGAGGGCGGCGGCGGCGGCGCCAATGCTCTTACCCACCTGGTAGCTCATAGCGTTCACGATAAGCAGCGACTTGGCATCGCCGCCCTCGGCGGCAGCCACCGCCTTGTGCGCCTCGTTGGTGCCCAGGTGCGCCATGAGGCCACCCTTGCCCACCAGCAGCTTTTTCAGCTCATCCTTGCTGTACTTCCCGCTGTAGCAAATATCTATCAGGTCAAAGCAGGGCACGGTGCCTGCGCGCTCGGGCGACATTGGCCCTTCGCCACCCACGGCATCGTTAACCTCCACCACCTTACCCTGACGGTGCGCACCCACCGAAATTCCTCCGCCCAAATGCGCCACAATAAGGTTGAGCTCCTCATAGGCTTTGCCCACCGTGCGGGCATGCGCGCGGGCAATGGCTTTTTGGTTGAGCGCGTGAAAGGCCGATCGGCGAATAAACATGGGCGAACCTGTAATCCGGGCCACATCCTGCAGCTCGTCCACCACCACGGGGTCGGCAATGTAGGCCTTGGCCGAGGGAAGCGAGCGCGCAATTTCATCGGCAATGAGGGCGCCAAGGTTGCTGGCGTGCTCACCGCCTTTGGCTTCGGTCAAATCCTTCTTCATGGCCTCGTTAACTTCGTACACGCCCGACTCAATGGGTTTTACCAGTCCGCCACGGCCTACCACTACGGTTATTTCGTTCAGCTCAATATTTTCTTTTTTCAGCTCGGCTAAAATAACCTCCTTGCGGAAGGAGAACTGCGCAGCCACGCTGCTAAAGGGTTTCAGCTCGTCCTCGTTGTGGCGAAGCGTTACCTGAAGTACATTTTTGGTGCCCTCAAAAACGGCAATCTTGGTTGATGTAGAACCGGGGTTTATGGCAAGAATTTTCATAAGAAGTTCTTAAAGTTTATAATGTTTGTAAAGTGATTAACCTACATGAGTTTATAAAGTGAAGAACTTTCAACTTTACAAACTTTCAGCTACGGCTACTTCGCCATTAATGCACCCAAGGCAATGGAGTACAGCTTGGTAAGCGTGGTGTCGCCGCGCGAGGTAAGCACGCAGGGCACCTTGGCGCCCACCACAATGCCTGCCAGCTCGGCCTTGGCCAGCTTGGTAGCAGCCTTAAAAAAGGCGTTGGCCGACTCAATGTTGGGGAACACCATGCAGTCGGCATCGCCGGCCACGGGGCTCTTGAGCTTTTTAATTTCAACTGCCTCCTTGTCGAGCGCCACATCCACCGCCAGAGGACCGTCAACCAGAGCGTTGCGGATTTGGCCACGGTCGGCCATCTTCGAAATCACTGCCGCCTCAATGCAGGCGGGCATGCCGGGTAGCATTTGCTCCGTGGCCGCTATCAGCGCCACCTTCGGCTGGTCGATATCCAGCATGCGCGAAATGGTAATTACGTTGTTGGTCAGGATTACCTTTTGCCCCAAATCGGGCGCGGGAATAACCGCAATATCACTTACCGTAAGCAACTTATGATACGAAGGTACCTCCAGCACGCATACGTGGCTCAGCGTAGCCTTGGCGGGCAGAATTCCGGTTTCCTTATTCAAAATAGCGCGCATGTACTTATCGGTGCTAACCAGCCCTTTCATGAGCACCGAGGCCTCGCCGTTGCGCACCATTTCCACGGCCTTTGCCGCAGCCTTGGTTTCGTCGGCCTCCTGCACAATACGAAATTTACTTACATCAATTTTCTCCTCAGCGCACACGGCCTTGATGGTGGCCTCGTCGCCCACCAGAATGCCCTCAACCAGGCCGCGGTCAACGGCCATGCTCACCGCGCCAATGGTGTGCGAATCGTTGGCAAAAGCCGCCACCAGCTTCTTTTTACCTTTTGCTTTTACTTTCTCTACCAGCTGTTCAAGTTTTGTAATCATTTTTGTATGTGTTATTTGTTGAATTGTTGAATTGTTGAATTGTTGAATTGTTGAATTGTTGAATTGTTGAATTGTTGAATTGTTGAATTGTTGAATTGTTGAATTGCAACCCTACGCCGCACCACTTCGACAGGCTCAGCATGACAACCCACCTCTACCCTCATTGCCTACTGCAAACTGTCACTGCTTATTGCCTACTGCAAACTACCCTACCCCTTCAGCTTTCCCACTATGCTCATGGTATCCACCGCAATGACCAGCTCCTCGTTGGTGGTTATGGTCATGATTTTTACCTTCGATTCGGGCTTCGAAATCAGCTGGTCTTTGCCGCGCAAGCCCTTGTTGGCATCGGGGTCAAACTCTACCCCCAAGTACTGCAGGTAGTTACATACGCCGGCGCGCACATCGTCATCGTTCTCGCCCACGCCTCCGGTAAAAATAATGAGGTCGACGCTGCCCATGGCCGCCACGTGCGAGCCCACGAATTTGCGCACGCGGTACACAAACATTTCGCGCGCCAGCGCTGCTTTTTCGTCGCCGCGCTTAGCCGCCTCCTCCAGGTCGCGCATGTCGCTGCTCTGCCCCGAAATGCCGTACACGCCGCCCTGCTTGTTGATAAGATCGTTCAACCCCTTTAGGTTAAGATTCTCCTTATCAGCAATGTAGAAAAGAACACCCGGGTCGATGGTGCCGCTGCGCGTACCCATAATCAGGCCATCGACCGGCGTAAAGCCCATGGAGGTATCTACCGATTTGCCTTGTTTAATGGCAGTTATGGAGGCGCCGTTGCCCAGGTGGCAGGTAACAATGTTGGTTTTGTTGAAGTCCAGGCCGAGGATTTTGCAGGCCTTTTGCGCCACGTAGCGATGGCTGGTACCGTGAAACCCGTAGCGTCGAATGCGGTACTTTTCGTAGTAGCGGTAAGGAATGGCGTACAGGTAGGTTTTGGGCGGCATGGTTTGGTGGAACGAGGTATCGAATACCGCCACCTGCGGCACGCCGGGCAGCAGTGCCTCCATCGACAGGATGCCGCGCAGGTTGGCCGGGTTATGCAGCGGCGCCAGCTCAATGCACTTTTCGATGGCCGACTTCACGTTGGCGTCAATCAGCGCGCTCTCCACAAAGTACTCGCCGCCGTGCACCACGCGGTGCCCCACGGCGTTAATCTCCTTTATGTTCGACACCACACCGTGGTCGGGGTGCACCAGGGCCTCGAGGATGAGGTTAATGCCCACCGTGTGGTCGGGAATATCCTTAACGGCCGAGTAGGCAGGCTTTTCCTCGGGCTTGTGCTTAATGGTGCCGTCGGTAAAGCCCACGCGCTCCACGGCGCCCTTGGCCAGCAGCAGGTGCTGGTCGGCGCTCTCCATTTTTAGAACCTGATACTTAATGGAAGAGCTTCCGCAGTTTAAAACTAAAACGATCATTTTGGTGATTGATTATGTATGATTTATGAATTATGATTTTCAAAGAGTAAGGTAATGATATATTTGTTTACACTAGCATCTTACCCCGCAGGGGTAGCATGATTTATTAACCGCGGGTGAAGCGAAGCGCAACCCGTGGTGCAAGTGCGCTTTCTGCCTGGCGCACGGAGCAAGCGTCTTCCCAGAACCAAACTCCTGCTCCGTGCGCCACCAGCGGATGCTGCTTCCGACCCGTAGGTTACTCCGCCGGCTGGCGGATTCACCTACGGTTAATAAAATAGAGCCCCTGCGGGGCACAAAATAGCGCTATTTTTTATGGGTAAATAGATACATCATTACCAAGAGTAATTTGTAAATCATTAATAACGAGGAAATTGAAAAATTACTCTGTGTGCGTACACGGACGTAATTATCTTATGTGCATGCTTGTAAAGGTAACGATTTTTTCAGAGCAAAAAAGCAGCTGTTGAAAAATATTCGGAATTATGTAAATTCCAATAAGGTAGTAAGTGCTACAGGCCTAACGCCGTAGGCATGACAACCTTGTAGCCCTACGGGCTGAATATCCCATAGGAAAAATTCGGGATAACCACAAAAACAAGCCCTACCAACTTATTGATGATTCTCAAGCCAAAAATCTTTACCTGAAACAAGCTTGCCCGAGCGGGGTGCAAAGCCCTGTTAGGATTTCGACGCTGCGCCTGTAAGGATTTAAAGCAACACCTTAAATTAAGCAACAAAAATTAAATACAAGAGCTATCGTTTTTATGGTAAATATTTTATAACTTTGCCTATTGTTAAAATTTCACCATGAAACACCTACGATACCTACTGCTACTTTTCGCTTTATCCGGCTGCAGCCAAGAGAAAGAGGTTGTCATTTTATCCATCAACGATCTTCACGCCAAGTTTGAGAACCTCGATAAAATGGTAACCTACGTCCATCAGCAGCAGGCCGATCACAAAAACGTGCTGCTGCTCTGCGCCGGCGACCTTTTCATCGGGAACTCCATTGTGGACTACTACTTCGACAAGGGCTTTCCCATGATTGACATCCTTAACAACCTGGTGTTTGACGTAGGCATGATGGGCGGGCACGATTTTGACTATGGCCTTGCCACCCTGTTCCGGAGGGTACAGCAGTCCAAAGTGCGCAACGTGGTGTGCGCCAACGTTAACACCGAGGGTACGGTGCTCCCCACGCCGCCTCCTTTTTTATTTTTCACCAAGGACGGCATACGCATCTGCGTGATAGGCCTCATGGAGGATGACGCCAAGCTCCCCGAAGGCGTTACCGTAAGCGACCCCATCGAAACTTTTGCGCAGTACGAAACGCTACGCGGCGAGTGCGACCTGTTTATAGCCCTTACCCACATCGGCGTAACGCGCGACTCGATTTTGGCCGAACGCTACGGTTCGCTCGACCTTATAGTGGGCGGATACTCGCATACCAAACTCGACTCGGGCAAGTGGGTAAACGGCGTGCTCATAACGCAGGCCGGGCGCTACGGGCAGCAAATGGGAAAAACGGTAATTAAAATGAAGGGAGGAAAGGTAGTTTCGAAAAGCAACCACCTCATTGAGGTGGCCGATTTGGTAGAGCGCGACTCGGCTACCACCAAGAAAATACAGCAGTACAACGACAACCCCGACCTGTACCGCGTGGTGGGATGGCTCAACAACGACGTGGTGGGACGCATGAATATCGGCAACTTCTTTTGCGATGCCATTCGCGCGCAAACCAAGTCGGATATTGTTTTTCAGAATATTATGGGCATTCGCTCCGATTTGCTCAGCGCCGGGCCGGTGGCCGTTAAGGACATATTCCGCGCCGACCCCTTTGCCAACGAGCTGGTCAAATTTGAAACCACCGGCGATGAGATTCTTCAGTTTATCAAGGATACCTACCTTAAGTACCCGCGCCTCGACCTTTGCGTTTCGGGCCTGAAGTACAAGATACAGGTGGTCAACGGGCAGCCGGTTGCGGTAAAAGCCACCGTCAACGGTGCGCCCATTGCTGCAGGCAAGCGCTACACTGTAGTTACCAACAACTACATAGCAGCTTCGTACAAGCTGCCGGTGGCCAGGGGAGCGGGGGCGAGCCTCAACATGACCACCGTAGACGCCATTGAAAGCTACATAAAGATTAACAAAAAGGTAGGATTCGAGTCCGACACTCGCGCCGAGCTGTACTAATTTTTGCATAAAAAAGGAAGAGGCTGTTCATACCGGACAGCCTTTTTCGTGTAGGCAGGGCAAGCGTAGGAGCCATTCTGAGCTTTAGAAAAACAGGATTAGCGTTATTGTTTTTTATGATGCTTACTCCGCAATTTTACCCTACCTTTGCCAACTAAAATTGCGACCCGCGACAAAGCGATTTGCGACGCTCGACTGCTGTTTCGCATAGCGCGTGTCGAACTTCGCAAGTCCTAAAACACCTCATAGCAGGAGATTGCTTCGTCCCGCAGGGCGGGGCTGCAAAGATGTGGAATAATTTGAATTTTGCAAGATGTCCCAAACAATCGACATAAAAGGCGCCAGGGTTCACAACCTCAAGAATATAGACCTCCGCATCCCGCGCAATAAGTTGGTGGTTATCACCGGATTATCGGGTTCGGGAAAAAGCATGCTGGCCTTAGACACGCTGTTTGCCGAGGGGCAGCGCCGCTACGTGGAAAGCCTGTCGGCCTACGCCCGGCAGTTCCTCGGCCGCATTAACAAGCCCGAGGTGGACAGCATCATGGGCATACCGCCCGCCATTGCCATTGAGCAAAAAGTCAACACGCGCAACCCACGCTCCACCGTGGGCACCTCCACCGAAATATACGACTACCTCAAGCTGCTGTTTGCGCGCATAGGGCGCACGTACTCGCCCGTTTCAGGGGTCGAGGTCAAGGCGCATACCGTAAGCGATGTTACGCGCTACGTTGCCGCGCAACCCGACGACAAGCGCATGGTGCTGCTCGCACCGCTGCACCTGCCCGAAGGCATGGGCTTTATTGAAAAACTCACGCTGCTCAAGCAGGAGGGCTTTAGCCGTGTGTGCTTAGCCAACCCTGCATGGGAGGTGGTGGAGATTGAGGACTACTTAGCCTCGCTGCCAAAAAAAAGCGGAGGGAAGGTGGAAACCTCCTGCGATGTATTTGTGGTGATAGACCGCTTTGCCGCCACGGCCGACGAGGATGCGCTGAGCGACATCAGCGATTCGGTGCAGACGGCCTTCAGCGAGGGGCACGGCAACATTTTGCTGGCCGACTACCCTATTGCTGCCGATAAAAAAAATCTGCCGAAAGGCGAATCCTTTTCCAACCGCTTTGAGGCCGACGGCATCACATTTGAGCTGCCGTCGGAGCACCTTTTCAGCTTCAACAACCCGCTGGGCGCCTGCCCCGTGTGCGAAGGCTACGGCCGCGTTACGGGCATTGACGAGGACCTGGTGGTGCCCGACAAAAGCCAGTCGGTGTACGGCGATGCCGTGGTGTGCTGGAAGGGCGAAAGCATGAGCTGGTACAAGGAGCAGTTTATCAAGCACGCCGCCAAGTTCGACTTTCCCATTCACAAGCCCTACCACGAGCTGACCAAGGAGCAGAAAAATATTTTGTGGCACGGCAAGGGTAGCTACGGCGGCATCGACGCCTTTTTCAGGGAGCTCGAATCGAACCGCTACAAAATACAGTACCGCGTGATGATAGCGCGCTACACCGGCAAAACCACCTGCCCCGAATGCAGCGGCACGCGCCTGCGCAAGGAGGCGCTGTACGTGAAGGTGGGCGGCAAAAATATCAGCGAGCTGGTGTCGCTTCCCATCGACGACTTATCCGCGCTTGTGGCTTCGCTCAAACTAAGTAAGTACGAGCAGGACATTGCGGGGCGCACGCTGGTGGAAATTAAAAACCGCCTCAACTTTTTGCAAAACGTAGGTCTTGGCTACCTCACGCTCGACCGCCTGAGCAACACGCTCAGCGGCGGCGAGAGCCAGCGCATTAACTTAGCCACATCGCTGGGTAGCAGCCTTGTAGGCTCACTCTACATACTCGACGAGCCCAGCATAGGGCTGCACCCGCGCGATACGGGACGCCTGATCACCGTGCTCAAGCAGCTGCGCGACCTTGGCAACACGGTAATTGTGGTGGAGCACGAGGAGGAAATTATGCGCGCCGCCGACCAGATAATCGACATTGGCCCGCTGGCCGGACGGCATGGCGGAGAAATTGTTTTTCAGGGAGAAGCGCCGGCGCTAAACAAGCCGGCAAGCAGCAGCCGGCAGCACGCGGAAAGCAACCAAAAATCGAAAATCAAAAATCAGAAATCAGCCGTATTGCCGGATGACAAAAGCCTCACGCTAAAATACCTATCGGGAGAAGAAAAGATTGAGCTGCCGCTGCACTACCGCAAGCTGAACAGCTTTATTGAGGTGCACGGCGCGCGCGAGCATAACCTCAAAAACATCAGCGTAAAGTTTCCGCTGGGCGGCATTGTGGCCGTAACGGGAGTAAGCGGTTCGGGCAAATCGACCCTGGTAAAAAACATACTCTACCCGGCCATCAACAAGGCCATAAACATGTACGGCGATAAGCCCGGTGAGCACGATAAAATCAGCGGCGATATTAAGCGTATTAAGAATGTGGAGATGGTGGACCAAAATCCCATTGGCCGCAGCAGCCGCAGCAACCCCGTAACGTACATCAAGGCGTACGACGAAATTCGCAAGCTGTTTTCGGAGCAGCAGTACGCCAAGCTCAACGGCTACGGCCCTTCGCACTTCTCGTTCAACATTGATGGCGGACGGTGCGAGGAGTGCCAGGGCGACGGGTTTATTAAGGTCGAGATGCAGTTTATGGCCGACGTTACGCTGGTGTGCGAGGCCTGCGGCGGCAAGCGCTTCAAGCCCGATATTCTGGAGGTAAAGTACAAGGGCTACAGCGTGAGCGATGTGCTCGATTTCACCGTAAACCAAGCCATAGAATTTTTTGAGGTGCAAAGCGACAACACTGCAAAGAAAATTGTGGAGCGCCTGAGGCCCCTGCAGAACGTGGGTTTGGGCTACATTAAGCTGGGGCAAAGCAGCAGCACGCTATCGGGCGGCGAGAGCCAGCGCGTGAAGCTGGCCTCATTTCTCACCAAGGAAATGAACCCCGAGCCGCTGCTCTTTATCTTCGATGAGCCTACAACCGGCCTGCACTTTCACGATATCAAAAAGCTGCTGGAGGCCTTCAACGCGCTGGTGGAGCGAGGGCACACCGTGCTGGTAGTGGAGCACAACATGGACGTGGTAAAGTGCGCCGACTGGGTGGTTGACCTCGGCCCCGAGGGCGGCGAAAAAGGCGGCCGGCTCTGCTTCTGCGGCACCCCTGCCGACCTGGCCAAGCGTAGCGATTTGCACACGGGAAGGTATTTGGCGGAGAAAATTTAGAGGCTGCTTAGGGGTGGAGCAGCCTCCCTAATTCATGAACGATTTCTTTTCGCGCAGCCAGCCAACGCCCGTTGACAAGTCTTCAAACTCATTGTAGTTAACCATCTTAAATTGTGCGGGAGTGCTCAGGAATTCCCCACCCTTGCCGGCCCAGAATCCCCTGATGTTTTTATCCACCTGCACGCCGGAGAAGTAAACAGCGCCCCTGTCGGCTCCGTTGGCGTAGGTGGCGGTGCCGTTGCTTACCGCTATCTGCCGGCCGCTTCCATCCTTGGCATTCCACGTATCGTCGAGCGTTTTCACATTCATGGGCAGCACAATGCTCCTCCAGCCGCTGGCGTTGCGCAGGCCAAAGCAGCCCAAGGCTCCCCCCCTCAGGTTGGTTTCAACGTTGGCCGGAGGGCCGCCGAACATGGGATTCCGCCCGCCGGTTTCGCGGTCGGCCGAGCTGATGTAGGTAAGCATGATCTTGGGAATGCTGTGCAGCTTGATGCGGATGGTATCGAAGGGGCAAAGCCGCATCGTATCGCCCACGCTCATTACCCGGTTCGTACCACCCGTGGTTATGCTGAAGGTAATTTTTTCGCGGTACAGGCCGTACGGAACGCTACCGGCTCCAAAGTCGCTTACGCTCCGGCTCATGTTGCGGTTACCGTAGTACATGTCTATGCAGAAGTTGTCATCGGCCACGTTGCGCGTTGCTTTAGCGCTGATGGTAAAGGGCGGACGGTACTTGCCCGTATCGACGCCAAAAACCGCAATGATTAGGCTGTCGAGGCTTACATCGTGCCGCATGGTGTCCTGCGCCGTAAACTCCTCCTGAAGCCCGTCCCCATCGAGGTCGTACAGCACGCGGAGCGAGCAGGGCTGCCCTGCCGTACCGCGAAAGCCGGCAGGCGTGATGTACTGTCCCGGGGCGGTATCGTTGGGCGTAAGCAGCACGCCGTCAATCCACACCTGGGCGTTGGTAACGGCGGGTATGGGCGTCCCTCCGAAGTAGGGCACCGACTTGGACAGCCACACCGCTTGCTGCGACGGCTCGGTGCTGATAAAAGCGTTGACCACCAGCCGGGGCGAATGGTTGCCCGGGGAAATATCAATGCGCTCGGTGCAGGACACGGAGAGCACGACAATCGCTAACGATATAAGTATATTTTTCATTTTTATATAGTAGCATTTGCGACTTGCGACTTGCGACTTCGCATAGCTAAAACTTAAAGTTGTACGTTATGGAGGGCACCACGCTGAACAGATACACCGACTCGGCGTACATCATGCCCGGCTGGGTTTCCTCCTCCCTAAAGGTAATGTACCAGGGGTTGTGCCGTCCGTACGCGTTGTACAGCGACAGGTTTAAATCGTGCTCGTAGCGCCCGTGCTTTTTCAGCGTAAAGGTAGCCGCAAGGTCAAGCCTGTGGTAGTCGGGCATGCGGTAGGTGTTGCGCTTGCCGTAAATGGGCACGTAGCTGTTGTGCTCCGCAAATTCACCTGCCGGAATTTCAAACATGCCCTCGGGGTAGGTTACGGGCGATCCCGTGGCATACGTCCAGTTGGCCGACAGGTTAATGCGCTTGGTTACATCGTAGCTGAGCACCACGTTCAGGTTGTGCGGCCTGTCCGATGGCGCGCGGTACCACTCGTTGTCGTTCACCGTTTGCACCTTGCGGTACGAGTGCGCGTAGGTGTAGCTGACCCATCCAGTAAGCGTTCCCGTATTTTTGCGCAGCATGAGCTCAAGGCCGTAGCTGTAGCCCACACCGCTGCGCAGCTCGCCCTCCAGCAGGGGGTTCATCATCAGCTGGGCGTGATCCTTAAAGTCCACCACGTTGTTGAGGTACTTGTAGAACACCTCGGCCGAAGCTTCGATGGCATCGTGGCGAAAGTTGCGAAAGTAGCCCAGCGAGCCCTGCTGCGCCGACTGGGGCTTGATGCTGGGGCTCGAGGCCATCCACACGTCGAGCGGCGAGCCGGCGGACGAGTTGGAGATAAGGTGCAAAAACTGCATGGTGCGCGCGTAGCTGGCCTTCACCGAGCTGCTTTCGCCCAGCCTGAACACGGCGCCCAGGCGGGGCTCGAGCCCCCAGTAGCTGTTGTAGAAGTCGCCCCTCGAAAAATTTTGCACGCCGCTCAGCTTGTAGCTTTCGTCGTAGGAGTAAACGGTGGCGGGGCCTACGTTTTGAAACAGCGTGCCGCGCAGGCCATACTTGAGCGTGAGGCGATCGCCCAGCGTATGCTGGTTCATGACGTAAAGCGCGTACTCCACCGAGTACTGGTTGGGCAGCACCACCGACGGGCTTTCGCCGGTGGCCGCCATGCTCATGGTGGCATCGCAGGGCATGATGTTGTGGTAAATGCCCAGGAGGCCGAACTTCAGCAGCCCCTCGTCGCCGTAGTGCAGCGCAAAATCTTCGCGCAGCCCGATGTCGTTTATGGTAGCGTCCCACACCCCGGCCATAGAGCCCATATCGAAGTTGAGGCTGTAGGCGTAGCGAACGCCAATGAAGGATGAGCTGAGCGAAAAGCGGTCGGAAAAGCGATGCTCCCACGCCAGCGAGTAGGTGGTGTTGCTAAAGTTCATGCCCGCCAGGTCGTCGCCCATGCCAAACACATCCTTGCCGAAGTAGCCCGAGAGCGAAAGCTTGTCCCTTTCGGAAGCCTTAAAGCAGAGCTTGCCGTTGAGGTCGTAGAAGTGCAGCACGGAGTTGCGCAGGCCCGGCTCGGGCGATAGGGGCAGGAACAGGTCGGCGTAGGTGCGCCGCCCCGCCGCCACAAACGACAGCTTGTTTTTCAGCATCGGCCCGTCCACCTCCAGCCGGCTCGATATCAGCCCCACGCCGCCGTTGATGTTGAACTTCTCCATATCGCCATCCTTGGTTTGCACGTTGAGCAGCGACGACAGGCGGCCGCCGTAGCCCGCCGGAATATCGCCCTTGTACAGCGTTACCTCGTCCACCACATCGTTGTTAAACACCGAGAAGAAGCCCATGAGGTGCGATGCGTTGTACACCGTGGCCTGGTCAAAGAGTATCAGGTTTTGGTCGTGGCTGCCGCCGCGCACGCTGAACGACGAGGTGCCCTCGGCCGCGGGCTGCACGCCGGGCAGCAGCATGATGCTTTTAATGACATCCACCTCGCCCATGAGCTGGGGAATTCTTTTGATGGTTTTAATGTCCAGCTTCTCCACGCTCATTTCGGCTTTGGTAATGTTGGCGCGGGCGGCGGCGTTGATGGTTATTTCATCCAGCTGGTTGGATTGCTCCTCCAGCGCAAAGTTTTTTACCTGCGATTTATTTCTCACGCTTATCCGCTCCTCTACTATGCCGTAGCCCATGTAGGCCACGCTTACGCTATACGTTCCGGAGGGTAGCGATAAGGTGTAGCGGCCGGTTTCGTTAGTAACCGCGCTGCGGTTAAGCTCGCGCACCAGCACGGTAGCACCCTGCAACGGTGCGGTGGTTTGCGCATCGGCAACCGTGCCGCTGAGAGCCACTCCCTGCGCCCGCAAGCCTTGCGACATCAGCAAAAAAAGAAGAGCCGTAAGGCAAAATATGTTTAAGTGTTTCGGCATTGGCGCAACACAAAGCAGGTGCTGCTTCGTTTTTTTTTCAGGAGCGCAAAGTAAGCTCAATTTGCCGGTTAAGACAAATCACTACCAAAAACTTAAATACTATTTAACGCGGCTCCAAGGCAGCGAATAGCCAATTCGGCGTAAAAAACATAACTTTGTTCGTTAATTTTCGACCTAATAAAACAATGAAATTTCGTCTCCGTCTTCCGAAAAATCCGGCGCTGCGGCGCGCGCTGCGGGCGCTACGCAACAAGTACCTGCTTACCACCCTCGTCTTTGCCGTGTGGATTGGATTTTTTGACAGCAACAGCCTTATCGATCGCCTTTCGCTGAACCGGCAGATAGCAAGCCTGGAGCGCGATGTAGCCTACTACACCGCCGTGGTAAAGGAAAACAGCGAGCGCCTCGACGAGCTGAAAACCGATAGCGAAAAGCTCGAAAAATACGCCCGCGAGCACTACCTCATGAAGCGCGCCAACGAGGATATTTTTATTGTTGTGGAATAGGCTCTAAAACTGATAATACTTTGATGAAAAAACTGCTTTCTCTTACCCTTCTCCTCTCCGCCGCGCTAACGCTGCAGGCGCAACCGCTGAAGGATGTCAACGAATCCATGTTCAAGTTCGGGCGGTTTATATACTACCTCTCCACCTCGTATGTGGATACCGTCAATATCAGCAAGCTTACCGAGGATGCCATCATAAAGGTGCTAAGCCAGCTCGATCCTCACTCGGGTTACACATCAGCTAAGGATGCCAAAGCCACCAACGAATCGCTGCAGGGCAACTTTGACGGCATAGGCATTGAGTTCAACATTATGAGCGATACGCTGCTGGTGGTAACCACCATTGCCGGAGGCCCCGCGCAAAAGGTGGGCATGCTGGCCGGCGACCGCATTGTGGAGGTTGACGGCGAAAACATCGCCGGCGTGAGCCTGAGCAATATCCAGGTGCAAAAAAAGCTGCGCGGCCCCAAGGGCACCGTGGTCAACGTGCGCGTACAGCGCAGCGGCGCGGGCGAGCTACTCGACTTCAGCATTACCCGCGACAGGATTCCGCTCTACAGCATCGACGCCACCTTTTGGGCAGCCCCCGATATTGCCTACATCCGCCTGAGCAGGTTTGCCGGCACCTCGCACGCCGAGTTCGTAAATGCGCTGAAGGAGCTGGGCAAAAAACCCGAGGGCATCATACTCGACCTGCGCAGCAACTCCGGCGGGCTGTTTGACGCCTCAACGCTCATTGCCGACGAATTTTTGCCCAAGGGCGAGCTCATGGTCTATACCGAAGGCCGCGCCCTGCCCCGCATCGATGTTGTGTCGAGCGACTCGCTCAAAAAGTTCGAGACGGGAAAGCTCATCATTCTGATTGACGAAAATTCGGCCTCGGCCAGCGAAATCCTGGTGGGCGCCGTGCAGGATTGGGACAGGGGGCTGATAGTAGGCCGACGCTCGTTTGGCAAGGGCTTGGTGCAAAACCAGATTGAGCTGCCCGACGGCTCGCTGGTGCGCGTTACCATAGCGCGCTACCACACGCCCACCGGCCGCATGATTCAGCGCCCGTACGACAACGGCAAGACGGAAAACTACTACAAGGATTTTTACCAGCGCTTCACCAGCGGCGAGGCCTACCACCCCGACAGCATGAAGGCCCTGCCCGACTCGCTCAAATTCTACACGCTCAAAAACAAGCGCGCGGTGTACGGCGGCGGCGGCATTACGCCCGACGTATTCGTGCCGCTCGATACGAGCAGCTACACCAAGTACCACGGCCAGCTGGTGCGCAAAAACATACTCGGCCAGTTCACGCTGCGCTACATCGATAAAAACCGTAAAGCGCTAAAGCAGGATTACGCAAGCTTCAAGGAATTCAACGAGCGCTTCAGCGTAAGCGATGCCCTGTTCGGCGAGCTGGTGAGCTACGCCGAGGAGCAGAAGCTGCCCAAAAACGAGGCGGAAATAGCCAAGGCGAAAGGCGATATTTGCGTACAGATGAAAGGCATGATAGCCCAGGACCTGTTTACCAGCAGCGCCTACTACGAGGTGGTGTACCCGGCCATTGACAACGGCTACCAAAAGGCGGTGGAGATAATGAAAAACTGGAAAGAATACGAAAAGCTGCTGAAGTAAGCATTAGGGATTTGATAGCTTGATATAGCTTTCTACAAAAGGTTCCTCATGTCGTTCTGAAAAGCTGTTTTAATTTTTTTTATTTACTCTTCAGGCACATTACTATTGTGCCCTGCAAGGGCTAAACTTGAATAACCGTAGGTGTCGCGAAGCAGAACCTACGGAAGGGAAGCAGCAGCTTGTTGCGCGCGGAATAGCAGCTTAGCTCTTGTAAAACGCTTGCTCCGCGCGCCATGTAGAGTTTTGCGCATGTACCGTGGGTTTGCTTCGCGGCACCCACGGTTAATAAAATATACTCCCTGTGGGAGTAGCAACTTGACCTTTTTTTAAAACATAAATGGCCTCGAAGAAACAAAAAAGCGAACCCGAAAAAGCAGCGCGCAGACTCTCGCCCGAGACCCTGCGCAAGTGGCGCGTGGGCATGGGCGTGGCGCTGCTGCTGCTCTCGCTGTACACCTTTATTTCCACCCTCTCGTTTTTCGTCAGCTGGGACGTCGATCACAGCTTTGGAGGCGTATCGGCCGTGGCCGGCGACGGCCTGCAGGCCGAGAACTGGGGCGGCAAGCTGGGCAACTGGATAGCAAGCGTTATAGTTACCCGCTGGTTTGGCGTGAGCGCGCTGTGTATTCCGGTCATAACGGGCATTATTGCCTTCAGGCTGCTGCGCTGGTTTAAGCTCAAAACCTGGCGGCTGTGCGGCATTCTATTCATCGTCATGCTGCTGGTATCCATTACCTTTGGCGTGGCCAGCCCCAACCGCAGCCTGCTCGGCGCCGGCCTGGGCGGCGCGCACGGATACGCCGTGGGGCAAACCTGGCTGCTGGCCGTGCTCGGGAAATTCGGCAGCATTGCGCTGCTGGTGGTGGCCTACTTTTTGCTTTTGAGCTACACCATACCCACCTTCTCGCTCAAGGCGCGGCTGCTAGTGCAGCGCCTCGTACACGGCAAGAAAGCCGTCGCCGAAGCGCCTGCAGAGCCGGAGGAAGGAGTGCCTGCGCACCGGGAGGAGGTAGAGCATGCCGGGGACAGCACTACAGAGCCTGCCAGCGAGGGCGAGGAGGAGATAATGCTGGAGCTGGACGAGGAAAGCATTCCGCTGACCGTTGAAGCCCGGGAGGAGGAGCCGGAGGAAAGTAGCGAGGAGGTGCTGCTCGAAGGCGGCGAGGAGGAAAATGAGGGCGAGCTGGAATTCTCGGTGGAAGAAGGCGAGGAGGGCGAGCAGGTGGACGAAGTTACCGCCAGCCTGCTGCCGTACGACCCCAAGGCCGACCTGTCGCGCTACCAGTACCCGTCGCCCGACTTGCTCAACGAGTACTCAAAATCGGCCAAATCGGTAACGCCCGAGGAGCTGGAGGCCAACAAAAATAAAATTGTGCGCACGCTGGGGCACTACAACATTGCCATTGCCGAAATCAAGGCCACCATTGGCCCCACCGTTACGCTGTACGAAATAGTTCCGGCGCCGGGCGTCCGCATTTCAAAAATCAAGGGGCTCGAAAACGATATTGCGCTGAGCCTTGCCGCGCTCGGCATCCGCATCATAGCGCCCATTCCCGGCAAGGGTACCATAGGTATTGAGGTGCCCAACCAGAACCCCGAAATTGTGCCCATGCAGGCCATTATCAAGTCGGCCGAGTTCAACGACTCCAAGTTCGACCTGCCCATTGGCCTGGGCAAAACCATTACCAACAAATCCTTTGTAATTGACCTTGCCAAAATGCCGCACCTGCTCATTGCCGGCGCAACAGGACAGGGTAAATCGGTGGGGCTGAACGCTGTGCTTACCTCGCTGCTGTACAAAATGCACCCCTCGCAGCTCAAGCTGGTGCTGGTTGACCCCAAAAAGGTGGAGCTGCCGCTCTACGCCAAGGTCGAAAAGCACTTCCTGGCCAAACTGCCCGATGCCGACGATGCCATCATTACCGATAACCAAAAGGTAATTTACACGCTCAACTCGCTGTGCATTGAAATGGACAACCGCTACAACCTGCTCAAGGACGCGGCCGTGCGCAACATCAAGGAGTACAACCAGAAGTTTATCGACCGCCGCCTCAACCCCGAAAAGGGGCACCGCTACCTGCCCTACATCGTGCTGGTAATCGATGAGTTTGCCGACCTGATTATGACCGCCGGACGCGAGGTCGAAACGCCCATAGCGCGCCTGGCCCAGCTGGCGCGCGCCATCGGCATCCACCTGGTAATTGCAACGCAACGCCCTACTACTAACGTGATTACGGGATTGATTAAGGCCAACTTCCCCGCGCGGATAGCCTTCCGCGTTACCAGCATGATCGACTCGCGCACCATACTCGACACCACCGGAGCCCAGCACCTCATCGGCAAGGGCGATATGCTCGTGTCCACCGGCAGCGACATCGTGCGCGTACAGTGCGCCTTTGTGGATACGCCCGAGGTCGAAAAAATTGTGGAGTTCATTGGCAAGCAGCAGGGCTACCCTACTGCGTTCCACCTGCCCGAGTACGTGCCCGAAAACGCCGAGGGGAAGGACTTGTCAGGCATCGACATGAAGAGCCGCGACAACATGTTTGAGGAAATTGCCCGCTTTGTGGTGGAAACGCAGCAGGGCTCAACCTCCATGATTCAGCGCAAGTTTAACCTTGGCTATAACCGCGCCGGCCGCATTATGGACCAGCTGGAGGCCGCCGGCGTTGTTGGCCCGCAGGAGGGCAGCAAGCCCCGCCAGGTGCGCATTGCCGACACCATGGCGCTGGAGCAAATGCTGAATATGCTGTAGGTAGTACCACATGCATTGTCATGCGAAGCGAAGCCCGCCTGCTACGCAACGCAGACAGGGATCTCATGTTGTTTCAAAATCGAATCGTGGTGCGAGCTGGAGATGCTTCGCTTCACTCAGCATGACAACCTCAAAACTTTATTTTTAATAAAATTTAGACAGCTTCTCATTTTATGAAAAAAGCATTCCTCGCCCTCGCCATAATCCTTCCCGCGCTTGGTTTTGCGCAGGACGCAAAAAGCTT
Organism: Bacteroidales bacterium; assembly: GCA_031549685.1. Classification (GTDB taxonomy): domain Bacteria; phylum Bacteroidota; class Bacteroidia; order Bacteroidales; family UBA932; genus JAITMY01. Next base: position 10,692 of record JAVBPG010000012.1, on the reverse strand, counting down.
GCTCGAAAAGTTTTCGGCGCAAATGCAAAAAACGCAAACGCTATCGGTCAGCTTTGAGTACGTGTACACCACCGCCGACCAAACCAAGGAAAGCGAGCAGGGAGTGCTGCTGGTGAAGGACAACATGTACAAAATGGAGTGGGACGGCAGCACCATTTACTTCAACGGCGAGCTGCGCTGGACCTACCTCAAGAGCGCCAACGAGGTTACCATCAGCCTGCCCAACCCCATTGAGGACGGCATTTTTGCCAACCCCGCCGCGCTGTTTTCCATCGACGCAAAGGACTACAAGTACAAGCTACGCCCCGAGCGAACCGAGGGCGGAAAAACCATTGCCGAGATTGATTTATTCCCCAAAGATGCCCAGGCCACCTACACCAACATCAACCTGCGCTTAGACAAAAAAACGCTGGAGCCCGTGAGCATTATTTACTTTGACAAGAGCGGTAGCAGCGTATTTGTTGCCATCAAAAAGTTCGACACCACCGTCAACCCAAGCGCCGCCGAGTTTACCTTCGATGTAAAGAAGCACCCCAACGTGGAGGTAGTGGATATGCGGTAGCCGCTAAAACGAAAAGTACAGCACCGCTACCGCCAGCGCCCACAGTATGGTGGAGAAGAGGACTCCGTGGGCCACGGAATCCTTATCGAATCCGATAGCGGTAAAAAATACAATGAGGTTGGGAAAAACGCACAGGCTGGCCACCTTGCTCAGCACCTGGTGCGACACCAAAAACCGGAGGTACTGCCACGGCGAAAACATGCTGTACTGCAGGAAGTAGGCAATAAAGAAAAAGAGTATGGGAGCCGCCAAACCCAGTACAAACCCCACCGTGCGATGCTTTGTGCGTCGTATCATAATCAGCATTTTTGCCTTCCAAAGGTAATCCTTTTTTGCTATCTTTGCTTTCCGTGTCCAAAAAACATGATTAAAACTCAGCTATTTGTCCGATATTTTGCCACCCGCGTCAAGCGCGTAAACGAGCGCCGGCTCATGCTGGTGCTGAGCGTTGTTACAGGCTTACTGAGCGGTTTGGCCGCGGTGCTGCTCAAGCACACGGTGCACTTTGTGCAGCACAACCTGGTGGGCTTCATTGGCAAAATCGACGGGTCGAGCCTGCTCTACTTTGCCTACCCCGCCATAGGCATGCTGCTCACCGTGCTTTTTGTAAAATACGTGGTAAAAGATAACATCAGCCACGGGGTAACGCGCGTGCTGTACGCCATATCGCGCAAGGACTCCAAGCTGCCGCGGCACAACGTGTGGACATCCATTATTGCCAGCTCCACCACCATAGGCTTCGGCGGATCGGTGGGGGCCGAGGCGCCCATCGTGCTCACGGGCTCGGCCATTGGCAGCAACATTGGCCAGGCGCTGCGCCTCAACTACAAGAATATAACGCTGCTGCTGGCCTGCGGCGCGGCGGGCGCCATCGGCGGCATATTCAAGGCGCCGCTGGCCGGCGTAATTTTTACGCTCGAGGTGCTGATGATCGACATCACGCTCTCGTCCATCGTTCCGTTGCTCATTTCGGCCGTGGCCGCCACGCTGGTGTCGTACCTGTGGCTGGGCCCCGAGGTGGAGTTTGCCAACGCCATACAAACGTTTGAGGTACGGAATTTGCCCTACTACTTAGTGCTCGGCGTTTTTTGCGGGCTGGTGGGGCTGTACTTTACGCGCGGTACGCTGTTTATCGAAAGCCGCTTCAAGAAGCTGGGCACGCCCACCAAAAAGCTGCTGGTGGGCGGCAGCATCCTGGGGCTCATGATATTCCTTTTTCCCCCGCTGTACGGCGAGGGCTACGGCATACTTACCTCGCTGCTCAAGGGCGATTCGGGGGCCATTTTTCAGAACACCATCTTTCCCGAAAAATTCATTGACTCCTGGTGGTTTATCTTCGCCTACCTGGCGCTGCTCATCACCTTCAAGGTGGTGGCCATGGCGGCCACCAACGGCGGCGGCGGCGTGGGCGGAACCTTTGGCCCCACGCTGTTTATAGGCGGGCTCTGCGGCTTTTTTGTGGCCAAGCTGCTCAACTTTTCCTTCCAAAACCTCAGGCTGCCCGAGGCCAACTTTACCCTGGTGGGCATGGGCGGGCTCATGGCGGCCGTAATGCACTCGCCGCTTACCGCCATCTTTTTGATTGCCGAAATTACCGGAGGGTACGCGCTGCTTATGCCGCTCATGCTGACCTCCATTGTGGCCTACACCATCATTCTCTACTTCGAGCCGCACTCCATTTACACCAAGCGCCTGGCGCAGGCCGGCGATTTGCGTACGCAAAACAAGGATAAGGCTGTACTCACGCTGCTCAAAACCGACGCCCTGGTGGAGCAGGATTTCAACCCGGTAAACATTAACGCCACGCTGGGCGAGCTGGTAAAGGTAGTGGCCAAGTCGAAGCGCAACGCCTTTCCCGTTATTGACGACAACAACCACCTGATGGGCATTGTGCTGCTGGACGATGTGCGCAAGGAAATGTTTAAGCCCGAGCTGTACGATACCACCACCGTGGAGGGCTACATGAGCTCCCCGCCCGACGTGGTCATTGAGGGCGAGAGCATGGAAACGGTGCTGGATAAGTTTGAGAAGTCGGGCGCCTGGAACCTTCCCGTTGTCAGCGCGGACAACATGTACGTTGGCTTTGTATCCAAGTCAAAAATATTTTCGGCGTACCGCAATATGCTTGTACAGTTTTCGAGTTAGGGTGGAGCAATAACGCAAACACGGAAAAAATCATGCCTAACGATAAAATACAACCGACAAACAGCCAGTTCATCCTATATCAGGATGACAACGGGGTAACGAATGTCAACGTCCGTTTTGACGGGCAGGATGTTTGGCTTCCGCAGCAACAAATAGCGCAGCTGTTTGACACTACCCAACAAAATATCAGTTTGCACATTAACAGCATTTTAGAAGAGGGCGAATTACAAAAAGAAGCAACTCACAAGTATTTCTTGTTAGTTCGAAATGAGGGTAACCGATCGGTAAAAAGGCTGATTGAGCACTACAACTTAGACATGATTATCGCTATTGGCTACCGCGTTAAATCACAAGTTGCGACACGGTTCAGGCAGTGGGCAACGCAGCGGCTGCACGAATATATCCAAAAAGGATTTACTATTGACGACGAGCGCCTCAAAGGAAACGGGAACCGCTACTTTCGCGAGCTGCTGCAACGAATCAGGGATATTCGTTCGAGCGAGCGCAACTTGTATCAGCAGGTAACTGATATATACGCCACCTCCGTGGATTATGACCCAAGAGCCAATACCACCCGGCATTTTTTTGCCACCGTGCAAAATAAAATGCACTACGCCGCCCACCAGCACACGGCAGCGGAGGTAATTTACCAGCGAGTGGATGCCGGTAAGCCAATGGTGGGAATGACCAACTTCAAAGGGGATTACATAACCCGGGATGATGTTAAGATTGCCAAGAACTACCTGTCGGAGAAAGAGCTGCAGGTCCTAAATTTATTGGTATCCCAATACCTTGATTTTGCCGAACTGCAGGCCATTGAGCAACACCCAATGACCATGCAGCAGTGGATAGAAAAGTTGGACAACATACTGTCGGTTGGCAATCGGCCCCTGCTTGACAACGCCGGCGGAGTTTCGCATAAGCAAGCCATTGAAAAGGCGACACAGGAGTTCGAGGAATACCGCCGTAAGGAAATGCTACAATACGAAAGCGATTTTGACAGGGCGATTAAAGAGTTGAAGTCCCAGACAGGCGATAGTGGCGAGTGATTAGTAACGAGTGATTAGTAACAAGTAAAATGCAAGAAAAAACCACGAACAGGATTACCCTATTCGTGGTTTTTCTTTTTACCTGCTCGACTAAAGTCATTCAGGCAAGCTGCCTACTGTGCAAACTGCCTGGAAACTACAACTCCTGTTTTAGCATTTCATATATTTCCTGCCAAGGTTTTAGGTAGAGTCCGGTATTTTTATCCGATATTTTGGCAAAAGTGTTAGAAGTGTACAGAATGTCAGATGCTGTTTTTTCATCGATATTTCTGTCGAGCATCAGCGCTTCGAGTATTGGCTCGGAAAGAATAGCAATATCTACGTGTGCCCCATCTACGATTTCTATGGCTTGCAATGAGTTAAGCGTACAAAAGCATATTTGATGCGTTGCCTCGTGGTAGGTCAACATTTCGAGAAATTTTTCTTTCGAAATTTTTCCTTTCACGTACAACTTTAATGTATTTTGCACCTTATCATTTGCCACCGGTCCCTCTATAATATCATAGTCGTGAACCGGCTCCGCGGTTTTATTGTCTCGATTTTTTACTATAAAATCAAGCCATTCTTCATCGTAAGCATAAAGCGTTTTACCTTACAAATGTTTTCGATAAAGCTATCTGCGGTGTATTCAAATTCGGTAACAACGCCTTTGGTGCTGTTATTTTCTCCAATAACACCTGCCCAACTCTCGGCATGATGACGAAATTTGGTTAGATAAAAACCCCGACCAAAGTCCTTTCGAGGCTTGCATTTTGATAAATCAATGGTGTCTATGTGCGTGTAGCTCCCGTGGTAAACTTTCATTATCGCATTCCTCCATTTCTGTAGCAGGCATTATAGATATTGTGGATAGCCCAAATTTCGTTATCGGTATGCAAGGCCCACCAGTGCTTAGATAGAAAGTCGAACCCACCGTATTTTTTCAAATACAGGTAAGCTTGCGGAATGGTCATCTTATATGCCTCGGCAAAAGCCGGAATAATGAAGCTGATAAAGCTGACTTTATCGCTTGTTTGCTTATCCAATGCGGCTGCCATCGTTTTACACTTCTTTAGTTATAAGGCAAAGATACAAAAAAGTTACAAGCACTAAAGAGCCACGAATGCACAAATTTTTCATTTGTGCATTCGTGGCTCTTCTTTCACTGCCTATTGCCGACTACAAACTGTCTACTTGCCGTTTCATTGTTTTACAAACTTGGCGCTATACCTGCCCACTTTAAGCACGTAGCTGCCGTTGGGCAAATTTGCTACATTTACGCTAGTGTTCTTCTCCTCTACCCTACGTGTACCTACCAGTATGCCGCTTAGGTTGTAAACCTCAATTACCTCTCCCGCCTTCCATTCTTCATTCTCCACTATCAATTCTCCATTGCTTACGGGGTTCGGGTACAACTTTACCACACTTTGCTGCATTTTTATGGTGGCGGTTGAATTGTTGATATATACCGTATCATGCACCGTTAACCATACGGTATCGTTCACCACAGGGCGGTTGAGCAACTTGGTAATGCTATCCTTTAATGCCACTACTTGACCGTATAAGTACACAATATCCGCATTTCGCTGCGTAACCTCGCCACGCAAATTTGTGTTTTCGTTTTTCAGTGTGGTAACTTGACCAAATAGGCGTAAGGTATCAGCGTTGCGCTGCACAACTTCGCTTTTCAGCGTGGTTGCTTGACCAAATAGTCGTAACGTATCAGCATTGCGTTGCGCAACCTCACCACGCAAGCCGGAAATGGTAGTACTTTTTGCAGCAGTATCGGCTTTGAGACCGGTAATTGTACCACTTAAACTTGTAGCAACAACTTCCAATATATCAACCTGTGTATGCAAACTTACAATATCGTTTTGCAAGGCTTCCAGCTGACCATACAGGCGCAGGGTGTCGGCGGTGCGCTGCGCAACTGCGCCTTGCAAGCCCGCAATGGCTATACCTTTGGATGTAGTATCAACCTTTAAGTCAGCAATTATAGCTTTCAAGTTGACAGTATCAACCTCCAAGACGGAAACTTGCGCATGCAAATTTGCGGTATCGCATTCCAAACTTTGCACTTGCTTATATAGTCGCAAGGTGTCTATATGGAGTTGTAGGGTATCGTTTTGCAAGGCTACCACTTGGTTGTACAGCTGCAGGGTATCGGGACAATCCGAATCCCTATCTACCACTACCGTATAGGTTCTGGAGGTAGTGGCATCTTTGGCTGTTACCACAATATTAAAGGTGTTGGCGCCTACGTAAAGCGTTTTTACGCCATCGCCGCTTACCGTGCCCTTAGCATTGTTTTGAGTGGCCATAAGCGTAATGCTTGTTACGCTATTGAGCACGCTGGCGGTATAGCGGGTAGTATCAGCGTTAAAGGCAGGGCTGATCGTAGCTGCACTCAGCGTGAGGCTGCTTAGCGTGGCATCCTCATTACACGCTTCATCTTCCTCCCACTGTGCGTAAGCCGTTACGTCTCCTGTAATTTCGGCGTTAAAGCTAAACGGAGTAGAACCTGTGGCCGTTTGATACCAACCCTTAAAGTTGTAGCAGTCCGAACGGGTAGGATCGGGCGTAGGCCTGCTGGGCTTACCTCCGTATGCCACGCTTTGCGGATCAATATTAATGCTATCTCCGGCAAAGGTTACGGTATAGTAGTTAACGTTCCACTTCGCTATCAAAGTTGTATTAGAACTTACAACATCGGTAGCATCATACTTAGTGGTGCCATCGCTATAGTACCAGCCGTCGAATTCGTAACCTGTTCTCGATACAGCAGGTATTTGGTCGCCGAATGTTTCTCCGCTCACAATAGAGAATAGTTTATTACTGTTAGTTTGATCGGCAAAAGTGCCACTGTTAGGCTTCAGCGTTAACCCCACATAGTTTACCTGAAGCATGCGGTAGCCTAAGTTATCAATAGCCTCCACAAATTCATTGCTAAGCAGCGTTGGACGCGGTGCCCAGAAATACATGCTCTTTACATCTATTATTTCTACTGCAGGATCAATCACAACGCCCCTCACGGTTTGCGTATTGGCGGGGTAATCTCTCTCGGTAACCGTAAACGAACACAATCTTCTCGCAGAATCAATGTTAACATCAACGGTGTACCAGGTGTTAACCTTGGCAACGTTACGAAGAGAACCTGTCATTTCTATGGTTGAATTCCAGTCACCTGTCGCTGTAAAATATTGCATGGCGGAGTCTGTATTAACCTCCCTAGTGTAAAGCCATGAAATAATATTTACACCTAAGGAGTTTCGCAAACTCAGCTGGGCATGACCTCGTGAGGCGCTCCTACCTGTAAACCAGTCGAACCTCATATTAATTACCTTCCCGTTTCCGGTTAAGGCAGTAGTAAAAGTAGCTGCTCCACCTCTCCACCCTGGGCCGCTGGCCGGACAACGTATTGCGGTTGAGTTGTCCTGCAAAGCTATAGTAGGCGTAGCGTTGGCGGTTGCGGCAAGCGTAATCACATTCCCACCCAAGCCGGCAACTCCATCCTCAAAATCGGTAAATGCCAGGTACGGATTTGCTTGAGTAACCTCAATGTAGTAGTAGCCCTCCTTGCCCGAGTAGGGATTAACAACCTTGGCGGCAGCCTTGCCAAACCCTCCGGTCAGCGTAACCATACCGCTCTGCGTTACGGTAAGAATACTCTCATCGGTTGACGACCATATAAGTGCGGTATCCGAAGCCGTCGCAGGCGTAAACTTAGGCAGCACGGTAAACGGAGCCACAGTAGCCGGAGTAGCGGTATAGAATACACGCTTAGCGCCCCACATATCAATCTTGGTAAGCACGATAGACTCCACCTTAACCTTTAGCGTTTGAGGTGTAGCAGGGCCGCCATCGGCAGGCCATGCCGTAATGATTACGCTATCCAAGGCGCTGGGGCCGGCGTTAACACCTGTAACTACTCCCGTAACAGGATCTACCGATGCTACGGCAGGGTTGGACGATGTCCAGATCACATTTTGGTTACCGGCATTGCTCGGCCATACGCTGCCTTTGGTCATGGTTATGCTGCGGCCTACCGATACCAAAGTGCCTCCCGAAATTTTGAAGCTATCTACATAGATGGTCGTAGCCAAAATGCTCAGAGAGTCTTTTACTCCATTATGCGCAGTGGCAATAGCCCACACCGTACCCTGCTTTTTTCCGTACAGCTTAGCCCTCCACGAAGGATTGCCCGCTGGCACCTCTATTCTTGCCTTAGCCGTATCGCTAACGCTCCAGCTAACCCTGTGGTCCGTTACATTCCATGGCTTAATAGCGGCTGCTACCTCAAGAGGCGCATCTCCCCCCAAGGCAACTGCTGTATTAGCCGATGTTACATCAATACCGGTAGCAACAACAACGGGGTCGGCATCGCACACCTTAATACCAAGGTTGTCAATAGCGCTATTCCATGTGCTGTTGCTTGCACCTACGCCCACAATTTGCCCCACCTTTTTGGGAGTACCGGCCTGCCACGGAAGCACCACACGGAAAGTATCGGTAGAGCCTGCCGAGGTAAAGCGGAAGCTGATACGCTGGTCGGCATAAGCCTCTACCACCACGTGGTACCACCTCTCAAGAGGAGCTGCCACCCAGGTACGGTAAGCCGCATCCAGGTTGGCTACGCGCCTACCGGTATAGGTGTAACCCCAACCACCTGCCTCGGCCGGTGTTCTTCTTGCCAAAGGGCCTGAGGCAACGCCAAAACCTGTTGTATCTCTAGTATTGTAAACGGTAAACAAGTCGCGAGCAATGGTATCACCTGCACTAGCACCAAAAGCTCCATCCCAACCCAAACTCATAAGCGAGAACTGGCCCTCGTGATCTGTGGTCTTACGTGTAGGCAACCAGTCAAACTCTACCAAAAGTTTTTTGGTAAAGTTAAGGTCATTTTGCCTATCCATGCCAAAGGTAAAGCGACCGGCGCGAGCATTAGCATTATTAGACTCGCTATACCTTAGCAATTGGTCGTCGGGGTTTAGCGGGTCTTTGAGGTCAATTTTCATTGGACTACCATGAAGCGAATATACGGTACCATTCAACGCGTCTGGCTTGTTAAAGAGCTCCACGTAGCTGTAGCCCGGGTAGGGGTTAGGCAAAGCTAAAATAGGAAATTCAGCCGCAGCGCCTTCGCCATCGGCGGCAACCACCTTAATGGTATCATTTCCCGTAGCGTAAACACTAATTGATTGATACACAGAGTCCACGACAGCTCTAACCGCACCAAGAGTCAACTTACCCGAAGTGTTGCTCCAATTCAATACTTTATTGTATGCGTTGGCCGGTGTTATTATTGCTTTAATTTCAGCAATAGCGGGAGTACCCTCTGCAACATAGTAAGTTCTAGTACCACTTAGCGCAATATCCGTTACCTGCTGTCTAATTACCTGCACGTCAAAAGTACCGATTACTCCCGAACCGTCGGTAGCGGTAGCGGTAATGGTTACCGTTTGGTTAGCGCCAGCTTCGTAGCCTGTTAGCACGCCATACTCATCCACGGTAGCGTAGTCTGCGTTAGATGAAGACCAGCTTACCGTCTTAACTCCTGCATTTACCGGAAGAATGCTGTAGCGAAGTTGAAGCGTATTGTTTACAATTACCTTAGCGGTATTGGTGGCTTGGCTAATAGCAATGGCCGACACCTGGGTGCCGGGATCCAGCACATCGGCGTTCTTAATCGCCAGGTTATCTATTCTGTCCTCAAAGGTACCACCGCTGCCGGTAGCAGCGCAGCTGTTCAACATCATGGATATGCCCTCGGCCATTACAAAATCGGCGGGCAGGCTCATGTTGTACGTACCCACAGCGCTGCCATCGTTTTTTTTGGTAACAACTACGCTAACCGTTTTGGCAACAACGTTAATTTCGGCCTTAATGTGGTACCAGTTGGCCAACGCCGCCTCAACCGTCTTGCCACGGCTGTTGTCAAGGGCAACGGTGGTACCACCGCTGCGCGAGGCCCAGTAGGTATCACCATCTTGACCAAAGGTTTTATTAGCAATTGAAGGATCATCATATAGCTTACCCGCCACTAAACCAAATGAGGTAGCAACATCCTTGGTGTGGTAAAGGGTAAAGATGTCCTTCAGGTCGGCATCCACAAAGGCAATCTGCACTTCGGCAGCGCTTTGTGATACGTTGGTACCGGTAAATGTGGTAGCATACCAGTCGAACTCCACAACCGCCTTTTGTGAGAAGTTAACCGGCCTGGCCAGCTGGTAGTACTGCCTGCGACCCAAGTTAGAGTTACTTAAACTCATCTTCAGCCACTTGTTAACAGCATCGTACGTAAATATGTCGCCACGAAAGTAGGTACTAGCAGTTACTTTGGCACCATTCATATACGCTTCACCGTTATTAAATAAGTCCACGTAGTCGTAACCGGTAGTATAGTCGTAGTGCTTGGCTTTCATTTTAGCCGAGTCAACTATAAAGTCGTATCCAGCCGTAAACTTGCCCTTATCGTTGGCGGTAGCCTTAATACTATCTATACCGTAACCGCCGGCCAGCGACACCACACCGTAGCCTCCAACGGGCGCTACCGTAGCAATATCGGTACTCTCAGATGACCAGGTAACCGTCTTGTCGGTGGCTGTATCGGGCGATACGGTAGCCTTAAGCTTCAGCACCTCGCCTGCAGGATTCTTGGTGTAGAATGTCTTCATAAGGTTGCGACCGCCAATGGTAATGTTGTTGACCAGCACACCTGTTGCCTCTATGGGATACCTTTTTACAATATTGCTGCCATCACGCGATGTTACAATAATGGTATCCAGGCCCATGCCGGTACCTGTTACCGTACAGGTGTCACCATGTGCATTGGGCGTAAGTGTAACCAGCCCCTGTGCAGAAGTCCAGGTTACCCAGTTAGGTGCTCCTGCAGGCAATACACTTGACACCGCCTTAACTTTTCCACCGACCCCAGCAGTACTGGGTCCTGTAACATTT
>JAVBPG010000046.1:0-15304 GCA_031549685.1 Bacteroidales bacterium | reverse complement strand
TAGTGTAGATTTTAATAAAAATCGAACCCTTGTCATTCTGAGCGGAGCGAAGAATCTCATGTTGTGAATATGAAGCCCTGTGCGAACTTGAGATCCTTCGCTTCGCTCAGGATGACATAACCATTAAGTGCTGTAAATCATAGAATCTATATTAACTTAACAATACCAAAAAACAATTCAACAGTTCAACAATTTCACCGTTCAACAACTTTCATGCCCCGCCTTTTTCCTGTCATTTTGGCGCAAAGCGAAGTAAAGGTACTCAACTTTTGAACATAAAAAGATAGGGCTAACGTGCTTTTAGATTATTTAATGCAGATTGTTGATAAGTTTTAAGCCCGCAGCCAATTGCCCGTTTGCGATAAAATTTGTAACTTAGCTCGCTTTTTACAGTAACTACACAAAAACAGAATATATGGCAGCTATTGACGGCGAAAAAATTGTTCCGGTAAACATTGAAGAGGTGATGAAATCATCGTACATTGACTACTCCATGTCGGTGATTGTGTCGCGCGCGCTACCCGATGTGCGCGACGGCTTGAAGCCCGTACACCGCCGCGTGCTGTACGGCATGTCGGGGCTGGGGCTTACGGCAAGTTCAACGTACAAAAAGTCGGCAAGAATTGTGGGCGAGGTGCTGGGTAAGTACCACCCGCACGGCGATAGCAGCGTGTACTACACCATGGTGCGCATGGCCCAGTGGTGGAGCCTGCGCTACATGATGGTGGAAGGGCAGGGTAACTTCGGTTCGCGCGACGGCGACGCCGTGGCCGCCATGCGTTATACCGAGGCACGCCTGCGCAAGGTGGCCGAGGAGATGCTGCTCGACATCGAAAAAAATACGGTAGATTTTATCCCCAACTTCGACGATAGCCTCCAAGAGCCCACCGTGCTTCCGGCTAAGGTACCCATGCTGCTGGTCAACGGCTCATCGGGTATTGCCGTGGGCATGGCCACCAACATGCCGCCCCACAACCTGGGCGAGGTGGTGGATGGCATCTGCGCCTACATTGACAACAACGACATTACCACCGACGAGCTGATGAAGTACATCAAGGGACCCGATTTCCCCACCGGTGGCACCATTTACGGCGTACAGGGCATCCGCGAGGCCTACGAAACGGGTAGGGGGCGCGTGGTAATCCGCGCCAAAACCGAGATTGAAATAAGCGATAGCGGCCGCGAAACCATTGTGGTTACCGAGCTGCCCTACATGGTTAGTCCCGCCGCCCTGGTGGAAAAAATTGCCCACCTGGCCGAGGAAAAAGTGGTGGAGGGCATTTCCTACGTTAACGACGAGTCGGACCGCACCAACACCACCCGCGTGGTGGTAAAGCTCAAGAAGGATGCCGTGGCCAACGTGGTGCTCAACCACCTGTTTAAGCACACCGAAATGCAGTCGAGCTTCTCCACCAACAGCATTGCCCTGGTGGACGGACGTCCTCGTCAATTATCTCTAAAAGAGCAAATTAAGTATTTTGTAAAGCACCGCCACGAGGTGGTGGTACGCCGCGCCAAGTTCGATCTGGCCAAGGCCGAGGAGCGACTCCACATCCTGGAGGGCCTGCTCAAGGCCATTGACCACATCGACGAGGTTATTGCCCTTATCCGCGCCAGCAAAACGCCCGACGAGGCCATGGCCGGGCTCATGGAGCGCTTCCAGCTGAGCGACCTGCAGGCGCGCGCCATTGTGGACATGCGCCTGCGCGCCCTCACCGGACTGGAGCGCGATAAGCTGCAGGCCGAGTTTGACGAGCTGACCGCGCTGGTGGCCGAGCTTAAGGCCTTTCTGGCCAGCCTCGAAAAGCAAATGGCGCTTATTAAGGAGGAGCTCATTGACATTAAAAACCGCTTTGACGACGGGCGCAAAACCGACATAGTACTTACGGCTGAGGAGTTCAACCCCGAAGACTTTTACGCCGACGACGAGGTGGTTATCACCATCTCGCACATGGGCTACATTAAGCGCACGGCGCTGAGCGAGTACCGCACGCAAAGCCGCGGCGGCGTGGGCGCCAAGGGAGCCGCCACGCGCGATGCGGACTTCATTGAGCACATTTTTGTGGCCACCATGCACAACACCATGCTCTTCTTTACCGAAAGAGGAAAGTGCTACTGGTTAAAGGTTTACGAAATACCCGAGGGCGATAAAACCACCAAGGGGCGTGCCATTCAAAACGTCATAAACCTGGAGCCCGAGGATAAGGTAAAGGCCTACATCAACGTAAAGACGCTGGAGGATAAGGAGTACATCGACAACAACTTCATAATGCTGTGTACCAAGAGGGGAGTGGTAAAAAAGACCGTCCTGGAGCAGTACTCGCGCCCGCGCCAAAACGGGGTAAACGCCATTACCATTAAGGATGGCGACCAGCTGCTGGAGGCCAAGCTGACCAACGGAGGCAACGAAATTATTTTGGCCGCGCTCAACGGAAAAGCCCTCCGATTTAACGAGGAAAAAGTGCGCTCCATTGGCCGCACCGGCGCCGGCGTACGCGGCATGTCCATTGAGGCCGATGACGAGGTAATAGGCATGGTGTGCGTTACCGACCCCAAGAGCGAAATACTGGTGGTGTCGGAGAACGGCTACGGCAAGCGCTCCGACCTGGAGGACTACCGCGTAACCAACCGCGGCGGAAAGGGCGTAAAAACGCTCAACATTACCGAAAAAACGGGTAAGCTCATCGCCATAAAGGATGTAACGGACGAGAACGATTTGATGATTATCAACAAGTCGGGCATTACCATCCGCGTGCCGGTATCGGAAATCCGCCTGGCCGGCCGCGCCACGCAGGGCGTTAAGCTCATCAACCTGCGCGGCAGCGATGCCATTGCCGCCGTGGCCAAGGTTAACAAGAGCGAGGAGGAAGAAGCCGCTGCCCCTGAGAGCAACGAAGCCCCCGAAGCCGAAGCTTAAGGGGTAACCGGACTTCAGAGTATCACTATATTTACTTAACAATTAAAACTTATACAACCATGAAAACAGCTATGAAAACGGCGCTGGCCATGATGCTGATCGCCGTAGTAGCGCTATCGGGCTGCGCCAACAAGACCGAAAAAGCGAAGAACCCGGCCGAGGTGTCCGTGGAAAAGAGCGAAGCCTTGAAGGAGGTTATGGCATTTTTAACGGCCCATCCTCCGTACTACGTAAGCACCATCAGCGAGGACGGCAAGCAGCCGCGCGTGCGCCCCTTCAGCTTTGTGCTGGAGCACGAGGGCAGAATATACTTTGCCACCAGCACCGACAAGGAAATCTTTAGGCAGCTAAGCAAAAATAAAAATATTGAAGTTTGCACCGCCTCAGCCACCGGCGAGTGGATTCGCATCCGCGGGCAGGTGGTGTTTACCGAGGATTTGGCCATAAAGCAAAAGGCTTTTGAGGTAGCAACCTACCTTATACCCTTGTATCAAGATCCTCAAAATCCTCACTTTACCATGTTTTACGTTGATAAGGGAACCGCCTCGTTCAACTTCTCGGACGGTCGCGCCTCAAGGCTTGTCAACTTTTAGGCAAGCTCAACTTTGACTTTATTTTACAACAAAATTTTATGCAAATCTCAAACAACAAGGTAGTTTCGTTGTCCTACCAGCTTACTGTTGACGGCGAAGTGGTGGATACGGCTACCGCGCAGCAGCCGCTGGAGTTCATATTCGGCAGCGGCATGCTCCTCCCCAAGTTCGAGGCCAACATTGACGGCAAGAACGTGGGCGACGAATTTAAGTTTACCCTCAGCGCCACCGAGGGCTACGGCGAGGCGGACGAAAAAGCCATTATGGATTTTCCGCTCGACATGTTCATGATTGACGGCAAGCTGGAGGAAGACCTGCTCGTGGAGGGCAACGTTATTCCCATGCAGGATAACACCGGGCACATTGTGCAGGGCACCGTGCTGACGGTCAACGACGAGGGCGTTACGCTCGATTTTAACCACCCGCTGGCCGGCATGGACTTGAACTTTACGGGCAAAATTATCGGCGTACGCGAGGCTACCGAAAAGGAGCTGCAAAAGGGCCACGTTTGCGGCTGCGGCGACGATGCCTGCGACGATGAGCACGATGGAGGCTGCGGCTGCGGTTGCAGCCATTAGGCCACGCAATACCTACAGCAAAATCCCCCGGCAACGCTGCGTTGTCGGGGGATTTTGTTTTGTAGCCAGCCCAAAAAATCCGTTAGGATGAGCAGCAATGCACTACTTCTTTGCTTTTGCGTAGCCTATCGTTTGGCTCAAAACAGGCTTCTTGGTTTTGGGCAGGTTAAACTCCTTTTGCATGGTGGCCACGTCCATGTTGCCCCTCACCACGGTGGCTAAGCCCTCCGAGGCACAGGCAAGGTACACATTTTGCGAAATAAATCCGCAGTCGGCGTAGGCCATGTACTCGTTGCTTTGCAACTCGGTGCTGTACACGTAAACCAGGTTAACCGGCGCCGTTGCTACAAAGGGCTGCTTGCCGGTGGCGCCGCGCAAATCTTTGCTCGACTTCAGCTCCAGCGTGTTGGTGGCCGCGTTGTACAGGTACATGCCGCCCTTGAGGGTTACGTACACCTCAAACGCCTGCTTGTTGTTGGCCGAGGGCACGGTGCGCATGTTGGGGCGGTTGTAGCCGTAGGCAGCCCACAAAATGTTGGACAGCTGCTGCATCGACAGCTCCTTTTGGGTATCGAAGTCGCGCGCGCTTTGGCGCTGGGCAATGGCCTCCATGAGCGGCTTTCCACCGGTCTTTTGGGGTTCGGGAAGCTTTACGTTTTGGGCAAAAATACTTGTGCTCAAAAGCGTTGCGAGAATAATTAGCGTTACGTTTTTCATTTTTTTATAAATTAGTTGAGTTTAAAAACCTTTGTTGCGACTTAGCCTGAGCTTTCAGCTACGTAAAGGGCGCGCTACTTTTTGGGGTAGCCCACCGTTTGGCTGTACAGTATCTTTTTTCGGTCCGAGAGCTTGAGCGCCTTGCCCAAAGCCTCGAAGTCGATGTAAACGCGCAGCACCGAGGCCAGGCCTTCGGAGGCGCATACCAGGTACACGTTTTGCGCTATAAGTCCGCAGTCGGTGTAGGCACCGTTAGTATCGGTTTGCTTATCCATGTCGTACACGTACACCAGGTTGAGCGGCGCCGTTTTTACAAACTCCTGCTTGCCGGTGAGCGGGCGCAAGTCGCCGGCGGCCACCGGCTCGAGCTCGTGCTCAAGGGCCAGGTAGCGGTAGGTTCCCTTTTCGAGCGCCACGTACAGGTCAAATTCCTGCTTGTTGTGGTCCGACGCCACGGTGCGCATGTAGGGGCGGTTGAAGCCGTAGGCCGCCCACAGCAGGTTCGAGAGCGTTTGGTCGGACAGCGGCTTGCTATCAAACTCTCGTGCGCTCCTGCGCTCGGCTATGGCCTTCATCAGGGGCATGCCGCCGCTCTTGTCGGGGGCGGGGAGCTTAATGTTTTGGGCAAAAACGTTGGCCGTCATAAGCGCTACGGCGGCTATTACAAGTATTTTTTTCATGTTTCCGATTTTTATAAAAAGTTTTTTTAGAGATTGATTAAACTTTAACCAGAGCTTGTCCCGCAAGGCGGGAGAGACACGGAGAACACAAAAAGGCTAATCCGCAAGCAGCTCAATAGGCTCCTCTCTGTTTTCTCAAAAATTTCTACTAAACATTTGAATGTCATTTAGCTATGCAGAGAAGTATAGAGGGTGTTATTTTGTGTTCTCCGTGTCTCTATGGTTAGATATCTTTTTTTGATTTTTGAAGCTTAAGTAAGCTGCTATCGTTGCCTGCATTTACTGCACCATATTTCTTGCAAACCCCGGCGTGGCGTAGGTTTTGAACTCAACACCCTCGGCGTATATGAGCAGCGCATCCAGCTCGGGATGCAGCTGTAGCATGCGCTTGGCGCTATCGAGGCCTACCACCATCAGCACGGTAGCATAGGCATCGGCCTCACCGCAGGTAGGCGCCACTACGCTTGCGCTTAGCAGGTTGTTGTGCGATGGGTAGCCGGTAGCGGGGTTAATGGTGTGCGCATACTTTTGTCCGTTGATCACAAAAAATTTACGGTAGTTGCCCGAGGTGGCCAGCCCTTTACCGCTCAGCTTGAGCTTGGCCTGCACGTCGGCACCGGGCGTGTAGTTGCCGTCGGTGGGACGGTCAATGCCTATAATCCAGGGGCTTCCGCGCTGGTTGATGCCGCGGCAGAAAATCTCGCCGCCAATTTCCACCAGGTAGCTTCTTTTGCCCCTGCTCTCCAAAAAGTGCGCCACCACATCGGCCGAGTAACCCTTGGCAATGGCGTTGGCGTTGAGGCTCACGCGCGGATCGGTTTTTACAATCCGGTTGTTTTCTATCCTAATTTTATCCATTCCGCAAAAGGCTTTTAGGCTATCCACCTGCGCCTTGCTTGGGATGTCCGATATTTTTTGGCTGCCAAAGCCCCAGACCTGGAACAGGGGAGCCGCGCTTATGTCGAAGGCGCCGTTGCTGGCTTTCGAAATTTTTTGCGCCAGCGAAAAGCAGGTTACGAAAAAGCTGTCCAACTCCACCGCCTCATTCCTGTTGACCTTGGAGATAATGGAGGCGCTGTTGTACACCGAGAGCGAATTGTCGAAGCGCGCCAGCAGCGCCTCTATCTCGGCCTTGAGCGTGTCGGCGCCCTCGTAGGTGATGGCGTAGGTGGTGCCCTCCACAAAGCCGCTGATGCGCGTGTACGGCGCGGGCGAGGCGCAGCTGCCGCAGAGGCTAAAGGCAAGGCAGATGAATAGCAGCAAAAGTTTTCTCATTTTCTAAAAGGCATCAGTTATAAGCATCTTGAGCACCGAACGCATTTGTGGTTGTGTGATTGTGTGGACTTGGATTAATTGTTATCGGCACTACAAAAGATACAGAGGTAGGCTCTCCCTCTATTTTGCCGGGCGTCCAACCCTTAGCGTCAATAACAACTTGAACTGCTGCATAATCTAACTCATGGCTACCTGTGGATTGAAGAAGCCTTGCGCGCTCAACTTTTCCATTGGGGCCTATAACAAACGATACGAGGGCCTGCTTTTTAAAAACACTGCCCCGCGTATTTTTGTCCACATAGCTATAAATGTTGCCAATCACATACTCGCCAAATTTTTTAAAACAGGTTGGGCTATACGATGGTACGTCATAGCAAGGGCTTTCCCAAAACGGATAAAATGCTACGGGATTTCCTGCCGTATCGTAGCGCTCTCCGCTACCTTGCATAACCCCTTTTACGTACCTTTCCTTGCGCTTTAACTTCCCATTCGGGTAGTACGAGAGCACCTCGCCGTCAAGTTCTTGAATGCCGCTAACCGCAACTGTTTGGTATTTATAGCGTAGCTGCTTGTTGGAATACCACGATGTATAGCTTCGTCGGCCTTTAGCGCCGAAGGCAGTACTTACAGCTTTTAGCTCCCCCGAAGGGTAGTAGCGAGAGGTGTTGCACAAATCATTTGCGCCATACGTCTCCTGCTCCTTTAATTTACCCGCCTCATCGTAGAGTAGAAGCGTATCGGCCTTGTCCGGAAATAGCGACATATATACGCCCCTGCTGTACAGGGAGGTATCCTTAAGCCTATAGGTTCGTACGCTCAACTTTCCGCCGGCAAGGGTGTCCACATCGCGGTAGTACGCGGCCTTGCGCGCCTTACAGGGCTTCATATTTTTATCGCAGTACAGGCGCTCCGCCCGGCATACCACGGGAAGAGACAGCATCAATAAAAAAACGAAATACCTCATAAATGTAATGGATGATTGATGGCGGCTGCAGGTCGTCGTTCTCGGTGTATTGGTGGTTTTATATGCTTCTCAACTTTGAGGCCGAGAGCTGCCTCTCAATTTTTTTTACAAAAGTAGGAAAAGTTACGGACAAAATAATACCCTTTAGCAAGGTTGATAAACACATAGCCCACCACACGCCCTCTAAGCCCATGCGGCGCGACAGCACAATGGCCGCCGGAATGCGCGCCGCGTTGAGCGTAATGCTTACAATGGCAGGGTAGTAGCTACGACCAAGGCCGTTGAACGCGCCGGTAGCGGCAATTTCGGCGCACAAAAACACCTGCGACAGGCCAAAAATAAACAGGTAGCGCGCCCCCTCGTTGATAACCAACTCATCGGCCGGAATAAAGAAGGCGAAGATGTGGCGCCCCCACAGCACAAAGCAGGCGCTCACCACTGCCCCGTAAAGGCACACCACGCCCATACCGGCCATAAAACTTTTCTGCACGCGGCGCATTTGCTGCGCGCCGTAGTTCTGGCCAATGTAGGCGCCCAGGGCCGTGGCCACGCCGGTGGCCGTAACCCACGATAGCGACTCTATTTGCCCGCCCGCACCCTGCACCGCCACGCCAATGTAGCCACCCACCGAGGCCGAAATGGCGGAGAGCGTCATGGAGAAAACGGCAAATAGGGCGCTTTGCAGCGAGGCCGGCGCACCCACCCTGAGTAGCCGCCAGGTCAGGCTGCGCTTAATGGCGGTAAAAAAGCGAAGCCCGGCAAGGGGCGCGCTCTTTTTGCGGCGCAGCATTACCACAAATACGGCGCCCTCCACCACCAGCGCCAGGGCGGTGGACAGCGCTGCGCCCTCGACCTCCAAGCGCGGAAAAAATCCGAGGCCGAAAATAAAAAACGGATCTAAGGCCAGGTTGATCAGAATGCCTAGCGTACTCACGTAAAAGGGTATGCGGCTATTGCCGCAACCGTTGTATATGCCGCTGAACGTGGGGTTCAAAAACCACAGCGGCATGCTGTAGGTGAGAATCCGCAGGTAGCTCAGGCACTGCTCATTTACCGACTGCTGAAGGTTGAACAGCCCCACAATTTTCGGGGCAAACAAAAGCAGGCTAACGCTTACCGCCAGCGCCATGAGCAGGCTTATGGTTATGGCATGCGCCGCCATGTAGCGCGCCACCTGCAGCTTTTTCTGGCCTATGGCCTGCGCAATGCCCACCTCGGCGCCCACCTTGGTGGTGCAGGCCAGGGCGTACGTTATCCACGATATGAAGCCGGCAATGGAGGCCGCGGCCACCGCCTCGCTGCTGAGCCTTCCCAGCCAAAAAATGTTGGTAAAGGTATAGGCCAGCTGCGCCAGGCCCGTGCCCATTATGGGCAGCGCCAGCGAAATGAGCTGCGGCAGTATTTTTCCTTGGGTAAAGTCTTTCATGAATTAGGTTACCGTAGTCAGTGGCAGTAGGCAGCGTGGTACTGCCTACTGCCACTGACTACGGTAACTTTGCTATTTCTTTGTACAAAATCTTTTTATCACGCCGTAGGCCTCCTTAACGCCCAGCTCGCCGGCCTTGCTCACATCAAGGCAGCCCTTGTTGGTGTCGCGCAGGAATATTTGCACCAGGCCGCGGTTGTAGTACGCCTCGCCCATGCCGGGGTACAGGTCAATGGCGCGGGTGTAGTCCTCAATGGCCTCGGGCATTTGGTTGGAGTTGCACAGCAGGTTGGCGCGGTTGTAGTACGCGTAGGCAAAATCGGGCTCCAGCTCAATGGCCTTGTTGAGGTCGTTAATGGCGGCGCTGTAGTCGTACATCGTGTTTTCGCGCTGGGGCTTGCTCTGCACGTTGGTGCTGTGGTCGTTTTCGAGCACTATGGTTTGCGGCGTGTTGTCAATGCTGGCTATGAAATCCACCATTTCGCTCTGCGCCACGCTGCGGTTAAAGTAGTAAAAGGCGTTATCCTTTTTCTCCACGCTGATGGCCTGCCTGTAGTAGTTCAGCGCCGAGTTGTACTGGTTTTGCTCTTCCAGCAGGGTGGCCTTGGCAAAGTATCCCAGGCTGTTGGTGCTCAAGCTGTCGATGTAGCGCTCGCTTTGCGCCACGAGCTGGCGCAGCTGCACCATATCGTGGTTGGGCTTACCGTTAATAAGGTTGACCGACAGCATGCCCGAGCGCTGCTTAAAGCCCTCGAAGCTCGGGTTGAAGTAGGCTTTTCCGGCGGGCGTCCTGTCCTCGGCCACGCCCACCGCAAGGCGGAACAGCGGCAGCAGCGTAATGTCGGCGTGCTGGTACTGCAGCAGGTCGCTGGTAAAGTTCTTGTTGCCAAAGTCAGCATCGAGCGCCACCAGCTGGTCGAACCTCTGGCTGGTATCGGCAAAGGCCGGCTGGCCGTCGGCCGTTACGGTGGAGAGCTTGCTGCGGTGCTCGGCAATTTTTTTCTGCGCCATATCGTAGTCCTGCTTGGCGCCGCGCATATCGTTGCGCTGCCGCTTGGCGTACGAGCGGTTAAGGTAGGCGTTGGCAAAATCGGGGTAAATTTCGATGGCCTTGCTGTAGTCGGCAATGGCCTCGCGCGGCATCTTCTTCTCGAGGTAAACCGCCGCGCGGTTGTAGTAAATAAGCACGTTGCCGGGGTTAATTTCGGCCGCCCGGGTGTAGTCGGCCAAGGCATTGTCGTAATCACCTATTTGTGAGAGCATTAAAGCTCTATTATAGAGCGTTAGCGCGTTGTACGGGTCGAGCGCCAGCACGCGGTCAAAATCCTTCAGCGCGCCCTTTATGTCCTTGGCGTTGTAGCGGGCAATGGCGCGAAAGTAGTAGTTAATCGACGAGGCCGTATCGAGCCGCAGCGCCTCGTTGAAGTCCTTCAGCGCCAACTCATTCTTGCCCTGCATGGCGTACACGCGCCCGCGGCGGCTGTAACCGTCGGGCTCAAAGCGGTTGATGGCAATGGCCCGGTTGTAATCGTCGAGCGCGGCGGTGGTGTCCTTCAAAAAGAGCTGGCAGGTGCCGCGGTTAATGTAGCCCTCGGCCGCCTTGGGCTCAAGGCGCAGGTAGCGGTTAAAGTCGCTGATGGCCTTGTCGAACTGCTGAAGGTAAAAGTAGCTCAGCGCGCGGCTGTAGTATATGCCCGGCAGTTCGGGGCGCAGCTCGTTGGCTATTTCCAAATCCTTGAGCGCCTCGGTGTGGTTGCCCATGCTGTTTTGCGTAATGGCGCGGTAAAAGTAGGCGTAGGTAAACACGGGGTTGAGCTGAATGGCCTTGTTGAAGTCGCTGTAGGCGCCCATAAAATCGCCCAGGTTGTACTTGGCGATGGCGCGCCGGAAGTAGGCGTCGTACAGGCTGGTATCGACCTTGATGAGCACGTTGAAGCAGCGAATGGCCTCGGGGTACTTGCGCTCTATCAGGTCACTGGTGCCCTTGATAAAAAAGTACTCCTTGTTGAGCTGCGCAAAACCGTTTTTACAAAAAAACAGGCTTAAAAAAATGAGTATGGCTAAGGCTTTTTTCATAGCATGCACGTTAGCGCCGGGGCGGGTTTTCCTCGCGGTAGCTGACCTTTATTTCTTTTATATCCTTCAAATTTTTGTGCCACCCCGGCTGCAGGGCCTTGCCCATGGCGCCGTAGGCCTGCTCCTGCCGCATGAGCAGGTAGGGCGAGGGGCGGGCGGGGTTAAAGCGCTTGGGGTTGGGCAGCGATACGGCTATCATTACGCTCTCGTACTTGCTCAGCTTCATCGCCGGCTTGTTGAAGTAGCGGCGCGCCGCGGCTTCCACGCCGTACACGTTTTTGCCCATCTCTATCACGTTGAGGTACATCTCCATAATGCGCGCCTTAGTCCACATGGTTTCGATGAGCACGGTAAACCCCGCCTCAAAAAACTTGCGCACCCAGGTGCGCGCCGGCAGTAAAAACACGTTCTTGGCCGTTTGCTGCGATATGGTGCTGGCGCCGTACACCCGGCGGTGCTGCCGCTCGTTGCGCTTCATAGCCTGCTGAATGGCCTCTATATCAAAACCTTTATGTAAAAAAAAGTTGTTGTCCTCCGTGGCAATTACCGCGCGCACCACTTCGGGCGAAATGCTGTCGATGGGCACCCAGCGCTTTTTGGCCGGCTCGGCATAGTTTTTTTGCTCTATCAGCATGAGCGGCGTAACGCTAACCTTACCGCTGCGCAGCGAATATACGATGAGCAGCACGCCCAGGCCCGCGGCCACGAGCAGCGTCAGCGCCGCGCGCGCAGCCTTGCGCAGGGCCCGGCCAAGGTGGTGGGGTAGTATGTGGCGCTTGCTGCGCATAGCTGGGATAAAGGATAAAAGACAATTTTTCTTTTTTGATCGTTTTATCTTTTCGTCCTTTTATCTTTCTTCCTTATTCTTTTGATTTAGCCCGCAAATTTAGCGTATTTCCGCTACTTTTCCCTAACTTTGTAACCGGTCTTCTGTTAAATGTAAAGCGCAAGCTATGTTATATATTCTCAAAAAAGAGCTGTCCTCTTTTTTCTCATCGCTCACGGGCTACATTGCCGTGGGCGTGTTCCTGCTGCTGTGCGGCTGGTTTTTGTGGCTTTCGCCGAACGAGTTCAACGTGCTCAACGCGGGCTACGCCAACATCGACGGGCTGTTTTTTATCGCCCCCTGGGCCTTCCTGTTTCTCGTTCCGGCCATTACCATGCGCAGCTTTGCCGAGGAAAAAAAGACCGGCACCATGGAGATGCTGCTCACGCGCCCCGTTACCGATACCCGGCTCGTGCTGGGAAAGTTCTTGGCGGCGGTGGTGGTCGTAGCCCTGGCGCTGCTGCCCACGCTGCTGTACTTCTTTACCGTCCACGCGCTGGGGCACCCCGTGGGCAACGTCGATGGCGGCGCCACCTGGGGAGCCTTCATCGGGCTGCTACTGCTGGCCTCGTGCTACGCGGCGGTGGGCATTTTCGCCTCGTCGCTTACCGATAGCCAAATCGTGGCCTTCCTCATTGCGGCAGCGCTGTGCTTTTTCCTCTACTTAGGCTTCGACGGGCTGGCCGCGCTTCCGTTTATGAAGGGCGTGAACAGCGTGGTGGCCAGCCTCGGCATCAGCGAGCACTACCGCTCCATTAGCCGTGGCGTGGTGGAGCTGCGCGATGTTGCGTACTTTTTCGGCGTAATGGTCGTTTTTATTGCAGCAGCAAGGTTGAAGCTGAGGGCAAGAACGTGGTGAAGACAAGTCGGCAGCTGGCAGTGGCAGTCGGCAGTGAAGACAAGTAGGCAAGGAGTGGGTAAACTTTGAACTTTAAACTTCTGAATCTTGAATTTTTGAACGTAAAATTATGGATGTACGCATAGAACCCTCGTGGAAAGCGGTATTGCAGGAAGAGTTCGACAAGCCCTACTTTGCCGAGGTGGTAAATTTTGTAAAGGCCGAAAAGGCGGCGGGGCACACCGTATATCCTCCCGGCGGACTCATTTTCAACGCCTTCGACAAAACACCCTTTGACAAGGTAAAGGTGGTAATCCTCGGGCAGGACCCCTACCACGGCTACGGGCAGGCGCACGGCCTGTGCTTCTCGGTGCCGCGCGGCGTCAAGGCGCCGCCCTCGCTCATCAACATTTTCAAGGAAATTGAAAACGACCTGGGCGTGGCGCCGCCCAACCACGGCTGCCTTGAGCGCTGGACGGAGCAGGGCGTGTTCCTGCTCAACGCCATCCTTACCGTTCGCGCCAACACGCCGGCATCGCACAGCAGCATTGGCTGGCAGACATTTACCGATGCCGTAATCCGCAAAATTTCGGACGAAAAAACGGGCGTTGTATTTTTGCTCTGGGGCAACTTTGCCCGCGCCAAGAAGGAGTTGATCAACACCGAAAAGCATTTTGTGCTTGAGGCCGCGCACCCCTCGCCGCTGGCGCGCGGCGCCTTCAGCGGCTGCCGGCATTTTTCAAAAACCAACGCAATTTTGGAAAGGGAAGGGCTTGCCCCAATCAATTGGGCGCTATAAGTTAGAGCGGCGTCATGGCGACTCCCGCGGGGGCGGGACGAGGCTAAAAATAAAATTCTAATAGCTGACTTATGAAAATACTTCCGTTCGTACTCCTCGTTGTTTTTGCTGTTTCGGCCCACGCTCAAATCAGCATTGACAGCATGCTGATGCGGCAACCCGAAACAAAATCGGAGCTGATAAACAAAGCGCGCAACGTAATTATTGATGCCTTGGACGCCAATGACAGGGCAAAGGTAAAAGAGCTGCAGCGCTACCTAAATGCAAATTATGAAAAAAGTAGCTACGTGGCACTGTACCCATCGGAAAACATTCTGTTATACTATTGGTGTACAGATTATGATAGCATTTTGGCATACGTAGGAAGGGCCGATACGCTGGCTAAGCAGGTAACCGAGAAATCGCATCCTACTGCAGCGAGAGACCTGTACTCATTGCTGCACAATAAAATTATCAAAAACAAGCTTGAGGCGGATAGTAGCATCAGCGCCTCCTCGCGACCAGAGGAGCAGAAAGAGTTTTTGCACCTTTGCTTGGACTACTATCTGATTGACGCGTACAGCATGCCGGAAAAAACCTTGGACTCCGCTTTGAGGAAGTTACGTACAGAGGTCAAGCAATTTAAGGATACCTACCCCAATAGCGTGTACAAAGAGCATATAACAGTAAAAGGGCAAGAGTGGAGCAAGTGGGGAATAACCATGGGAATGGGTGGCGGATATGGCGCATATACGGGACGGTTGACTTCTGATTTTAATAACATCGGCGCAATGTTTATATCGTTTGGAGCTTCATATAAGAATCTTGCAGCAGAGTGGAATATTTTTTTAGGGGGTAGCGATACGAAAAAAGAGATAGTTAAACAAGGCGTGCCATGGATAAAGGGAAGCTATGCCAGCTATGTGGGGACATCGCTTACTGTAGGATGGCGTTTTTTTGAGCGGTCTCGTATTTTGATAACTCCCTTCACGGGAATTGGCGCCAGCAATGTAAGTCCATCGGAGCCGGACGAAAAAGATTTTCCCGCGTTGAAAGATGTCGATTATACCTTTGGCCCCATAGTACCTTTAGGCGTCCATGCTGATTTACGCTTAGGTAAAATGAAAAACGTGTTTGGGCAAAACCTTGTCGCACCAAGCTTTTACACGCTTAGATTAAGTTACACATTTAACTATCAGGGATTTTCAAGCGTTCCGAGTGATTTTTCGGGCAACATGCACCTGGTAACACTTGGCTTCGCGATATTTGGAAGGGGCTTGAAAACGGTAACCTTGTAACGTCGTACAGGTTAAACCACGCTCCTTACAGCTCATTTTAGACAGGATTAACATGATTGACATGAAAAATCCTGCATTGTTAACCGTGGGTGGAGTTTGCCCGCTCGCGGAGCAGGCCGGGCACAAAATAAAAATTTTGTAATGATTTGTTTAAAAGCCTATTATGATAAACTTCGGCCGCTTCTTACAAAGAATTATTTGGTATTGTTAAGTTAATATAGATTCCATGATTTACAGCACTTGATGGTTATGTCATCCTGAGCAAGGCGAAGGATCTCAAGTTCGCACAGGGCTTCATATTCACAACATGAGATTCTTCGCCTTGCTCAGAATGACAA